>NZ_CP042301.2:3870000-4470000 GCF_007922615.2 Nitratireductor mangrovi | reverse complement strand
TGCGCGACAACAGCCCCTCGATGGCGGTGCGGGCGAAGGCGCGCGCCCGGCTCATCAGATCGTGGTCGTCCTTCGAGCCCCCGATCGCGGCATCGAGGCCGGCGACCATCGATTTCAGCGCGTCCTGCGGGGTGTCGAACAGGAAATCCGGCTCCTCGACATCGTTAGGCGCCTCGGCATCGCTCTCGATGGTCTGGAGCAGATAGGAAGCAAAGCTGAAGGCGGCGACATAGGCTGAGGCGGACAGGAGCCGCTTGAAGCGCGAGGCCTCCTCGCCTTCGAGCGGCGAGCGGCTGTTCTTGGCCTGCAGGCTTTCAAGCTCGGAGCCTTGCGCAAACACCTCGCCGATCGCCAGCGCCACGGCGATGCCGCGGCGGGCGCGGAAAAGCAGCGTGTGCTGGAGGATCGAAAGCAGGACGTCGTCGGCGCGGACGGCCTCGATGGTCTTTGTGAGCTCGACCTCGCGGGTGCGGCGCACCGAGCCGGTGGACACGGTGGAGACAAAGCGGCGGCCGGTGCCGGCAAGCGCGGTCGAGGAGCGGCTGCCGCTGTCCTCCATGACGATGACTCGCGTGACCATGCCCTGCGCGACGGCGCGGTGCTTTTCGATGTCGGCTTCGTCGATCGTCGTCAGACCGGTATCCATGCTCGTCCCCGCATTTGATATGCAGCCTACGTCTCAGACATCGCTGATGACCCGCTCGCCGGACAGGATGTGGACCTTGTAGCCGGCAAAGACCTTCTGCGCCTCGCCGGCGGCATAGAGCGCCTGGTAGGCCTCGTGCGGCACCAGGGCATGCTTCTCGTAGGAACTCACGCCCTGGCGCGCCGCCTCTAGGTCATCGGTGTTGATGAAAAATTCGTCGCGGGCCGGCTCGCTCGACCACAGGCCGCGGCGCGCCGGCTTCTCTCCCTTGGAAAACACTTCCTGGATGGTCCAGGTCAGGAGCCAGGCGTTCTCGGGCTTGCGAACCTTCTCGAGCACCTCGGCGACGCGCGAATTGTGCTCGGTGATGCCGGCCGAATAAAACGGCCCGAGCACGACGCGGCGCAACTGCTTGGGGTGCAGAGTGTCGAAATCCTTGTCGAGATTGCCGGCGATGGTGGCCGGCGACAGCGAATAGGCGGAGTTCTTCTCGGCGAAATCGTCGAAACGGTGCGCCAGCTGCGGGTTAAGCAGGCCGTCGACCGGCAGCGGCACCGGCACGCTCTCGTTGAGCTTGCCGTCGCGGGTGACCAGCGCCTCGACCATATCGGGCGAAGAGTCCTCGATCATCGCCATGTAGACCAGCGGCAGGTTGGCGCTGCCGTCGAAGGCCCCCCAGTGGACCAGGCAATAGGGCCGCATCGTCTTGGGGTTGACGGAAACCCGCACCGTCTTCGGCAGCACGAAGGGCGGAAATACCAGGCCGGTGCCGACATCCTCCAGATAGAGCCGCTCGGCCATCGAACGCTGCAGCGTTTCGGGAAAGGCCTTGTGCCTCAGGATGAAGTCGACCATCTCGGCTCGCAGTTCCCCGGCCTGCGGGATGGCTGCGAGCTTCTGCTCCGCGGTGCGGCGGTCGCGGTCGAGCTCCATGACGTTCTGGAACACCGGGAAGCCGCTTTCGGCGCGCGAGATGCGGAAGCTCTTGGTGAAACCGAGCCGGTTGCGCCAGCACGAGAACGAGTTTTCAAGCCGCACGATATATTCGGCGACGATCTGGGCCACGAGGCCGTGGCCGTAAAGCGGCGAATTGTCGTGGCGCAGAAAGATGTCCAGCCCCGACAGCGCGGCCGAAATGGCGTCGAAGTAGCGGATCGCTGAGGAATTCGCGTCGGTCATGCGGCCTGGCTACTGCCGCACGTAGTCGGCCGCGTTGTGCTTCTTCATCACGTCCTCGAAGCGGCGCGCGAAGGCATCGTCGGCGAGTTTCTTGCGCCGCTGGATGTCGGCGGTCGTGACCATGTTCTTCTCGTGCAGCTCGAGCAGATCGCCGATGTGGCGCTGGGCGGCGGCGCCGATGCCGGCCATCGTCTCCTCGGCGGTGTTGTCGACCTGGCTGCCGAGCGTGTTGATCCGGTGGGCGACATCCTGCTGGGCGGCCGTCTTCAAAGAGTCCTCCAGCGCCTTGTACAGAACAATGCGCTGCTCGGTATCGATGGTCAGTTTGTTGATCAGCGTGTTCTGGGCCGCGATCTGGTTGTTGAGCGAATCGACGAAGGTCTGGAACATCGACGTGTAGCGCTCCAGCGTCTGGCTCTCGGCCAGCAGTTCCTGCTCCTTGGCCTGCTTCTCATTGTATTCGGTCGCGAGCTTGGAGCGCTCGCCTTCCAGCTCGGTGCGCTCGGCCTGGCTGGTCGAGGCGGAGATGCGGTTTTCGATGTCGAGCAGCAGCGGGTTCAGTTCCTCGATGCGCTTCTGGGTCGCCGTCAGCTCGTCCATGGTCGACTTGCGGCGCTCGATCACCTGAGCAAGGCTGGCCTCGGAGGTCTTGTAGCGGTCGTCGAGCACCTGCTTCTGGTCGGTCAGGATGCCGACGATGGTGTCGGACTTGCCGAGCAGTTCCTGCAAATTGCCGGCCAGCGACATGTTGCGCACGCGCTCCGTGCGCATCCGCTGCTGGCGCTGCTTGGAGAAGAAGCCGACGAAGGTCTCCCAGCCGGTGTAGCTCTTCATGCTCTCGAATTCGCTGCCGAAGACATTGGTGGCGTCCTCGAGACCGATGATCAGGTCGGCGATATTCGCCTCCATGGTCTTCTGCTGCTTGATGACGTCCTCGATGCGAGCGTTCTCGATGTCGAAGTCGACCTCGCCGATCTTCTTGTCGGTCTGGGCGATCTTGTCGAGCACGATGCCGGACTGCTCGATCTTGGACCGCATATCCTCGACCGTCTTCCTGGTCTTGGCAATTTCGGCATCGAAGTTCTGCAAGGTCGCCATCCAGTTCCTCCAACGGGCTGATCGAATACCGGCGGTCGCGCGGCAGCGGGACCGAATATATGGGGCGATTGTTGCGAATGAAAGTCGCGGTGTTGCCTGCGGTTCAGCCGGTCGGAATCTGCACTACCACGCGAATTAGCGGGCGCGACTCCGCTCGCCGGCAAAGCCGATCAGATCCTCGGCCGGCCAGCGGCCCATCTCCTCTTCCCAGTGCCGGCGGCAGAGCGAGACATATTTGTCGTCGCCGCCGATCACCACCTGGTCGCCCTGCCGGGCAACCTTGCCGTCCGGTCCGAGCCGCACGACCATCGTCGCCTTGCGGCCGCAGCGGCAGATGGTGCGCACCTCGCGCAGTTCGTCGGCGATCGCCAGCAGCGCATGCGAGCCGGGAAAGAGCTTGCCCTGGAAATCGACCCTCAGGCCATAGCACATGACCGGGATGTCGAGCCGGTCGACAACGCGCGCCAGCTGCCAGACCTGTTCCTCGTCGAGAAACTGTGCCTCGTCGACGAAGACGCAATGCACCGAGGTATGGTCGTGATGCTCGGCGATGCGGGCAAAAAGATCGTCGCCATGGCGGAAGGTCTCGGCCTCGGCGGCCAGGCCGATGCGCGAGCCGATGCGGCCGCGACCGGCTCGGTCGTCGAAGGCGGCGATGAACTCCATCGTCGTCATTCCGCGCTCACGGTAATTGTAGGACGCCTGCAGCAACATGGTCGACTTGCCGGCGTTCATGGTCGCGTAGTGAAAGTAGAGCTTGGCCATTCGTCTATTAGGCCAAGCCGCAGCCATGATGGGAGTCGCCAGTCGCAGCGTTCCACTGGAAAAGGCGCCGCGAAGCCGAACAAGTCGCGCCTTGCCCGCACCCAAGAGACGGAATCCTGGCGCAATCCGTTTCCGGCTTGACATTGCCGGTCGGCTCGACTTTTTTTGATTGACTGCACAATCAATAAAAAATCGGAGGGATATCGGCAAATTTTTCCAAGGCGTGCCCCGGTAATCTTGAGCCGCGATCGCGACGATCTTCGCGCCCAAATCCGATTGACTGAGACAACCCGGATGCCCCGCGCATCCAGACACGCTTGAATACGGCCTGAAATGGTGTTTGGCTTATTGCCAGCAGAGCCGCGATGGGCCGCCAACAACAACAGGGAGAACACCTCAATGCCTCGCCAGACGATATTTGCCTTGTCGCTCGGACTCGCAACGGCACTCACCTCGCAGGCGCTCGCCGCCGATCCCGAAAGCTGCAAGGAAGTGCGCTTCTCGGATGTCGGCTGGACCGACATCACCGCCACGACGGCGACCACCTCGGTGGTGCTGGAAGCGCTGGGCTACGAGCCCACGGTGGAAATCCTGTCGGTGCCGGTGACCTACACGTCGCTCGCCTCGAAGGATATCGACGTCTTCCTGGGCAACTGGATGCCGACCATGGAGGCTGACATCAGGCCCTATCTGGACGACGGCACGGTGGAGACGATCGCCACCAACCTGGAAGGCGCCAAATACACGCTGGCGGTTCCGAAATACACCTTCGACGCGGGCCTGCAGACTTTCGGCGACATCGCCAAGTTCAAGGACAAGCTCGACGGCCAGATCTACGGCATCGAGGCCGGCAATGACGGCAACCGGCTGATCCTCGACATGATTTCCAACAACCAGTTCGAGCTCGACGGCTTCGAGCTGGTGGAGAGCTCGGAAGCCGGCATGCTGTCGGCCGTCTCCAAGGCGGTCGGCGACAAGGAGGACATCGTCTTCCTCGGCTGGGAGCCGCATCCGATGAACGCGAATGTCGAGATGGCCTATCTGGCCGGTGGCGACGACGTGTTCGGTCCGAACTACGGCGGCGCGACGGTTCACACCAATGTCCGCGCCGGCTACGTTACCGAGTGCCCGAACGTCGGCAAGCTGCTCACCAATCTCGTCTTCTCGCTCAAGATGGAAAACGAGATCATGGGTGCGATCCTCGACGACGGCCAGGATCCGCAGGACGCGGCGACGGCGTGGCTGAAGGCCAACCCGGACACGGTCGGCCCGTGGCTCGAAGGCGTGACCACGATGGACGGCGGCGACGCCATGGCCGCCGTGAAATCCGCCCTCGGCATGTAATCGGCGATACGCCGGAGCAGACAGGCGAACGGCGGCTGACCCGACAGGGCGGCCGCCTTTCGCGTGCCACGGAGCGAGGGGGCAATGGATCCGATTTCGGAGTTGATATCGAGCTTCAAGATACCGATCGGCCGGTGGGGCAAGCAGTTCTTCGATTTCCTGACCACCAATTTCGAGTGGTTCTTCGACAGCATCGCCGATGCCTTCAAGTTCGTGCTCGACGGGTTGGTCGACATCCTCCTCGTGGTGCCCCCGGTGCTGCTCGTCGCCGCAATTGCCGGCCTCGCCTGGTATCTGCAGCGCTCCTGGAAGCTGGTCGCCGGCGTGGCGCTGGGGTTACTTTTCATCGTCAACCAGGACCTGTGGGAAGAAACCGTCGAGACGCTGGTGCTGGTCGTGGCCGCGACAACCTGCTCGATGGCCATCGGCGTGCCGATCGGCATCTGGGCCGCGCACAAGGAACGCGTCTACCGTTATCTGCAGCCTCTGCTCGACCTGATGCAGACGCTGCCGACTTTCGTCTATCTGATCCCGGTGCTGATCCTGTTCGGCCTCGGCATCGCGCCGGGCATGATCGTCACCGTCATCTTTGCGTCGCCGGCGCCGATCCGGCTTACGTATCTGGGCATCACCTCGGTGCCGAAGCCGATGCTGGAGGCGGGTGAAGCCTTCGGCGCCACCAAGCGGCAATTGCTGTGGAAGGTGGAACTGCCGGCAGCACTGCCGACGATCATGGCCGGGCTGACGCAGTGTATCATGCTGTCGCTGTCGATGGTCGTCATCGCAGCGCTGATCGGCGCCAACGGGCTCGGCAAGCCGGTGGTCAGGGCGCTCAACTCCGTCAACATTCCGCTCGGCCTGGAAGCCGGCCTGGCGATTGTCATCCTCGCCATCATTCTCGACCGCATGTCGCGCATCGGCAGGGGAGACGCCAAATGAGCACCGCCGTCGATTTCCGCGATGTCGACATCATCTTCGGCGACCAACAGGCCGCCGCGCTGGCGCTGCTCGACAGCGGCGCCAGCCGCGCCGAAATCCTCGAAAAGACCGGCAGCGTGCTTGGCTGCGCCGGCTGCAACCTCACCGTCGAGGAGGGCGAGATCTCGGTGCTGATGGGCCTTTCCGGCTCGGGCAAGTCGACGCTGCTGCGCGCGGTCAACCGGCTCAACGAGGTGACCCGCGGCGAGGTGATCGTCCATGACGGCGACTGGCAGGCGGACGTGGTCTCCTGCTCCGAAGCCGAGTTGCGCAAGATCCGCCGCGAGTGCGTGGCCATGGTGTTCCAGCAGTTCGCGCTGCTGCCCTGGCGCACGGTCGCGGAAAATGTCGGCTTCGGGCTGGAACTGGCCGGGGTGCCGGACGCCGAACGGCGCGAGCGCGTGGCGCGGCAGCTCGAACTGGTGCATCTGGACCAGTGGGCCGGCAAATATGCGCACGAACTGTCGGGCGGCATGCAGCAGCGCGTCGGGCTGGCGCGGGCCTTCGCGACCGAGGCACCGATCCTGTTGATGGACGAGCCGTTCTCAGCGCTGGACCCGCTGATCCGGACCAAGCTCCAGGACGAATTGCTGCAACTGCAGACGGACCTGAAGAAGACCATCGTCTTCGTCAGCCACGACCTCGAGGAAGCACTGAAGATCGGCAACCGCATCACCATCATGGAGGGCGGCCGCATCGTGCAGTCGGGCGCGCCGGAAGAGATCGTGCTGGCGCCGGCCAACGACTACGTGCGCGACTTCATCGCCAATGTGAATCCGCTCTCGGTGCTGACCGCCTGGAACGTGATGCGCGACCGCCGCGACCTGGAAGCCGGCGGCGAGGGCTGGGTATGGCTCGACCGGCGGCGCACGACGCGCTTCCGCCTCGACGACAACATGCTGGTGACCGGGGCCGAGCGCAACGGACGCCCGGCGATCTGGGCCTCCTGCGACCCGCTCGAGACGCTGCCGGAAGATACGCACCAGGTCTACTGGGCCAAGCCGGGCACACCGCTGAAGGCGGTGATGCACGCCATGCATCAATCGCAGACCGCACCCGTCGCGGTCTTCGACGAGCAGTCGCGCTTCACCGGCGCCATCGGCGTGCGCGACGTTCTGGGAGCCGTGCTGAGGCGCTAGGCAAGGCACACTTGCCGAAGGGAGCCGGACGGCTCCCTGTCCAGCGCGGGGCGCGGACGTTCAGCGCCGCCCGGCAGGCCGCATGCAAAGTCCGATTACTTCGATACCGACAGGCTCACCTTGCAGGTTTGCGCGCCGTCTTGACCGACGCCGTGTCAAGATCGGAAGCGATACTCCATATAAATGCGGCACAATGGATGCCATCGAAACATAGCAATGATATTGCAAGTAGATTTCTTTGAACAACTTGTAAATACTTGATTTCTTCCAATACTTATTCGTTTCATTCTTTATCTTCAAAAAGACACACCACTCACCCCTGGAAGGGTTTGATCACACCGCTATATTCCTCTAGGGTCACGAAAAATGACCAGCGGGAGATAACATTGAATGAGCTAGTCGACGCGGAACGCGGTGTCGGGGCAACGATGCCCCTGGGGAGCGACGCGCAATCCGACCGACCAATGGTCCTCTTCGAAGAAGTTCAAAAATCCTACGACGGCGAGTCGCTCGTCGTGAAAAACCTCAATCTCCGCCTCGAGCGGGGAGAATTCATGACCATGCTGGGGCCGTCGGGCTCGGGCAAGACCACCTGCCTGATGATGGTGGCCGGCTTCGAGCCGGCGACGCATGGCGAGATCTATCTCGACGGCCAGCCCATCAACAGCGTGCCGCCGCACAAACGCGGCATCGGCATGGTGTTCCAGAATTACGCGCTGTTCCCGCACATGACGATCGCGGAAAACCTCGCCTTTCCTCTCGAGGTTCGCGGCTTCGACAAGGCCGAGCGCGAAAAGAAGGTGCAGCGCGCCCTCGACATGGTCCAGATGGGCGACGGTTCGTTCCATGGCCGCCGCCCGGCGCAGCTTTCCGGCGGCCAGCAACAGCGCGTGGCGCTGGCGCGCGCACTGGTGTTCGAGCCCGAACTGGTTCTGATGGACGAACCGCTCGGCGCCCTCGACAAGCAGTTGCGCGAGCACATGCAGTTCGAGATCAAGCACATTCACGAATCGCTCGGCGTGACCGTCATTTACGTGACCCACGACCAGAGCGAGGCGCTGACCATGTCGGACCGCGTCGCGGTCTTCAACGACGGCGTCATCCAGCAGCTGGCGACGCCCGAGGTGCTGTACGAGAAGCCGGAGAACAGCTTCGTCGCCCAGTTCATCGGCGAAAACAACACCCTGCAGGGCAAGATCAAATCGATCAATGACGGCATCGCCAAGGTCGAACTCAGCGATGGCGAGCAGGTGATGGCGCTGGCGATCAATGCCGGCCCAGGCGAACGCACCCAGCTTTCGATCCGGCCCGAGCGCGTCGAGATCGACCCCGACGAGAGCATCACCGACCACACGGTCACCGGGCGGGTCGAGGAAGTCATCTATCTCGGCGACCACATCCGCACGCGGATGACGGTGGCCGGCAACAGCGATTTTGTCGTGAAGACCCGTAACCGGCTCGGCGCCCGCCGCTTCAAGCCGGGCGAGGCGGTGCGGGTCGGATGGGCGACGGAAGACTGCCGCGCCCTCGACCGCGGCGACAACTGACCGCCGCGCCCTGGCGGGCGCGGACCGGATAGGTCATCCGGCGGACCTCGACATCCAGAAAAACAAACGCCGGACACCAACTCTTGTGTCTTTCAAACCCAGATGAATGCAGAAAAAATCAAAGGAAGGTGTCAGTATGAAACGGGTTCTGATCTTGACCGGTACGGTCGCGGCTCTTGCGCTTGGCGGCGCGGTCGCACAGGACAAGCAACTGACGATCGTCTCCTGGGGCGGCGCTTATTCGAAGTCCCAGATCGAGGCCTATCACAAGCCCTATACGGAAAAGACCGGCGTCGAGATCCTCAACGAGGACAAGTCGGCGAACGCGCTGGCGGGTATCCGCGCGCAGGTGGAAGCCGGGAACGTGACCTGGGATGTCGTCGACATGCTGCAGGCAGACGCCCAGCGCGCCTGCGACGAGGGCCTTGTGCTGGAAATCCCGCATGACGAATGGCTTGCCCCGGCGCCCGACGGCACGCCGGCCTCGCAGGACTTCATCGAAGGAACGCTCGGGCCCTGCTTCATTCCGCAAATCCTTTATGCGACCATGTTCGCCTACAACACCGAGGCGTTCCCGGATGGCGGACCGCAGACGATCGAGGATGTCTGGGACGTCGAAAAGTTCCCGGGCACGCGCGCTCTGCAGCAGATTCCGCAGAAGAACCTCGAATGGGCACTGATCGCCGATGGCGTCGAGCCGGACAAGGTCTATGAGGTGCTGGCGACCGAGGAAGGCCAGAACCGCGCCTTCGCCAAGCTCGACGAGATCAAGGACAACGTGATCTGGTGGTCCGAGGGTGCCCAGCCGCCGCAGATGCTCGCCGACAAGGAGGCCGTGATCGCGACCGCCTATAACGGCCGCATCTTCAACGCACAGGTCAACGAGGACCAGCCGTTCGAGATCATGTGGGATCACCAGATGTTCGAGACCGACGGCTGGGTGGTTCCGGTCGACACCGGCAACGAGGAGACCATCAAGGATTACCTGAAGTTCGCCACCGACACGCAGCGTCTCGCTGACCAGGCGAAATACATCTCCTACGGTCCGGCACGTCAGTCGTCGGCGCCGAAGGTCGGCAAGTTCGAAGGCACCGACATCGACATGAAGCCGCACATGCCGACCAATCCGGAGAACCTGAAGACGGCGATCCCGTTCGACGTCCAGTTCTGGGCGGATTACGGCGACGCGCTCGAAGAGCGCTTCAACGCCTGGGTCGCAGGCTGATCCACGGGAACAGGCGGGGCGCTCCGACGCGCCCCGCCTACCCCTCGCACGACTGACAACATCCGGACGACTCCATGGCATCGGCATCGAAGACCCCTGAACTGCTCGCGGCGGACGGCACCCCGCTCAAGCATGCGCTGCGTCGCTCGCAGGCGCAGGAACGACGCCGCGCGTTTTTGCTGGTCGCGCCCTTGCTGGTGTTCCTGCTCATCGTCTTCGCAGTGCCGATCCTGTCGATGATCTGGCGTTCCGTCTACAATCCCGAGATTCGCGGCTACCTGCCGCAGACCGCGGCCGCCCTGCAGCAGTGGGAGGGCGCGGACGTGCCGCCGGAGCCGGTCTTCCAGGCCATGGCGGCCGACATGATCGTGGGCGTCGAAAACCGCACCATCGGGCGCGCGGCAGCGCGCATCAACCGCGAAATCCCCGGCGCCCGCAGCACGGTGATGCGCACCGCGCGGCAGGTCGACGAATGGTCGGCGCCCTATCGCGAAAAGTTCCTGGAGGCCGACGAGGACTGGGCCAATCTGGAGTTCTGGCGCATCCTCAAACGCGAGTCGCGGCTGCTGACGCCGACCTACTACCTGCTGGCGATCGACTACGAATACAACGCGCAGGGCGAGATCGCGCCGCGGCCGGAAGTCTACCAGGTGTACAAGGGGCTGTTCTTCCGCACCGCCTGGATGAGTATCCTGATCACCGGGCTTTGCGTCGTGCTCGCCTATCCGATTTCCTACATGCTGGCGACGCAACCGGCGCGCGTCGCCAACCTGCTCCTGATCCTGGTGCTGTTGCCGTTCTGGACCTCACTGCTTGTGAGGACCTCGGCCTGGATCGTGCTGCTGCAGCAGCAAGGGGTGATCAACGAACTCCTTGTCGCAACCGGCATCATCGACGGGCAAGGGCGGCTGCGCATGATCTACAATCGCACCGGCACCATCGTGGCCATGACCCACATCCTGCTGCCGTTCATGGTGCTGCCGCTCTATTCGGTGATGAAGACCATCCCGCCAAGCTATCTCAGGGCGGCGAAATCGCTCGGCGCACACCCGTTCCGCGCCTGGTGGCGGGTCTATTTCCCGCTGACGATACCGGGGCTCGCCGCCGGCTGCATCCTCGTGTTCATCCTTGCAATCGGCTACTACATCACGCCGGCGCTGGTCGGCGGCGACAGCGGTATCTTCATCTCCAACCTGATCGCCCAGAACATGCAGGGCTCCAGCGCCCAGCTGAAACTGGCGGCCGCACTGGCAACGATCCTGCTGGTGGCGGTGCTGCTCGTCTACTGGGTCTTCAACAAGCTTGTCGGCGTCGATCGGCTGAAGTTCGGATAGGAAGCGCATCATGGCCCTGCCTTCATACGCAACACCCGTCGAACGCGTCTGGCACTATGCGTTCAACATCATCTGCGGGCTGATCTTCTTCTTCCTGATCGCGCCGATCATCGTGATCATCCCGCTGGCCTTCAACGCCGAGCCCTATTTCACCTTCACCCGCGAAATGCTGTCGCTCAATCCGGACGGCTATTCGCTGCGCTGGTTCGAAGCGCTGTTCGGTTCATCGGAATGGATGAGTTCGATCGGCAATTCGTTCATCATCTCGATCTGTTCGACGATCATCGCGACCGCGCTCGGCACGCTGGCGGCACTCGGGCTCAACCGGCCCAACATGCCGGCGCGCGGCATCATCACCGCGGTGCTGATCTCGCCGATGATCGTGCCGCTGATCATCACCGCGGCGGCGCTGTTCTCGTTCTTCGCCCGCGTCGGCTTGTCGCAGACCTTTCCGGGCATCATCCTCAGCCACGTGGTGCTGGGAACGCCTTTCGTGGTGCTGACGGTGACGGCGTCGCTGGCCGGATTCAACGAGACGCTGATCCGCGCCTCGCAAAGCCTCGGCGCCAACCAGACGCGCACCTTCTTCAAGGTGATCCTGCCGCTGCTGCTGCCGGGCGTGATCTCGGGGGCGCTGTTCGCCTTCGTCACCTCGCTCGACGAGGTTGTGATCGTCAATTTCATGGCCGGTCCCAACCAGACGCCGATGACGGTGCGCATGTTCTCGGGCCTGCGCGAGGAGATCAGCCCGACGATCCTTGCGCTCGCCAGCCTTTTGGTGGCGCTGTCGATCCTGCTGCTGACCACGCTGGAGATGATCCGGCGCCGCAACGAGCGGCTGCGCGGAATGTCACCCGCCTGATCCACAGGCAAGAGGGGAATTGGCGGCGCCACGAGGCAAAAGCCCGGCGCCGCCTTTTTTTGCACCGGCCACGACACGCGGCAACCATCGTCGGGACGACCGTGCGCGACAAAGACTACGACCCGTTCGCTTGTGTCGCATGGAGCCTTGCGCGGGCGCCATGCATGCCGCTACGATGATGCAAATTAGTTTTGTTTCATAACATTCTGGGAGGACGACTTTCATGAACCCATCCGGCGCGATCGCGATCATCACCGGCGGCGGATCCGGCCTTGGCGAGGCGACGGCCCGCGCCCTCGCCGCCAAGGGGGCGAAGGTCGCTATCCTCGATGTCGGCATGGAGCGGGCGGAAAAGGTCGCGGCCGAACTTGGCGGCATCGCGGTGCGTTGCGATGTCTCCAGCGCCGAAGGCGCCGAAGCGGCGATCGCCGAAGTGGCCGACAAGCTCGGCGAACCGCGCATCCTGGTCAATTGCGCCGGCATCGGCATCGCGATGAAGACCACCGGCAAGGACGGCGCCCATCCGCTCGACGTCTACAAGAAGGTGATCGAGGTCAACCTCGTCGGTACCTTCAACATGATCCGCCTGTTTGCCGTTCGCTGCGAGAAGCTGGAGCCGCTCGATGGCGGCGAACGCGGCGTCATTGTCAACACCGCCTCGGTGGCGGCGTATGACGGGCAGGTCGGCCAGGCCGCCTATTCGTCGTCCAAGGGCGGCGTGGTGGGCATGACGCTGCCGGTGGCGCGCGACCTGTCGCGGGCCGGCATCCGCGTCTGTACGATCGCGCCCGGCATCTTCCGCACGCCGATGATGGCCGGACTGCCCGAAGAGGCGCAGAAGTCACTCGGCCAGCAGGTGCCCTTCCCGCCGCGCCTCGGCGAGCCGCCTGAATATGCCGCGCTGGCCGCCCATATCGTCGAGAACCAGATGCTCAACGGCGAGACCATCCGGCTCGACGGCGCCATTCGCATGGCGCCGCGCTGACGGGGGTCGACCCGCCATGAGCCACGCGCGGCGCCAGGGGCCGCTGGCGGGCCTCAAGGTGATCGAGATGGCGGGAATCGGCCCGGTTCCCCTTGCAGGACTGATGTTGTCGGAGATGGGAGCGAGGGTGCTCCGGGTCGAGCGGCTGAAGACCGGCCGTGCCTTCCTCGACCTACCCGACGCCTTCAATCTCGACATCCATGGCCGCGAGACGCTGAAGGTCGATCTGAAGCGTCCCGAGGGGGTGGAACTCGTCACGCAACTGGCGGCGGCATCCGATGTGCTGATCGAAGGGTTCCGGCCGGGCGTCATGGAGCGCCTCGGGCTGGGCCCAGAGCCCTTGCTGGAGCGCCACGAGGGCCTGGTCTATGGCCGCATGACCGGCTTCGGCCAGGACGGCCCGCTGGCCAGCCGCGCCGGGCACGACCTCACCTATCTGGCGCTGTCGGGCGTGCTGCATGCGATCGGGCCGGCCGACGGCAAGCCGGTGCCGCCGCTCAACCTTGCCGCCGACTATGGCGGCGGGACGATGTTCCTGATCACCGGCGTGCTGGCGGCACTGTTCGAACGCTCGCGCTCGGGCAAGGGCCAGGTCGTCGACACGGCGATGATCGACGGGGCGTCAATGCTGGCCGCGCCTTTCTTCGCGTTCATGGGCGCGGGCATCTGGCAGGACCGACGCGGGTCCAACCTGCTCGATTCCGGTTGCCCGTTCTATGACACCTACGCGACCGCCGACGGCCGCCATGTTGCGGTCGCCTGCCTGGAACCGCAGTTCTTCGCCGAATTCGCGCGGCTATTGCCGCTGGACGAGCACCTGGCAACGGCGCAATACGACCTGGCGCACTGGCCGGCGATGCGCGAGGCGATCGCGGCGCGGCTGGTGGGAAAGCCGCGCGACGAATGGGCCGCGCTGTTTGCCGACACCGACGCCTGCGTGGCGCCTGTGCTGTCGCTGGCCGAGGCGCCTTCGCATCCGCATAATCTGGCGCGCAAGACGCACCGCGACGTCGGCGCGTTGAAGCGGCCCGGCCCCGCGCCGCGCTTCTCGCGCACACCGTCGCAGGTTGCACAGCCACCATCGGCTCAGCCCGCCGCAAAACTGCTGACCGAATTCGGCCTCGATCGCGAGCAGACCCTAGCGCTCGCCGAGCAAGGTGTGATCGGTAACTGATCGGCACCGGCCATCAACAAGGATAAGACGACATGGCGGACAAGGCCAAGAACGTGATCCGCAAGACGGATGGCGAGGCGATCGCGCTGGCGCGGCGGCTGATCCGCTCGGCCCGCCACGGCGCGCTGGCCGTGATCGAGCCGGAGACGGGAGCGCCGTTCGCCTCGCGCGTGGCGACGGCCACCGATCTCGACGGCTCGCCGATCATCCTGGTGTCGACGCTTTCCACCCATACCTCCGGCCTCGCCGCCGATCCGCGCTGCTCGCTGCTTGTCGGCGAACCCGGCAAGGGCGACCCGCTCGCCCATCCACGCATCACGCTTTCGTGCATGGCAGAGCGCCTGGAGCGCGGAACACCAGCGGGTGATCGGGCGCGTCGCCGCTACCTGAACCGGCATCCCAAGGCGAAGCTCTACGCCGATTTCGGCGATTTCTCATTCGTGCGGCTGGCGATGGAGCGGGCCAGCCTCAATGGCGGCTTCGGCAAGGCCTATTTGCTCGGCCCCGACGACCTCGCTCCGCATCTGCCCGCCAATGCCGGGCTCGCGGACACCGAGCAGGGGGCACTCGAGCACATGAACGAGGACCACCGTGACGCGATCGACCTTTACGCGCGCCATTTCGGCGGCGCCCGGTCGGATGGCTGGCTGATCACGGGTATCGACGCCGAGGGCCTCGACATCGCGTCCGGGGACGAGGTGCACCGCGTCCTGTTCCCGGCACCGCTCGGCGAGGCCGGCGCGTTGCGCGCGGTACTCGTCGACATGGCCAAAACGGCTAGGGCGATGGAAACGAACTCCCAACACGCGGCCAATCCGACATAATTGCCGCCGTCACGCTTTCGTTGCGGACGAATCTGGACTAATTTCGTTGATACAGGGGGTGTCGTACGGGCGTGGAGAACCCGTGCGTCTGGGCCGTGGCTCCGCCGTCTGTGACGAACGAACAGATCAATCCCCTCGCAGGAGGCGGAAATTGGCAACGGCACAACTCGCGGCACATGCCGACACCGCAGCGGCCTTTCTCACGGCGTTCGCCAACAGCAAGCGAATCCAGATCATGTGCGAGATTCTCGGCCGAGAATTGCCCGTCGGGGTGATTGCCGACAAGGTCGGGCTGAGCCAGTCCGCCTTGTCGCAGCATCTTGCACGGCTCAGGAACCTGGGTCTCGTACGGACTCGGCGGGACAAGCAGACCATCTACTATTCTTGCGGCTCGGACGATGTCCGCCGCCTGTTCGACACGCTCGACAACATCTTCGTCGACGACGAGCGGCGCGGAAGCACCCTGCCTTGAAGCGTTGATCCTGGCGGGCAGCTTGCGCTAGCGATACCAGCATGGTCGCCCGCCTCATTCACGTCGAGGATCCCGACGATCCCCGCCTAGCGCCTTACCGGGACATCCGCGAAAAGGATCTCGTCGGACGCGACGGCAGGTTCATCGCCGAAGGCAAGGTGGTGCTGAACGTGCTCCTGAACGGGAGCCGTTTCGAGGCGGAGTCACTCCTGATCCTGGAGAACCGCCTCGCCGGGGCGCGGCCGCTGCTTGATGCGGCGCCCGACGGCCTGCCGGCCTATGTGGCGAAAGCGCCCGTGATCGACGCCCTTGCCGGCTTTCATGTCCATCGCGGCGTGCTCGGCCTGGGACGCCGCGGGCCGGAGCGCACGCTCGAAGGCGAACTCGCCCACCTGCCGGCAGAAGCGCTGGTGGTGGTGATGGCCGGCGTCTCGAACCACGACAATGTCGGCGCGATCTTTCGCAACGCCGCTGCCTTCGAAGCCGACCTTGTCCTGCTCGACGAAACCTCGAGCGATCCGCTCTATCGCAAGGCGATCCGCGTCTCCGTGGGGGCGACGCTCAAGGTACCGTTCGTTCGGGGCGGATCGACGAAGGCAATCACGGCCTCGCTAATCGGCGCGGGGTTCCGCTGCCTGGCGCTGTCACCAAGCGGAGGGAGCGACATCGCCGCAATCAAGCCCGGCGGGCGCAACGCGATCTTCCTTGGCAGCGAAGGCGACGGGCTAGCGCCAAGCGTGATGGCGTCGATGGAAGCCGTGCGGATCGGCATGTCGGCCTCGTTCGACAGCCTCAACGTCGCTGCCGCCTCGGCGATCGCGCTGCACCGGCTGTGGCGCGGCGCTGGCCAGGTCAGCGGACCGAGGCCGCCTCCTTCAGGGCCTTGACCCGGTCGGCCAGGCTGACGGGCCGGCCGTCACCGCCAGTGGCGGGCCGTGCCCCGGCATCCCTGGCAAGCTCGACGCCGATCGGAGAATCCGGACCGTCGAGCATTTCGGTCAGCTTCACCACCTCGGCGGCGAGATCGTTGATCTGTTCGCGCAGCAATGCATTGTCGCGCCGCTGCTCGTCCCAGTCCTCGGTCGAGGCGCGCGCATGGGCGGAGACTTCCGACTTCAGCTTGCGGTTTTCGCGCATCAGGGCGGTGACGCGCTTTTCAAGCCGGTCGCGCTCGCCGCCGAGCTTTTCCATGGCCTTTTCAACGTCGCCGCCGGTAGCCCCGGACAGCAGCGTCGACATCTGCAGCGTCAGGTCGGCGATCTCCGCCTCCAGCTTCACGCGCTGGCTCTCGGACGAGGCAAGCTGGGTGCTGAGGTCGTTTTCGAGCCCCGAGGCGCTCTTCAACTGGCCACGCAGCCGCGCCAGTTCCTTTTCGCGCCGGTCGAGTTTGTCCTCGCGGTCGGTCAGCGTTGTGGTAAGCCGCTCCAGCCGCTTTTCGAGATCAGCCACCTTCTTCTTTTCGGCGCGCAGCGCTTCCTGCGCACCCTTGGCCTCGGCGACCGCATCGCGCAACCGGCGTTCGGCTTCCTTGCGCTGCGCGCGCAAGCTGCCGACATCGCCCGATACGCGCTCGAAATCGGCCTCGCGCGCCACGAGCTCGATCTGGCGGTTGCTGGCCGACAGGCTCGCCTCGTCATACATGCGCCCGAGCTTGTCGAGTTCGAGTGCCTTGGCCTCGATGTCCTGCTCGGCTGCGGCGAGCCTGTCGCCGACGCCCTTCAACTGATCCTCGCGGCGACGCAGTTCCTCGCGCAGTTCGCTCGCCTGCTTTTCGAGTTCGGTGATCGTATCGGACTTTTGGGCGCGCTCGCTCGCCAGCTTCTTGAGCTGTTCCTGATTGCGGTTGATTTCGATGATCTGGCTTGCCGCCTTCTCGCGGAAGGCCTGGATGCTCATCTCAAGGCGCCGCGTCGACATGGCGAACTCGGCGCGCATGCGGTCCTTGTCGGCCTCGATCTCGCCCAGCGACATCGGCACCGCCGCTTCGATGCGGCGGCGCGTCAGCGCTACGGCACGGCGCCATAGCGCCGGCGCGATCATCAGCGCCAGGAAAGCCGAGCACAAAAAGCCCAGCGAGAAGAACAGGATCGATTCTATCAAGGCCGCCCGCCCCGCAATGGGTTCATCATCGCACCGGACGATGAAAATGCCATGTCGCCCCCCGCATGATCCATAGCACGGCGCCGTTTACTTGGCCTTAAGGTTAAGCCGGCGCCGGGGCAATGCAGGCGAACGGTTCAGAACGGATTCCAGGTCGGACGCTGGGTCAGTTTCAGATAGCCGATGTTGACGCCGAGACGCGCGCCGATGCCCGTGCGCACCGGAACGAGCAGGATGTTGCCGTGCTTCATGACCGTGAAGCCGATGCCGGCGACTGCGTAGGCGGAACCGGCGACGCCGAGGAAGCGATTGTAGAGCGCGTCGACGGCATCAAGATTGTAGACCAGGATCATGGTGCGCGAACCCTGGCCGCCGAAATCCCAGCCGACGGAGGGCCCCTGCCAGAATACCGGATGGTCGCCGGCATTCTTGGTGTAGAGCGTGCCCTCACCGTAGGTCAGGCCGCCGACGATGGCGCCGGAGCCTTCCTCGCCCAGGATATAGCCGTTGGGAAGGCCGTAGGCGGAGAAGATCTTCTCAACGATCGTGGCCAAGCCACCCGAGGTCGCGCCAAAGAACCGATGGCCGGAATCCACGATTTCCCGGGCAGTGTATTCCTGCGCGCGCGCCGGGCCGGAAATCGCCAGGGTCAGCACGAAAAATGCAAACGCCGCGGCCAGCGCACGCGCGGCGGGGTTTGTCCTTGACAGCATATGGTCGTTCTCCAGTTCGGAGCAGCTCTGAGGGGCGCATCCCTGCGGGCGGCTCTGGCGGCCGCCTTTCCGGTTCGAATCGCACGCTAGTCAGCAAACGTTCGTCATCGATTAAGAAACGGATGAAGATGGCGGCACGAAGGCCGGAAATGGACAGCGGAGGGACGGGTTTTCTTGCGGGCACCGGCGGCTTGTGCAACGACGGTCGGGTGGGGTTGGCGCCGATGATTCGCAAGTGGCGATCGGCGACCGGGACAGGTGAGGCAACGGAGCGTTCCCGTCGGCGGAGCGCCTCCGCTTCCGCTAGGAGAAACGGAGACATGTCCGAACTCTTTACGCTCACGGCGCCGGAGCTGGCGGCCCTTTTGTGCAGCCGTGTCTGCCATGACATCATTTCGCCCGTGGGGGCGATCAACAACGGGCTGGAACTTCTGGACGAGGGCGGCGCCGACGAAGACGCCATGGCGCTGATCCGGCAGAGCGCACGAACCGCCTCGGCGCGGCTGCAATTTGCGCGCATCGCCTTCGGCGCGGCCGGTTCGGCCGGCATGCAGATCGACACCGGCGACGCGGCAACGGTGGCCGACGCGCTATTCAAGACGGAAAAGCCGGACCTGGAATGGAATGGCGGGCGGGCATTGCTGCCCAAGAACAAGGTCAAGCTGCTGCTCAACCTGCTCCTGGTGGCCACCGGCGCCATACCGCGCGGCGGACGGCTTACCGTCGATCTCGCCGAGCTGGAAACAGCGCCGCGCTTCACGATCAAGGCCAGCGGGCCGATGGTGCGGGTGCCGCCGAAATTCCTCGAAATGCACTCGGGCGGCAAGCCCGAGGAGCCGATCGACGCCCATGCAATCCAGCCCTATTACACGCTGCTGCTGGCACGCGAGGCCGGGATGACGATCGCTATCCGCGCCGGCGCCGAGGACGTCGTCTTCACCGCCTCCTGAGGGTCGGCTTCGCTCCCCCTTCCATCTCCCGCATGCATGACCGGCGGCTTTTTTGCAATTTTAGCCGCCGGATTGGCCAATTCCTTTACGATCTTCGCCTAAGGTGAGGTTCGGGGTGATGTTTGGCCGGGTGACACCCGGCTCGTGAGCAGGGACCGGGACCATGAACCGCTGCATGATCATCGACGATTCCAGCATCATCAGGAAGGTCGTCAAGCGCATCCTGGGCAGTCCGGAGATCGTCGTGGTCGAGGCTACCAACGGCAGCGACGCGCTCGCCATGTGCGGCGCGCAGATGCCCGACACGATCATCGTCGACGGCGTATTGCCGGACATGGCGGCCACTGATTTCATTCGTGATGTCAAGGCGTTACCCGGCGGCAAGGGTGTGCGCATCCTGATCTCGATCCTGGAGTTCGACATCGGCATGATCATGCGGGCCAAGCGCGCCGGCGCCAATGGCTACATGTTCAAGCCGTTCAACCGTTCGCAGCTGATCGAACGCTTCCGCGAACTGCAAAGCGCCGCCTGACGCGATCCCGCGCACGCCGGCATATCGGCTGGCTGCCACCCATCCGGTAATCCCAACGACCGACAAATGAAAATGCCCGGCCGAAGCCGGGCATTGCTGAATTCTGGGGCATGAGCCGGCGTCAGGCGCTGGCGCGGATTTCCTCGGGCTCGCGCAGCACATAGCCGCGGCCCCAGACCGTCTCGATGAAGTTCTGGCCGCCGGACGCCGCATCGAGCTTCTTGCGGAGCTTGCAGATGAAGACGTCGATGATCTTCAGCTCCGGCTCGTCCATGCCGCCATAAAGATGGTTGAGGAACATTTCCTTGGTGAGCGTGGTTCCCTTCCGCAGGGAAAGCAGCTCCAGCATCTGGTATTCCTTGCCGGTCAGATGCACGCGCTGGCCACCGACCTCCACGGTCTTGGCGTCCAGATTGACGATCAGGTCGCCTGTGGTGATCACCGACTGGGCATGGCCCTTGGAGCGGCGCACGATGGCGTGGATGCGCGCCACAAGCTCGTCCTTGTGGAACGGCTTGGTCATGTAGTCGTCGGCGCCGAAGCCGAGGCCGCGCACCTTGTCCTCGATGCCGGCCAGGCCGGAAAGGATCAGGATGGGCGTCTTGACCTTGGACAGGCGCAGCGTCCGCAGAACCTCGTAGCCGGACATGTCCGGCAGGTTCAGGTCGAGAAGGATGATGTCGTAGTCGTAAAGCTTGCCGAGGTCGACGCCTTCTTCCCCGAGGTCGGTGGTGTAGACGTTGAAGCTTTCCGACTTGAGCATCAGTTCGATGCTCTGCGCGGTCGCACCGTCGTCTTCAATCAAAAGGACGCGCATTTCATTCCCCTTCTCTGCCGCCCGGCCGCCATTGCGGCTCGACCGTCCCGGGAGCAGCCATCACCTGAGTCGGAGGCTGCCAGTAAATGGTTAACAAAATCTGATTCCGCCTGGCAAGTCGCCCGGCGGCATTCAGCATGTTTGATCACCTTCTTGAATCCAAACACGAATCGCGATGCTTCATCGTTAACGTTCAGGATAAGGAAACCGGGACAAGTGACTCAGGCGACTCGACTTGCCGGCTGTGGGCCCGGCTCGGCGTGGTTCTTTACCGTGCTTTAAGCCCTCGCGACTATGATTAACGGTGCCCGTAAACGAATGGTTACCGCCGGCAAGAAAGTTGAGGATATCTTGCCGCCGCGACCACGCTAGCGGGAGGGCGCTTGCGGGCCGCATTCCGCCGGGTCGCCGTGTACGCGTATGTGTTTGGAGTATTGGGTATGAAGTCACGTGCGAACCTGGTCCGGCTGAAGCAATTCAAGGTCAACGAAGTCCGCCGGCAACTGACCCAGCTGGAGATGATGATCGCGGAGTTCGACCGCATGGCGGCGGAACTGGATGCCCAGATCCAGCATGAAGAGAAGAAGTCCGGCATCACCGACACCGCCCACTTCGCCTATCCGACCTTCGCCAAGGCGGCGCGCCAGCGCCGCGACAACCTGACCAATTCGCGCCTCGACCTGATCGAGCAGAAAGCCAATGCAGAAGCCGCGCTTGCGGAAGCCGAGGGCGAACTGGCCAAGGCCGAGCAACTGGAAACGCGCGACGCGCGCGTGCGCGAGGCCGAAACCGAACTGCGCCGCGCCATCGTGGGTTGACGGCGCCGACCTGTCCGAACGGCGCCGGGTTCGCGGCGTCGTTGCGTCAACCCTGCATCTGTTCTTCGATCGGAAACGGGCTCGGCTCCCAGAAGCGATCAATGCCGACGGCATGAGCCGCCTGGCGCTCCCACCCATGAAGCATCACCATCAGGCCCGCGATATCATCGCGCGACATGAACGTGCAGATCGGCAGCACGACCGCTTCGATTTCTTCCCGCCACATGCCGGCTTCCCATTCGGAGCGCGTGCGTTCGGCCAGCGCGCACCAAGCTCGTACGCGCGCCAGATCACCTCGGACGGCATGCACGGCGATATCCTGAAAGAGCTGGCTACCGACGGGGTCTTGCCGAAGCGGGCCAGGGAGCGCGGTTCGCTCCAGCAAGGACTCGAAGGAGGAAATGGAGCGTATCGTTGGCAAGGCACTCTCGTCCACCTCCCGGTAAAACGCCTCGGGCATGCCCGGATCGGTCCACGACCACCCGCCGCGAGTCGAAAAACGCTGCTCGAAAACGAGCGGCATCAGGTGGGGCGGCGATACCAGGCTGATCGCCATGCATTTCGGATAGAAGCCATCGGCGCTGCTCGATCCGTCGATCTTGATCACTTTGAGGATATGACGAACCGGAACAAGCAGCGCCCATGAGCGATCCAACACCACGTCACTGTAGCATCTGGTGATGGGTTCCAGCAGCGTCCGAATCTGTTCGCGCGTGGTCATTCGTAGGGTCTTATTTCCGAGATGATAATCACTCTCCCCCGCGAGCGCAGGCTGAGCCGCCTCGCAAATTCGCGCACTCGCTTCGATGTAAGCCCGCGTCTGCCGGTCTTGATATCGTATACGCAAATCGGTCCGATACCACTGTCTTCGACCACGTCAATTCGGATCGACCCCGGCCTGAGCAGCGCCTCATCGAGAGTTTTCGAAAGCGACAGCTCCGCCTTTAGGTCCGGATCAGATAGTGCGTCCACTTTTCGACGAAGCCTTACATGAACCGCGGTACCGAATTCGGATGGTCTCCGATATCTCAGAGGATCGCCAGCTTCGCGCGTTGCTTCGTCTGTGAGGCGTTGTACTTGCCGCAATCGGCGGCAAGCAGCGTCAACTTCCTCCCGTGATACGGAGCCGGCATACACCATGTTAGCGGAGAACCTACCCGGCCGGTATTTCACGGCCCTGAAAGCCAGACAGGCTCGCCGCTCGGAGCTGTTCGACGTTGACAGCCAGTTGTAGAGTACAGCGCCCGCTTGCTCGACGTCTTGTAGCTGATGACCAGATATGGCTGCAGGGCGGGAAACAGGGAGCCTGACAGGGCCGTTATTTGTCCACTCCGAGCGAAGAAGCGGATTGCCGCTCGCGTCGCGCACGGTTTGAACGCCGTCCTCGACCCTGAACAGGAGCGGCGCACCGTCCTTAGGTTTGACGATGTGACTCGCAGCGACGACCTCACCATTCGCGGGCGCCGCCTCCAAAATCCGGCTACCGTCACGCATATCGACGGCGCGACCCGCGACCGATCCATCGGCGCGGCGAACGTCGCTGTAACGTTCCCAAGCCTCGCGGCCCGACGTGTCGCGTATCGCACGACCACGCGACGTCGCGCGAAATGTCGCCTCCACTACCTCAATGCCATTTGGGGCCTTGCCCGCTGACACCGGCTTCCGGGGAGCTTCCGGAGCGGTGGACCCCGTTGGTTTTCGTCGCGCCGATGTTGTCGCCTCCACCCGTCGACCGGTGCCGACACCAACCCTTGTCCATTGTCCACCAGACGGATTGCCCGCCGGAACCCTTGGCTGGTCGGGATCGAACCCGGCCTTTCCCCGCAACCGCTGAAACGCCCGTCGGAATTCCTCTGCCGCGAGATCGTTCTCAGCAACAGAGCGGTATGATCGCGTTCGGGGAGATTTGGTGGCATGGACTGCTCCTTACGGGACGGTCCGACCAAGATATTCCCACATTTAGCCACGTGGACAAACTGATGGCGCCAGGTTCCCTGGTCCTGATGTGCGGAGCGGCGGCGCTGGAACTCCTCAATCCAGCGTACGCCTGAAACGCGCCAGCGCCAGGGCGGAAAAGAAGACGACGAAGCCGGCGAGCCACGCGATCTCGGTGCCGACGGCTGCCAAGTCGGCCCCCTTCAGCATCACGGCGCGGATAACGCGCAGGAAATGGGTGAGCGGCAGAATCTCGCCGAAGGCCTGCGCCCAGCTGGGCATGCCGCGATAAGGAAACATGAAACCCGACAAGAGGATCGACGGCAGGAAGAAAAAGAAGGTGAGCTGAAGCGCCTGCATCTGGGTGCGGGCGATTGTCGAGATGGTATAGCCGAGCAACACCAGCGCGAGCACGAACACTAGGATTGCGGCCAGCAAGAGTGGCAGCGAGCCGATGAAGGGCACGGCAAACAGCAGCTTCGCCGTGACCAGCACGACCACCACCTGCACGGCGCCGACAACCAGATAGGGCAGCACCTTGCCAAGCATGATCTCGGCCGGGCTCGCCGGCATGGCGAGCAGGTTTTCCATGGTGCCGCGCTCGGTCTCGCGGGTCAGCGCGATCGACGTCATCATGACCATCGTCATTTGCAGGATGACGCCGAGCAGGCCGGGCACGATGTTGTATTGCGAGAGGCCTTCCGGGTTGTAGCGGCGGTGGACGATGACATCGAGCATGGCGCTCGCCTCGCCGGCTCCGGGAGCGATGCCGCGCTCGCGCTTCAGCGCACTGGCGGCAAGCGTCGTCAGGGTAGAGACCGCGCCGGAGGAGGCGGAAGGGTCGGTGGCGTCGGCCTCGACCAGGATCCGCGGGTCGTCGCCGCGGTCGACGCGGCGGGCAAAATCGGACGGGATGGTGACGACGAAGGAGACAGCGCCGCTGGCGATCAGATGTTCGGCTTCGGCCGCGCTCGTCGCGACGTGATCGAAACGGTAGTAGTCGGTGTTCTGGAACGCCGCGACAATGGCCCGGGTGTAGTGGTCGTTGCCGATCGCCACCAGCGCCGCCGGCAGGCTCTTGGGGTCGGTGTTGATGGCGTAGCCGAAGAGCAGGAGCTGCATCAGCGGTACGCCGAGCATCATGGCGAAGGTGATGCGGTCGCGCCGCATCTGGATGAACTCCTTGATCAGCAGCGCGCCCAGGCGACCGAAGGAAAACAGACCGGTCATCGAGCTGCTCCATTCGGCGCCCGACGCCTCGCCGGGGCAAGCCACGCTTCCTCTGGCGCGGGTAACGCCAATCTCCGACGGGCCGTCATTGCATGTTGTCCCTGGAGCCGGCCATGAACTGGATGAAGACATCCTCGAGGCTGGTCTCCCCCGGCGCGACGTCGACATCGTCACGACCGCGGATATCGGCAAGCGCCGCCTCCAGCCTGCTACGGTCCGAGCCGACGACATGCAGCGTGGTGCCGAAGGGCGCGACCTGCTCGACGCCATCGCGGCCTTCCAGCAGGTCTGCGACCTCGTTCAACCTGGCGCCGGAGACGATGAAGGTGAAAAGCCCGGCGTCGCTCACGACCTGGTCGACCGAACCGGTCGCCAGCATCCTGCCATAAGAGATGTAGGCGATCCGGTGGCAGCGCTCGGCCTCGTCCATGTAGTGCGTGGAGACGAGCACGGTGAGCCCGCCCCGCGCCAGATGATGGATCTCGTCCCAGAACTCACGCCGCGCCTTGGGATCGACGCCGGCGGTCGGCTCGTCGAGCAGGAGCAATTTCGGGTGATGCATGATGCAGGCGGCAAGCGCCAGGCGCTGCTTCCAGCCGCCCGACAGCGTGCCGGCAAGCTGGTTGCGGCGCGAGGTCATTCCGAGATCGGCGAGCGTGTCGGCAACATGCTTGCGCACCGGCCTGAGCTGGTAGAGGCGGGCGACAAATTCGAGGTTCTCGGCAATCGTCAGGTCTTCGTAGAAGGAGAACTTCTGCGTCATGTAGCCGACCTCGCGCTTGATCTTCAGCGCTTCGGTTCTGAGGTCGAAGCCGAGCACGCGGCCCGAGCCCCCGTCGGGGGTGAGCAGGCCGCACATGATGCGGATGGTGGTGGTCTTGCCGGAGCCGTTGGGGCCGAGGAAGCCGACGATCTCGCCCTCGGCAACCTGCATGGTGACGTCGTCGACGACGGTCTTTTCGCCGAAGCGCTTGACCAGACCGTGGACATCGATCGTGTTCACGGCAGGTCTCCACAAACCTGCCGACGGCGGGGAAGAGTGGACAGGGTGCGCAGGCGGCGACCGGTGACAGGCGCGGGGGAGTGCCGCACCAGCCGCATGGATGCCAACGAAATGGATGGAAGGCCCATTCCGCTCATCTTTACCGCGCCCCCTGCCCGCTTTTCCCCGCCGTGCCGTCGCCGCCGTCGGGCAGGCGGACGTCGACGATCTGGCCCGGCTTGAGCCGCGCAGCGCCCTCGTCCGGCCGCGCCTCGACGAGATAGACAAGCTTCTGCCGCGTCTCGAGCGAATAGATGACCGGCGGCGTGAACTCCGGTTCCGGGGAGACGTAGGAGACCTGTGCGGAAAGACCTTCCGCGCAGCCGTCGCAGCGCACGTCGAGGCGATCGCCGACGGCGATGGCGGCAAAGGACGGTTCGGGCACGAAGAGCTTGAGCTTGACGGCACCATCGGGGAGCATCGAAATGACGGGCGCGGACGGACCAGCAATGTCGCCGGGACTGCGGATGACATCGTCGACGCGGCCGGCGGACGGGGACTTGACCGTTCGCTCCGACAGCCGCCAACGGGCATTTTCCAGCGACGCCTCGGCCTGTTCGACCTGGTTTTCGGCCGCCTTGATCGCCTCGGCTCGCGCCGGCAGGCCGGCGACCTCGCGATTCGCCTCCGCCTGATTGAGCTGAGCCTCGGCCATCTCGACGGAGGTCCGGGCTTCATCAAGTTGCGCCTGGGTGGCGATGCCGCGGCGAAACAGGTCCTCGATGCGGGCAAGCACACGCCGCGCCTCGCGCAGTTGCGCCTCGGCCGACTGCACGGCGGCGTCGAGGACGGCGATCTCTTCGGGCCGCTTGCCGAGCTTGAGGTCGGCGAGTTGGGCCTTGGCCTGGCCGAGCGCGGCCTGGGCCTGAGCGACGGCGATTTTCGCATCGGCGTCCTCGAGCCGCGCGACTGGATCGCCGGGCGCGACACGGTCGCCGCGATTGACCGCCACCTCGCGCAGCTGCGCGACCTCGATCGGCGCCAGGAGGACATATTCGCCCTCGACATAGCCTACCGCCAGAGGCTCGGCAGGGGCGCAGGCGGCAAAGAGAAAGGCCGCCCAGGGGATGGCGCAGAGCAGGCTCATCGTACGGCCTTTTCGCGCCGCGCGGCCATGACGGCGTCAAGATTGTCGCGCGCGACATCGACGATCGCGGCGGCCTCGCGCTCGCCGATCTCGCTCCAGCCCATGCGGCGCATGACCGCGACACGGCCGATGCGGAAATAGACCACCTGGCCGATCATGGTGAAGACCGCGATGCGCGTGCGCTCGCTCTCGGCCGGCTCGCCGGTCGCCGCCTCCCACAGCATGCAGAGGCGGCGATGGGTCGGCTCGAAGACACCGGAATAGATGCGGTCGAGCGCACTGGTCGGATGGGCAAGCTCGCGCAGGATGAACTGGACGATCTCGCCCGCCTCGGGGCGCGCGACCACGAACGACACCATACGTTCGAGCGCGGCTGAGAAGGCCGCATGCGCGGCCTCGGGCGACAGGTGGTCCGGCCCCTGCCCCTCCTCAAGCGGGCCGAGCGCGCGCGCCGCCATGGTCTCGATGGTGGTCACGATGTGATCGGCGCAGGCCGCACGCAGTCCTTCCTTGCCGCCGAAATGATAGGCGATGGAAGCGATATTGGCCTTCGCGGTGGCGGCGATTTCGCGTGTGGAAGTGCCATCAAAACCGTTGGCGCCAAAGAGCTTGAGACCGGCGCGGATCAAGGCAAGCCGGGTCTGCTCGGCGGACGGCAGCGCGGTCTGGCCGCGGCGGGGCGAAGGGGCACGCTGGTTCATGCCAGCAATTTAATCAATCGAATGATTAAATTCAAGCACGGGCGTGGAATGCGATTGGCAAGCATGCCAATCGGCGCCGCGGGCCGATCAGGCGTGCGCGGCCATGCGCGGCGCCATCAGGCGTTCGGAGAGGAAAAGGTGAGCGACACCGAGCGCCATCGCGATGCCGCCGACGATGCCCAGCCAGTCGAGGCCGAGGCGGGCGACTGCAATCCCGCCGGCGGCCGAGCCGAGCGAGGCGCCGACATAGATGCAGGCGGCGTTGAGCGACAGGACGACGGCCTGGCGATGCGGGGTCTGCCGCACCAGCCGCGCCTGTTGTGGCACCATGAACGACCAGCCGAACATCGCCCAGAAGAAGGTGAGGATCGCCAGCGCCATGAAGGGCAGCGGCAGGAAGGAATAGAACGGCATGATCGCCACCTGGACGATTGCCACGCAGGCAAGCGTCGCCACCGGCCCGACCCGGTCCGTGACAAGTCCGGCCGACCAGCTGCCCGCCACGGCGCCGGCGCCGTAGAAGACCAGGATCAACGCGATGCCGTTGCGACCGAGCCCCATCGAGCTCTCGAAGAGCGGCGTGACGAAGGTGTAGAGGATGTAGGCCGAAGCGGTGAAGCTGGCGGTGACCAGCACCGAGACGACACTTCGCCAGTCGGCCAGCGCGGACGCCAGCGTCGTCAGCGAAGTTGGCTGGAAGGCGATGCCGCGCGGCACGTGGCGTATCACAAGCAGCAACGATAGCGCCGTGAGCAGTACGACGACGGCAAAGGCAGCCTGCCACCCGAACGTATAGCCGACGAAACTTCCGACCGGCAGCCCGAAAGCCTGGGCAAGCGTCATGCCGACGAACACGTTGGCGAGCGCACGGCCACGGCGTTCCGGCGGGCTGGCGGAA
Organism: Nitratireductor mangrovi; assembly: GCF_007922615.2. NCBI lineage: Bacteria > Pseudomonadati > Pseudomonadota > Alphaproteobacteria > Hyphomicrobiales > Phyllobacteriaceae > Nitratireductor > Nitratireductor mangrovi. The sequence continues at coordinate 4,441,605 of NZ_CP042301.2, read as the reverse complement.
AAGACGACGCTCGCCGCGACCAGCGTGAACATGCCAGCGCCAAGCGCGCCGAGAACACGGGCGGCGTAGAGCAGGATCGCGTTTGGCGCCAGCATCGAGAGAACGGCCGAGCCCAGAAACAGAGAAAGTGCCGCGATCAGCACCGCGCGGCGGTCGAAGCCGCCAGTAAAGGAAACAAGCAGCGGCGACATGAGCGCATAGGCAATAGCGTAGACGGTCATGACCATGCCCGCCGCAGCAGTCGACATGCCGAGGTCGGCGGCGAGCGGCGACAAGACGCCAATGACGACGAAAGCGCCCATGCCGATAGCGAAATTTCCGGCGGCGAGGGTGGCAACCAGCGCGGCGTTGCCGGCGGCCGCATGCACGTCGCGGACGTCACCCTGCGCCATATGCCTGCCGCATCGCGTACCTCCTGTTGCCGCGCGAAGGTAGCGGCAGGTCCGGCGCGCGCAAGCCCATGGCGGCGATGGCGACGACTGCGCCAACATTTGCCGCGCCGCTTGGGCCAGCGAACGACCCGCGCTTCACCTTCGCGGCCATGGAGTCCATAGTCCGCGCCGGAGGTTCGAATGAGTGCAGAAGCCGACACGCTGCTCGACCGGTTCGGCCGCTTCCTGGCCGACAGGCTGAGGACGGAGTCGTCCGGCTACCAGCCTTATACGCCGTCGGACCCGGAGACATTGCGTCGGACGCTGCGCGCCGGCGACATCCTGCTGGTGGAAGGCAACCAGCGCATCTCGGCGGTGATCAAATATCTGACGCAGTCGACCTGGAGCCACGCCGCGCTTTATGTCGCCGACGCCCTGCCGGAACCGGACGACGGCAGCGAAAGGCCGCGGCTGATCGAGGTCAATCTCGGCGAAGGCTGCGTGGCGGTGCCGCTGTCGAAATACCGCACCTACAACACGCGAATCTGCCGGCCGAGCGGACTGACGCCGGAGGACCGCGACGCGGTGGTGGCGTTCATGGTCGAACGCATCGGGCTGAAGTATGACATGAAGAACATCTTCGACCTGCTGCGGTACTTTTTCCCGACACCGCCGGTGCCGGTGCGCTGGCGCCGGCGCATGATCGCCTTCGGGTCGGGTGAACCGACGCGGGCGATCTGCTCGTCGCTGATCGCGCAGGCCTATCAGGGCGTGCGTTATCCGATCCTGCCGCGTATCACGCGGGCGCCGGGCCAGATGACCGCGCAGTCGCGCTATTCGCGGCGCGAGATCATGTCGATCCGCCACCATTCGCTGTTCACGCCGCGCGATTTCGACCTCTCGCCCTTCTTCGAGATCGTCAAGCCGACGCTGGTCTACGGCTTCGACTACAAGCGCGTGCGCTGGGAGCGCGATCCGGCACAAGCGAAGCCTGAGGCCGAGAAGGCGGAGACGGGGGAAAAAGGCGAACAGCAGGATACGCCGGCCGCTGACAGCACGCTCGCCGCCAATCAGGCCAGCCCGGCCTCGCGCACATCGGACACATAGGACCGGCTGACCGGCAGCTCGGTGCCGTCGTCAAGCCGCAGGAAGAGCCGGCCGTCACGGCGCACGGCTTCGGCAACGGCGTCGCTGGCCACCCAGTGCGAGCGGTGGATCCGGAGGCCCTCGACGCCTTCGGTCTCGGCGACCGCATCCTGCAGGCGCATGAGCAACAGGGCACCGCCGCGGTCGGTGCGGACATCGACATAGTGGTCCTGGACACTCAGATGCCTGAGCCGGCCGCGCTTGGCGGGCGGTAGCCGGTCGAGGATGCGCGGCCTCTGCGGAACGCCGGCCGCGCCACTGGCGGCGCGCGCCATCTCATAGTCCCGTGAAAAGACGGCGATCAGCACCGACACCAGCCCCGAGATGACGATGCAGTAGAACACCAGCGGCACGAAGCCGATCGCGGCGCCGTCGGGCCAGGCGAAGACAACCCAGTTGATGAGCCAGACAATTGCGGCGACCGGCACGCCGGCGACGGCACCGGCGAACCCCAGCCGCGTCATCCCCAGCGGCGATGCCGGGGATGTCAGATACGCCAGCAGGAAAACGCAGAAGAGGCCGGTCAGGTAGGTGGCGAGCACCGTAACCGCCCAATAGGCCAGCCGCACCGGCAGCGTCAGGCCGTCATAGGTCCCGAACGGCCCGACGAGCCCGAGCAACAGCGCGGCACCGGTGATCGCCAACCAGAAGCGCGGCGCACGCAAGGTGCGCCGCAGTTCGCGCATCGTGAATTGCAGGGGGCCGTCGGTCACGAAGAATCCCGGTCGCTGGCGAATGGCGCTTTGCCGGGAACTCTACTCGCGCGTTAGCCGATGTCCACGCCAAGGCGCAGTGTACCGCCGACCGCAAGAGGACAATATCCATGACTTTCGAACCGCTGTTTCACGCATCGCCAGCGATCCAGATTCACGCGCTGGCGGCCATCCTCGCCTTCCTGCTCGGCGGGCTGGTGCTGTTCCGACGCAAGGGCGACAGGCTGCATCGTATCGGCGGTCGCGCCTGGGTCGCGCTGATGCTGGTCGTTGCCGTTTCGTCCTTCTTCATTCACACCATCCGCATCTGGGGACCGTGGAGCCCCATCCACATCGTCTCCGTGGTCACACTCTATTCCCTGGCCCAGGGTGTCTGGCTGGCGCGGCGACGCCTGATCACCGCGCACCAGCGCACCATGCAATCGACCTATGTCGGGGCGCTGATCGTGGCCGGCACCTTCACCTTCCTGCCCGGCAGGATCATGTACGAGGTGTTCTTCGAGGGCTCCTCACCGATGACAGGCATCGCCGTACTGGCCACGATCCTTGCCGGTGGCGGCGCCATCGCCTGGCGCGGCATGGGCGGGCGGGCGCCGCGCAGCAACGACAAGGCCGCCACGCCGGATCAAGCGTGACGGCCTGGCACCTTGTGTAGAAGAGCGGGATCAGGCGGCAACAGCAAACTCGGCGCCGGGGACCTTGCCAAGGGCGCGGGCAAGGATGTCTTCATCGGGTTCGATGCCGAGGCCGACGCCTTCAAGGTCGATGAATTCGACGTCGGTAACGCCGAAAAAGCCGAGCATCGACTTCAGGTAAGGCCGGGCGAAATCCATCGGCGCGGCCGCGGCACCATTGGTGTAGGTCCCGGCCGAGGCGATAACGACATAGACCTTCTTGCCACCGGCGAGGCCTTCCGGACCCTCGGCGGTATAACGGAAGGTCTTGTGGGCGCGCGCCACATGGTCGATCCACGACTTCAGGGTCGAGGCGATGGAGAAGTTGATCATGCCACTGGCAAGCACCACCGCGTCGGCGTTCAGGAACTCGTCGGTCGCCTCGTCGGACGCCGCGAGCAGCGCAGCCTGATCGGCCGTCAACTGGTCGGCCGGCGCCTTCACGGCGACGGCAAAATCCTGGTCGATATGAGGAAGCGGATGGGCGGCGAGATCGCGGTGAACGATCCTGGCGTCGGCGGTACGGCGGGCGAGCGCCTCAGCAATTGCGCTGGCTGCGCGGGTGGAGACGGAGGCATCGCCGCGGGGGCTGGAGGTGACAAGCAGAATCGAGGACATTTCGGACACTCCTTCGGGGTGGTGTTGGCCGGCGGCCCATGCCGGTCGCCCGCTTCGCGTCAGAAATGGCGCTTTACTTCCATCCATAAAACCGCGAAAAGTTCGATCAAACTTATCGGAACGATAGATGGACGCAAATCCGACCCTCGACCAGTTGCAGATCTTCATTGCGGTCGCCGATGCAGGCGGCTTCTCCGCCGCGGCAAGACGGCTCAACCGTGCGCAATCGGTGATCAGCTACGGCATTTCGAACCTCGAGGCGCAGCTTCAGGTGCAACTGTTCGACCGCGACGGGACGCGGGTGCCGCAACTGACGGAGGCGGGAAGGGCATTGCTGACGGACGCGAGGCGCATCCTTGCCGGCCTTGAAGGCATGCGGGCGCGCGCCGGCGGGCTGAGGCAAGGGCTGGAGGCCGAAATCACCCTTGCGGTAGACGTCACCGTGCCGGCCGAGGCACTGGCGGAAGTGCTGCGGGCTTTCGAGACCGAGTACCCGACCGTTGCGATCAGGCTGCATGTCGGCGCACTCGGCGTCGTCTACGACCAGGTGATGCGACAGCTCGCCGACCTCGGCATCAGCGGCAGTGCGACGATCGAGGACGAAACGCAGATCGTGACCGCCAGCGTCGGAGCCTCGTCGATGATCCCGGTCGCGGCGCCCGATCATCCGCTAGCGGTAGCAGGGACACCGGTGCCGCCCGAACTGGTGCGGGAACAGACCCAGCTCGTCATCACCGACCTGACCGACCAGACCCGCGGCAAGGATTTCGGGGTGCTTTCCTACCGCACCTGGCGGTTGACCGACATGGGCATGAAGCGGGCGCTGATCGCTGCCGGCCTCGGCTGGGGCGGGCTACCCTACGCAATGGCGCAGAAGGACATCCAGGACGGTCGCCTGGTCTGGCTCGATATCGAGTCCTATCCCGAGCGGGCATTCCCGCTCTATGCCATCCACCATGTGCGGCGCACGCCGGGCCCGGCGACGCGCTGGATGATCGAGCGCTTTCGTCTCGCACTCGCCGCCTGCGACGCGCATCGTGACATCGCGCGGCAATCGGCATAACAGGTGCGGCCTATCTGCGCCTTGCGACGGCGCGCTTCACCTTCGCGACCGAGTTCTGCGCCTCCTCGACATTCGCCGCGTAGGTGGCGAAGGGGCGCCGTACGCCCTGACGCAGAAGCATGCGGCGTACCGGCGGCGAGGCGCCGGCCACGACGAAACGCACCCCGGCGCCATGTGCCTTGCGCGCCGCGCCGGCGATGACGTTGGCGGCAGTGGTGTCGAGGAACGGCACAGCCGAGCAGTCCAGGATGAAGTTGCGGCTCCGGTCGGCGATACGATCGAGCACGGCGCCGACGGTCGCGGCGGAGCCGAAGAAGAAGGCGCCAGTGATGCGGTAGACGACCGTGTCCGGCGAACTGCCGACCTCGGCGTCATAGGCCGCGCGGGCGCCATTGGCGGTGTCGGCAAGATCGTCGGCCATGAACGGCACGTGTGCCTCGACGGCGATCGAGCGCGCCATGCGGTCGAGGAACAGCACCGCGCCAAGGAGGAAGCCGACGACAATTCCTTCAGTGAGGTCCCGGAAGACGACGAGGGCGAAGGTGACGCCCAGCACAAGCGCTTCGCCGCGCGAGGAGCGCACGATCGCCGCGATGGCGTGGCGCTCGACCATGTTCCAGGCGACGAAAGCGAGCAGGCCGGCAAGGGCCGCCAGCGGGATGAAGCGCGCCAACGGTGCGGCAAGGAGCATGAAGCCGAGCAGGAAGACCGCGTGGAGCATGCCCGCGACCGGGCCGCGGGCGCCGGCGCGGACATTGGTGGCGGTACGCGCGATCGTGCCGGTGGCACAGATGCCGCCAAACAGAGCCGACCCGACGTTGGCGATGCCCTGCCCGACAAGCTCGCAGTTGGAACGGTGACGGCGGCCGGTCATGCCGTCAGCGACGACCGCTGAAAGCAGCGACTCGATCGCGCCCAGAAGCGCGAAAGCCACCGCGTCCGGCAGGACGGCGACGATCTTCTCCCAACCGAGGGGTGGCAATGAAGGCGCGGGTGGCAGGCGCGGTATGCCGCCGAACCGGGTGCCGATGGTTTCGACCGGCAGCGACAGCACCACCGTGAACACCGAGGCGAGCGCAATGGCCACCAGCATGCCGGGCCAGCCAGGCCGCAGGCGCTTCAATGTAACGATGACCGCTACGGTGAAAAACGCGACCGCAAAGGCGGCCGGGCTGGCCGTATCGGCGGCGCGCCAGAGCGCGGGAAGCTTTTCGACCAGCGGTCCGGGCTCCGCGCCCGGCAGGGCCAGCCCGAACAGGTCGCGGAGCTGGCTGGCGAAGATGATGACCGCGATACCGGCAGTGAAGCCGACGGTGACGGGGTAGGGAATGAATTTTATGTAGGTGCCAAGCCGCAGCAGACCAATCGCGACCAGGAAAAGACCTGCCATGAGGGTGGCCAGCAGCAGGCCGTCGACACCGTGCCGTTCGACCGTGGCCGCCACCAGCACGATGAAGGCGCCCGCCGGGCCGCCGACCTGGAAGCGGCTCCCACCCAGAGCCGAAACAAGGAAGCCGCCGACGATGGCGGTGAACAGTCCGCGATCGGGGGAAACCCCCGAGGCAATCGCAATCGCCATAGACAACGGCAGCGCGACGATGGCGACAGTGAGCCCGGCCACGGCATCGGCGCGCAGCGCCGAGAGCCCGTAGCCCTCACGCAGGACGGTGATCAGCTTGGGCGTAAAGAGATCGCGGAAGCCGGGTTCGGCATCACCCAGCTTGTGGGAAAGCGTCGACTCCGCGCTCTTGCTGTTTCCCCCCCGGCCCAAATCCGCCGACATACCGTCAAGCGCCTGACGGCGGGTTCTTCAGGCGCACGCCGCGTCCGCCGCCCCCGCTCGGCTGGTTGTCGCCGATCAATTCGACGCCGGCTTCGTCGAGCGCCTGCACCACCTTGACCAACGTGTCGACCACACCCCGCACCACACCCTCGGAGGCTTCCATGCGCTGGATGGTCGGCAGCGACACCCCTGCATGCTCGGCGAGCGTCTTCTGGTCCATACCCGCCAGGGCCCGGGCGGCCCGCATCTGTGCTGCCGTGATCAACCTCGCCTCTCAAACCTCATTATGTACGTTCTGATTATACACAATGATGTTTGGTACATCAATAATGAGGCAAAAGGCCAGTCTAACGCCCTGTCAGATAAGGCCCGAGGGAAACCAGCGTGACGGCAAGGATCGCAAAGGCGATGCCGCTACCCTGCACGGCGTCGATCCGTTCGCCGAACCAGGCGAAGGCGACGATGTTGACGGCGACAAGCTGGATCACGGCGGAGAGGCTGAGGGCGACGCCCATGCCGAAATCGCGGATCAGCCGCAGCATGACGAGGTTGCCGATCGTGTAGAGCGCCAGGGTCAGGACCAGCCGGCCCGACGACGGCGCCAGGGCCCAAGCCTTGGCAACACTTGCCGCGGCAAGGAAAATCGCCGTCGAGATGACAAGCTGCAGCAAGCCCCAAGCACTCATGCCCGCGACCGCCCTTTCCGTCATGGGGTATGGAAGAGCGCTTGTGCGCCCGGCCGCGACGGCCGTCAAGCAGGATTTGCAGCGCAGTGGGACGAGGGTCTACGACCGCGTCCAGGCGCGCCCTGGCGGGGAGCGCAGCAGTCAGCCGCGTGCGGCGATGGCGGCCGCCGCACCGCCCAGGAACGCGGCCGCGGTGCGGTTCAGCAGCTTCAGTGCGCGCGGTCTGGAAAGCAGGATGCGGGCACGGGCGGCAAGCGCCATATAGGGCACCAGCACCACCACCAGAACCGCCGTCGTGAGCGCGACCAGTACCATGTAGTCGACGAGCGAAATCGAGGCGAGATCGACCACAGTCGGGGTGATCGCCAGGTAAAAAATCATGGTCTTGGGATTGCCGAGCGTGACGGCGATCCCGGCAAGAAAGCTCGCGGCAAGACCGCGCCGCCCTGTCTCGGCCTCGACCTTCCCGGCCGAAATGCCCGCCGTCCAGAAGCGGAAGGCCAGCCAGGCGAGATAGGCGACACCCGCCCATTTGATCACCAGGAAGACGAGGCCGAAGCTCTGCGCGACGACCGCAAGGCCAAGCACCACCGCCGTCAGATAGGTGAGATCGCCAAGCACGAGCCCGAAGCACATAACGAGCGCGGGGCGGAAACCCGAGCCGAGCGCGCGGGCGATCAGGGCGGTGATGCCCGGACCGGGAATCGCTGCCGCGATGGCAAGCGCGGCGGAGTAGGCGAAACCGGCAAGGGTCATGGTGCGTCACTCGACAAGGCCGCGCTCCCTAGCACGGCGTCGGTCTGCGGTCGCGCGAAATCGGCTGGGCCAGCGCCGAATCGCGCCCGCTCAGCGGAGGAGGAAGCCATCCCTGAGCGGATCGCCCTCCTCCACCACGAATTCGGCCCGGCCCGAATAGTACGCCTTGCCGCCGATGCGGGCGATGATGGCGGGCAGGCTGCCTGCCACGGCCGTTCGCTCGACCTGGCCGGTGAAGACGGCGCCGGTGATGCTTTCGAACAGCCGCGTCTCTCCGATGGCGAGTTCGGTCTTCGCATGCATGGCGGCCAGGCGCGCGGTCACGCCGGAGCCGGTCGGCGAGCGGTCGACCTGGGCGTCGGCGAAGACGCAGATGTTTTTCGTCGGACGCCCGTCGGAACCGTCGCCGCCGTCGGTCAGGATCGAACCATAGAGGAAGGCGAGGTCTTCGTGATCGGGATGTGAGAGCGGATGTGCACGCTTGACCGCCTCGGTGAGTCCGGTTGCCGCGTCGACGAAATCACGGACCCGGTCGCGGCCGAATTCGAGACCGAACTGGCCGGCATCGGCGATCGCGTAAAAAGCGCCGCCATAGGCAATGTCGAAGGCGACCTCGCCCCTGCCGGGCAGTTCGGCCGAGGCCGCTTGCGCAAAGAGGAAGGAGGGGACGCTGGCGAAGGATACCGCACCGGCGCGGCCTTGCTCGACGGCGACCTCGGCTTCAACCAGCCCGCACGGGCATTCGATGCCGACCGCGGTGACCGGTTCGCGCGCCGCGACAAGCCCCTGATCGATGGCGTAGCGCCCGAGCGCGATCACGGCGTGGCCGCACATTGTGGAGTAGCCTTCATTGTGCATGAACAGCACCGCAAGGTCGGCGCCGGGCAAGTCCGGTTCGACCAGAAGTGCTCCATACATGTCGAAATGTCCGCGCGGCTCGAACATCAGGGCCCGGCGCAGATGATCGAGATTGTCGCGCACGTAGGCGCGCTTCTGCAGGATCGTGCCCTGCGGCAGGGGCGGATAGCCGGCGGTGACGATGCGCACCGGCTCGCCGCCGGTGTGCATGTCGACAACGGCGAGCGGTGCCGTCACGAGTTGCCGGCCGAATAGAGCTTCTGCAGCTTGATGAAAGGCATGCCGGCCTTCGAGAAGTCGAAGGTGCCCTTGTCGAGCATCTCGCGCGACGCGGCCTCGAGGCTGCCAAAGGCGGTCGTCGTCAGCTTGGAGCCGAGAGAGACACGCTTCACGCCGGCCTCGGCGAGTTCCGCGACAGAGATGCCGGGCATGGCGAGGAAGTTGACCGGTTTCGACACCGATGAGCAGACGGTGCGCACCGTCTCGATATCACCGAGCGCCGGGGCGTAGAGGACGTCGGCGCCGGCTCTCTCATAGGCCTGAAGCCGCCTGATCGTGTCATCGAGGTCGCGAATGCCCCAGAGAAAGTTCTCGGCGCGCGCAGTGAAGACAAAGTCGTGGCCAAGCGCGCGGGCGGCCTCAACCGCGGCGGTGACACGCTCCACCGAAAGCGTGAAATCGAAGATCGGATTTTTCGGATCGCCTGTCGAATCCTCGATCGAGCAGCCGGCGAGGCCGGCAGCGTCGGCGGCGAAGATCGTTTCGGCCGCACTGTCCGGGCTCTCGCCCTTGCCGTGCTCGAGGTCGGCGGAAACCGGCAGATCGGTCGCGGCGACGATCTCGCGGCAATGGGCAATCATGTCCTCGAAGCCGACCCCGCCGTCGGGCAGGCCACGCGAGAAGGCGTAGCCGGCGCTGGTGGTGGCAAGCGCCGTGAAGCCCAGCGAGGCGAGCAGCTTGGCGGTGCCGATATCCCACGGATTGGGAATGATGAAAAGTTCGTCGTGCAGCGCACGAAAGGCCTTGCCCCTATCCATGGTCCGTCTCCGCCAGTGCGTTCGGAGCGGATGCTATGCCTTCGGTGGCCGCGCTGCAAAGGGCGGAAATTGGTCCAGACGCAGGAATGCTGACAAGGCCGGTTCGGCGACGCGGGCGCGGTCAGGCTAATGACAAGAGCCGCGGAAGGTCACGCATGTCGTCGAAGAGAATGCCGCCCGCCGCGGCGAGGCCATCGCGGTCGGCCATTGGATCAGCGGCGTAGGAGAAAACGGTCATGCCGGCGGCAATGCCGGCCTGGGTGCCCGGCACCGAATCCTCAATGACGACCGCGCCTTGCGACGGCTGGCCCAGTTCGGTGGCGGCATACAGGAAGAGGTCGGGGAACGGCTTCGAGCGGCCGACCATGGTGGAGGAAAACATGGCGTGCTCGAAAAGCGGCAAGAGCCCGGTGGCGCCGAGCGTGATATGCATCTTGGTGACGCGGGCGGAGGAAGCGACGCAATAGGGGAGCCCGGCATCCCTCACCGCCTCGACCGCGCCACGGACATGCGGGATCGCCTCGACCCGGCCCTCGAAGAGTTCGGCCAGGCCGTCGTTCCAGCGCTCGACAAAATCGGCGCCGAGCGTAACGCCGGTCCCTTCCACCTCTTCCTGCACGGACTTCATCGAGCGGCCCGAAAAATACCGACGGCAGTGATCGAAATCGGTGGCGAAGCCGGCGCCGTTGAGAAGCGCGGCAAGACGATGGTTGGCGATGGTTTCGGTGTCGACCAGCACCCCGTCGCAATCGAAGATGACGAGATGCGGCCGCGCCATCAGGCGGCCCCGGTGGAGCCGAAACCGCCGGCGCCGCGTTCGGTAGCCCCGGCCCGGTCGCGCTCCTCAAGCGGCAACCTCACCACCGGCGCGATCACCAATTGGGCGATCCGCATGCCGCGGGTGACGGCGAAATCCTCATCGCCGTGATTGACCAGGAGCACCTGGAGTTCGCCGCGATAGTCGCTGTCGATGGTGCCCGGCGTGTTGAGGCAGGTGATGCCATGCCTGAGCGCCAGCCCGGATCGCGGCCTGACCTGGCCTTCATAACCGTCGGGTATCTCGAAGATGAAGCCGGTCGGCACCAGCACGCGACGCCCGGGCAAAATGATGAGTTGGCGGTCGCCAGCCACCGCCGCGCGCAAATCCATGCCTGCGGCGCCGGCCGTCTCATAGGAAGGGAGTGCCAGATCCTCGCCATGGGGCAGGCGCACGACCGACAGCGCGGGCAAGGAATCAACGACGAGCATGGAGCGACCCTATCGCGCGAGCGGTCACCGTCAATTCTGCCCGGGCGCAATCCAGAGAAATCGACATCCCACGCTTGACAGGGCCGGATATCGTCTATATTGAACCATCAGGTTACATAACTACTTGGTTCAATAGAAATGACCGCCGATCCCCTCAGCATGACGCTTTCCGCCCTGGCCGACCCGACCCGGAGGGCCATCGTTGCCCGCCTGGCCACCGGCGAGGCCACGGTGTCGGAACTCGCCGAGCCGTTCGACATGAGCTTTCCGGCCGTCTCCAAGCATCTGAAGGTACTGGAGCGCGCCGGCCTCGTGGAGAAGGGGCGGATGGCACAGTTCCGGCCGCGCAGATTGAGGCCCGACCCGCTGCGCGACCTCGCGGCATGGCTGGAGGAATACCGGCAGTACTGGGATGACCGGCTCGACAGCCTCGACGACTATCTCAAGCAAATCCAGAAAGGTGACGAAAAGAAATGAACGCGCCTGCGAAGGCCGGAATCCGGCCCGAACTGACCATCAAGCGGATCTTCGACGCGCCGCGCACGCTTGTCTATGCCTGCTGGACCGACGAGGACCACACGAAGCACTGGTTCTTCCCGAAGGACTTCACGGTGCCGTTCGCCGAAAGCGATATACGGCCAGGCGGACGCTACCGCAGCTGCCTGCGCGCGCCTGACGGCACGGATCACTGGGTCGGTGGCGTCTACAGGGAACTGGTTCCGCCGGAGAAAATCGTCTTCACCCACGCCTGGCAGGACGAAGCCGGGAACGCCGAGCACGAGACCCTGGTGACGATCACACTGAAGGACCTTGGCGGCGACCGTACGGAACTCACCTTCCACCAGGCGTATTTCCTTTCGGAGGCATCCCGAGAAGGACATGCCGGCGGCTGGAACGAGACGTTCGACGAACTGCAAGGCTATCTGGCCGGGAAGGTTGCTGGACGATGAAGCTCTACTACTTCGCCGACGGCTGTTCGCTCGCCACTCATATCGCCTTGCGCGAGGCCGGCATCGTGCCGGACCTGTTCAAGGTCGACGTGGCGACGCGCGAAATCGAAAATGGCGGCGGCCCCTTCGCGGCCGTCAATCCGAAGGGCTACGTGCCGACACTCATCTTCGACGACGGATCGATGCTGACCGAAAATGTCGCGCTGCTCGACTGGGCGGCACGGCAGGCCCCGGCATCGAGCCCGAGGAACGACATGGAGCGTACGCGGCTGATCGAGGCTCTGTCCTTCATCTCGACAGAGATTCACAAGCAGTACATGGCGCTTTTCTTCCTTCCCGGCGACGACGCGAAACCGATGCTCGCCGAGCGGATCGTCGGCCGCTTCCACTATCTGGCGGATCGGCTGGAGGGCGACTATCTGCTCGGTGACCGCTTCACCACAGCCGACGCGTTTCTCTACGTGATGCTGAGATGGGCGAAGATGTCCAATCTCGAAGTGCCGGCGGTGTTCAAGGCCTATGTGGCGAGAATCGAAAACCGGGACAGCGTGCGGGCGGCTCTCGACGCCGAGGGCATCAAGCCGGCGGCCCGGAAAGCCGCCTGAGGCGGAGTCGTTCGCGGCGACGTGAACGACCTACTGCCGGATACGACGCAGCGGCATCATGGCGGCGATGCCTACGGCCGGACCCAGAGCGAGCGCCGCCAGCACGATCGGCCAGCCGAAGGCCGCGGCGGCGATCGGAGTCACCTGCACGGTGACGATGGTCAGGGCAAAGCCGATGGCCGTCTGCAGGGTGAGGAGGCTGCCGACCATGTCGGCCGGCGCATTGTCGGCGACGATGGCCGAGAACTGGGCCGAATCCGGTATCACCGCGATGCCCCAGATCACCACAAGTACGAAGGTGATCCAGGGCGGCCCGCCGAAACTCGCCGCGGTGAGGACGGCGGCACTGCCGCTGACGGCAAGCGCGGCAATCGTCACTTCGGCCTTGCCGACCCGGTCGGCGTACCAGCCGGCGGGAACACATGCGAAGGCGCCCAGCCCGATCGCCAGGAAGGTCGATATCTTGGCGAGGCTTTCAGCCCGCAGGGCGTCCATCGATACCGAGTAGGAAGCAATCAGCGCAGTTCCGATCCACGCCCACATGGCGAACAGTTCCCACATATGGCCGAAATAGCCGAGATAGGCGCGCCTGATGTTCGGCATCGTCCAGGCGAGCCGGATCGCGGCGGGCTCGAAGCGCTGAGACCGCGCATGGTGCGGCCCAAGGCGCACGGCCATGGCAAGCAGGCCGCCGACAAAGGCGAGCGCCGAGATCATCACGATCGCCGGGCGCCAGTCGGTACCGCCAACCCATGCCGCGAGGTAGGGCATCGCCTTTCCCGCGGTGAGCGCGCCGACAAGGACGCCGACCAGCAGGCCGCGATCGCGCGTACCCCAGCCGACCGCGATCTTCATGCCGATCGGATAGACGCCGGCGAGCAGCGCTCCGGTCAGGAACCGCAAGGCGATCGCCATGTCGCCACCGAGCGGCGCGACCAGAAGCCCTAGATTGGCCAGTGCCGCTGCGGAGGCGCAGACAGCGATCACCCGGCGCGGATCGAGCCGGTCCGCCAGTCCGGAAATCGCGACCGCCAGCGCCCCCGCGACAAACCCTGCCTGAACGGCGCTGGAAAGAAGCGCCTGGCGATGTGCGGCAATGTCACCTTCGCGTGCCATGTCGGGCAGCACCGCCGCCGAAACGAACCACAGGCTCATCCCCGCCATCTCTGCGACAACGAGGATCAGGATGGCGACGGCCTTGGGGCTCGGCTGCATCTCGCTCCAACTGCTTGCTTGCCGACAAGCGGCGGCTACCGACAGTAGCCAAAGCAGCGACAGATCGTGCGGCCACGACCGACTTCCTTTTGGGCCTCAGAGCACGCCGACCGGCAATGCAGTCGTCTCGCGTATCTCTTCCATGACGAAGGATGCGGAGCAGTCCGACAGCGGGACCTTGGCGATCAGGCGCTGGTAGAGCCGATCGTAGGCCTTCACGTCGCGCACCCTCGCCCGCAGGACGTAATCGAGATCGCCGGACATGCGGTAGATGCCCGTGATCTCGGGCAGCGACATCACCGCCGAACGGAACTTTTCCAGCCAATGCGGCTCGTGGTTGGACGTGCGGACGAGGATGAACACCGACAGGCCGCAATCGAGCTTCTCGGCGTCGACCAGTGCCACACGAGCGGTGATGACGCCAGCCTCCTCCAGCATCTTGACCCGACGCCAGCAGGCGTTGCGCGACAGGCCGACACGCTCCGACAACTGCTCGGCCGACAAGGTGGCGTCCCTTTGCAGCGCGGCGATGATCTTGCGATCAATCGTATCGATTTCGAGGCCCATCTTGGGATGAATGTCTCAAATACCTGGCGAACGCAAGGACAGATTGGGAAACAATCAAACCACGGACAGGATATTCTGCACGGAGAAGATCGCCGCTCGCGGCGCCAACAAGACGGGGAACAGCATGACCGCACGCATCGCCAGGCTCTTTACCGATCATCCCGGCTCTATCGACGAAACCTATCTCGGCCACATGGCCTTCGCCGCCTGGTTTGCCTCGCGGCTGGCGCTCGCAGCGGGCGCGGCGCTCGTTCACGCTTTCTTGCCGTTTCTGTTCGAGACTACGGCCAGCCGGATCGTGCGCGAACTTTACGAACGCACCAGCCGGCGCGGGCGCGGCTCCTGATCGCCCGGAAAGAGGCGCGGGGCCCTTTCGGCAGCCGCAACGGGGAACATTCGATGTGCCGCTGGGCTGCCTATCTCGGTCCCGAACTCTTCCTCGAGGACATCGTCACGGCGCCGTGCCATTCGCTGATCGCGCAGAGCCATCACGCGCTGGAAGCCAAGACGGCCACCAATGGCGACGGCTTCGGCATCGCCTGGTATGGCGAGCGGCCGGAGCCGGGGCTCTATCGCGACATCCTGCCGGCCTGGTCCGATGCCAATCTGAAAAGCCTGTGCCGGCAGATCCGCTCAGGCCTTTTCCTGGCCCACGTCCGCGCGGCGACCGACGGCGCCACCAGCCGCGCCAACTGCCATCCCTTCGTCTCCGGCCGCTGGTCGTTCATGCATAACGGCCAGATCGGCGGCTTCGACAGGATGCGGCGGCGGCTCGAGGCCAGGCTGTCCGATACCGCCTACGACGAGGTCCAGGGCACGACCGATTCGGAGCTCTTTTTCATGCTGATGCTGGAAGAAGGCCTCGAAAGCGATCCCGAGCGCGCTTGCGCTCGAGCGGCCGGAGCGGTCGTTGCGGCGGCGGAAGCGGCCGGCGTGCCGGTTCATCTGAGGCTGACGGCGGCGTTTTCGGACGGCGAGAGGCTGTACGCGGTGCGGTTTGCGACCGACAACCACGCGCCGACCCTCTACATGACCGAGATGCGCGACGGCGGCCGTTCGATCGTTTCGGAGCCCTATGACCGAGACGGCGCGGAGTGGCACGCCGTGCCGCCGTCGAGCTTCGTCACCTTGACAAGAACCAGCGCCTCGATCCGGCCGTTCGCGCCCTCCATGCAGGCCGCACGACTGGCAAAGGTCGGCTAGTCCGGCCCGCTAGTGCCACTGGAAAGTCACCGCGCCGTCGGCGACGAGATCGAGATAGGTCTTGTGGCCGATGCATTTGGTCGCCGCCTTCTTGTAGTCGCGGACATGCGCATCGATGGTCTTGCGAGCGTAGGCGCGCAACTTGGGGTTTGCCGCCATTTCGCAGCGCGCAGCCTCGCGCGAAAGATGGCCAAGGCCGTCGAGTACCGGGTAATAGAGCTGTTCGTTGATATGGGCGAGATCGCCAGGGAACGGCGTGAAGTCCGAGCGACGCGGCATGTGCGAGGCCCAGTGGTCGAGCATATCCCTGGTGGTCTCGTGCAGGCAGTCCTCGCGGACATGGCGCCAGAACGGCTCCTCGCGCTGGCCGACATAATGCAGGTTGATGAAGATACGGAAATCGTTGAGCTGGCGCGCGACGACGGCGTTGTATTTGTCCCGCATGCCCTCCGTGGCCGCGCAGGCACCGCCGAGGAAGAATTTGGTGAACAGCTGGATCTGGACCACGGTGCCGTGGATCGAGGTCGCTTCCAGCGGCTCGAGGAAACTGGACGAAAGGCCGAGCGCCAGGCAATTGCCGATCCAGGCGCGATCGAGCCGGCCACTGTCGAAGCGCAGATCGGCGCGCGGCTCGATCGGGCGCCCGAGCACGCGCTCGATCTCGGCCTGCGCCTCTTCGGGGCCGATGAATTCGTCGCTGTAGACATAACCGCAGCCGATACGGTCCTGGGTCGGAATCGACCACATCCAGCCCGCTTGCTGCGCCCAGGCAAGGGTGAAGGGCGAGACGTCGCAGCCCTCCTCATGGTCAAGCCAGAACGGCATCGCCCGGTTGACCGGCAAGTGTTCCCGATAGGAGATCCACTTCGCGCCCATGCCCTCGCCGATCAGCTTGCGTCGGAAGCCGGTACAGTCGATGAAGAAATCGCCGGCAAGTTCCGAGCCGTCGGTCATCACCAGCGCCTCGATGTCGCCGGTTTCGCCGTTCCTCTTCAGCTCCGCCACTTCGGCGTCGACGCGTTCGACCCCTTGCGTAATCCTGCGCAGATAGGCGCCGACCCTGGCCTGGTCGAAATGGAAAGCATGCTGGAACGGCCCGGCCGGGATCAGTTCGTGATCGTCCTCGAGGCCGAAGGGCGACTTCTGCCGCTGCATGAGTTCGCCGAAGAGGTGGATGTCCGACACCCTGGTACCGCTCGACACGGCCTGGATATGCAGCATCGATTGCTGCTCGCCGGGCATGAAGTCGCGACAGAGCGCGAGGAGGTTCGGATCGTCGATCGGTCCGTCATAGGAATGGCCCTTGCGCTTCCAGTCCCTGTGGCGGATGCCGAACTTGATGGTGGCGCCGGTCTCGCGAACGAACTCGGTTTCGTCGACCCCGAGATCGTGCAGCGCCTGGCGGAAGACAGCGGTCGTACCCTCCCCGACCCCGATGGTCGGGATGCGGCTTGATTCGACCACGCTGATCTCAAGTTGCAATTCGTTCTTCGCGGCATGACGCTGCAACATCAGCGCCGCGATCCATCCGGCCGTCCCGCCTCCCACGATGACGAGCCGGGTCCCCCCGGTCTTCATATGCGTCCCTGATCCTCCCTCATCCCCGATGGGCATCCAACGGACTTGCGGTTCGCCTGTCAACCGTCGGCAGTAAAACCGTAGGGGAGGAGGAGCGGGCGACGCCGAACGACGTCGCCCGGGCCTTCTCAGGCCAGGATCGAGAGCCATACGGCTTGCAAAAGGCTCCTCAGCGGCCAGCGCCTTTGCGAATGGCTCTTGCACGATCATCTCATCCCGATAGGCGGCCAAGAGAGGGAAGCGATCGCGATCGATCGCAAAGCCGAAATAGTGGTAGTTCACCAAGGTGGAAACGAGCGCGATGTCGGCAAGGGTCAAGCCATCGCCGACCAGGAACGGCCGGCCACACACCGATTCGAGATATCCGAAGACGCCGGGGAGGACCTCGTTCAAGATGCGGCCGATTTCCGCGTGGTCGGTTTCCTGTCCGCGGCCGGTCGGCTGCAATATCTTCTGGAAGAACAGGCCGTGGACGATGTTGCGAAAAACCGCTCCGCCGGCGTAGCTCTCGAACCAGAGGCAGCGGGCGCGATCGCGCGGCCGATCTGTTCCAGCGTCAGTCCGAGTTCCTTGAGCGCCAGGATGGCGTTGAGGCGCGGCAACTGGCGGACACTGTAGTAGCGATAGCCGGTCGCGCGATCGACATGCTCGGGATGCAACAGGCCAAGTTGGTCATAATAGCGCAGTTGCCGCCCCGACACCTGGGCGATCTGGGCAAACTCGCCAATCCTGAACATGTTTCACCGCCAATTCCGAAAAGCTTCGTGCATTGTGTGCGGGTTTGACGCGGCGTCAAAGTCAAGCCTCGACGAGAAAAAAGAACGCGGCTGGCGATACCGGCAAGCGTGTACGCTTTCGATGCGGCGCGACCTGCGATATCAAGACAAGGTCGCAGATGTCGGGAGGTGTCATATGAGCCAGCAGACCGAGGCATTCGCCGGCAACCGGCGCGCGGCTAAGAACACGGCCGAGCGCACAGTGACATCGCGTCATGGGGCGACCCTGGCGGGAACGGCCATGCTCGTGCTCCTGCTGTCGTCGACGGGAGCGGCCGCAGCGAGCTGCAAAAGCTCGCCCGAGCCGGGGATCGACTGGCAAGGCTGCAAGAAGGCCAATTTGATCCTGCAAGGGGCTGACCTCAAGGGCGCGACGCTTGTGAATACCGATTTCAGCGAAACAGACCTGCGCCGTGCCGATCTGCGCGATGCCAATATGGAAAAGGCAACGCTGTTGCGGGCATCGCTCGCCGGCGCCAATGCCGACGGCGCGAACCTGGCCAAGGTCGAGGCCTATCGCATCGACCTCTCCGGCGCCTCGGCCAACAACGCATCGTTTGCCAGCGCCGAACTGCAGCGCGGCAAGTTCATCGACGCCTCGCTGAAGGACTCGGACTTCCAGAAGGCCGAATTGGGCCGGGCCGAATTCACCGGCTCCGCGTTTGCAGGCAACAGCTTCGCGCTTGCCAATCTGTCACGGGCCGACTTTCGCGGCGCGACGATCGAGGGACCGATCGATCTTTCCGGTGCGTTCCTGTTCCTGACACGGTTCGAGGGCATCAATCTGAGCAGCGCCACGGGGCTCAACCAGGAGCAGATCGACATCAGTTGCGGAGACGAGGGCACCGTGCTGCCGGAAGGACTATCAGCGCCCGCCGGCTGGCCCTGCACCTTCGAATAGGCAAGCAAATTCCCGTTCGACAGGCGCGCCGACGGCCGGTATAAGCCCGCCGACCCAAGGATATCCTCGAAATGGCCGAGACAATCGACAAGGCGGTCGCGCGCCGCCGCACCTTTGCGATCATTTCGCACCCGGACGCGGGCAAGACGACACTGACGGAGAAGCTGCTGCTTTTCGGCGGCGCGATCCAGCTTGCCGGCGAGGTGAAGGCGAAGAAGGACAAGATCCAGACGCGTTCCGACTGGATGAAGATCGAGCGCGAGCGCGGCATCTCGGTGGTTACCTCGGTGATGACCTTCGAATATGGCGATCACGTCTTCAACCTGCTCGACACACCGGGCCACGAGGACTTCGCCGACGACACCTACCGCACGCTGACGGCGGTCGATTCGGCGGTCATGGTGATCGACGCGGCCAAGGGCATCGAGCCGCGCACGCTGAAGCTGTTCGAGGTGTGCCGCCTGCGCGACATCCCGATCGTCACCTTCGTCAACAAGATGGACCGCGAGACGCGCGACCCGTTCGAGATCCTCGATGAGATCGAGGCCAAGCTGGCGCTCGACACAGCGCCGGTGACCTGGCCGATCGGGCGCGGCAAGACCTTCGCCGGAACCTATCATCTGGCGGACAATGCCGTCAGGCGCGGCGACGACGAGGTGGAGCGTGTCAAGGTCAACGGGCCGGATTCCAACCGCGTCGCCGGACTGCTGCCGGAAAACGAGCAGCCGGATTTCATCGAGGAGCTGG
Organism: Nitratireductor mangrovi; assembly: GCF_007922615.2. Classification (NCBI taxonomy): domain Bacteria; kingdom Pseudomonadati; phylum Pseudomonadota; class Alphaproteobacteria; order Hyphomicrobiales; family Phyllobacteriaceae; genus Nitratireductor; species Nitratireductor mangrovi. Next base: position 4,422,110 of record NZ_CP042301.2, on the reverse strand, counting down.
AACTGGCCCGCGAAGCATGCCGCCCCTTTGACCTGCAGGCTTTCCGGGAAGGCCATCTGACGCCGGTCTATTTCGGCTCGGCGCTCAGGAACTACGGCGTGCGGGACCTGATCGAGGCGCTCGGCGCCTTTGCGCCGCAGCCGCGTGCGCAAGAAGCCGATTCACGCAGGGTCGACGCGGCGGAGGCGAAGATGACCTCCTTCGTCTTCAAGATCCAGGCCAACATGGATCCCAACCATCGCGACCGCATCGCCTTCGTGCGCGTGTGCTCGGGCAAGCTTTCGCGCGGCATGAAGGCGAAACTGGTCAGGACCGGCAAACCGATGAGCCTGTCGGCGCCGCAGTTCTTCTTTGCCAAGACGCGTGTCACGGCGGACGAGGCCTTCGCCGGCGATGTGGTCGGCATCCCCAATCACGGCACGCTGAGGATCGGCGACACGCTGACCGAGGGCGAGGAGATCAACTTCCGCGGCGTGCCCAACTTCGCGCCGGAGATCCTGCGCCGCGTCAGGCTGGGCGACCCGATGAAGGCGAAGAAACTGAAGGAAGCGCTGCAGCAGATGGCCGAGGAAGGCGTCGTGCAGCTGTTTTCGCCCGAGGACGGGTCGCCGGCGATCGTCGGTGTTGTCGGCGCCTTGCAACTCGACGTGCTGAAGGAGCGGCTTGCCAATGAATACGGGTTGCCGGTCGACTTCGAAGCGGCGCGATTCTCGGTATGCCGCTGGATATCGGGCGACAAGGGCGAACTGCACCGCTTCATCGAGGCGCATCGTGGCGACATCGCCCGCGACCTCGACGGCGACCCGGTGTTCCTGGCGCCGCACGAATTCGGCCTCAACTACGAGGCTGAACGCTGGAAGGCAGTGCGCTTCGACGCGGTGAAGGATTATCAGGTGCGCGAGGCGAAGGCGGCGTAGGCGCACCGGCGCGGAAACAAAATCCGAGCAACACCGTTATCCCGGATCATTTCCGGGAGATCCGCATGGATGTCGTTCGCATCCTTTCCTCTATCATCCTTCCGCCGCTTGGCGTGTTCCTGCAGGTGGGCATTGGTCTGCATTTCTCGCTCAATATCCTCCTAACGCTGCTGGGCTACGTGCCCGGCATTATCCATGCGGTATGGGTGGTGCTCAGGAAATGAGCGCGTTGCAGCGGGCGCACGACGGGGTTCTGGAACAGTCATCCGACCCCGGAATCAGGGAACTGGACGATCTCGCCTGGCTGCTGGACGCACGCTGGCGCATACCAGGCACCGGCATCCGCTTCGGTGCAGATGCGGTGGCCGGCCTGATCCCCGGCATCGGCGATGCCGCGACCGGCCTGATTTCGGCCTATATCGTGCTGCGCGCCGCCCGCCATGACGTGCCGAAACATGTGCTGGCGCGCATGGTTGGCAATGTCGTCGTCGACACGGTGGTCGGTTCCGTGCCCGTGCTCGGGTCGGTCTTCGACCTGTTCTTCAAGGCCAACCGGCGCAACGTCAGACTGCTGCGCCAGCACCTGGAAAAGACCGGACGACCGCACGCCCGGTGAACCTGCCGCTATTCCGCCCGCTGGTGAATGCCAATGCCGGCGGCCGCAACGCTCTCGCCGGCAAGATGATCCACTCAATCACTAAAATGCCGGTCGCCAGAGGCTACTGAACCCGGGCTGGCGCCCAGCCGGCGCGATGCGCACGCGGAGGCTCTTTGCGATCGCGAGGAGCTGGGATCGGGAACCAGAAGGCACGTTGGGCGTTAAAGTGTCACCTTATCGGGAGGCAAATCCATGAACGGTATTATCTATCTCGTCGGCCTGGTGGTCGTGATCATGTTCATCCTGTCGCTGCTCGGCCTCGCTTGAGCGCCGGCACAGCCTTACCCGACAGGAGAACAACATGGCCATGACAGAAAACACCGAAGCGCTGGTCGTTGCAGAAACCGGCAGCAACGAACATACCAGCTATGTCGACTGGCCGGCGATCATCGCCGGCGCGATCCTGGCATCCGCGATATCTCTCGTGCTCCTGGCCTTCGGCTCAGCACTGGGACTCAGCTTGACCTCGCCATTCGAGAATGAGGGCCTATCTGCCATCGGTTTGGCAATCGCCTTCGGCCTGTGGCTCGTCTGGGTCCAGGTGTCGAGCTTCATGGCGGGTGGCTATGTGACCGGCCGGCTGCGCCGGCGCCTGTTCGACGCGACCGAGCATGAATCGGACGTGCGCGACGGGATGCACGGGCTTGCGGTGTGGGGAACAGGCGTGGTCATCGGCGGACTGATGCTGACGTTCGGTGCCACCGGCGTGCTTGGTATCGCGGCCGGAACCGCGGGTAATGCGGCTGGTAACGCGGCGGCTGCTGCAATCACAGAGCTGAGCGACGAGGACAGGATTGGCTACGCTGTGGGCTCGGCCTTCCGCGCGAGCGCACCCGGCGAAACTGATCCCACTGACGCGCGCGCCGATGCCACATCGATCATCGCCAACGGCATTGCCAACGGCGAAATTCCGACATCTGACCGCGATTATCTGGCGACGCTGATCGCGCAGCAGACGGGGCTCCCGGAAGAAGAAGCGCAGGCGCGCGCCGACACGCTCGTGTCTTCCGCGCAGGCAATTGCCGAGGAGGCCAGAATTGTGGCCGAGCGGGCTCGCAAATTCTCGATCGTGGCAGCCTTCGTTGCCGCAGCATCGCTCGCCATCAGCGCCGTGGGCGCCTGGTGGGCAGCCGGATGGGGCGGCAGGCATCGCGACGAAGGCACTGTCGTGCCGGTGTGGTTTGACCGGCTGCGCTGACATACAGCGAAAGGAGGTTCCGATGCGCTCGATATTGCTCTGGCTACTTGGCGTGCCGATCCCGATCATCATCCTGATCGCACTGCTTACGTGAAGTCCGGCCGGGGCATTTTGCTCCGGCCCTCACCCCCGCCGCTCGGGCCATACCGGATGACAAGGGCGAACTGCACCGTTTCATCGAGGGACATCGTGGCGGCATTGCCCGCGACCTCGACGGCGACCCGGTGTTCCTGGCGCCGCACGAGTTCGGCCTCAGAACGGGTGCAGTCTCAGCCATCCCTACTGGAACTGCATCCAAACGGCGAAACGATGCCGCGTGATCAACACGCAGATTTCGCCGAACAAGCCGGACCTGCTGAACCGGACGAAGCTCAACATCGGCACCAACTAGGTTCGCGACAGGAGCCGCCCGGCTGCGCTATGCTCGGCCGAGCATCGCGGAAGACCGGCAATGATCGACAAGAAGGCCATCGACGCGCTCTGCGCATGGATGATCGACGGGGCACGACCGAGCGCCAATGCACGCGACATCATCGAGGGCATCTGCCGCCGGCTCACCGCCGCCGGTGTGCCGATCGGCCGCTTCGCCCTGTTCATCAATACCCTGCACCCCAACGTCGCCGGGCGCCGTTTTGCGTGGACGCCGGAAGAGGGGGTGACGCTGCGCGAAGGCGGCCTCGGCCTCTTCACGATGGACGAATACGTCAACAACCCGCTGCCGCTGGTGACCTCGAAGCAGGTGACGCTGCGGCGACGCCTGACCGACCCCGATGCCCTCTCCGAATATGTCATTCTCGGCGAACTGGCGGCGGAAGGTTTCACTGACTATCTGGCGCAGCCGCTGATCTTCACCACCGGCGAAACGCACGCGGCGACCTTCTCGACCAAGGCGGAGCACGGCTTCCCGGAAGAGGCCATCGCGGCGATCGAGCATATCCGGCGGCCGCTGGCGCGCCTCGTGGAGGCCTATCTGCTGCGGCTTAACGCGGCCTCGATCCTGTCGGCTTATGTCGGCCGCAACAGCGGCGACCAGGTGCTGGCCGGCAAGGTGCATCGCGGCGACGGCGAGGAGATCAAGGCCGCGATCCTGTTCACCGATCTCGTCGGCTTCACGGCGCTGTCGAACCGCCATTCCGGGCCGGAAATCGTAACCCTCCTCAATGACGCCTTCGACGTCATGGTGCCGCCGGTGGAAGAACGCGGAGGGGAGATCCTGAAGTTCCTCGGCGACGGCTTTTTCGCAATCTTTCCGTATCGACGCGAGGAGGACGTCGCCGGCGCGGTGAAGGCAGCGAGCGAGGCGGTGATGGAGGGCGAGGCGAGGCTTGCCGAAAGCGAGGCGGGCAAGACTGCCGGCTTCCGCTCCGCGATCCATGCCGGGCGTTTCCACTATGGCAATATCGGTGGCGCCAACCGGCTCGATTTCACCGCGATCGGCCGGCCGGTCAATTATACCGCAAGGCTCTTGTCAGCGGCGTCGGCGCTGGCGCAAAAGCGGGTCGCCTCTGCCGAAACCGCGCCGCATCTGTGCGTGCCGCCGACGCTCGCCGGCGAAGTGCCGTTCAAGGGCTTCGACGGTCCGCAGAAGGTCTTCGCCTACTGACGAGGTGACACGAGCGACACGTCTACGTGCGCTCCGTGTAGGTCGCCTCGTAAGACATCGGGAAATTCACCGAGCGGGCGATGTAGCAATATTTGTGAATCTCGTGGTGGATCGCATCGGCGCGCACCAGGTCAGCACCCGCGGCGACCTCGATGCGCGGTCGCAACGTGGCGCGCAGGAAACGCCCAGCTCCGCTCGGCTCGCTTTCACCCGTGGCGAGCGGCTCGTCGACATAGGAATGCACGACGATGCCGGCATTGCTGGCGAGGTGCAGGTACCAGAGCATGTGGCAGGCCGAGAGCGCTGTGAGCAGCAGGTCCTCGGGATTGGGCAAGGTCGGATCGCCGCCGAGCAGCGGGTCGTTGGAACATTTCACGACCGGCTTGCCGGGCGTGCGGATTTCCCAGGTACGGTCATATCCCCGATAGGTCTTCGTGCCCTCGCCGCGATTTCCGGTCCAGTCGACGCGGCAGGTGTAGTCATGCTCCTTGGCCATGCCATCTCCTTTCGGTTCGCGGCGGCGAATATCGAGTGCACGCGCGATTGGCGATAGGGCCAGATGCATCTTGCCACCGGACAGCTCTGTCCCGGCTCGTGGACGCCAGCACGCTTGCACCGCAAAGAATTCGCGCCTCCCGGCCCGCGAGCGGATTTTCGTTCTGCGCACCGCGTCATGGCGCCACCTTCATCCTCGAATCGTCATGCGTTTCGGCTAGAATGGCTGCAAGGATTTTTCCGGGATTTCACCCGGAGCAAAGCAAGGAGACGCATCATGGGCCTTCGCATCAACGACACCGCCCCCGACTTCACCGCCGAGACGACCAAGGGCACGATCAGCTTCCACGACTGGATCGGCGACGGCTGGGCCGTCTTGTTCTCGCACCCGAAGAACTTCACCCCGGTCTGCACGACCGAACTGGGCACCATGGCCGGCTATGCGCCCGAGTTCGCCAAGCGCGGTGTCAAGATCATCGGCATTTCGGTCGACCCGGTCGAAAGCCACGCCAAGTGGAAGGCCGACATCAAGGTGGCGACCGGCTTCGACGTCGACTACCCGCTGATCGGCGACAAGGCGCTTGAGGTGGCCAAGCTCTACGACATGCTGCCGGCCGAGGCCGGAGATTCGTCAGAAGGGCGCACGCCGGCCGACAATGCCACGGTGCGCTCGGTGTACGTGATCGGGCCTGACAAGAAGATCAAGCTGGTACTGACCTATCCGATGACCACCGGCCGCAACTTCGACGAGATCCTGCGCGCCATAGATTCCATGCAGCTCACCGCCAAGCATCAGGTGGCCACGCCTGCCAACTGGAAAAACGGCGAGGACGTCATCATCACGCCTGCCGTTTCCAACGAGGACGCCGAAAAGCGTTTCGGCAGCTTCGAGACGGTGCTGCCCTATCTGCGCAAGACCAAGCAGCCTGGCGCCTGACCGCTAAACCCAAGACGCATTGACAAAAGGCCGGCCGCCGCGCCGGCCTTTTTCACCAGAAAATATTCAACCACCTGGTTGACAGTTATCATCCCTCCTTTAATTAAACCATATGGTTGAACAAAGCGAACGTCTCGACGCCATCTTTCACGCGCTTGCCGACGGCACCCGGCGCGGCATGCTGGCGCAACTGGCCATCGGCGAGCACAGCGTCGGCGACCTCGCCGCGCCGCACACGATGAGCTTCGCCGGAGCTTCCAAGCACGTGAAGGTGCTGGAACGGGCCGGCCTGGTGCGGCGCGAGGTGCGCGGGCGCACGCATTGGTGCCGGCTCGAGGCGGCGCGGCTCGCAGAGGCCCAGGCCTGGCTGAAGCACTATGAGCGTTTCTGGACCGAAAGGCTCGACACGCTCGCCGCCCTGCTTGAGGGGAAGGATGAAATCTCGACGAACGGAGATACGACATGACAACCGCAGACATGGTTTCGTTGACGGTCAGGCGTCGCTTCGCCGCATCTGCAGAGCGCGTCTTCGACGCCTTCCTTGACACGGCCATGGCGCGCATGTGGATGTTCACGACACCCGACACCGCGATCTCGCGCTGCGAGATCGACGCGCGCGTCGGCGGCCGGTTTACCATGATCGACCACCGCCCCGATGGCGACATCGAGCACGTCGGCGAATATCTGGTTATCGACCGCCCGCGCCGGCTTGTCTTCACTTTTGCCGTGCCGTCCCTCAGTCCGGACTATGACCGGGTCGAGGTCGACATCACGCCGGACGGGAATGGTTGCGTGCTGACGCTGACCAACGTGATGACGCCCGAAGTTCACGCCGAGTGGGGCGACAAGGTGCGCGAGGGTTGGACGATGATGATCGGCACGCTGACCAACCTGCTCGACGCGGAACAGGAAGCTCCGGCGGGCAAACCGTAAACAACGGCGTTTCGTCCAAGGTCGAGGTGAGGGAGTAGCATCCGCCGCATCGACTTGCGATCAGTTGGCCGGACGATGGCCACGAGAGCGAGGTGACCTTCGATCTTTTTGCCGCCTATGACCGAGGGCCGCCCACCCTGGCGGGCTCTGCGGTCTATTGCCCCGGCCTCGGCCGCCTGAAAACAAGCGTCGGCTCGCCATGATAGGCGGTTCGCGTCTCCAGTCGGTAGCCGGCCTTCTCGGCGAGGCGGATCGAGGCAGCGTTCTCCGGATGGATGATGCAGACGGTGGAGGCATGGCCGAGGATACTGTCGCCCCAGTCGTGAATGGCCGACACTGCTTCGCCGGCAAGGCCGCGCCCGTGCATCTCGGGCAAAAGCATCCAGCCGGCCTCCGGAGTGCCGGCGAAGGACGGCGCGATGTCGCGCTTCAGGTCGTGAAAGCCAGCCTCGCCAATGAGCCGGCCGCAGGCCTTGTCCTCGATCGCCCAGAAACCGTAGCCGAAAAGCTGCCAGTGGCCGCGGTAGCGCAAGATCCTGATCCAGGCGTCCTCGCGCCCGAGCGGCCGTCCGGTGGTGAAGCGGGTGACCGCCGGATCGGCCCACAGGCCCGCATAGGCATCAAGATCGTCCGAGCGATGCGGCCTGAGCACGAGCCGCTCGGTCTCGACGGTGGGCATGTGGGAGACGGCAGGAGCCTTCATCGCATGGTTCGCATGAACGGGATTGAATGCACGCGGCTCAGGCAGGATCGCCGGCAAGCCGGGCGGCGACAAGATCGGCCAGACGTGCCGCGACCTCGCCCTTGGTCATCTCCGGCCATTCATCGATTCCGGCTTTGGACACGATGCGGACCCGGTTGCGATCGCCGCCCATGACGCCGCCCGGCCCGACGCCGCTGTCATGCGAGACGTCGTTGGCGACAATCATGTCGGCGCCCTTTCGTTCGAGCTTGGAAGTGGCGTTTTTTTCCAGATCGGCCGTTTCGGCGGCGAAGCCAATCACCAGGCGCGGCCGCTGGTCGTGATGGCCGACGGTCGCAAGAATGTCCGGGTTCTCGACCATCTGAAGCGACGGTGGGCCGTTGCCGGCGACTTTCTTGATCTTCTCGTCGGCCGAGTTTTCCGTGCGCCAGTCGGCGACGGCGGCCACGAAGATGCCGGCGTCGACCGGAAGCAGGTCGAGCACCGCGTCACGCATCTCCCGCGCCGTCTCAACGCGGACGGTGGTCACGCCGGCGGGATCTGGAATCGCTACCGGCCCGGAGACGAGGCGGACATCGGCGCCGAGCGCCGCCAGCGCGGCGGCAATGGCATGGCCCTGTTTGCCCGAGGAGCGGTTGGCGATATAGCGCACCGGGTCGATCGGCTCGTGCGTCGGGCCCGAAGTGACCACGATCGTCTTGCCGGCAAGTGGCCTAGGCGTATCGTCGAAAATGCGCTCGATCGCCGCCACGATCTCGAGCGGCTCGGCCATGCGGCCCTCACCCGCCTCCCCGGTTTCGGCCATCTCGCCCCTTGCCGGACCGACGAAAGCGATGCCGTCCTTACGCAACGTTTCGAGATTGCGGCGGGTCGCCGGATGTTGCCACATCCTGGGGTTCATGGCGGGCGCGGCAAGCACCTTCTTGTCGGTCGCCAGGAGCACCGCGGAGGCAAGATCGTCGGCAAGCCCGTTCGCCATCTTGCCCAGGAGATCAGCGCTGGCCGGCGCGATGACGATGAGGTCTGCCTCACGCGACAGGCGGATATGACCGACATCGTGCTCGGCCTGGCGGTCGAAAAGGTCGGAAAAGACGTGGTCGGCGGTCAGCGCCCCGACCGCGAGAGGTGTGACGAACTCATGCGCGGCGCGCGTCATCACGCAGCGCGCCGAGGCGCCGCGCTCGCGCAGGCGGCGGATCAGGTCGAGGGACTTGTAAGCGGCAATGCCGCCGGAAATGATCAACAGGATACGCTTGCCGGCAAGGTTCATGCGGCGGCCTCCCATGGATTGACGAGGTCGATGCCGCAATTCTCGAAATCGCGGACGTTGCGGGTGACGAGCGGGAGGCCGTGTGCTGCCGCAGTCGCCGCGATCTGCGCATCAGGTTCGGTAATCGGGCGCCCCATCCTGCGCCGCCGCGCTGCGATGCCGGCGTAGTGTAGCGCCTCGTCCTTGCCGTAGGACAGGATACACGCTTCACCACCTGCGTCGATGAACGCCTCCGTCATCGCCGTCAGCGAATCCCTGCGCCGCCCTTGCGACATCAGCGCCAGACCCAGATAGAGCTCGCCAATGACGACAGACGGCAACAGAAGAGCCGCGCGCGGTGTTTCCTCAAGCCAGCGCACAACACCGATATCGGGCTTCGGCCTGAACATCTCGGAAACCACATTGGTGTCGATGACGAACATCCCCTTCAGTCGAAGACCGGCCGATCGCCGGCGATCGCCCTGCGTTCGGGGACGTCAAGGTCGAAGGTGCCGTATTTTTCCCGCAGCTTGCGGATGTCCTCCCAGGCGCCATGCGAGACTGATCGGCCGCCGCCGGAGAGCTCGTCCAGTGCGATACCGGAACTCACCACGGCACGCAGGATCGATCGAGCCTCCTCTTCCATCGACGCGCCACGCCGGGCCGCCCTCACCCTCAGGCGGTTCTTTACATCGTCGTCGATGTTACGGATCGTCAGTGACGCCATTTCTACCAGCCTCCAGTTGATTGCAATGTAAGCATTGCTAGCAATGCAGTCAAACCAGCTTCCAGGCGATCCAGACCAGTGTCGCGGCGATCACCCACAGCGCCAGGCGGCCCGAACGCGAGGCGCGGGCCTCGGCCTTGCCGATCGCCTTCGCTGTGGCGTCGTCGAAACGCAGGCCGTCCTCGGCCATGGCGTCGATCTCGCGCGACAGCTTCTCGGTGCGTGCTGCCAGCTCCGGCGCCTGGCGGGCCAGCGAAAGCGCAGCGCTCAGACCATCGCGCGCATCCGACAGGACGGCGCGGGGGCCGAGATGCGAAGTGATCCATTCGCTGACCACAGGCTCGGCCGCCTTCCACATGTTGAAGGAGGGGTCGAGCGAGCGCGAAACTCCCTCCACCACCACCATGGTCTTCTGGAGAAGGACCAGTTCGGTGCGGGTGGTCATGTCGAAGAGTTCGGTGACCTCGAAAAGCAGCGTCAGCAGCCGCGCCATCGAGATCGTCTCGGCCGGCTGGCCGTGGATCGGCTCGCCGATGGCGCGAATGGCCTGGGCAAAGGCGGCGACATCGTGATTGGCCGGCACGTAGCCGGCCTCGAAATGGACCTCTGCCACGCGGCGATAGTCGCGGGTGATGAAGCCGTAGAGGATCTCGGCCAGGAACCGGCGCTCCTTCTTGCCGAGCCGGCCGGTGATGCCGAAATCGACCGCGACAATCGTGCCGTCGGCTTCCACGAACAGGTTGCCCGGGTGCATGTCGGCGTGGAAGAAGCCGTCGCGCAAGGTGTGCCGCAGGAAGGTCTGGATCAGCGAGACGGCCAGCGCCTTGAGATCATGGCCGGCGGCGCGCACGCCATCGAGGTTCGAGAGCTTGACGCCGTCGATCCATTCCAGGGTCAGCACGTCACGGCCGGTGCGCTCCCAGTCGACGGCCGGCACCCGGAAACCCGGATCGTCCTTCGTGTTTTCCGCAATCTCGGAAAGGGCGGCCGCCTCGAGCCGGAGGTCCATCTCGATCTTGGTGGTCTGGGCGAGCGTCTCGGTCACTTCCACCGGACGCAGCCGGCGTGCAGCCGGGATGAAACGCTCCTGCAGGCGCGCGGCGACGAAATAGGCTTCTAGGTCGTGGAAGAAGCGGCGCCGGACGCCAGGGCGAATGACCTTGACGGCGACCGGCGCGCCGGTCTCGGCAAGGCGCGCGCGATGCACCTGCGCGATCGAAGCGGCGGCCACCGGCTCGCCAAGCTCCTCGAACAGTTCGCCGACCGGCCGCCCCAGCGACCCCTCGATCGCCGCGACCGCTTGCGACCTCGGGAAGGTCTCCATGCGATCCTGGAGGTTGGCGAGGTCGAGCGCGACTTCGGCGCCGACCACATCCGGCCGCGTGGCAAGGAACTGGCCAAGCTTGACGTAGGACGGCCCGAGCCGGGCGGCGGCCTTGGAAAGGTTTTCGGATCGCTCACGGCCGGCCGCGCGCCGGCGGGCAAACAGCTTGGAGACACGCCAGCCGAGTTTCGGCAGGCCGACGAGCTGGTCGCCCGGCAGCGCCACGAAGACGCCCTCGCGCAGCATGACCCAGCCCGCGCGCGCGAGCCGGAAATAGGCCCCGACCGTGGTCATTGTGCCAGAGCCCTCAAAGCTTCCAGCCCGAATGCAGTGCCGCGATGCCGCCGGTGTAGTCGCGCCAGGTGACCCGGCCGAAGCCGGCGGCCGAGATCATCGCCGCAAAGTCACGCTGGTTCGGGAATTTGCGGATCGATTCGACCAGATAGCGATAGGGCTCGCCATCGCCGGCAACCGCCTGGCCAATCCGCGGAATGGCGCGGAACGACCAGAACTCGTAGGCGCGGTCGAGCAGCGGCATGTCGACCTCCGAAAATTCGAGGCAGAGGAACCGGCCGCCCGGCTTCAGCACCCGGAACGCTTCCTCGAGTGCGCGCTGGATCGACGGCACGTTACGGATGCCGAAGGCGATTGTGTAGGCGTCGAAGCTGTCGTCGGCGAAAGGCAGCTGCTCGGCATTGGCCTCGACGAAGTCGACTTTGTCGCCGAGGTCGCGCTTTGCGGCGCGCTCGCGTCCGACGGCCAGCATCTCGCCATTGATGTCGAGCACGGTGGCATGCGCCTGGCGGTTGGACGCGTCGACGATGCGGAAGGCGATGTCGCCGGTGCCGCCGGCCACGTCGAGCACCTCGTAGCCCGGCCGCCGCGGCGGGTTGAGCCAGGTGACCATGGCGTCCTTCCAGACCCTATGGAGGCCGCCGGACATCAGATCGTTCATCATGTCGTAGCGGCGCGCCACCTTGTCGAACACGGCGTTGACCAGCGGCTGCTTTTCGCCCGCGCCGACGTCACGGTAGCCGAAAGAGCCTTCCATGCCGCCGGCGGCGGTCGTGCGTTTTACGGACATGATCCCGATCCAGAGAAAACGGCGGGACCATAGCCGATGATCTTTCGGGGCGCTATTGTCATCGGCGCGGTGATCCGCCGCGCCCAAATCACCGAAGCCGAGGCATCATGATCCTGAAAGCGGAGCTGCATTGTCACATCGAGGGAGCGGCGGCGCCCGACCTCGTCGAAAGGCAAGCCCAGAAATACGGCGCCGACGTCTCCGGGTTCATCGCCGATGGTGCGTTCATCTGGCACGATTTTACCAGTTTTCTGGCCGCCTACGACGCCGCCGCGAACCTCTTCCGCGACGAGAACGACTATGCGCGCCTGGCCGAGCACTATCTGACCAGCCTGGCGCGCGAAGGCGCCATCTATGCCGAGTTCTTCACCTCGCCGGACCATGCCGAGCGCGCCGGGCTGTCGCCGGCGGCCTATACCGCGGGGCTTGCCGAAGGAATGCGCCGCGCCAAGGCCAAGACCGGCATCGAATCGCGCATGATCGTCACCGGCGTGCGCCATTTCGGCGTGGAGTCGGTGGAAGCAGCGGCGCGCTTCGCCACGCGCTGCGGCGAGCCGCTGGTGACCGGTTTCGGCATGGCCGGCGAAGAACGCTTCGGTCAGGCTGAGGATTACGTGCGCGCCTTCGAAATCGCTCGCGAGGCGAAACTGGGGATCACCGTGCATGCAGGCGAGTTCGGCGGCTGGGAAAGCGTCCAGGACGCGCTCGACCATCTGAAGCCGGCGCGCATCGGCCATGGCGTGCGCGCCGTCGAAAACGCCGAGCTGGTGCGAAGGATCGCGCAGGAAGGCATCGTGCTCGAGTGCTGCCCGGGATCGAACGTGGCGCTCAACGTCTTTGACGGCTTCGACAACCACCCCTTCCCGCGCCTGCTGGCGGCCGGCTGCAAGGTCACCCTGTCCTCCGACGATCCGCCCTATTTCGCCACCAGCCTCGCGCGCGAGTACGATTTCGCCAGGCAGCATTTCGGCCTCGACGCCAAGGCGCTCAACGCCATCACGCGCACGGCGATCGAGGCGGCCTTCGTCGACAAGAAGACCAAGGCGGCACTTCTGGCGCGGCTGCCGGCAATGAAATGAGGCAGGTATGACCATCGCGCGGAAGAATGTTGTGCTTTTTGGCCCGTCGCTCGTTTGACGGTCTCGGGCAAAGGGCTAGAACGGCAACAAGCGCACAAAAAAGAGGGGAACCCGGCTCCATGCAAGGCGTCACCGTCGTCGACCATCCGCTCGTCCAGCACAAGCTCACCATCCTGCGCAACAAGGAAACCTCGACCGCTGGTTTCCGACGCCTGCTGCGCGAGATATCGCTGCTTCTCGGCTACGAGGTGACGCGCGAGCTGGAACTGACGACAACCACGATCCAGACGCCCCTGCAGGAGATGCAGGCTCCGACGCTGGAGGGCAAGAAGCTGGTCTTCGCCTCGGTGCTGCGCGCCGGCAACGGGCTTCTCGAAGGCCTGCTCGACCTGGTGCCGGCAGCGCGCGTCGCCCATGTCGGACTTTACCGCGACCACGACACGCTGGAAGCGGTGGAATATTTCTTCAAGGCGCCGGGCGACCTCGCCGACCGTCTCGTCATCGTCGTCGACCCTATGCTGGCGACCGCCAATTCGGCGATCGCGGCCATCGACAAGCTGAAGGAACGCGGCGCCACCAATCTGCGCTTCCTGTGCCTGCTGGCCGCGCCCGAAGGCGTCGAACGGTTTCGCAAAGCGCATCCCGACGTGCCGATCGTGACGGCGGCAATCGACGATCATCTCAACGACAAGGGCTATATCGTGCCGGGGCTAGGTGATGCCGGCGACCGCATGTACGGCACAAAATGAGCCGTTAACCGGCGGTTAAGACTGCGCGCGAATTGGGCGGCGCCAGACGTCACGGTTAAACGCCGATCAATCAATCGCGCCTATGCTGGCCGTCCGGAAAGGTGAACGGCATGCGCAAACTGATCGCCCTCAGCATCATCGTCGGATGTTCGGCCTCGGTGCCGCTGATCTACCAGACGAAACCGGAACTGTTCCAGGCGCTTGTCCGCGACCAACTTTCGAGCGCCAAAGAGGTGGAAGCCGAGCAAGACACGCTGCTCGCTGCAGCGCGTGTTCCCGTCCGCGAGCAAAAACAGCTGACCGGCAGGAGGGTCGAGGTGCCGATGGATTCGCGCGGCCACTTCCTCGCCGAGTTCAAGATCAACGGACGCCGCACCACCGCGATGATCGATACCGGCGCGACGCTGGTCGCATTCAACGAGACGACTGCGCGGCGTCTCGGCATCCAGCTTTCCCCGAGTGAATTCCGCTACCAGGTGAACACCGCCAACGGCACCGTGTCGGCCGCATCGGCAAAGATCGACAGCCTGCAGATCGGCCGCATTCACGTCGAGGACGTCGATGCGCTCGTGCTCGAGGACAAGGCTTTGTCGGCGACGCTGATCGGCATGAGCTTTCTCAACAGGCTGCAGAAGTTCCGCGTCGAGAACGGCGCCATGCTCCTTGAACAATAGGCGGCCGGTTCAGTCCCCTGCCGTAATGCGACGCAGCACTGCCTTGCGACGCGGCGGTCGCGATGGCGCGAGCTCGTAGGCGGCAAGCACCGCCTTTACCGCCCTCGCCGCTTCCGCATCGTTGCGCGCATGGACCATGGCAAGCGGTTCGCCCTTGGTTGTTTCGGCGCAGACCGGCAAAAGGTCGGTCAGACCGACAGCATGGTCGACGGGGTCGCCTGGCCGGGTGCGCCCGCCGCCGAGCGCCACCACCGCGACACCGACAGCGCGGGTATCGATCGCGGTTACGAAGCCGTCGGCAGGGGCCGGCACCGGGCGGATCACCGGCGCGACCGGCAGGTGGACGCGGCAGTCCTCCATGAAGTCGGCAGGGCCGCCGAGCTCGGAAACCATGCGGGCAAAGTGTTCGGCAGCCGCGCCGCCGTCGAGCGCGGTACGTGCCTTTTCCTCGGCCTCGCGATGCGACTTCGCAAGTCCCGCGGCTACGAGCATCTCGCCCGCAAGGGCAAGGGTAACCTCCTCAAGGCGGGGATCACGACTGCGCCCGGTCAGAAAATCGACCGCGTTGACCACTTCGACGGCGTTGCCGGCGGCCGATGCGAGCGGTTCGTTCATGTCGGTCATCAGCGCCGTGGTCGACAGCGCCGCGCCATTGGCGACCTCGACCAGGCTGCCGGCAAGAGCAGCCGCGTCGCGGCTTTTCTGCATGAAGGCGCCGTTGCCGGACTTGACGTCGAGCACCAGCGCCTGCAGCCCGGCGGCCAGTTTCTTGGACAGGATCGAGGCGGTGATCAGCGGGATCGACTCGACCGTCGCCGAGATGTCACGGATGGCGTAGAAACGCTTGTCGGCGGGCGCCAGTTCGCCGGTCTGACCGATGATCGCGCAGCCCGCCTTGCGCACTGCACGGCGGAATTCGGCATTCGACGGCTGGCTCTTGTAGCCGGGGATGGAATCCATCTTGTCGAGCGTGCCGCCGGTATGGCCAAGGCCGCGCCCGGAGATCATCGGAACATAAGCGCCGCACGCCGCGACGATCGGGGCCAGCATCAGCGAGACATTGTCGCCAACGCCTCCCGTCGAATGCTTGTCGACGATCGGGCGGTCGAAATCCGCCCAGGACAGCACGTCGCCGGAATCACGCATGGCAAGCGTCAACGCGACGGCCTCTTCGCGGGTCATGCCCTTGAAGAACACGGCCATGGCGAAGGCCGCGACCTGGCCCTCGGTGACCTTGCCGTCGATCATGCCCGAGACGAAGGCGGCGATTTCGCCTTCATCGAGCGGCTCGCCGTCGCGCTTCTTGCGGATGAATTCCTGCGGGAGCATCAGGCTGACGCCCCCTCCACCGCCTCCGGCGGTCCCCCTCCCCCGCTCCGCAGGGGAGGATTTACACAATCCGCCAGCGCCTGGCCTCTCTCCCCTGCGAAGGAGAGGAAAGCGACATCGGCGCGGTGCCGGGAACCCTGCGAACTCACGCGTCAGACCCCGTACGGCGTCCAGATCGACTTGATGCGGGTGGCGTGGAACAGGAACTCCTCGCCCTGGCCCTGCATCGGATCATACCAGTCGCGCGCCTTGCCATGATTGACCCAGGTGGCCTTCAGGTTGCCGGACGATTCCTTCTCAACAGCGGCAGAGCCGTCCGCGGAGCCGAAATACCAGCAGGCGGCGATGTCGTCGTGCTTGGCCTTCACGGCGGCGAGCTGGTCGCGGTCGCCGGTCACGATGTTGACGACCCCGCCCGGCACGTCGGATGTGTCGAAGACCTGATAGAGATCGCAGGCGGCGAGCGGATGATGCTGCGACGGGGTGACGACGACGCGATTGCCCATGGCGATCGCAGGCGCGACCAGCGACACGAAAGCCAGCAGCGGCGCTTCGTCAGGGCAAGAGATGCCGATCACCTCCCAGGGTTCAGGCAGCGCCAGCGCCAGCATGCGCCCCTGCGGCGC
This sequence comes from Nitratireductor mangrovi, assembly GCF_007922615.2. Lineage (NCBI taxonomy): Bacteria > Pseudomonadati > Pseudomonadota > Alphaproteobacteria > Hyphomicrobiales > Phyllobacteriaceae > Nitratireductor > Nitratireductor mangrovi. Next base: position 4,405,825 of record NZ_CP042301.2, on the reverse strand, counting down.
GCGCACGCGGCCGTCATATTTGTCGGCGCGGGCGGCGTAGTGGATGATGCGCGCGACGGAGGCGGCGACCTCGACCGCGGCCTTCTTCGCCGAGACGCCCGTCATCTGCGCGATGCGGCCCGCGAACTCCTCGCCGCGCAGTTCCAGGTTCTCGGCCAGAAAGTAGAGCACCTGGGCGCGGGCATGGCCGGTCATGTCCGACCATGCCTCAGCCTTGCGCGCCGCCTCGACCGCGTTGCGGATGTCCTTCCGATTGCCGTAGCCGGCCTCCGTGATGATCCTGCCCTTTGCATCGAGCACCGGATAGGAATAGCCGGAGTCCGGCCGCGCCTGCTTGCCGCCGACATACATCTTCACGGTGCGGTCGAGCCCGACCGGCGGTGAACCGGGACCGGCATCATCGTCGACGGGAACAGGCGCGGCGAGCGGCTTGCCGACGGGCAGCGCAGCGACCTTCTTCTGCCACGCCGGCACCAGATATTCGAACATGCCCTCGCGGCCGCCCTCGCGGCCGAACCCGCTTTCCTTGTAGCCGCCGAAGCCGACAGCGGCGTCGAACTGGTTGGTGGAATTGATCCACACGACGCCGGCCTTTAGCCGGCGCGCGGTGTCGAAGGCGGTGTCGAGGTTCTGCGACCAGATCGATGCCGCGAGCCCGTAGCGGCTGTTGTTGGCGAGCATGACGGCTTCGCCCGGCGTGCGAAAGGTCATCGACACCAGCACCGGACCGAAGATCTCCTCCTGGGCTAGCGGCGAGGCGGGCGAGACGCCAGTGAACAGCGACGGAGGGAAAAAGCAGCCGTCCCTGGTAGCCTCCAAAAAGCCGGCATTGGCCCAGCTCGGCTGATGAAGCGTCGCGCCTTCCCTGACGCCCGCCTCGACACGTTCGCGGATCTGGTCGATCTGAACCGGCGCGACGACGGCGCCGATGTCCGTCGACTTGTCGAGGGGATGGCCGACACGCAGGGTTTCCATGCGCGCCCGGAGCTTGTCGTGGAAACGGTCCGCAACGCCCTCCTGGACGATGGCGCGCGAGCCGGCACAGCAGACCTCGCCCTGGTTGAACCAGATCGCGTCGACGACGCCTTCGATGGCGGCGTCGATGTCGGCGTTATCGAAGACGATGAAGGGGGATTTGCCGCCGAGTTCGAGCGACAGCTTCTTGCCGGTGCCGGCGGTCTGGCGGCGCAGGATGCGGCCGACCTCGGTCGAGCCAGTGAACGCGATCTTGGCAAGGCCGTCATGGGCGACGATCGCCGCGCCGGTCCTGCCGCCGCCGTTGACGAGATTGAAGACGCCGGCGGGCAAGCTGGCCTCGCGGCAGATTTCGGCAAAAGCGAGCGCGGTAAGCGGCGTGTGCTCGGCCGATTTCAGCACCACGGTGCAGCCGGCGGCGAGCGCCGGGGCGACCTTCCAGGCCAGCATCAGCAGCGGGAAATTCCACGGTATCACCTGGCCGCAGACGCCCGCGGGAGCGTAGCCCGGGAACTCCTCGTCGCGCAGCGCGGCCCAGCCGGCATGATGGTAGAAATGCCGTGCCACCAGCGGGATATCGATGTCGCGCGTCTCGCGGATCGGCTTGCCGTTGTCGAGCGTTTCCAGGACGGCGAGGAAGCGCGCATGTTTCTGCACCTGGCGAGCAAGTGCATAGAGGTGACGCGCGCGCTCGGTGCCCGAAAGCGCCGACCAGTCGGCAAAGGCCTTCGTGGCCGCCTTGACCGCCGCGTCGACATCCTTTTCCGACCCTTCGGCGATCTCGGCCAGCTTTTCACCGTTGGACGGGTTGAAGGCGGCAAAGCTCGAACCTTTGCCGGTGCTGGTGAACGTGCCGCCGACGAAATGGCCGAAGCGGCCCTTGTGACGCTTGAGCCAGGCGCGGACATGGTTGTCCTCTTCCGGCGCCGGCCCGTATTCCATGCTCTCGAGAATGTTGGCGATCTTGTTCATGGAACCCTCACGCCACGCCGTGGCGGTCGTTGGCCGAATAGCGGCCGGTGACGAAATGCTCGAGCTGGCGCTCGATATCGGCGAGCAGGCCCGAAGCGCCAAAGCGGAACAGCTCCGGCTCCATCCATTCGCGGCCAAGCTCCTCGCGCATCAGGATCAACCAGGAAAGCGCGTCCTTGGCGGTCCGGATGCCGCCGGCCGGCTTGAAGCCGACCTTGCAACTGGTGCGGGCCAGGTAGTCGCGAATGGCGCGCACCATGACCAGGCTCACCGGCAGGGTGGCGTTGACGCCCTCCATGCCGGTGGAAGTCTTGATGAAGTCGGAGCCCGCCTGCATGGCGACCATCGAGGCGCGGTAGACGTTGGTAAGCGTCTTGAGGTCGCCGGTGGCGAGAATCGCCTTCATATGGGCCTCGCCACAGGCCTCCCGCATTGCCGCGATCTCGTCATAGAGCGCGGACCAGTTGCCGGTCAGCACATGGGCGCGCGTGATGACGATGTCGATCTCATGGGCGCCCTCGCCGACCGCGTAGCGGATTTCGGCCAGCCGCTGCTCCATCGGCGTCAGCCCGGCCGGGAAGCCGGTGGCCACCGAGGCAACGGGGACACCTGAGCCGTCCAGCGCCTTCACCGCGTCCTTGACCATGGTCGGGTAGACGCAGACCGCACCAGTGGTCAGCCGCCGACCCGAAAGGCCGAGTGCCGCGACGAGATCGGCGCGCAGCGGATTGCGCGCCTTGGCGCAGAGCCGCGCGACGCGGCCCGGCGTGTCGTCGCCGGCCAGTGTCGTCAGGTCGATCGCCTCGATCGCCTTGACCAGCCAGGCGGCCTGCCAGTCCTTCTTGACCGTGCGGCGGGTGGCGAGCGTCGCGGTCCGGCGCTCGACCGCGGAGAGGTTGATGTCGACTGCGTCGAACCAGGAAGCGTCGAAAGCGACGCCCTCGTTGCGCGCGTGCGGCTGGGTGACCCGCACCAGATCGCGCGCGGCGCCAGCCTTGGCCGCGTCGGCAACGGCCTGTTGCGGGTTGACGTTCATTGGAAATCTCCGATCGCCCGGCGCAGGATGGCGGCAAGGCGCTTGCCGCCAAGCGGGGCCATGTCCTTGGTCTCCTGATGCGAGAGTTCCTCGCCGGTCATGCCGGCGGCAAGATTGGTGATGACCGAGCAGGCGGCGACACGCAGGCCGAGGAAGCGGGCGAGGATCACCTCGGGCACAGTCGACATGCCGACGGCGTCGGCGCCCAGCGTCCGCGCCATGCGGATTTCGGCCGGCGTCTCGAAGGAAGGGCCGGAAAACCACATGTAGACGCCCTTTTTCAAAGGCGTGCCGGTCTTTTCGGCCGCATTTTCGACAGCCGCGCGCATGCCGGCATCATAGGCCTCGGTCAGGCCGACGAAACGCCTGTCGGTCGGCTCGCCGAACAGCGGATTGGTGCCGGAAAAGTTGATGTGGTCGGTGATCAGCATCACCGAGCCCGGCGGCATGTCGGGATCGAGAGACCCAGCAGCATTGGTCAGGAACAGACGCCTGATGCCGATGCCCGAGAGCACCTCGAGGGCCGGGCGCATGGCGGCGGCATTGCCATGCTCGTAATAATGCGCGCGACCGGCCAGCATCAAAACCGGAACACCTGAAAAGGTGCCGGCCACCACCTCGCCGGCATGGCCGGTGACGCCGCTTTGCGGGAAGCCGGGAAGGTCGGCATAGGGGACACGCACCGCGCCCTCGACCTCGTCGACGAGGCTTCCAAGGCCGGAGCCGAGCACCATCGCCGTTTCCGGCGCCAAGCCGTCAAGCCTTTCGACGAGCAGATCGACCGCAGCCTTCATTTCAGCACATCTCCGCGGAAGCCGAGAGGGAGCAGCGCGCCCATGGTCGTGGTCTCGACTATACCCTTGTCGTCGCACAAATGCAGCTTCGTGTCGGCACGCGCGAACTCGGCAAGCCGCTGCCGGCAGCCGCCGCAGGGCGTGATCCTGGCCATGCGCTCGGCCACGACCACAATCTCGGCAATCTCGCCGCCGCCGGCCATGACGAAATGCGACAGGGCCGTCGTTTCCGCGCACCAGCCCTCGGGATAGGAGGCATTTTCGATGTTGGCGCCGGCAAAGACACGGCCGTCGGCGGTGCGCAATGCCGCGCCGACAGGAAATCTCGAGTAGGGCGCATGCGCCCTGGCCATCGCCGCGACCGCGGCCTCGAAGAGATCGTGGGACATTGTTCGCGCCGCGCTTTCGCTCACCGTTCCTTCACATATGCCACGCCACCGGCCTTGGGCGGGATGGCCTTGCCGATGAAACCGGCAAGGAGGATGACGGTAAGAAGATAGGGCAGTGCCTGCATCAACTGGACCGGCACCTTGCCGATCATCGGCAGCGCGATGCCCTGGAAGCGGATCGCGAAGGCATCGAGAAAGCCGAACAGCAGGCACGCGAACATCGCCGGCACCGGACGCCATTTGGCGAAGATCAGCGCGGCGAGCGCGATGAAACCCTTGCCGGCGGTCATATCCTTCACGAAACCGGCATTCTGCGACACCGCGAGATAGGTGCCGGCAAGCCCGGTGAGAACGCCCGTGCAAATGACGGCGCGGTAGCGCAGCCAGGTGACCGAGATCCCGGCGGTATCGACGGCTGCGGGGTTCTCGCCGACGGCGCGCAGGCGCAGACCGAAGCGGGTGCGGAAAAGCACCCACCAGGTGAACGGCACCATCAGAAAGGCTATGTAGGCGATCAGCGAATGGCCCGAGATCAGCTCGGAATAGATCGCGCCGACGACCGGCACGTCGCGCAGCGTATCGGCGAAGGGCAGCGTGATGGCATTGAACCGCGCATCGGCGGCGAGCGACGGCGTGCGCCCGCCCTGGCTGAACCAGGCCTGGCCGAGAATGATGGTCGAGCCGGCGGCGATGAAGTTGATCGCGACGCCGGAGACGATCTGGTTGCCGCGATGGGTGATGGAGGCAAAGCCGTGCACCAGCGCGAAGGACACCGAGATCGCGACCGCGGCGAGCATGCCGAGCCAGGCCGAACCGGTGACGGCTGCGGTGGCTGCCCCCGCGAACGCGCCAGCCAGCATCTTGCCTTCAAGCCCGATGTCGAAGACGCCGGAGCGTTCCGAATAAAGGCCGGCGAGACAGGCAAGCAGCAGCGGAACCGAGACGCGAATGGTCGCGTCGAAGAGTTGCAGCATGAGGTTGAGGAAGTCCATCTCAGGCACCCTCCCCCTTGGCTTCGGCATCCATGCCCACCGAACGCGGACTGAGGCTGGCGAAGGCCGCCTGCACTGCCGGGCGGAACATGTGCTCCAGCGCTCCAGCGAACAGGATGACGAGGCCCTGGATGATGACGATCATGTCGCGGCTGATATGCGGCATGACGAAGGAGATCTCCGCGCCGCCCTGGTAAAGCATGCCGAACAGGATCGCGGCCGGCACGATGCCGGCCGGGTGCGAGCGTCCCATAAGGGCAACCGCGATGCCGACGAAACCGGCGCCGGTAACGAAGTCGAGCTGCAGGCGGTGCTGGTCGCCCATCACCGGGTTGAGCGCCATCATGCCGGCCAGTGCACCGGAGATGGCCATGGTGATGACGACGATCCTGGCCTCGTTGATGCCGGCGTAGCGCGCCGCCTTGGGCGAAAAGCCCATCGTGCGAATCTCGTAGCCGAGCTTGGTGCGCCAGATCAGCGCCCAGACCACGACCGCCATGACCAGCGCCAGGATGAAGGAGAGGTTGAGCGGCGTCGAGCGCACCGAGAAGCCGAAAAGTTCGAGCAGCCAGTTGAGCTTGGGCAGATGCGCGTCCTCCAGGAAGGTGCGCGTCTGCGGCGCCATCGACCCGGGCGGCTTGAGCGGGCCGACCAGCAGATAGACCATCAAGCTGGCAGCGATGAAGTTGAACATGATGGTGGTGATGACGGTGTGGCTGCCGCGCTTGGCCTGCAGCCAGCCGGGAATGGCAGCCCAGACGCCGCCGATCGCCGCGCAGCCGAGGATGGCCAGGAAGAAGTTCAGCCACCATGGGAAAATGCTGTCGAAGGAGAGGCATACCAGCGCGACGCCGAGGCCGCCGACATAGGCCTGCCCCTCGCCGCCGATGTTGAAGATGCCGCAATGGAAGGCTACCGCCACGGCGAGGCCGGTGAAGATGAAGCTGGTGGCGTAAAACAGCGTATAGCCGATGCCGGAGCCGGAACCGAAGGCGCCCTTGAGCAGCAGGCCGGCGGCCTCGATCGGATTTTCGCCGACGAGGATCACGACCAGGCCGGCAACCAGGAAGGCCACGACGAGGTTGATGAGCGGAATGAGACCGTAGTCGGCCCAGGCCGGCAGCTTGGCGTAAGGTGTGCTCATGGCAGCGCCCCGATGACTTCTCCGGAGGTGGATATGCGCGCATATTCACCATCGAGAATGGCTAGGTTCAGCGCATGGACGTCTTCGGCCTGCCACAGGCGGCCATTGCGGTCGGTGCGATCGACGCTGGCGACGGCATCTTCCGGGATGACGACATCAAATCCGAGATTTCCCGCCATCCTGACCGTCGAGCCGACGGAGTTTTCCAGGAGCACACCGGCCACGACCAGTTGGCGACACTGGACCTCGTCGAGGAGGTCCATCAGGTCAGTGCCGATGAACGCGCTGTTGGTGCGCTTGTCGATAACGGGCTCGCCCGGCACCGGAGCGACGGCAGGCTTGAACTCGTTGCCGGCATAACCGGGCCGGTAGGGCGAATCGGGATCGGTCGAGTCATGCCTGACATGGATCACCGGCAGCCGCCGTTCGCGCCAGGCTTTCAAAAGATCGCCGATTCTGTCTTCCATCTCCGGCTGGCCGCGCCGGCCCCAGACCGGATCGTCGATCGCGTTCTGGACGTCGATGACGAGCAGCACGGGCGTGCTCATTCGGCCGCCTCCTGCGCCTCGACGCCGGCCATGAGCAGGCCGAGCTCGCCTTCGGTGGCGTCAGGTCCGCGCTCGCCGACGATGCGGCCGTCGAACATGACCAGGATGCGGTCGGACAGCGAACGTATCTCGTCAAGCTCGACGGAGATCAGCAGCACCGCCTTGCCCTGGTCGCGCATGGCAATCAGCTGCTTGTGGATGAATTCGATGGCACCGACGTCGACGCCGCGCGTCGGCTGGCCGACGACGAGTACGCCGGGGTCCTTCTCCATCTCGCGCGCCAGAACGATCTTCTGCTGGTTGCCGCCGGAAAAATTGGCCGTCCGCAGCCGGCAGTCAGCGGGGCGGATGTCATATTTCTCGATCTTTTCGCGCGCGTCCTTGCGGATCGCCTCGATGTCGAGAAACGGCCCGTTGAGATAAGACTCCTTGCCGTGATAGCCGAGAATGGAGTTCTCGTTCTCCTCGAACGGCAGCACCAGACCGACATGGTGCCGATCCTCCGGCACATGGGCGAGGCCGCGTTCGCGTAGTTCGCCCGGATCGGCCGTCCCGGTGACGTCGATCGGCTTGCCGTCGAGCATGACCGTGCCGGCCTCGGCGCGCCTTGTACCGGCTATCGCCTCGATCAGTTCCGACTGGCCATTGCCGGCAACGCCGGCGACGCCGACGATCTCGCCGGCGCGGACGTCGAAGGAGACGTTGTCGACCATGGTGACGCCGCGCGAATCCTTGACCGTCAGGTTCTTGACCGAAAGCTTGAAATCGCCGGGGTTTGCTTCGCCCTTCTCCACCCGCAGCAGGACTCGGCGGCCGACCATGAGCTCGGCCAGTTCCTCCACCGTCGTGTCGGCGGTCTTGCGGGTCGCCACCATCGTACCCTGGCGCATGACAGAGACGTTGTCGGTCACCGCCATGATCTCGCGCAGCTTGTGCGTGATGAGCACGATGGTCTTGCCCTCTTCCTTCAGTCGCCGGAGGATACGGAAAAGGTGATCGGCCTCGGCCGGGGTCAACACCCCCGTCGGCTCGTCGAGGATCAGGATCTCGGCACCGCGATATAGCGCCTTGAGGATTTCGACACGCTGCTGGAGGCCGACCGGCAGTTCCTCGATGATCGCCTCGGGGTCAACCTCGAGGCTGTATTCCTCTTCGAGCCGCTGCAACTCGGCGCGCGCCCGGGCGATCCCGGTGTTGAGCAGGCTGGCGCCCTCGGCGCCGAGGATGATGTTTTCCAGCACGGTGAAATTGTGCACGAGCATGAAATGCTGGTGCACCATGCCGATGCCGGCTGCGATGGCATCGTTCGGCGAGTCGATCTCGGCCTTGTTGCCATTGACGAAGATCTCGCCGGCGTCGGCCTGATAAAAACCGTAGAGGATCGACATCAGCGTCGACTTGCCGGCGCCGTTCTCGCCGATGATCCCATGAATGGTGCCTTGCGCGACCTCAAGGTTGATGTCGCGATTGGCGTGGACCGCGCCGAAACTCTTGTCGATCCCCTTGAGCTCGATGGCAGCCTGCGCCATGCGACCGCTTACCCCTCTTGGTTTTTATCGTTTGGTAAAAAATCTAGCATGGCGGCGAGCCGTTTGCCAATCCGCGCCGGTTCCCAGAGTTACTCTCGACAAAAGCGCGCCGCCTTGTCAATTTTCAAGACATGACAAACGCCGCATTCGCACCCTTTGCCTTCAACACGACTCCCTCCGTGCTGTTCGAGCCGGGAGCGGCGCGCCGCTTTGGCGCGGTCGCGGCGCCAAGGCTCGGAAAGTCGGTGCTTTTCGTGACCGATCCAGGCCTGCGCGCGCTCGGCCTTTGCGACGCGGCACTGGCCTCGCTGGAAAACGAAGGAATCAAGGTCACCGTCTTCGACCGTGTCGAGGCCGACCCGTCCTTGGCCACGCTGATGGCGGCGGTCGAGGCCGGCAGGAGCGCGGGTGCGACCGGCGTCGCCGGCTTCGGCGGCGGCTCCTCGCTCGACGTCGCCAAGCTGGCAGCGCTGCTGATCGGCTCGGGCGAAGATCTTGACCAGGCATGGGGCGTCGGCAACGCCAGGGGCCCGCGGCTGCCGCTGGCACTGGTGCCGACCACGGCCGGCACGGGATCGGAGGTGACGCCGGTCTCGATCATCACGGTCGGCGAGGAGGAAAAGCGCGGCGTGTCGAGCCCGGTGATCCTGCCGGATATCGCCGTACTCGACCCGGACCTCACCATCGGCCTGCCGCCGGCGATCACGGCGGCCACCGGCATCGACGCCATGGTACATGCGATCGAGGCCTATGCCTCCAAAAGCACCAACAACAACCCCGTCTCGCGGGCGCTGGCGCGCCAGGCCCTACAACTGCTCGGCGCCAATATCGAGACGGCGGTCTTCGACGGCAAGAACGTGGCGGCGCGCGGCGCCATGCTGCTCGGCTCGATGCTCGCGGGACAGGCCTTCGCCAACTCCCCGGTCGCCGCCGTGCACGCGCTCGCCTACCCGATCGGCGGCACCTTCCACGTTCCGCATGGTCTCTCGAACGCGCTGGTGCTGCCGCATGTGCTGCGCTTCAACGCACCGGAGGCCGCGCATCTTTATGCCGAGATCGCGGCGGACGCCTTTCCCGACCTTGCCTCGGAGGAAGGGACGCAAGGCCGGTGCAGCGCCTTCATCGAGGCGCTGGCAGCGCTGTCGCGCAAGGTCGGTCTGCCGGCGCAATTGCGCGAGGTCGGCATTGGCGAGGATCATCTGCCGAAAATGGCGACCGACGCGATGAAGCAGACGCGGCTTCTGGTCAACAATCCACGCGAGGTCCTGGAAGCCGATGCGCTTTCGATCTACCGCGCGGCGTGGTGACGGTTACCGGCGCCATGACTGATCGCTCCGAACCTTCGACGCGCTCCGCCTACCGCGCTTTCCGGCCGATCACCACGCGCTGGATGGACAACGATCTTTACGGCCACATGAACAACGTCGTGCATTACTCGCTGTTCGACACCGCCGTGAATGGCTGGCTGATCGAAAATGGCGTGCTCGATATCCATGCCGGAGAGCAGATCGGCCTCGTCGTGGAGACCGGCTGCCGCTATTTCGCCGAGCTCGCCTTTCCGGACCTCGTCACCGCCGGCATCAGGGTAGCGCGGCTCGGCAGTTCGTCGGTGCGCTACGAGGTCGGCCTGTTCCGCAATGACGATCAAGCCGCGGCGGCCGAAGGCTTCTTCGTGCACGTCTATGTCGACCGGGCAAGCCGGCGGCCAAAACCGCTGGCCGGGCCGCTGCGCGAGGCCCTCGAGGGAATCGCGGCATGAGCGACGACGACCGGGTCGCCAGGCTTGAGATGATCGTGGCCGAGCAGGAGCGCACGATCGAGGAACTTTCCGGCGAACTTGCCGAGCAATGGAAGCTGATCGAGCGGATGCGCAAGCAGCTCGAGCGGATGACCGAGCGCTTCCTGGCACTGGAAGAACGCGCTGCCCCGGACGTCCCCATCACCAGGCCCCCGCATTGGTGATTCGATCGGAGCGCAATTCGGCTTCAAACCGGCGCACAATGGTTCTAGGTTCTGCGCGGAGACACGTCGCGGGCTGGACGGATGACAGGCGATAATGACCGCATGGCGCGGGCCGGCGATTTCGTGCTCGGCCGCATGAACGAGGCCGAACGCGAGCGGGCGCAGAAGGACCTGGAACGCGACCCGGCGTTCCGCGACGCGGTGATCCGGCTTGCCGAACGCCTGCGCAGCCACGGCCTCGGTTCCGGGGCGCAGACCGCGAGTTTGTGGCGGCTGGTGGAGTCCGATATCGCCAGCATGCCGCAGATGAAAGCTGCACCCATTGCAGCGGCGGCGCCCGCAACGCCCGGGCCTGCTCCGGCAGCTGCGCATGCGCTCGGCGGCTGGCGCGGCGCACTGCTCGCCGCCTGCCTTGCCGCCGCTTGCGGCGTCGGCTTTGTTGCCGGGCGCCTCGCCGCAGAGGCCGAGGCGCCGGTGCGGCTCACGGTCCTGGAGGACGGAGGCGGGCAGGCCATCGGACTTGTGGAGGGCCTTGCCTCCGGCGCCCTGCGATTCCGGCCGCTTGTCGCCATCGAGGCCGCGGGCGGAAAGACGCCGATGCTGTGGGCTATCCGTGACGACGGCTCCGTGGCGGCACTTGGGCCGCTGGACAGTCATCTCCCGACAGATATCGGCGCCGGCCCTGCGCCCGGGTCGCGCTACCGCGTCACGATGGAGGACGCGTCGACCGACCTTTCCGCGCCCAAGGGGTCTTTACTCGCCGAAGGCGCCGCCATAACCTTACCGGCCGGCGACTGAGGAAAGGCGCCTCTCGTCAGGTAGCAGGGCCTGCCGGCTGCCAGAGCTCGACCGGATTGCCCTCCGGATCGTGGATGCGGCAGAAGCGGCCGACCTCAGAATCCCAGTCTGCGCGAGTCTCGACGGCGATACCGGCCGCCTTCAAACGCGTCATCATCGCGTCGAGAAATTGACCATCCACGCCTGTGCCGGCCGGCCGAAATAGTCGGTGTCCTACGCGAAGGACAGTCGGTTCCGCCTGCTGGCTCCTCACCAAGCTGTCGATGTCATCGATACCGAGATGGGTCTGATACCAGGCGGCAAGCGCCTTCGGATCGCGGGCGCGGAAGAACAGGCGGCCGATTCCCGTCACCTTTGCCATGCCGGCTTCCTCCTCGCGAAAAGCAGTGGCGCGATACACGCCAGGCCGCACAGGCTGAGCACGGCGAGCGCCCAGCCGAAGCCCGGCCAACCGTAACGCTCGATGACAAGGCCGGCAAAGGGCGGTCCGGCGAGCGTGCCCAGCCCGCCGGACTGGGCGATGAGACCGATGACGATCGCGGCGGACCCGCCGGCCGGTACGATGTAGGGAACGCCGGCGAAGACCGCGGCCGCGATAACCCCGCCGGCGATGGCGAAGACGGCGGCGGCAAGGGTGGCGGTCAGCGGAGTACTGGCCGAAAAGAAGGGAACGGCGCTGACGGCACTCACCAGGAAACCGCCGGCGATCAGGGCCGCCACGAAACGCACGTCACGGCCGCGCAACAGCGCCCCGGCAAGAAAATTGCCGATCGGCACCAGAAGCGCGATCACCCCGGCCGAAAGCATGACCGCAGGACCTTCGGCGACAAAGGCGGGCAGGAAGGTAAAAAAGCCGATGGAAAGGACGACGTAAGCACCGAAGGCCAGGGCAAAAGCAATGACCGGCCATGAGAAGGACGACGACAGCTGGTTCGAGCCGGTTTCGCGCGCCCAATTCGACGCGACCGCATCCCCGGCAGGGCCGAGACCGGCGGCAAGCAACGCGCCGGCCAACGCCAGAACGGCGAACGCGCCCGCGCTGGCCAGCAGGAAGGCCTGCGGGGTGAAGGCCAGCAGCATGGCGGCCGACATGAAATCCGCCACCGCATAGCCGAGCGGCACGAAGCCGCCCCAGATGGCCAGCGCCGGCGCCCTGAGGCGGTCTGGCGCCAGGACGGCCAGGAGGGCCGGGATGGCGATGACGATGACCAGGTAGCCGACGGCCTCGATCAGGCGCGCGCCGATCACGGCCACCGGCGATTGCGCGAGCGCAAGCACGATGCTGCCCAGGGCGAGTGCGGCGGCGGAAAAGACATAGGAACGATAGAGCCCGACGCGGTCGATGACGAAGGCAGCCGGAAGTGCCGCCAGAGCCACGAACAGGCCCAGCGTCGAGGTCAGCCAACCAACGGAGACGAGCGACAGCCCGGCTTCGGCCTGATACCAGGGAATGAGCGGTGCAATCTTGCCGAGTTGGGTCCCGGCGAGGATCCCGGCCATGAGAAGCAGAACGAGGGCGGCGACCCGTCGCGCTCCGCCCAGCGCAGGTTCAGGTATGCCGGGCGGCGCGTTGTCGATTTCAGCCATGGCCGCGTTCCCTAAACGACGCCGACGCCGGGCGAAATGGCCCAGCGATGCAGCGATGGCGGACCAGACCAAAAAGAAACCGCCGGGCGATGCCGGCGGTTTCGAAGTCTCCAGCAGCGCCGGATCAGTATGGGCAGGAATTGTCCGACATGTAGTCGTGGACCTTGATTTCGCCGGAGATGATATCGGCCTTGGCCTTTTCGACCGCGTCGATCATCTCGTCGTTCACAAGATCCTTGTTGTGCTCGTCCATGGCATAGCCGACGCCATCCTCGGCGAGGCCGAGCACGTTGAAGCCGGTCTCGAAGGAGCCGTTCTTGGCGTCCATGAAGGCGTTGTAGACGGCGACGTCGACGCGCTTCAACATCGAGGTCAGCACCTTGCCGGGCTGCAGGTGGTTCTGGTTGGAATCGACGCCAATGCCGAGGTTGCCGGCGTCCGCTGCCGCCTGCAGCACGCCAACGCCGGTGCCGCCGGCGGCGGCGTAGATGACGTCCGCACCCTGATCCATCTGCGACTTGGCGATCTCGCCGCCCTTGGTCGGGTCGTTCCAGGCCGCCGGGGTGTCGCCGGTCATGTTCTGGATGACGTCGGTCGCGCCGGCCGCCTTGGCACCGCCGACATAACCACAGCCGAACTTGCGGATCAGCGGGATGTCCATGCCGCCGACGAAGCCAACCTTCTTGGTTTCGGAGGCCATGGCGGCCATCATGCCGACGAGATAGGAGCCTTCGTGCTCGTTATAGACGACCGAGCGCACGTTCGGTGCGTCGACGACCATGTCGATGATGGCGAAATTGGTCTCCGGATATTCGGCGGCCACCTTCTCGAGAGCGGCGGCCCAGGAGAAGCCGGCCATCACGATCGGATTGCGGCCGTCCTCAGCAAAGCGGCGAAGCGCCTGCTCGCGCTGGGCGTCATTGGAGATCTCGAACTCGACATATTCGATGCCGGTTTCTTCCTTGAACTTCTCGGCGCCGTTGAACGACGCTTCGTTGAAGGATTTGTCGAACTTGCCGCCCAGATCGAACAGCAGGCCCGGCTTGATGTCCTCGGCAAAGGCCGGGACGGCGAAGACGGTTGCAGCCAAAAGGCCGAATACGAAACGCTTCATGTGATCCACACCCTGTTGGTCTTCCAAAGCTTCTTTGTGGGCTTCAGCACCCGACGCATAGACGTCCGCGCGAAGCCGCCGCGGGGTTCGTCGCCCCGCTCGGCACGCACTGTGGCACGGCGTCGCCGAAAATTCACGTGGAAATTTGACCTTCTGGAAAAGAGCCGTGGCGGCGGCTCACTCGGCGACGACACCTGGCAGCGGGCAGGAAACGCCGGTGCCCTTCAGCCCGCAATAACCGGCGGGGTTCTTGCCCAGATATTGCTGGTGTTCGGCCTCGGCGAAATAGAACCGAGGCGCAGACGCGATCTCGGTGGTGATGCGGCCGCCTCCGGCGCGCTTCAACTCGGCCTGGTAGGCGTCGCGCGAGGAAAGGGCAGCCTCCATCTGCGCTTCGCTGGTGGTGTAGATGGCCGACCGGTAGGTGGTGCCGACATCGTTGCCCTGACGCATGCCCTGGGTCGGGTCGTGGCTTTCCCAGAAAATCTTCAGAAGCTCGGCGTAGGAGACCTGGGTCGGATCGAACACCACCAACACGATCTCGGCATGGCCGGTAAGCCCGGTGCAGGTCTCCTGATAGGTCGGATTGGGCGTGAAGCCACCGGCATAGCCGACCGCCGTTACCCAGACGCCCGGGGTCTGCCAGAACAGGCGTTCGGCACCCCAGAAGCATCCCATGCCGAAATAGGCCAGTTCGAGGCCGTCCGGATAGGGACCGGCCAGTGCGCGCCTGGAAACGAAATGTTTGGTCGCGGTGGGGATCGGCTTGTCGCGCCCGGGCAATGCGTCACCCGGCTTCGGCATTTCCAGCTTCTTGTTCAGCATGTCGCTCAGGAAGAACATCTTTTGGCTCCTTTCAAAGCGCACCGCGGCGCGCCACGCCGAGGCTGCCAGCGCGGCCTCGCGGGCGACGGCCGATGGCGTAGAACAGGAAGGCGAGCGCGAAAAAGACGGCAAATCCAGGCAAGGTCAGGATCCAGATCATGACCGGGTCCCATACCGCCGGCAGAACGTAGCGCTGGATGACCGCCTGGGCCAAATTAAGCGTCTCGGGGGAGACCGCGTACCAGCTGCTGCCGAGCGGGGTAAGGACGAGTTCTGACGCCGCGACCGAGCGCGTGGCGTCGAGCACGGCCATAATGATGGCGACGGCGAGAAAGATCAGGGCCAGCAACCGGAACAGGAAACGGATCAAAAAATCCTCCGCGCGCGAAAAATACCCTCGACGAGGGCGTGTCCTGCCGACGAGACATATTGCGCGGTGGTGCCGCGTGCAATCGGCGCACGCGAAATTGACGGCGCGTGAGGCTTTAGCCGGCGTGGCGCCGACGTGTGATCCTGAAGGCGAGCAGAGCACCGGCGAGCGCGCCGAGCACCAGCCCGCACAGGCCGATAAGAGCGGCGAAATAACCGCAGGCGCCCTCGAAGCAACTCATCCGCGTCGCCTCGGCGATGAAGATCCCGACCGCGAAGCCGCCGCCGGTGCCCGCCGCCCCGCCAAGAAAAGCGCCGAGCACGGTGTTGATGATAACCGCTACACCGGAAGGATTGGCGCCGCGCGGCTCATGGAAAACCGCGGCTGTCGCCACGGAACGGCGCATATGGGCAATGAGTACAAACCCGATCACGACGCGGGCGAGCGGCACCACAAAGCTTGCGAGGCTGAAAACAAAAACGTCGCTCACAAGCACAACCGCCTCCAGCGCTACTATCGCCACGACATTGGCGACATGCCAGACCGTGAAGGCGCGCGGGAAGGCGGCGGCGCGGCGGTGCGCCAGGCCAAGCAGCCACAGCCCCCACAAGATGTTGGCGAGGCTGACCACCATGCCGGCGTAGAGCCAGTTGACGACAATCGCTGGCAGGTCGAAGTCCTGTGACGCCGGCCACGAGCCGACGATCGACCACAGGGAAAGCGCCATGGTGGCCGCGATCCAAAGCGCCGGCAAAAGAAACACGCCCGCCGGGCGTGGCGGCTGGCTTTCGACGGCGCCGGGAGGCTCCTCCGCCTTGCTCATCTTTTCAAGGGTCCCCACCAAGGACGCATGGATTTGAGCCACAGGGGCAACTCGGCGTCAAGCGTCTCTAAGGGGGCGAAGAGATCGCGTCCAACCGACATCTCGCCTGCAAAGCCGAAGGCCGAGCGCCGCGAAAGTGCCAGGAACCAGAGGAGGGAGGCAAAGGAGACCGCACCGCGTAGGGTTCAGGAAGCGCAGGATCGTTTGCCGGACCAGCGAAATCGCCCTCGGCGACGGGCTTGGCATTCGTTGCCATATCGACTAGATGAGCCCGGTCGACCGGCCCCGCGCCGGGCCAGGCGCTTCGCGGAGAGGTGGCCGAGTGGTTGAAGGCGCACGCCTGGAACGCGTGTATACGGGAAACCGTATCGAGGGTTCGAATCCCTCTCTCTCCGCCACTTGCCCATTCGAAAGCGTTCTCCCGATCCGGCTGCGGCCGGATTTTCTCGTTGTTTTCGAGGGTTATGCGGGTGGAGCTGAGCACCGGCCCCGGCGCCAAGAGCCCCGAAAGCGGTCTCTCAAGGCCGATATTCTCTGGACCTGATGACTACGCTGATTTGGTGAATTTCTTACAAATTATTGAAAAAGTGTCTGTTTTCGATGCGTGCGCCTGAACACTCCGACGGTAGTGGCGTTTGCCAGAAGGAACTCATCTCGAAACCTTGCCTGTCGGCGAGGCAGTTCGCAGGATTGGCGGGATGAGTGCACGTTACTGCATCTCGATGAATGACCTTGTTGGGGCCGGTTGCTGACTTTCCGGTTCTGGTCGGAAAGCTGGGGAAGCCGACGTTCATCGAGCCGAAATGGGAAATCCAGTTCAATTGGGGGTCCGATCTAGTTGCTCTCCTGCGCTGCCTTCGCTGCGTTGTTTCCCGCAGCCCAGGTTCGATAAATCAGGCCATCGTCCGCGAGGAAGAACTCACCACCCAGCACCTCCGCCCCATCGTCGACAAGGCGCTTCTTCATGGCATCTTCGCCAGCAATCGCAATGTCTGCGTTGGCGTATGGTGCGGTGTCGGGCTGAGGGCTGGGCTTGAAGACTTCCCAATTGAAAGCCCCCCTAGGGTAAGCGCTCTGGATCTGATCGCGGCGCGCCTGGGGGCTCTTCGAGAAGCCGACCTTGATGATGTGCTTGTCTTCGAGTTCATCAATTCCGCGCCCGAGATAAGCAGCGATGTCGCCCGCAAGTCGGAGGATGTAAAGGTGCTTTGGACCGTCTGTTTCGCCCACCCAATAGGGTTGTGAGGCCGGTCTCACGGCGCGGCTTGGGCTGAGGGCGGATTCCAGCGTCTGGATTGTGGGATCGACCGGATTGGTCTGCCCATAGACGGGCACTTCGTAGACATCCAGCTCATAGAGCTTTGCCGCCTCTTCCGTCGGGAGTGGCACTCCGCTGGCGCCGATGAACTCTGGGTGGGAGCTGCCGTAAGCTTGCGGAAACAAGTCCTCGACCTGACGCCAATCCTCCGGAATGATCCTCCACGCTCTCGTCGCCTTCACTGCAAAAAGCCACTTCCCACGGGAGTCGGGATCCAGCTCCTTCTCGGCCCAGCGATCACCGGAGATGAACTCGCGCGCGTGACCTATCTCGTGGGATATCTCGAGCACCCCCACGACCTTGCCGCGCATGTTTTCCGGGCCTTTTCCCTTGGTCACGTAGGTCGCGACCAGCGTCCCCGGCTTCGAGTTGCTCAGGTAGCGCGTCCGTCGGGCCTCGTCGGCGAAGCCGATACATCCCCAGCTGGCTGGATCGAAGCCCCAGAACGAAGTCAACCAAGCCTGCCGTCCGTCGGGCAGCGTATCTGCAGTTGGGGCAAGGTCCGGAACCGACGCCCAATCGAATGCGAACACTTCCTGCTGAGCGGCCTCGATGTCGATGGCTCCGAGTACGCCCCGAATGTAAGTCATCGCGTCTTCAGCCGGATGCCGCTCCCCCTTCTTGACCAGGATCGTGGTGAGAGGGGGCAGACCGCGGTCCGCCAGCTCGTGCAGAATAACCTCGAGGTTTCGTCCCAGCCCGCGACCCGTTGGATGGCTCCAGCCTACTGCCTCGCCGACCTGCTGATAGGTCGTCCGGCTCTTCTGCAGAGCCTTAGCAGCGAGAAATCGAGCGATGGCGAATTGCAGTGCATCCATGCGCTATTTGGCTTCCAGTGACATGAGGAGCGTGATCATTTCATTCTCGCCAGTGGGTGCTGATGTACCGATCGGTTTCTTCGTTCTTCAGCTGCTTCGTCAGATTGCTTGTCCGAACGTAGAATTCCTGCGTGCCGCCGTCTTTCAGGTAGGCAGGTTTCGGGGCCCGCTCCTTGATATCGACGATGGCTACTAGCTTCTCTTCGTGCGTAGCGAAGCGCACTTCATACAACGTGACCTGCCACTGAACCGTCATCCAGCGGCGATTAGAGCCTCGACCGTTTCTGTTACGCCGTAGGGCGCGGGTTGAGCAACCGGTGGAGGCGCGAAGCCCTTATCGAGCGCAGCGTCGTAGCCGGTTGCGGCGAGGGTTCCGGCGAAGGCTGCCGGGGTCTGGTATCCGAGCGAGGAGTGCGGCCTCGCAGTGTTGAAGTCCTGCCTCCATTCGGCGATGGCGCTGCGGGCATGGTCAAGGCCGAAGAACAGGCTCTCGTTCAAAAGCTCATCGCGCATTCGGCCGTTGAAGGACTCGACATAGCCATTCTGCATGGGCTTTCCGGGCGCGATGTAGTGCCACTCGACGCGATGATCCTTCGACCAGGCGAGGATGGCGTTCGAGGTGAACTCGGTGCCGTGGTCCGACACGATCATGTCCGGCTTGCCGCGACGGCTGATCAGGTCGGTCAACTCACGTGCCACCCGTCGACCGGAGATCGACGTGTCGGGGATCGCGGCCAGGCATTCGCGCGTGACGTCATCGACGATGTTGAGCACCCGGAAGCGCCGCCCGCAGGCGAACTGGTCATGCACGAAGTCCAGTGACCAGCGCGCGTTCGGTCTCGCCTCGACCAGGATCGGCGCTCGTGTGCCCACCGCGCGTCGCCGCACACGGCGCTTGCGAACCGTCAACCCTTCCTCACGGTAGAGCCGGTAGATGCGGTTGATGCCAGACGGTTCGCCCTCCCGCCGCAGCAGGATAAACAGGCGACGATAGCCAAAGCGTCGCCGCTCGTTGGCGAGATCCCGTAGCCGGCCGCGCAGTTCGGTCTCCGGCGGGCGGCATGACCGGTAACGGATCATCTTGCGATCGGCACCGACGAAGGAGCAGGCCCGACGCTCCGACAGGCCCATGACGGCCTGCAGATGCGCGACGGCTTCGCGCTTGGCGGCGGGCCCTACCATTTTTTTGACAGAAGCTCGCGAAGTGCCGAGGCTTCCAGCATCTGGTCGGCGAGCAGCTTCTTCAGCTTCGCGTTCTCGTCCTCCAGTGCCTTCAGGCGCTTGGCGTCGGACACGTCCATGCCGCCATACTTCGCCTTCCAGTTATACAGCGTCGCCTCGCTGACACCGTGCTTGCGGGCCAGGTCGCCCGCCTTCGCGCCCGCCTCATGCTCGCGCAAAACCGCAATGATCTGATCTTCCGTGAACCGCTTCCGCTTCATCTGTCCGTCCTTCAATCGAGGCCGGACCCTAACTCCAGGTGGAGGAAAAACTCAGTGGCAGGTCAAACCGCATCAATATGCTGTTTCCCGGAGAGCGAAATCGTCCGGATCTCGCTCGACTTGAATGGGTCAACGATGCGCCGTCCCTGAACAAGGGGTTCATTGCCGGCCTGGAGGATTGGCGAACGTCGGTTGCCGACCCCAGGCTGGTCGTGATCGATGTGTTGCAGCGGGTGAAACCGGCAGGCAAGGCCGGACAGACGTCATACGAAAGCGACTATGATGCGATGTCGGAGCTGCAGCGTTGGACCGTGGACCACCGGGTGACGGTGCTCTGTCTGCATCACACTCGCAAGGGTGGTGCCGACGACCCGCTGGAGGCGTTGAGCGGCTCCAATGGCCTGTCAGCCTGTGCCGACACAACACTCCTCCTGGATCGGGATGGAAGCGGCATCACCCTCTATGTGCGCGGACGCGACGTGGAGGAGAAGGAGAGCGCCCTGAGATTCTTATCGGGGACCTGGAATCTTATCGGTGAGGCAACCGAGGTGAGGCGGACGGACGAACGGGAAAGGATCTTATCCGAGCTCCTTATCGCTGATGCTGCGATGAGCCCACGGGAGATCGCAATGGCGACCTCAATGCCCCGAAACAATGTCGATCAGCTGTTGTTCAAGATGGGAAAGGCCGGAGAAGTGCAGAAAACTGGCCGAGGCTGCTATGTCCATCCGGACCGTACAGACCTGATCGAACACCCCCGATAAGGTCGATAAGAAGATAAGATCGAACGCCTGGAAGGCTGCTGCGGCAGGCGTTTCTTACTTCCTTATCGATCTTATCCCGATGGAGCTGTGTCACTGGCTAGCGACCGAGGGGAACGAATGAGCTTCTCCCCAGCGTATCCAAGCCTTTCCTTAACTGGCGATCCGCATCGATAACGCCGAATGATGCATTCCTTCGCTCAGTGCCCTAGCCGCGCATCGCGCAGGAGAGCACCCGCGTTCCCGGTGCGTTCAGCAGCGGTGGGTGTTTGCGTGCCTGAGACGGACGGCACGTGTGCGCGAGCCCGGCGTCGGCCCCGATTGCCAGTCTAGCGATATCCAACTCCGATCTCCTTCGGTCATCTGGCAAGGGTTCTCATTGGCTAACCCCGAGCTTTCGGCGCGTAGACGGCGAAAACCGCAAGGCTATCGAGTCTGCGAAAAAATACGCCGGCGAGGCTTGACGGCCGCAGTGGTCCCGCTCTACGTTTTCTGTAGAAAGACAATGTCTTCTATTAAAAGACAATCTGAGAGCAAGAATGCAGAAAATAGTTGATCACCAGCCTTTCGGCGGAGCGGTCGAGAGAGACGTCATGAGCGCCGCAGCCGGCCCAAGAATGCGCGAGCCCCAACAACTCCTGACACCAGCTAGGCTGAGCGTAATGCAATCGAGCCGCGTCAGTGCAACGAGGTTGCTCATGTCAAAGGCGATCAACGCGCGCTGGTCGATCGATTGTCTGGATTGGAAGATCGACGAGGAAGCGCGCGGTACCGCTCTCTATCGCATCGAGACTGCCAACATGCCGCTCGATTTCATCGTGCACTCCAGGAAGCCGCAGAAGGAAGGCCGTATCGGGCGCATCATAGGACAGACCTGGGACATGATGGCAGCGCTTGTCGAAGGACCTGCCTCCGAGCACGACATCGCAGTGACAGGCGAGGAAATCCAGAAGCTCTACGCCGGACGCGCAACCGACAAAACCTTGGTCTGGGCTCGGTCGAACCGCAGCGGCCGCGCTTTCGACCATACCGTAGAAGCTCTTGCTGCAGGGCGACAGCCCAGCATCGATGTCCTGTCCGACGTCTGCTACCTGATGCGAAATACTGGACTGGACGGCAACGGAACCTTCGGGACGCGCAGCTTCCGCACGCTGGAGAAGGACCATCCGCTCAAGCGACCGCTCGAGGCGCAAATGCTCTGCGCCTACCTGATGCGGGTTTTCTCGATCGATCTGGTGAACCATCTGGCTCGCTGCCAGTCCCCGCATTCCGCACGCCTAGCGCCCGAGATCCAGCGCTTTCTCGGTGTCGGAAACGGATCCGCGCTGGGTCTCAACCTGTTCGTGAACAATCATCCCAAGCTCGTGCACAACTTCCTGACTGCGCGTGAGAAGGCGATCGTCGGAGCGAAGTCGCTTGAAGTCGGCCGACAAGATCCGTCAGTCGCATTCCTCATTGGTCTGGTCGAGCGCGCAATAAAGTTTCGTCGGCAGGACCGTATGACCTATGAGCGCTTCGCCGAAAGCAGCCTCGTGGCGGACGATCTGGAGAAGGTAAAGGGTGTTCTCTCCTATTTTTACGAGACGGGTCTGGTCGGCGGATCCGAGAGCCGTTTCCCCCTAAGCGAGATCGCAGACTGGTCAGAGCGCGAAGTGCATGACGAAGCGCATGAGACCCTGCTCGGGCTGATGACCGAACTCGTGCCGGATCTGTGCGACTCTCTCGCGGAGGAGCTTGCTGCGGACGAGGAGTTCTCGACCGATCCGAGCATGTCTCTCGGGCACCTGCGCGACCTGCTTCACAGCGAATACGCGTGGGCCTTTGACATGGATCTAGAGTCGGAGAGTTCGCGGCGCTTTGTCTGGTACAAATCCGCGACGGCTGAGGAGCCGCGACGCGGGGCCATCGACGAAGTCGGATCGGTATTCAATCTCGGTCTAGACTTGCCCCGGCTCGTGACAAGGCTTGATCAAGAAATCGCAAGCCGCGATCCCGCGCTGTCGGTTGCGCGCTTTCTACTGACGGCACCAGAATTTAGATACATCGTAGCGCGAATCCAGTCGCTCAGCGGATATGCCTACCACTCGCCGCATATGAACATGATGGGCGAGGAGTTTACGCCGTCGGATGTGACTCGCTTCATCAATATCTGCATCCACGGGCTGGACAAGACGCGGGACTACCTCAACCGAAGCTTGCGGGGCGTCATCTATCAGGGAGCGCCTACCGTCGACGATTTGCGCGCAGGCGCGGATCCGATCTGGTTCTACCCTGCGGAGCCGCGGGTATGACTGCTGCTGGAGAAATGAGATCTCGAACCATCCACGTCTCTGTGCGCGAAGGGCGTCTGGTTGTGGATCGGGTACTGCTTACACTGGCCATTCCCGCTGGCTACATTCCTGCGGTGCGCGAGGTCATCTTGACGTCAGAATCACTTGGACTTGGTGGTTTCGGGCACCTTCTCCAAGCGGTCGACTCGGTTGCCGAGCCGTTTCTCGACGCGGTCACCGTTCAGGAAACTCCAGATCGGGGTATTCGTATCGACGGCGGCGAGATCCACGCCTGGATGCTTGCGCCAACCGCAATTGATCTGCTTGTCGACCAGGCGCGGCGATCCGGAACGTCTACGATTTCCTTGACGGGCATTCGTGAGCCGCGAGAACTCGAGGTGATGCAAGGTCTCGCTACGCGATACGGAGCGAGAATATCGGTCGATGTCGACGCTCATAAAGGTGGCATCACCCTGACGGCGCGAAACACGTCCCCGCCACGCTCGCTTGAGGATTGGGACCCACTGCTGTTTCGGGCGATGCGCGATCGTTTCCCCGTTGAAGAAACAACGTGGCGCGCGCTCTACACACTTTCAAATCGGGCCCTTGCCCCCGACAGCGTGCTTTCGCGACGCCATGCGGGACCGGTCATCCTTCTTGAGGACGGGACCATCGTGGGCAGGCAGCCCGCGGATGATGATTTTGATCCCGAGATGCTGAAGTCCGTAGGCGAACGAAGGAGCGGGTGATGCCCACAACGAACAACGGCACGTCCCGTCTGATCGTAGATGGCCTTTCAATGCCAGCTCCGGAACGGCGTTGGCTCGAAGCCTATCGGAACGCCGGACTGGCCTGTGTCAACACTTGCGTAGCTGTATGGGAAAACGCCGGCGAAGCCTTGTCGGTGCTTGGCAGATGGCGGCGGCTCGTCGAGGAAAACAGCGATCTGGCCGCCATCGCGACCAGCGTGGCGGAAGTCCGCGATATAGCCGATTCCGGCCGTACGGCAATCCTGTTTGGCTTCCAGAATACGGCGCCGATTGAGCACAACATTGACCTTTTTGGCGCCTTCCGCCGGCAGGGCGTGTGCATCATGCAACTCACCTACAATCTGCAAAACTACATAGGCTGCGGATACTGGGAAGAGAAGGATACCGGTGTGTCCTCGCGCTTTGGAGCCAAGGCGATCGAAGAGATGAACCGCAACCGAATCCTCATCGACCTGTCGCATTGCGGCGAACGTACAACGCTCGATGCGATCGAGATGTCGACGGTGCCGGTAGCCATTACCCATGCCAACCCGCGGGAGTATGTCGGCAGTCCAGTCTACGGGTCGGGTCGACTGAAGACGACGGAAGCCCTCAAAGCGCTTTCGGCGCGCAATGGCGTGATTGGCCTTACTCCGAACCGTAACATGACGAAGCGCGGCGCTGAAACCACGTTGGAAGAGTTCGGCGATATGATTGCCTGGGCTGTTGACCGTTTCGGCATCGAGACGGTTGCAATCGGCAGCGACTACTGTCCAGGGCATCCACGCCACATCCGGACATGGTGGCGCTACGCTCGCTGGTCGCGCGAAAGCGCTCCGGCAGAGCAGATGAAGGTCGCACCCCACGAAGGCTGGTCCGAGTGGATGAAGACCCAGGAAGGAATGCACAACATCGTAGCCGAACTCGATCGCAGAGGCTTCCGGGCCGATGAGGTCGACGCTGTCATGGGCGGGAACTGGATGCGCCTGTTCGAGCAAACCATCGGCTGACGACCCAAGATGCGGCGGAAAAGATAGGAAAACCTCCAACAGAAGGAATCCGGAGAATGAATAGTGAAAATCGAATCCGGAAGATCACATCCGATATGGGGAACCAAAGCCTTTCCGTGTCCAGGCGGATGTTTTTGGCGGGCGCGGGTGGCGCAGCGCTGGCCTTGGGCATGCCCCCTCTCGTCAGGGCGGCAGGAACGGAGTTGCGTGTCGGTACATATGGTGGAAGCTGGCAGAAGGCGATCGAGGATTTCATCGCGCCAGCGATTACCTCGGACGGCGACACGATCAACTATGTCATCGGTTCCGCTGAGGACAATCTCGCCAAGGTCATTGCCTCCAAGCGTCAGGGACAGGTACCCTTCGATGTGATGGACGGCACTGCCTATTTCTATGATGATGCGTTCAACAGCGGATATCTCGCCGAGATCGACTACAGCAAGCTTACCAATACGAAGAATATGCCGGATGGCATTTTCGACAAAGCACAGGTCGTGGTAGAATGGACACCCGACTGTATCGTCTACAATCCGGACAAGCTTGCCGAAGCAGGCATCTCTCCCCCGCAGACATATGCCGATCTGGCCAACCCCAAGTTCGCGGGACGGGTCGCCTTCCCCAATGTCGGTCATCCGCAGCACTGGGCCGCGGTTATCGGCTTAGCCAGGGCGAATGGTGGGGACGAGAGTAACCTGTCTATGGTTCCGGAACTCGTGAAGGAGATGGCACCAAGCTACTTCTACTCGGGTTCGACGGAGCTTTCCACGCGATTCGCCTCTGGCGACATATGGGCCGCTCCCTGGGGGGCGGGATGGGCCGTGCGCATGAAGCGTGGCGGCATCCCTGCTGCGGTTTCCTATCCGCCGATCGGCGACAAAAAGGGCGGCTTATGGCCGAACATCAAATGGATGATTGCCGGCACGACAAATGGCGATCTGGTGCACAAATACATCGACGAATGGCTCGGCGTGGAAGGTGCAGCCAAGTTCTGCGAGGCAACCGGCACCGTTCCGACCAATCCGAAAGCGCGAAAGCTCATGAGCGAGAGCGAGCAGAATCGTGAAATGCTGCTCTTGTCGGATGAGGAAATCGCCAACGCCTACCGCGTCGACTGGGCCAGCTTCGATATCGATGCGTGGCGCGACGTCTGGCTGAGAACCGTGCAAAACTGAAAACCAGAGAGTAGTGGGCGATGGCGCACGCTGTCGCCCACTTATTGGCAAGACATGCTCTCAACGGGCCGGCTCAGATACCAGCCCTCTTGATGGGAATATGCAATGTCGACCATAGAGCTGCGTCACGTCCGCAAGTCCTTCGCCGGTAATATTGTGGCTGTCGAAAATGTGGACCTGTTCGTCGATGAAGGCGAATTTGTCGTCCTGCTTGGTCCATCGGGATGTGGCAAGACAACTACTTTGCGTATGATCGCTGGATTCGAAAAACCTTCGAGCGGGCAAATCCTGTTTGGCGGCAGGGACGTGACACATACGCCGACCCGGCAGCGCGAGGTCGGCATGGTGTTCCAGAACTATGCGCTGTTTCCGAACATGACGGTGGCTGAGAACATCGCCTTCGGGCTGAAGCAGCGAAAGATCTCGAGCAAGGCGATCGCGGACCGCGTGAACGAGATGCTAAGTCTCGCTCAGCTAGCCGATCGCCGCGACCAGTACCCCGCCGAACTTTCCGGCGGCCAACAGCAGCGCGTGGCACTTGTCCGAGCTTTGGCCATTTCGCCGCGCTTGCTTCTGATGGATGAACCGCTTGGCGCACTCGATCTCAAGCTGCGCGAGATGCTGCAGATAGAGCTGAAACAGCTTCAACGCAAACTCGGCATCACGACGGTCCTTGTAACGCACGATCAGCAGGAGGCTATGAGCTTGGCCGATCGTATCGTGGTTATGCAAGAGGGCCGCATGCGCCAACTTGGCTCTCCCGAAGAACTCTACAACAAGCCCAATAGCCGGTTCGTTGCCGAATTCGTCGGCAAGAACAATGTCCTTAGCGGTATTGTGAAGAATGCTGGCAAGGACGAGCTTTCCATTCAGATAGGAGAAGGCGATTCGGCCTGTGATGTTGTCGCCGTGCAGGCCAAGACCGACTCGTGGAAAGCCGGCGATCAAATTGCCCTGGGTTTACGCCCTGAACACCTGTATGTGGCGCCGCCGGGCGAGGAGGTACAGTCATCCAACTGCCTGCCAGGCAAAGTTTCCGAGCGGCGATTTCTAGGGAATTTTGTACATTACCATGTGGAACTACCCTGGAAGCAGATGGTCATCATCGAATGTCCGACACGGCTGTCTCAATATGAGCCGGGTTCCGACATTGTTGTGCATTTCAAGCGGCAAGATTGCCAACCCTTAGCGGCGAGCAGCGTGGTCGATGCCTGAGCAACTGGTTGCAAGGCTGACGGACCGGGCAAAGCCAATCCCCAAAGGGAAAGATGAGAAAGTGCCGGCCTCAAAGGCAACTGCTCGGAACAAAGTCAACTGGTCTGGACTCATCTGGTTTCCGGGTGCGCTCTCGTTCGTCCTTCTCGTTCTGCCGCAGTTTGCATTTCTTGAGGCCAGCTTCCATGCAGATATCGGTCTCGGGCAGGTAGCCCATACCTACAGCTTGGACAACTATGTTCGTGTCTTGGCCGATCCGTTCTATCTCTGGTCAATCTGGCAGACGTTCTACCTTTCGGCCACTGCCACAGCGTTTAGTCTCATGCTGGCTGTACCAACGGCCTACACGCTGGCACGCGCAGGAGGTAATACCGCAAGCCTGTGGCTCAATGTGATCTTGGCCACGTCATTGATCACTGTTGTCATAAAGCTGATGGGGCTCAATATCATCTTTGGACAAGTCGGCCCCATAAATGAAGCACTGCGTTGGCTGGGTCTCGTCGACCGGTCGTTGCCATTCGTCAACAACGAGATCGGCGTTCTGATCGGCCTTGTACAGTACACGCTGCCGATCCTGATCTTGCTGCTTTTCGGCGTCGTACAGACGATACCCTCGCATCTCGAGGAGGCCGCTGAAGTTCACGGGGCCAAGCGCGCGACTATCTTTTTTTCGATTATTGTTCCGCTCCTGAGGAACGGCCTGATAAGCGGCGGGCTCATTGCTTTCAACATGAGTATGGGCGCATTCACCTCAGCGGTTCTCATGGGAGGCGGCCGCGTCCTGATAATGCCCGTGTTGATCCAGCAGCACATCATTCAGCGCGCCGAATACGGGACGGGTGCGGCACTGGCGGCAGTGCTGTTGGTGTTTGTCTTCGCGATCAATGTTGGAACAGGCGTTTTTCTCATGCGCTCCGAGCGCAAACGCGCTGCCAGAGCAATGAACTGAAGGAACCGGATCATGCCGTTCCCCAGACTAAGCACGATCACCGCCATTTTCACGATCGGCTTCCTTGTTTTGCCTTTTGTCGTGGTGGTCGGGGCCTCCTTCGACACCAGCAACCAGTTCACGATTCAGTTCCCGCCGCGGGATCTTGCATTGGATCGATATGCCGAAATCCCGATTAGGTATGCCGAGCTCTTCTTGAATAGCCTTATCGTAGCTGTTTCAGCCGCGATATTGGCTGCATTGTTCGGCACGCTCGCCGCACTCGCCTTAGTTCGCGGACGTCTTGCGATGCCGGAGATGATCCATGCCTTTTTCCGCCTTCCGATACAGATACCGCTAATCGTCACCGGCGCGGCGTTCCTGCAGTTTTACACGATGGTTGGCGCGCACACCGATATGTATCTGACGCGGAGCCTTCTCGGCCTCATTCTTGCGCACTTGATTGTGGCACTGCCATACGCGATTGGCTCTGTATCGGCTGTGCTGGCGCGCATTGATTCGGCATACGAAGAGGCCGCCGAGAGCCTTGGCGCATCGAGATGGGTTACCTTTCGCGACGTCACGTTTCCGGCAATACGGCCGGGCATTCTCGTTGGAGGATTCTACGCGTTTGCGGTATCTTTTGGAGATGTCCCGATTTCGATCTTTTTGGTCAACGCGGACACGATGACCCTGCCCGTGGCGATTTTCAACGACATGCAAGTCGACTTCCAGCCATACATACTCGCGCTCTCCACCTTGGTCATCGTGATGTCTCTTGCCATGATGCTGGCCATCCAGAAAGTCGTCGGCCTTGACTTCGTTCTGTCTGCGAGGCGCAAGCAATAGGTATGAGAACTGCGTTGTGCCCTTGAGCTAGAGGACCCGGTTATTGTGGCGGTCAAAGTCCTAAGTTCTGTAGTTAAGACGCTTTCATTGCTCGAGGTGATCGCAGAGCACGATGATCCGATCCGCTTGGCTGATTTGAGTCATAAGCTTGGCGAGGGACGCGGGACGATCTACCAAAGGCTGATGACGCTAGTTGAAGTAGGTTGGCTGGAGCAGCCCGAGCCTGGCACGTATCGCTTGTCCTTGCAGCTAGCAACGATAGGACAAGCTGCGCTTGAGCAGGCGAGCTTCGGCGAGCGTACAACCGCTGTACTCAGAGAATTGGCTCTCGATACAGAAGAAACTGCGTCATTAGCTGTGCTCAGTGGTATCCAGGCTCAGATTATCAAACGCGTCGAGTCTCATGTGGTAGTTCGTGCCGAAGTTCGGGTTGGAACGCTTCTTTCTTTGTCGGATAGCTCATCAGGTCGTGTCTTGACCGCATTCGCGGACGCCGATTATCGAGGTTTGCTTAAGCAAAAGGGCGCTCGCTTAGCCTCGGAGAAGCTCCTCAAGGAGGTGCGTGACCGCGGCTATGCCGTATCGAGCGGAAAGGACGTCGCGGGTGTTCGCTCTGTGGCTGTGCCGTTGTTCGACAAGAAAGGCAATTGCGCAGCTGCACTTTCGGTGGTTACACCGGAAGCCCGTTTTGATAGTGACCGCTTGATCGCACCCCTCTTGCAAGCATCGCGTAAGCTCAAAAACGCCACCGTATTGTATTGACGCCTGTTACTGCCCGCACACCGAATGTGAGTCACTGTAAGGCGACGAAAGATCCCACCAAGTGACCTTCTGGTTCGCTTTCATCCTATCCGTCTGTCAGGCTTCAGTTGCTCTTGTCGTAGGGCAACGTAGTTCTGCGTACGAATGACGTCAAATGTCATGATTCACAGATGGTTGTGACCGATATATCATGCTGTGAATGAAGTATGAGGCTTTGTTCCTTGCAAGGTGCTCCGGGCAATCATGACCACAGGCGATCGTTCTCTTCAGCTGGATTACAGACCCCTCGACATACTGATCCCGTACGCCCGCAACGCGCGCACTCATTCCGAGGCGCAGGTGGCAGAGATCGCGGCATCCATCCGGGAGTTCGGGTGGACCAACCCCATCCTGGTCGACGGCGAGAACGGGGTCGTTGCCGGCCACGGACGGTTGCTGGCGGCGAGAAAGCTCGGCATGGCACAGGTTCCGGTCATCGAGCTCGCAGGTCTCAGCGAGGCACAAAGGCGCGCCTACGTCATCGCCGACAACAGGCTGGCGCTCAACGCCGGGTGGGACAACGAGCTGTTGGCGCTGGAGTTCGGCGATCTGGAGAGCCTGGGCTTCGATCTGGCCCTAACCGGCTTCGGCGAGGAGGAGATCGCGGCGCTGACTGCGCGCGGCACGACCGGCCTCACCGATCCGGATGCCATCCCTGCCCCGCCCGCAAAGCCTGCAAGCCGTCGCGGCGATCTCTGGGTCCTCGGCAACCATCGTCTGATCTGCGGTGATGCCACCAGTGAAGCGGACGTCGCCCGCCTGCTGGGTTGCGTCTCCCCTCACCTGCTGGTCACCGATCCTCCCTATGGCGTCAACTACGATCCGGCCTGGCGCGGGAAGCTGAATGGTGCCGAGGGGCTTGCGACCGGCAAGGTGGCCAACGACGACCGCGCCGACTGGCGTGAGGCCTGGGCACTGTTTTCCGGCGATGTCGCCTATGTCTGGCACGGCGCCCTTCACGCCGGGATCGTGGCGGAAAGCCTCGAGGCCTCGGGCTTTGCCATCCGGTCCCAGATCGTATGGGACAAGACCCGCCTGGTGATCGGCCGCGGGGACTATCACTGGCAACATGAGCCGGCGTGGTACGCTGTGCGCAAGGGCAGGAAGGGCCACTGGAAGGGCGACCGCAAGCAGACGACCGTCTGGCAGATACCGCACCGCAAGAACGACAGCGGCCATGGCACGCAGAAGCCGGTGGAGTGCATGCGCCGCCCGATCGAGAACAATTCCTCTCCCGGTCAGGCCGTCTACGAGCCGTTCAGTGGATCCGGCACGACGATCATAGCCGCAGAGATGACGGGGCGGTGCTGCCATGCCATCGAGCTCGACCCGGCCTATGTCGATGTGGCGGTGAAGCGCTGGCAGTCCTTCACCGGCGAGACGGCCATGCTGGAAGGCGGCGATGCGTCCTTTGCGACTGTGGCTGCCGAACGCGGTGCGCAGGCAAGCTGATGCCAATGCCGGACGCAAGCAAGGGAACATCCAGAGGGATTGAGGAGACCAAGAACGCCCGCTGCAGGATCAAGCGTGCCCGGGAACCGAAGCAATGGCAGGCCCCCCGGGGGGGGGGGCGGTTCGGATCTCTGGAGAATCCGACTGGGGACCGCGCGGGGTCCTTTCTTCACACATGCGCGAAATTGGCAGGGGGGTCCCGGCACCATGACGGTATCGAGAACCGCGCAAATCCGGGGTTTGTCTTGTGAAATGAAGGCCAGAGACAGGCTCCGGCAGTCGACCAACTCCACAGTCGCCGCCGTGCTTTGCGCAAGACAAGCCGGGCACTGAGGGCAACCCGATGCGCGGACGCAAGCCTCTTCCGACAGCGATGAAGATCGTGCTTGGCAACCCTGGCAAGCGGCCGCTCAACCACCTGGAGCCGAAACCCGTGACCGCCATGCCCACCTGCCCCGCCCACCTGTCACCGACGGCCAAGGCCGAATGGAAGCGGCTTGGCCGCTATCTCCACCGGCTCGGCATCATGAGCGATCTCGACCGGGCCGCCTTCGCTGCCTATTGCCAGGCCTACGGCCGCTGGGTGGAAGCCGAAAAACGGCTGAAGGAAACGCCGACGCTGCTCAAGACGCCTGCCGGCTACGTGCAGCCTTCCCCCTGGCTGGCGATCGCCAACAAGAATGTCGAGCTCATGCACAAGTTCATGTGTGAACTCGGCCTCTCTCCGTCATCCCGGAGCCGGGTGACCACCAGCTCTCCCCTCGGCCCGAAGCCATGGGAGTTCAGCGGCCTGGAAGCCGAAGACGACGAGTTCTTCTCGTAATCCCGATCCTGGCCCGGAGCGACTTGCCGCCAACGACTGTACGATTGGCAGGAGGCCCTCAGTTGAGAAGGCCATTGTGGGCCGCAAGGGGCTCTGCGTCGGCTTCTGGGTGGAGTCCTGCTCGCAGTTTCCAAAGTCCGGTATCGCCGCAACGTTGGCGGGGGCGAAGACCACCCGACACGGGTTTGACAATGTTCCAGAGGTTGGTTAGCCTTTTCGCGACGACCGGATACCAATCGTTCTCGAAGGTATCATCGGTCTTTGTCAATGCCGCACCGGATCAGGTGGAGCGCCTCCAAGCGTTCAGTTCCGCCGGAAGCTCAAGCTGACACTCTCCAAACCGTACTGTCTACGGAACGAGCGTTGGTATTGTCTCGCGGCGTCTTCCAGTTTTTCCTGCAGCCCAGCGGCCGGAACCTGCCGGCATGAGTGCGCATGGCCCGCTGTTCGGCGAAAGCGTTCTGGACCTCACACGCGCGTTTGGGGGGCCTCTGTGCACCATGATGCTGGGCGAGATGGGCGCCCAAGTCATCAAGGTGGAAGAACCCTCGTCCGGCGACGAAACACGCACCTGGCCGGTGAAGCTGGGAGCGGGTCTCAGCACCTATTTTGCAACGCTGAACCGCAACAAGCACTCTCTTACGCTCAATCTGAAGTCGGATGAGGGCCGTGCCATCGCGCTGGAACTTGCCGGGCGCAGCGGCATCTTCGTCGAGAACTTCACGCCCGGCGTCGCGGAACGGCTCGGTGTCGGCTACGAAGCCATCCGCAGCAAGCGGCCGGATGTGATCTACTGTTCGATCTCGGGCTTCGGCCAGAGCGGCCCCTACCGCAATCGCAAGGGCTACGACCCCATCCTGCAGGCGATGGGCGGCCTGATGGGCGTCACCGGAGAGAAAGGCGGCGGACCGATCAAGTCCATGATTCCCGTCGCCGATATCGCTGCAGGGCTCGCGGCATCGAATGCGATACTTGCCGCAATCGTCCATCGCGAAAAGACCGGCGAAGGCCAATATCTCGACATGTCGATGATGGACGTGATGGTTTCGCTCACGACCATCTTGGGCACGGCTGTCCTCAACGGAGGGCGTGTACCGCCCCGCTCGGGAACGGAAAATCCGGTGCGGGTACCATCAGCGGCATTCGAGTGCAGCGATGGCAAGTACCTGCAACTCGTTCCCAACCAGCGCCAGTGGAAATCCTTCTGCGACGTCGTGGGCGCGCCGGAACTCGCCGACGATCCGCGGTTCATCGACAATCTCGCAAGGATCGACAACCAGGACGAGCTCTACCCGCGCCTGCGCGCGATTTTCCGCACCCGCACATCGGCAGAATGGGAAGACAAGCTTCTGGCAGCCGGCATACCGGCCGGGCCAATCCTGCTGCTCGACGAACTGTTCAAGAATCCCCAGGTTGTCGCGCGCGAAATGGTCTTCGAATACGACCATCCGACCGGCGGTCCGGTAAAGGCTCTCAACCTGCCGTTTCGCATGAGCGGGTCACCGGTCCGGATGAACTGCGTGCCTCCGGACCTCGGTGAGCACACCGACGATATTCTCAAAAGCCTTGGACGCAGTTCGGAAGACATCCGGCGAATGCGTGAATCCGGCGTGGTGTAGCGTGATCCGGAGGAAGGAAATCGGAGCAATGGGTGAATCGGTGCTTGAGCGCGTCGAAGGCGGCACCGCCGTCCTGACGCTCAATCGACCCGAAGCGCGCAACGCACTTAACCGCGCACTTGTGGACGATCTCAAGACGCGCCTGCGACAGCTCGACGGCGACCCGGCCATCACGGCGATCGTCATTACAGGCGCCGACCCCGTTTTCTGCGCTGGCGCGGATCTGAAGGAAATCGCCCCGGTCGGCGTGGAGGCGGCGTTCGCGCGAGCCGAGGCGTCGATGGACTTGCATCGCCTGCTGCCTCGGCTTCGCAAACCGGTAATCGCAGCCGTCAACGGCCACGCCCTCGCCGGGGGGTGCGGTCTGGCGCTGGCGTGCGACCTGGTCGTGGCCGCCGACACCGCGCAATTCGGCTATCCGGAAACTCCCCGCGGCCTGGTTGCTGCACTTGTGATGGTGAACCTCACACGGCTCGTCGGGCGCCGGACCGCGCTTGAACTTCTGCTTACCGGCCGCCGGGTCACCGCCGAGCGTGCACGGGAGTTGGGGATGATCAATGAAGTCGTGGGGAAGACGGACCTGATGCCGCGCGCTCTCACGCTCGCAGCGGAACTCGGCGGCCATCCGCCGACAGCGGTCAGTTTCACAAAGAGCCTGTTTTACGAAGTGGCCGAGCTTCCCTTTGATTCCGCGCTGGCGCGGGCGCGGGATGTTAATCTGAGGATGCGCATGACAGATGCAGGCATGCGCGGCGCGGCGGCTTTTTTCGAAAAAGGCGGCAAAGGGAAATAGGCATGGCACGATCCCACAGCAATTTCGAAACGCTCGACGTCACTGTCGAGGACCATATCGCCCGAGTCGCCATCAATCGCCCGGACAACCTCAATGCGATCAACATGGTACTTTATGAGGACATCTTTCAGGCGTTCCGAAGCATCAATGATGACACCGCCGTGTGGGTTGCGATCCTGACCGGCAACGGCAGGGCGTTTTCGGTCGGCGCCGACCTGAAGGAGCGCCAGACGATGACGAAAGCCGACGTCCAACGCCGCCGTCGGCTAGCCCCGCTAATGTTCGGCGCGATGAGCGCCGCCCGCTGCCCGGTCATTGCCGCTATCAATGGCTTCGCATTCGGCGGCGGTTTTGAGCTTGCCCTCGCCTGTGACGTCCTGGTGGCGTCAGAAAATGCGGAATTCTCGTTGCCGGAGACGAGGCTTGGCGTGATACCCGCCGGCGGCGCGACCCAGCGCCTCTCGCGAATGATCGGGGTTCACAAGGCGAAGGAGATCATTCTGACCGGCCGCAAGATGACGGCTAGGGAGATCTTCGATCTCGGCATCCTCAACAGGCTGGCGCCCGAGGGCGAAGCGGAGCGAGTGGCGCGCGAGATAGCCGACGAGATGAAGCAGAGCGCGCCCATGGCGCTCACCCAGGCAAAGAAGGCGGTGAACGGCTCAATGAACATCGGTCTCGACGTAGGCCTTCAGTTCGAAGCGGAAGCGTATCAGGCATGTCTTGCCTCGAAGGATCGCGACGAGGGTCTCGCCGCGTTCAGGGAGAAGCGGAAACCCCGCTACACGGGCGAGTAAAATGGCGCGGGATGTTGCCGAAGACCTCGCTGAGTTTGCGTCCGGCGTTGCGGACCTTCCGGTTCAGGCGCAAGCGTCAGCCTTAAATGATCTCATCGATACGCTGGCCTGCGCCGCGGCGGGGCTAGGCTCCGGCGGCGTCGGAGAAATCCGCGGCATAGTATCGGATTGGTCGGGCAAGCCGGAGGCGCGACTGTGGTTCGGCGCCGAGGCGGCCCCCGCCCCCTGGGCGGCGCTCTATAACGGGCTCGTATCCCACGCCGTCGAGTTCGACGACACACATGACGACGCGATCCTTCATGCGGGCATCACCGTCATTCCGGCAGTGGCAGCCGCCGCCGAAAGGCGCGGCAACGTCGCGGGTTCGGAACTGATCGCAGGCATTGCCGTCGGGGTCGATGTCGCCTGCCGGCTGGCGCTCGCCACAAACCGCGGTCCGGGTGAAACCGGCTGGCTCCTTACCCCCCTGTGCGGAACCTTCGGGGCCGCGGCAGGCGCGGCCCGCACGCTCGGTCTCGATGCGGAGCAGACGCTCAACGCGCTCGGCTTGGCCTATGCTCAGGCGGCGGGTAACGGCCAGGCGACGATTGACGGCGCGCTTGCCAAACGCCTGCAGGCGGGGCTCGCCGCAAAGGCGGGCACGCTTGCTGCGATCATGGCCGCCGCCGGCATAACAGGAGCGCGGCAGGTGTTCGACGGTAAGCGCGGGTTCTATGCGGTCTATCAGGCGGGAGACTACGACCGCTCGAAAATTACTGACGGTCTCGGAGAGCAGTTCGAGATCAAGAAGCTGAGCTTCAAGCCCCATCCGTGTTGCCGATGGACACACGCCGCATTGGAAGCCGCGCTCGCAGCGCGTGCCGAAAACGTACCTCCCGCCAGCCTTGAATCGATCCATGTCTCGGTGAACCGACAAGCCTACAACAGCACCGGAGATCCGATCGCGGTGAAACGGAAGCCGCGCAACGTTGTGGATGCGCAATTCTCCATTCCGTTCGCAGTCGCGGCCGCGCTGGTCGACGGGCAAGTGGGTCTGGAGCATTTCACGGAAGCCGCCATCGCGCGCGCTGACCTGTTGGAAGTGGCGGCCAAGGTATCGGTCGATATCGGCGACGACTGGTCCTGCAATCAGACCCGCTCGGTTTCACCCGCGAGGTTGACGCTGCTGACCGCGGACGGCCGCGAAATCACCAGGACGGTTGACCGTCCGAGCGGCGGGCCCGGCGATCCGAACATCGATCGCATCCTGCGCGACAAATTCGTTCGGTGCTGCGGCATCACCGGGCTCCGAGAGGAGCTGGCGGCCGCCAGGCTGGAAGCGCTCACCGCCATCGGTAGCGCCGACAATGCCGTGACCGTACTCCGGAACGTCACCGGCGCCGTTGCTCCGGCTTGAGGGATAACCGCATGTTGAACGCCAGCCGCAGTCTGGACCGTATCTTCGCCCCGAAGTCGATCGTCGTGGTTGGCGCAAGCAATGATCCGCGCCGGATCGGCGGTCGACCACTCCGCTATTTGCGCGATCATGGCTTCGACGGCGACGTCTACGGCGTCAATCCAAAGTATGACGAGGTACAGGGACGTCCATGTCTCCCGGACATCGCAAGTCTGCCCGACGGTATCGATCTCGCTGTACTGATGCTGGCAAGCGCCCATGTGATCGACGCGGTTCGCGCATGCGGCGCGAAAGGCATAGCCGGTTGTGTCGTGACAGCGGCGGGCTTCGCCGAGGCGGGGCCCGAAGGGCGCGTACGGCAGGAGGAGCTTGCCAGGGTGGCCGCAGAATGCGGCGTACGCCTTATCGGCCCGAACACGATCGGCTTCCGTAATCACAACACTGCCGTTTACGCCACATTCGGCACCGACATCGACAGCGGCGTACGCCCCGGAAACGTAGCCGTCGTCGCGCAGAGCGGCGGGCTGGGCGGGTATCTGGGCGCGGCGCAGCTCCGGGATCGGGGTGTCGGAACCCGTTGGATGATCGATACCGGCAACGAGGCCGATATCGATTGCGCGGAGTGCGTGGAGTTTCTTTCCCGCGAGCCCGGAATAAGCGTGATCGGCCTCATCATCGAAGGCTGCCGCGACTCCACCCTGTTGCTGGAATCCATCGCTACCGCCCGCCACCGCGGCATTCCGGTGGTGGTGCTGAAAATCGGCCGTTCGGAAGCCGGGGCGCAGTCGGTTCAGCTTCACACCGGCGCACTATCGGGCCAGGACGCGGTATGGGATGCGGCGCTTGCGGCTGCCGGCGCGATACGGGCGCGCGACGAGGCGCATTTCATCGACCTCGTGCGGATCCTCGACATGCCGAAGAAACCAGCTGGTTCCAATTTGGGCATCGTCACGCTGTCAGGCGGTGTTGCCACCGTTCTCCTCGATGCAGCCGAGCGATCTGACATAGCGGTTCCGCCGGTCGGTCCCCCGCCTCCCGACCTGAAGGCGCGATTGCCGCTGGTCGGATTTTCCAATCCACTCGACGCCTCCGGGCAGATGGCAAATACGCCCGACGGGCTCGAGCCGCTGATCGACTACATGCTCGGGCAGGACAGCGTCGATGTCGTTGTGGTCTGGCTGGCCTACGCGCTGTTGTCGGATGTGCTGGGGCCGGTCATGGCGGAGGGCGTCACCAACGCCGCGTTACGATCGGACAAACCGGTCATCGTTTGCGGAATGGCTACGCCCGAACTGACTGAGCAACTGATCAAAGACGGCGTGGCGCTGACGCCATACCCGACGACGACCGTCGAGGTGCTCGCGGATTGCCTCCGGCAGCCCCTTCCCCAAGAACCGCTCCGAACCGAGTTCGCACCCGCGGCGGTAGGCGAGGAGCAGATCGTCACCGGCTCCGAGGCGGAAGCCTTGCTTCCGGGCGTTCCATTCGCACAGCAATATGTCGTCGCCGACCGCGAAGCGGCAGGAGCCGTACTGCATACCGTCGAAGCGCCCGCGGTTTTCAAAGCCGACGTGCCGGGGCTGGCGCACAAGTCCGACATCGGGCTGGTGCGGCTGGGGATCCAGTCGCGAGCAGAGGCCGAGGATGCATACGAGGCCTTGCAATTGGCGCTGGAGAAGGCCGGGTTGGCCGGCGAAATTCTGGCGCAGCGTCAGTATGCGGGACTTGAACTTTTCGTGGGGGCGAGCCGGGACGCGGTGTTCGGACCCACCATCACACTCGGTCTCGGCGGCATCTTCGTGGAAGTCTTCGAGGACACGGTCACGCTGCTGGCGCCATGCAGCAGGGACAACGCTCTGGAGGCCATGCGCAGGTTGAAGGGCTGGCCGCTGCTGGAGGGCGTCCGGGGTAGAAAACCCGTCAATCTTGAAGCATTTGCCGCGTTGGTCGAGACGGTGTCGCGGCTTGTGGCGGAGACCCCGGAGATTGCCGGCGTGGACCTGAATCCAGTCATCGCCACCGCCAACGCCGTGGTTGCGGTGGATGTCGTCGTCAAGAAAACCCGCTGAGGCGGTCATGAGCAAGCAAGTCGTCCTAACATTTTCGAACGATGTCGCAACCATCGAACTCAACCGTCCGGAAAAGCTCAATGCTGTCGGCCAGGAGCTCGCCGACGCCTTGGAAGCGGCGGTCGAAGAAGTCGCCGCGCAGGGTGCGCGCTGCGCTGTCATCAGCGGCCGCGGGCGGGCCTTCTGCGTCGGCGCCGATCTTGGTGGCGGCAACAAGGATGACCCTGTCGCGGCCGAGGCCTGGATCAACCGCATTGTCACCCTGCTGAATGGAGTGCAGCAACTGCCCTGCCCGCTCGTTTCCTACGTCCATGGATATGCACTTGGCCTGGGCGCTTCTCTCGCGATGGCCGCGGATCTGGTCCTCGCCACGGATGAAGCCCAGTTCGGCTTTCCGGAGGTCCATCACGGACTGGTGCCGGGGGTGACGATGGCGCTGCTTGCAGAGCGTGTGAACATCCTCACCGCAGGTGAAATCATCCTGTTCGGCGAGCGGTTCGACGCGAGCAAAGCCGCGCAATATGGGCTCGTGAACGAGGTGGTTCCCGTCAGCGATGGGCAGAGCGCGCTGGATGACTGGACGCAGCGGCTGAGCCGCGGCAGTCCGATGGCTATGCGCGCATCCAAGAGGCTCTTGCGCGAAATGCTGTCGCTGACGCCGAAATCCCGGATGGCAGCCGGCGCTGACGCAGTGCTTGTCGGCCGCCAGACCGAAGACGCGAAGGAAGGGTTTGTCGCGTTTCGGGACAAACGGAAGCCGCGATGGGCGCCGTGATTCAATCAA
The DNA here is from genome assembly GCF_007922615.2 of Nitratireductor mangrovi. Classification (NCBI taxonomy): domain Bacteria; kingdom Pseudomonadati; phylum Pseudomonadota; class Alphaproteobacteria; order Hyphomicrobiales; family Phyllobacteriaceae; genus Nitratireductor; species Nitratireductor mangrovi. The sequence goes on along the minus strand of NZ_CP042301.2, from coordinate 4,366,901 downwards.
GGGGTCAATGATGGAAGTGACAGATAGCTCGGCAATTGGGTCCTGGCCGGACAAGATGCGCCAACTCTACGACGCTTCCCCAATCCATGCCTATATGGGCTTCACCTTGAAAGAAGTCGGCGACGGCGAGGTCACGGTGGTGCTGGCGGCCAAGCCGGAGTTCGTTAACGGCATCGGGGTCATACACGGCGGTGTGATAACCGCGGGGCTCGATTCGGCCATTCTTCAATCGGTGCGCTCGCGCTGCGCCGACGGAGACCGGTTGACGACCGTCGAACTCAAGGTGAACTTTCTCGAAGGCGCACATCCGCCGCGGCTGGTCTTCAGAGGACGAGCCGTTCGTGTCGGTGGCAGCCTAGGTGTCGCTCTGGGCGATGCCTATGACGAAAACAAAAACCACGTGGCCACGGCAATGGGCACGATCTCGATCCGCCGGCGATGAAGCCACATGTTGCGCCGCGCCAAGTTGCGACTAACATGTAACGAAACGACAGAACTGATAAGGGTGGGAACAAATGGCCATTGAAGAACCTACCATTCTGCTAACCGGATATGCGCCAGCACCCAAGGGAACCGTAATGCAGGAGAAGCAGCGCCTGTTCGGCGTGGTGCTGGAGGTCGAAATGCGCAACGGCCGGATCGTCGGCGCGGACGTTCCGGGCGTGACCGACCTATCGAAGGATTTTTTCAGGCGTGTCGCCATCGGTTACGAACTCTCCAGTGGTGTCGACAAGCTTTGCGAGAAGGTGCGCGCGCGCTATTGGACATCGTCTACCGATTCCCTGATCGCCTGCTTGAAGATCATCGGTCAGCGTTACGAAGAAGGGCTCAAGCGCCTGGCTTGCGGAGACCCGCGAAGCGCTTCCCCGTGCGACCCCCAATCGACTACGCGCGTAAGAGAATTACGCTCCGCGTTGCGGCCCCAACTGGCGCGGCAAGCTTGACAGGGCGTCCGCCGGTCAATAGGATTTAACCACGCGACAGGGTACAGGTTTCTGGTCTGTTTGCGTGCGCGGACAGCCAAAATCCGCAAAGGGCTGCTGATAGGCAGCTTATATTTGCGGAAGTTTCAAGGCTCGCGATAGTTCCAATCTTTTTGGAATTGCGAGGCTTGTTTTGGCGAGTTTTCCCTTTGTTTGCACCATTCCTGTCGTTGCTTGCGAACGGACTACAGGAATAGATGACAATACCCTCCATCCTCGCTCGGGGAGGGGGTGGTGAGTTCGCGCGCCGCGATACCAGAATCGATGAATGCGCTGTTGCTGAGCCGTTTCGGCGGACCCGAGCAACTGGTGCCAAGCGTTCGCCCCGTGCCGAAACCAGGGCCGGGCGAGGTACTGATCCGCGTCGCCTATTGCGGCATCTGCCGGCACGATCTGCTGACGCGCTCCGGCGCATTCGCAAAGACACCACTTCCAGTTATTCCCGGTCACCAGATCGGTGGAACAATCGTTTCGCTTGGTTCAGGCGTCACCGGCGTCCAGACGGGTCAACGCGTATCCTCCCTTATACGCATCGGCTGTGGCAACTGCGCGCAGTGCCGCGGCGGCAACGAGGCGTACTGTGAAACTTTTCGCGCTCGCTTTCTCGGCGAGGATCTGGACGGGGGTTACGCTGAATTCGTGAAGATTCCCGACCACGCGGTGATACCGCTCCCCGACGGCCTACCCCTTGAAACCGCCGCCGTTGCTAGTTGCACGTTCGGGACGGCCTATCACGCCATACAGACGCGCGGTCAGGCGCAGCCTGGCGAAACCGTTGTCGTGACCGGTGCCAGCGGCGGGGTTGGGCTGCATGCGCTCGAGTTGTTGCGCCATTTCGGCTGCAGATGCATTGCAGTGACCTCCAGCGGGGAAAAGTCGGAGCTGCTTCACCAGGCTGGCGCCGACGAGGTCATTACCTCTGAGGATCTGATATTTGCCGATCAAGTGAAGGCGCTTACGGGCGGGAGTGGTTGCGACCTCGTCATCGAAGTCGTGGGGGAGCGGACTCTCGATCAGTCCATTCGAGCGCTCCGCAAAGGCGGACGGGTGGTGCTCACCGGAAACATCACCGGCAAGAAGGCGCAGATCACGCCAGCCCATTTCATCCTAAAGGAAATCAGTCTGATCGGAACCCGCACCTGCACCAAAACTGAGTTGCAGGAAGTTTACGAACTTCTCGTGTCCGGTGCGATACGCGTCCATGTGGACCGGATATTCCCGTTGGAAAAAGGACCGGAGGCGCATGCGCTAATGGAAGCAGGTGCCTCCCAAGGGCGTTATGTGCTGGAGGCATGACCCGACCGAGGGGGTCGGCGGCAATGGCTGAGGCCGCCGCATAACAAGCAATAGGGGCAAACAGGAGGAAACATCATGCTCTTTGAAAAACGAAAGGCGCCGAAGCTAGCGGTGGTCGGCGCGGTCTTCGCCGCAACGATGGCAGTTGCGAGTCTAGCTGCAGCGCAAGAGACCGTGCACAAGATCGCGATCACTTTCCCACTGACCGGCATCGCCGCCTCGCAAGGTGAAGTCGCGTCGAAGGCGGTCAATCTTGCCGTCAAGGAGATCAACGAAAGTGGGATGCTAGGCGAAGGCGCCCGGATGGAGCCGTTTTTTTTCGATTCGCAGGCAAAGCCGGATGTGGGCGTTCGCGCGTTGCAGCAAGCGATTTCGATCGAGGACGTGCCCTATGCTTTGACGGGCTACAGCGGCGTATCTCTCGCTCAGGCGCCGGTTGCCGAAAGGAACGAGCGGCTACTGGTCAATGTCGGGGGAGCCTCGCCAGCACTGTCTGACTTGTCACCGTGGTTTTTCAACGCCATTCCGCTGACGCATCTCCAGGCACCGGTGCTTGCGCGCTACCTCGCTGAGGAGCTCGGCGAGGAGAAGGTCGCTCTGATCTACCGCGACGACGACCTTGGCCGGGGTATTCAGCAAGTGCTTGCTCCAGCCATGGAAGCCTTCGGCGGTGACGTGGTGGCCGAGGAGTCGTTCCTGCCTGGTGCCCACGATTTCCGCCTTCAGCTGTCGCGAATTCGCGCTGCAAATCCTGATGTCGTCTATATCGGCGGTGTCGCGACCGAAGTGGGCGCCATCATCGCGCAGGGTACGAGCCTGGGGCTTACGCCTCGGTGGGCGAGCTACGGCGCGTACAATCATAAGTCGACTATCGAATTGGGCGGCGAAGCCGCCAATGGCGGCGTTTACACAAACCCGTCGAATTTTGGACCGGACCTAGAGCCTTTTCCGGCCTACCAGAAAATGAGGGAGGCATGGGAGGCAGAATACGGCTCGACCGATGATCTCGATTACGTCGCTTCGCAATTCTACATGGGCACACGCCTCTATGCAGAGTTGATCAAGCGTCTGAAGGAAGCGGGTCAGGACGTGACTCCAGCCAACATGCGCGACTTGATGGATGATGCCGTGTTTGAGGATACGGTGACTGGCGGAATGTCGTTTGACGAGGAGCGTAACGCCATCACGTCTATTGCCATCTACCATCTCAAAGATGGCAAGTTCGCGCCGATAACCGTCTACACGGCAGGTCAGGTGCGCGAAATCAACGAGGTGATGCACAACAACTGATTTGTGAGTTGCGGGTCGCCGCCCATGCGGCGGCGGCCGCGCACTCGCACATGCTTTTTTGCCCTGTCACCCAGCGGAGCCACGAATGGATCTCGCCCTGCAGCTAATGGTGGTCGGCCTGTCACAAGCCGCGATATATTCAATGGTGGCGACCGGTTTTGGCCTTGTGCTTGCGGTATCCCATATCTTTCATTTCGCTCACGCTGCGGTTTTCGCTCTTGCGGGCTTTCTCGCCTATGCGTTGATCATGCAAGTGGGAATGCCGTTCTGGCTGGGATTTGTGATAACGGTCGCCCTGACCGTTGCAGCCGGACTCCTGATACAGTTCTTCATCTACACGCCATTGAAGCGACGGAACGCCGGCACTTTCGCGCTCGTGCTCGCCTCGATCGGCATCCAGTTTGCGATCGAAAACCTCATCGCACTTGGATGGGGTACCGGCGGGCGATATCTTGAAAATCCGTTCGGCGGGGTTTTCTACGAGATCGGGGCAGTGGTCATATCGCTGACCGACATCATTACACTTGCCGTTGCGATCGGTGGTTTCGGCGCAACAATGCTCTTTCTTAAGGCAACCCGGATCGGCCGCGCCATGATGGCCTACGCGGACAACCCAACAATGGCTGAGGTCGTCGGCATCAATCCCACGCTTGTGAGCGCAATCGCCATCACCATCGCCTCGCTGCTTGTAGTCCCTGGCGCAATCGCGACAGGCTGGTATTCAAGCCTCGTGCCAACGATGGGCCTAACGCCGCTGCTTTACGCTGTCGCAGCGGTTGTGGTGGGCGGTATAGGAAGCACTGTCGGCGCCTTCCTCGGCGCGTTCATGCTCGGCCTGCTCGCTGCGATGATCAGCCTGCAACTGCCCGCATTCTGGTCGGACACGATTGCATTTCTCATCATGATGGTTGTGGTGGTGTGGCGGCCTAGCGGACTCCTCGGCAATGCCAGCGCCGCAAGAGCCGCCAGATGACCGAATTCTCCTTGACCCTGCAGGCCATGTACACAGCGGACGGTGGCTGACGATGGACTATCTGTTTCTAGTGCTCACGCTCATCTGCGTTTACGCGCTACTGGCTACGTCGTTGAACCTTATCAAGGGCTATGGAGGGCTCTTCTCTGTAGCCCACGCGGTCTTCTTCGGGATCGGCGCCTACGCGTTCACGATTGCACGCATTGAGTATGGCGTACCGTTTCCACTCGCTCTCGTCATTGCTTTTGCCATGGCTGCCGCCGCAAGCCTTGTGCTGTCAATCCCATCGCTGCGAGTGTCCGGAGAATATCTTCTCCTCGCCACATTCGCGGTCCAGATTCTCGGCACGTCGCTGTTCCTCAATCTCGATATCACTGGGGGACCCGCTGGCATACGCGATATCCCGCATGCGGACCTTTTCGGCTACGTGTTTCAGACGAACGGCCAAGTGTTCATTATTACACTGGCCGTTTCGGCTCTATGCTGGTGCATGATGTACGAGACGGCACGATCCCCGTTCGGCCGGGTCATGAAAGCCATCCGCGAAGACGAGATTGGAATAGCGGCGCTCGGCAAAGACACGCTCTGGTTCAAGATAGCGGTCTTCTTCATCGGATGTGGATTTGCCGGTGTGGCGGGCGGGCTGTTCGCCACCGTAATCACTTTCATCAATCCCGACAGCTTTGTCATCTACGTCTCATTCACAGTCGTAATAATGGTGTTGCTCGGCGGGCTTGCAAATCCGTTCGGGGGGATTGCCGGGGCGGCGGTTCTGATCACGCTGGAGGAAACGCTCCGCGTCATCATGCCGACAGCGGTCGGAGCGCACCTCGCCATGGTGCTGTTCGGTCTGATACTCGTTGGCGTCATCATGCGTAGGCCGCAAGGCCTGCTACCGGAACACGCAACGAGCAATCTCGTAGCCGACGGTCGGGGACTCGAAGGGCGGGGGCAGCGCCAGGCGATAAAGCTGAAAAATGTCGACCCACAAGCGTCCGCCGCACTCATACACGGGCCGTTGCTGAGGATCGAAAACGTAACCAAGTCATATGGCGGGCTTGTTGCGGTCCGCGGTACGAATATCTCGGTAGACGCCGGTGACATCATCGGCATTGTCGGCCCCAACGGCGCGGGCAAGACGACGCTGTTCGACCTCATAGGCGGCAACATCAGGCCGGATACTGGTACGATAGTCTATCGCGGACAAGACTTCTCGAAGCATAAACCCTACCGGATCGCGCAAGCCGGAATTGGACGTCTCTTTCAGCATGTGCGCCCCTTCAGCAACATGACCGCGCTCGACAACGTGCTCGTATCGTTTCCGCGATCACTGCGCGAAAGCCCTTGGTTCGCCTGGCTACCCATAGACCGATCAGGCGAGGCGGAGCGCCGCGACAAGGCACTGGAACTCCTGCAGTATATGGGCCTAGAGGGCCATGCGAACGAAAAGGTCGGCGAGCTGAGTTTCGGCCAGCAGAAGCTGGTCGGTTTCGCAAGGCTGTTGGCGCAGGGCGCTTCCGTCTGGCTGCTCGATGAGCCCGCCGCAGGCATCGACCCGCAGATGCGCCAAGATATCCGCCGCACGATCCTTCGCGTGCGCCAGGATCTCGGGGTCACCATGCTGATCGTCGAACACAATATGGATTTTCTCGAAGGGCTGGTCGATCGTGTGGTTTTCATGGCCGAGGGCACTGTCGTGAAAGTTGCCAGCTTCGACGACATTATGGCGGACAGGGAACTAAACCGCCTGTACCTCGGAGTATGACTGATGAGCGCGCAAAGCGGACAGGCACCAATTCTCGGGGTAAGAAACCTCGCAGGCGGCTACGCCAACAATCGTATTTTGCATGACGTTAATTTCGCTGTAGCTCCGGGGGAGATCGTACTATTCGTAGGGCACAACGGAGCGGGCAAATCAACGATACTGCGTGCCATCACCGGGCTGCTTCCGTGGTGCGAGGGCAAGGTATCGGTGGACGGCGAGCCGATAGGTACTCCGAACGTTCGGCGCAACGTGGAGACCGGCCTAAGCATCGTACTGCAGCACCACGGTTTTTTTCCGAATTTCTCGGTGACAAACAATCTCCGCCTCGGTGGCTATCTGCTGGATTCGGCGTCGCTCGTTGACGAGAGAATGGCACGTATACTGGAGTTCTTTCCGCGACTGGCTGAACGACGCGATTCGGCTGCGAGACTGCTGAGCGGCGGAGAACAGAAAATGCTGTCGATGGGAATTGCCCTGATGCTTGAACCCCGCGTGCTGCTCGTGGACGAGCCGTCGGCCGGCCTCGCGCCCAGTCTCGCGACGCAGGTGCTGGACCAACTAAAGACGCTCCGCGACAGCTGGAACACAACAATTTTACTCGTTGAGCAGAATGTGAATGCAGGAGTTCGCATCGCCGACAGGGTGCTGGTGGTAAGGCTCGGAACCATTAGCCAGACCTACGATGCAAGCACATTGCGGTCTGGCGAGGAAACGCTTCAATTGCTCTAGGGTTGCGGCAGCATGTCACGCCAAATTACGATTTGTGAGTGTGCGGCCCGGGACGGTCTGCAGCACGAGGTGGCGTTTGTCGCCACGGACGCGAAAGTGTCCTTGATCGACAGCTTTACGGAACTTGGCTTTCGCCGCATCGAAGCGACGTCGTTCTCACATCCCAAACATGTCCCCCAATTTGCCGACGCCGAGGACGTACTGAAGCGCATCATCCGGCGCGCCGGCGTTTCGTACAAGGCGACCTGTGTGAACGACCGCGCCGTGGAGCGCGCGATTCAGGCAGTCGTCGACGGCGCCGGACCGTCCGAAATCAGCATGGTCGTGTCGGCAAGCGAAGCGCATCAAGTGAGAAACACCCGCCGTACCCACGCTGAAGTTCGAAGCGGATTTGAGCGTATGGTCGAAGCCGCGCAAGAGAGTGGGCTGCGGATCGTCGGTACGATCGGCACAGCGTTCGGCTGTCCGTTTAGCGGTGAGGTACCGCTGGCAGAGGTGGAACATTGGACCGCCTTCTTCTCCGACATGGGCATCGACATGATCACCCTAGGCGACACGACTGGAATGGCGGATCCTGAATTCGTACGCGAGCGGTTTGGAGCGCTACTGAACCGTTTCCCGGATATCGTGTGGGTCGGACATTTTCACGACACGCGCGGCACCGGACTGGCGAACGCGCTTGCGGCGGTGGAAGCCGGCGTAGACTATCTCGATTCTTCGTTTGGGGGGCTGGGCGGACACCCCGCTGCGATCAAGTATGCGGAAGGCCATACGGGAAATGTGGTGACAGAGGATCTGGTCGCAGTCCTGCAGCAGATGGGCTACGACACGGGAATTGACATGGACCGCCTGATTGAGACGGCAGAGGGCGTTGAAAAGACGCTCGGCCGCGAATTGCACGGTCGAGTCACGAGATCAGGGCTCGTCACTCGCCGGATTGACTAGCCTCGACGACAGGCCGGCGTTACAAGTCCGCGCAGGACGGTACGCGCCTCCGGATCATCGCGACTATTTTCTTTCGCCGGCCGACCGTTCGGCAAACACCAAGATTTGCCTGTGTGTCTCGCGGGCGCGATCACCGTTTCTCGTTCTAGATATGTGATCGGCCTCGACGCCGACACTGCTCCATAGTCGTGTCTTGTAATCCGCAAACTCCGACGTGATCCACAGCGTGCCATGCGAATGATTACTCGTTCAATCATATTGCGCCGGAGTTGGACTTCACGCGCGAGGCATACGCGACGCCTCGGCCAGCGGCAGGGCATTTGCGTCCAAACGGAATTCACAAAGCGGCTCCAGCCGGTGCGTAGTGATTTGGACAAGGCACTGCGTCACTATTCTGTTATCCTCACGCTCCTCTATTGTGGTTAGAATCCAACCTTATCGCCGCCTTTCAGCCCTAGGACTTTGCGCGCCTCTGCGGGCGTGGCGATTTCCAACCCGAGTTCCTCAATGATCCGCCTTATCTTGGTTACTTGTTCGGCGTTTGACCGGGCGAGTTGGCCGCGTCCGATGTAGAGAGAGTCCTCAAGTCCCACCCGTACATTTCCCCCCAGCAATGCCGTCATCGTCAAGAATCCCATCTGGGCCTTCCCGATGCCGAAAGAAGACAGTCGGTAGTCCGACCCGAAGAGCCGGTCTGCCGTCTGCTTGAAGAACATTAGGTTGTCGAGTTCGGCGCCCATCCCCCCGGCGATGCCGAATACCCCCTGAATGAAGAATGGGGGCTCGACCAGGCCGCGGTCGACAAACTGCTTCAGGTTGTAGAGATGGCCCAGATCGTAGCATTCGAACTCGAAGCGGGTGCCATAGGCTTGGCCGACCTCCACCATAATGCGCTCGATCATGTCGAAACTGTTGGGATAGATCGTACTCCATGAGTTCTCCACGTAGGACTTTTCCCAGTCGAACTTCCAATCCGTGTACTTGTGCGCGAGTTGGGCGACAGAGAAGTTCATGGAGCCCATATTGAGGCTAGTGACTTCAGGCTTCGCGCGGTGGGCTGGCGCCAGGCGTTCGTCCAGCGTCATGCCGAGCCCGCCGCCCGTCGTCAGGTTCAGCACGGCATCGGTCGATTGCTTGATGCGGGGCAGGAACTGCATAAACAGTTCCGGATCCTGTCTCGGTCTCCCGGTCTCGGGATCGCGCGCGTGCAGATGGATAATTGCGGCGCCCGCCTCTGCTGCCTCGATTGCCGACGCGGCGATCTCCTGCGGCGTGATCGGTAGATGCGACGACATGGTTGGCGTGTGGATGCCGCCGGTTATCGCAGCGGTGATGATAACTTTTTCCGTCATGAAATCGACTCCTTGCCGCTGGTATTAAAGCTCATTCTTCAGGGACATGAGGCGCATGAGCGCCCGGTCGCGCCAGCGCATCCGCTCGCCGACCGCCGCGCGGGGGGTATCCCTCCGCCTCCTGTCTTCGATCGTCTGCAAAGTATCGTTTTGCCAAGCGTCCGCGACGTGCAGGTCGCGCCCCATTGCTTGGTAGAGGTGACCGTAACGGGTGGCGTAGTCGAGGAATCCGTCGGGGGCGTTCAGGTCCATGGTCTCGAATGGTCCCATCAGGCTCCAGCGGAGCCCAAGGCTGTGTTTCATCACCGCGTCCACGTCCGCGGGATCCATCACGCCTCTTGCGACAAGCGCGACGGCTTCGTTCACCACCGCCGTCTGCAGTCGGTTCATGACAAACCCTTCAATCTCCTGGCGCACCACGACCGGCACCTGGCCGATTGATGCAAGCAGTCGGCAGGTCTCGCCTACAAAAGCATCGGCGTGCCACGGCGAGGGTGCGACCTCCACCACCGGCATGAGGTGTGGCGGATTTGCCGGATGGGCCACTATGCATCGGTCGCGCCCGCGGATCCCGGATAGGAACCGACTCCCGATGATCGTGCTGGAGGAGCTTGCGACCGGCACTCCTTGCGGCGCCTGTTTATCGAGAAGCTCGAACACGTCACGCTTCGCATCTACGTTCTCCGGGACGTTTTCTTGGACGTAGTCAGCGCCGTCCACGGCTTCCGAAAGTGTATCTGCGACGACTACTCGTGCGGCCGCAGCGGCCGGATCGGCGACAAGTCCAACTGCCGCCATATCGTCAAGTGCCGTCTTGATCGAGGAGAGAGCCGAGGCGGCGACGGCAGGCACGTGGTCCCATATGCTGACGTCCCAGCCCGCCCGGGCAAATGCTGTTGCCCAGCCGCGACCAATCAGACCCGTACCGATGATGCCCGCACGCATGATCCCGCGCCCTTTCTGTTATCGCAGTTAAGCTCGAAATCCGCCGGCCGTCAATCTGATATCGCAGTATTGACGTGGTCTTCCTGTGGCTGAACTCCGCGTCGGCGAAGGTTTGCCAGGCTGAGTTCGCGGTTTCCCATGATGCCGCTCGGTCGCAACATGAGGACGGCGAGCATAATGATCGCCAGCGCGACCTCGCGGAGGCCCGGCATTGCCGGAACAGTCAGCCCGGCGAGGGTGAACCCGCCGGCAACGGTGCGGAGCATTTCGCCGAGGAAGGCAATGACAATCGCACCGACCACCGCGCCCGAAAGGCTGTTCTGGCCGCCGATGACGAGCATTGCCAGTGTGAGAAAGGTTAATTCCAAATAGAACTGGCTGACGGAGAGTATGCCGATTGCATGTCCTTGCAGGACGCCGCTTGCCCCCACGACGGCCGCCGAAAGGATGAAAGCGGCGAGCCGCAGCCGACGAACTGCGATGCCCGAGGCGAGCGCGGCCACCTCGTCTTCGCGCGAGGCCCGAAGCATCAAGCCCGCCCGCGAACCGGCAAAGACGCTAGCCACCAGGAGCGAGGCAAGAACCACGGCCGTGGCGACTGGCAGGTTGACCAAAAGAGGCAACCCGATCAGCGAGGCCGTTCCCTTGGTCAGGCCGGTCGCGTGCGACATGGTGGTGTTTACGATAGCGAGGAACGCCAGAGTCGCGATGCTCGCGCCGATGCCCGCCAGCCGAACCACGGCGACGCCAAAGATGGCAGCCACGAAGGCAGCGAGCAGCATCCCCGTCGCCATCCCACCCCAGAACCCCAAGTCGGTCGAAAGCACGAAGGCAGGGAGGTCGGGCAAAAACACCTTCTTGGTCATCACGGGGATCGTAAACCAGGCCGCGGCGTAGGCCGCGATCCCCGCGAAGGCCGCATGTCCGAACGAAAGGATGCCGGTGTTCGAGACGAAGATTGAGAGACCGATCACGAACGCCAACTTGATCATCATGTCGATCGCGAAGCGCGCGCTCGCTGCGGACCCGAGATATCCGGGTAGCGTCGCCAGCAGGATCAGCCCTGCGAGCAGGAGGTATGTCTGCGCCCGCGATCGCATCAGACGCGCTCGCGGGCGGACGCGGGTCGGAAGAGGCCCTGCGGCCTCAAGACGAGGACGAAGATGACCGCCAGGTACACGAACGCCTCGCGGAAGGGACGCAGGTCAGACGGCAGCAGCACTTGCAAGAATACCGTGACCATGCCAACAGCCAGGCCACCGAGAACCGCGCCGGGGAGGCTGCCCATGCCGCCGACCACGGTCGCCACAAAGCCGATAAGGGCGAGGTGAAGCCCGAGGCGAGGTTCGACGACGCCCGTTTGGGCGACGTAAAGCACCGCCGCTGATGAGGCCAAGATGCCGCTCAGCCCGAAGGCCACCGCTATGACCCGGTTGGCGCGTATGCCCAGCAGCCGCGCCATCTGGAAGTCCGCGGCGGCCGCTCGCATCTCGATGCCGATTCGCGTTTTGCGCAGGAAGGCGCCCGTGGCAAGGAGCAGCAGGATAGTCACGCCGATCGTGACGACCTGGATCATGGGGACGCGCACGTCGCCGATCAGCAGCGGCCTGGAAAGCGAAGGCAGGATGTTCAATCCCATCGGGCGAGCTCCGAAGACTAGGACCAGAGTGTTCTGTAGCAGGTAGCTGAGCGCGAAACTGGTGATCAAAAGCGTCGAGGGATTGGCCCCCCGGACGGGGCGGAACGCCAGCCGCTCCGACAACAGCGCCAACAGAAGCGCGCCGCCCGCCGCGAGAAAGAGAGCTACGGGAAAACCCAGCCCGATCGCCAGCACGAGAATGTAGACTGTCACGGTGATAAACTCGGCATGGGCGAAGTTGATTAGCCGCATGATGCCGAAGATAAGGCCTATGCCGAGCGCCGTCAGAGCGTAGATTGAGCCAATGCTCATGGCGTCAATCAGGGCCTGGATGACCCAGCTCATCAGGCGTGCCCTTCGCCGGAAAGGTAAGCGTTTTCCAACCGCGCGTCTCCGAGCAGATCGGCGGCCCTTCCCTCCAGACGCACCGCACCCCCGGAGAGCACCATCACGCGATCGGCCACGAAACCTATCCGAACTGGATTCTGCTCGACCAGCAGGATGCTAAGACCAGTAGCGCGCAATTCCCGAAGGACGTCATAAACGCGATCGACCAGAAGCGGTGCAAGTCCGAGTGACGGCTCGTCGAGGATCAGGAGGCGGGGGCGCGAGAGCAACGCGCGAGCGATGGCGAGCTGCTGCTGCTCGCCGCCGGAGAGCCGGGTTGCCAAGCCGTTGCGGCGCTCGGCGAGGATCGGAAACATGGCGTGGATCTCTGCCAACGCCTTGCTTCGCGCCGCACGGTCTCCGAGCCTCCGCGACATCCCCAAAAGCAGGTTCTCGTGGACGGTCAATCCGTCGAAGATGCGGCGACCCTCAGGCACCAGCGCAATACCCATCAGGGCGACATCCTCTGTCCGGAGGCCGTCGATTGGCCGCTGGTCGAGCCGCACGGTCCCTGCGGCTGCGGGCAGCGCACCGGCGATGGCGAGCGTAAGCGTGGTCTTGCCAGCGCCGTTCGGCCCCACGACCGCGAGCGTCTCCCCTTCTTCGAGCGAAAGTGACACGTCCCGCAGCGCCGGGACCGGACCGTAGCTTACCCAGACTCGGTCGAGCTCAAGCAGCGCCATGTGGCACCCCGCCGAGATAGGCCGCCCGGACGCTCGGATCGGCGCGCACCGCAGCCGGCGTCCCGCTCGCGATGACGCGGCCCACGTCCAGGGCGACCAGCCGCTGACAGACAGACATGACGAGATCCATGTTGTGCTCGACCAGCAGCAGCCCGATTCCCCTGCCCTCGACAAGCTCCTCGAGTGCGACGCCCAGCTGTTCGGCCTCCTGCGGCGACATTCCCGCGGCAGGCTCGTCGAGGAGCAGAAAAGCCGGTTCCAGGGCTAGCGCGCGGGCGATCGCCAGTTTCCTCTGATCAGAATAGCTCAGGGTCGCGGCCTTCCTGTCGAAGTCACCTGTTAGCCCGACTGCAACGACGAGCTCCTCTATGGCAAATGCCGGACTCCCCACGACTGCGGCCACCGCGGCCACGTTCTCGGCGATGGTGAGTTCCCCGAACAGCCGCACGCCCTGGAATGTTCGAACCACGCCCGCCCGCGCGACCGAGTGAGGGGGAAGTTTCAGCAAAGCCCGGTCGCCCAGAAAAACGTCGCCGGCCGTCGGCCGCTGGAAGCCCGACATTACGTTTATGAGCGTGCTCTTCCCGGCACCGTTGGCCCCGATCAGGCCGACGATTTCGCCGGGCCTGATCTCAAGGGAGACGTCGTGGAGTGCCAGCACGCCGCCGAATCGTACACCGATATTATGGGCACGAAGCGTGATCACCTTCGCCGTCCGGTTCTCGTCAATACCCCTTTCGCCTCAGAATGTGATCTCGGGGGTCTTTTCGGCGTCGAAAACGCCTAGCGAGGCCGCTTTCCCACCATCGATTTTGATAATCGTCATGGGCCGGCTGTTGTTGATGTGCAGGTCGCTAGTGAAAAATGTCTTCCCGACCAGCAAATCCTCGCCGGCGAAAGCGTCGAGTTTTGCGCGAACGGCATCCGCTTCGAAAGAGCCTGCGCTTTCAACCGCCCGCGCCCAGGCTTCGATCACCCCATAGCCGGTGAGCGCGTGTCCCGTTACCGGCGGCTCTCCGTACGCCTTCGTGAATTTCGCCACAAAATCGTTGACACGGGAACTGGGGTCGTCGCCGTGAATACTCCCGTAGCTGAGGTTGTAGAATTCGCTCAAGTCCGGAACCGCCTCCAACCAGTATGTTCCGTCCATCGACTCGCCTGTAATCATGGGCAGGTCGATGCCAGCAGCGCGGATCTGGCGCACGTAGGAAGCGCCGTTGATCGCTCCGCAGAACATAATCACGTCCGACTTCGCCTCAGCGTCCTTCATACGACTGACCTGCGCGGGGATGACGGTGTCGTTGCCGGCATTGTATTCGTCATACCCGGTAACGCCCTCGCCGCCGGCAAGTTCGCGCCAGCGCTTCTCAAAGTTGGAACACAGCGACTTGTTGTATTCGACCTGGAGGTCGTTAAGGATGTAGACGTTCCGCTTGCCGAGCGTGTTCCAGGCGAACTCTGCCAAGATGGCGCCCTGGTGGTTCGTGGCCGTGGCCATGGTATAGGCATTCGGGCCTATGCCCTGCACGCCGAACTTGGCGTCGGCGGCGCAGGACGAGAAGGCGATCTTGTTCTGCGACTGGGCGACGAGGGCGGCGGGTGCACCGAAATCGAAGTCGCAGGTGACCATTACGAGTTCGGCATTCTTGGATAAGACGTCCGTGGCCGCCGTTGCGCCCTGTGCAGGATCGGACGCGGTATCGGCTGATACCTCTATAATCTTGCGCCCGAGGAGCCCGCCCTTCGCATTGATATCTTCAATTGCGAGCTTGGCGGCCTTGTAAGGCCCGTCGTCATAAGGCGCGACAAAGCCGGACAGTGCAATCGCGAAGCCGACCGTCACGTCTTCCTGGGCGGCGGCGGTAAGCGGCGTCGTCGCGACAAGTGCAGTCAGAAAGAAGCGCGTTCCCGTTTTCATGTAATGGTTCCTCCTTCACCAGTTGCAGTCGTGCTCATGCCGCCGCGCGAAGCCGCGCGGTTGCTTCAGGTTCAATCGAACCGTCCATGCCCAGCGCCACGCCATAGACGGCGCGCGCACGTTCGGCTGTGATCCGCCCCAACCGCACATCGCGGGCGACCTTCTCCGCCGGCCGTGACTTCGGGTCTCCGTAGCCGCCGCCGCCAGCAGAAATGGACAGGACGAGTTGACCGTCCGCCACGTCAACTTGCGCGCAGGACGGCAAGGGTTCGCGACTCCCGTCCTCCTTGATCAGATATTGGTTGGCCGGGCCGCCTCTCCCGCCGCCACGCGTGCCCAGCGCGGCGTTGACGACCCCGTCGCTGACGTAGCCGACAGAGATGTCGCAACCGACAGGGCCGAATTCGACCGCAATCGACGGCGCCCCGACATGCTCGCCGGCGCCCTCCGTGTCCGGCAGCAGCCGGCGTGACGCGACATAGAGCGGCTGGCGCAACTCGTCGAGTTCGATCGAATCCAGGTTACACATGCCCGCGTTACCGACGTGGCCAATGGTCAACCAGGCGTCTGCGTCGGGGCTGCCTGCGCCGCCGGTCATTCCCAGGAACACCTGGTTTATGAAAGGTTTGCCGTCGCGTGGGTGGATGCCCGAAATCACCGCGACCGAAGGCGGGATGACGGCGCCGCATTCGGCCATTCCCTTGCTCTCCGCGATCTCCGCGATGGCGCATTGGACCGGGTTTGCGACACGGTCTGCCACGTTGGTGGTAGCCACCGAGCAGGAGGTCGGATGGCGGGGCACCCCGACGACGCAATTCTCCCTGAGCTTCAGGTCGATGCGTCGGAAACTGCCGGCGTTCTTCGGCACGGAATGATCGATTGAATTGAAGATGCCAACCATGGCGGCTGTGCGCGTGCAGGCCTCCGAAAGGTTGAGGCCGCAAGGAAGGCAATCCATGTTCTCGGTGAGATCGACGGAGATTCGCGCGGCTTCGGCGTCGACCACGACATGTACCGTGACCGGGATGCCGTCGTCCGGCGTGCCGGGGAACGGATCGTGCCTGCTTACACGGCTCGCGCGACCACTGGGCAGGGCGCGCAGCGCGTCGATCATGCGCTTTTCGGAATAGTCGAGCCATTCCCGGCTGAAAGCCTCGAGCGCGTCCCATCCGACTTCAGCCGCCATTGCCCTAATTTCCTGTTCTCCGATCCTCGCAGCCCCAAGCGCCGCCAGGAAATCTCCCCACCACTGATCCGGGACGCGGATACGCATGCGGCACATGCGAACAAAATCCTGGTTGGTCCGATAGTTCTCCTGCACCCGCACCGACGGGAAGATAAGCGCGCCTTCCTCGTAAACGTCGCGTGCCGCACCGTGATAGGTAGTGGGAATTGAGTTGCCGATGTCGGCCTGATGAGCCTTCGCCAGCACCGTGAACCGGTGTCGTCCCGCGTCGTCGACGATCGGCACCAGAATCGTGTGATCGGCCGCGTGGCTGCAGCCGTGGTAAGGCGAATTGTTGATGAAAGCGTCGCCCGCTTTGAGATCGGGGCAGTATTCCTTCATGAACTTAGCCATGATGTCTGGTCCGGAGAGCACGTGGATGGGCAGGCCCTCGTTGGCGACCAGAAGCTGCGCGTCGGCAGTCACGATGCAACAGGAAAAGTCGCGCGCGATATTGAGCACACCCGAACGTCCGGTCCTGAGCAGCGTGTTCGCCATCTTGCGGGCAACGCCTTCAAAGCGATTGTTCAACAGTGCGAGTGTCACGAGATCCATGGCCGTTTCCTCACTGCTGGCCGACGTCAATGACTAGACTGCCGGACGGTCGCCTCTCGGCGCTCGCGCCCGGGTCTACGATGACCGTGGTGTAGTCGTTCTCCACGATGGCCGGACCGTTGATCCGTTCCCCCGCCTTCAATGTCTCGAAGCGATAAACGGTGGTCTCCGCCCACCCGACGCCCGCAAACCAGGCGTTGCGGACCCACTTTTCCTTGATGCCGGCGGGCGAAGCGAGACGCAGGTCCTTCCTTTCGGATAGCCGGCACGTCACCGACGCCGTCCAGCCGACCACCTCGATGAGGGACCCTTCGTCACGGAACGAGAAAAGCATTTCGTGCGTACGGTGGAAATCCTCGACGAACTCCAACAGCGCGTCGGCGTCGGCGATCGCGCCGTCGCGCAGTGGTACCTCGATCTCCCAGACTTCGGTCGCGTAACGCGCGTCGGCCTTGAACGAAATCGTGGTCTCCATTGCGCCGGCCCCCGGTCCGGCGGCAAATGCCTTCGCCCTTCGCGCCAGCGCGGCCAGCGTGGCGTTCACCGCCTCGTGGTCGAAACTGTCGGAATGAGCAACCTGCGCGGCATGGTACTCCGCCTTCAGTTCCGACATCAGCGCACCGGCGGCAGAAAGCGCTGGACCGGTTTCCGGGATTATCAGCGTCCGGCAGCCGAGGCGCCGTGCGATCCGGACGGAGTTAAGGCCGGCCGCGCCGCCGCCGCCGATGAGTACTGCCTCGCGCGGGTCGATGCCCTGCTTGACGGTGATGTCCAGAATGGCCTGCACCATGTTCTCGGTCGCGATGGTCAGGACCGCATCAGCTGCCTCGGCGACCGGGAGTTGCCCGGGCCTTGCAACGTCCCGCTCGACAGCCTGGCGCGCCGCCTCCGCGTCGAGCGTCATCGCGCCGCCAAGGAAATATGCTGGATCAATGTGACCGAGAGCAACGGCGGCATCGGTCACCGTGGCATGTGTGCCGCCGCGGCCGTAGGATGCGGGACCTGGGACCGCACCGGCGCTCGCGGGGCCGACCCGCAGCAGGCCGCCGCCGTCAATCGAGGCGATCGATCCGCCGCCTGCTCCCACGCTTTTGACGTCCACCCAAGGGAATCCGAGCATGATCCCGCGATATCGCGGTCCGATCCATGTCTCGCGTGTGGTCGGGATGTTACCCTTGCGCACGATCGACACATCGTAAGTTGTGCCGCCGGTATCCGCTATGATCGTGTCCGCGGCCGAACTGTCGATCGCTGCATAGTAGCGACCGGCGATAGGTGCCATCGACGGGCCAGAGTTCACGATATGGATCGGCGCCTGCGCAGCGTCCGCGGCATCGATGACGCCTGCCTGAGAAGTGACGATGAGCACTCGGCCGCGGAAGCCGGCGTCGCGCAGCCGCCGCTCCAGATCACTCATATAGCGTGCGATCATCGGCTTGAGCGATGCATCAACCGCAGCGGACGATGCCCGCCGAAACTCGCGGATGGCCGGGTTGAGCCTGTGTGACAGCGTAAAGGGGATGCCGGGAAGGTGTTTTTCGAGAAGCTCGCCGATCCTAAGTTCGTGCGCGGGATTGACGATCGACCATAGGAGGCATACGGCGACCGCCTCCACCGACTTTTCTTTCAGCTGTTCGATCTGCGACAGCACTGCCTGTTCGTCCAGTCCATGACGGACAGAACCATCGGCCATCACCCGCTCGGGAACCTCAAAGGTCAGACTGCGGGGAATATAAGGTTCGGGGAACTCATGCGTGAAATTGAACGTTTCTGCGCGACCGCCTTCCCGCAGAACCAGAATGTCGCCATGTCCCAACGTCGTGAGCAGGGCGGTGCGGGCCGTCCTGCCCGTGATAATGGCATTGATGGCATGTGTCGTGCCGTGCAGCAGTGTGCTACCGCCGGCAAGGAAGTCTGGGAGTGACCGGCCAGCGGCGTCCGCTGCCACGGTAAGCGCATCGAGCATCCCGGCGACTGGATCGTGTGGCGTCGTAGCTGCCTTGTAGAGTCGGCAGATGCCGCTGTCGTCCTCGACGACGAGGTCCGTGAACGTGCCTCCCGTATCAACCGCAAATCGCATGTCGCCCCCGTTGCCCGATGCCTCGTCAGTCTTACCCGCCAAGCGCCGCCCAACGCGGAGCGCGCCGGGACACCGCCTCGACCAGCGCGTCGCATTCCGCGTCCCCTATCGGCAGGCTTAACGCCATCAGCCCTCGGCGGGCGATGTAGAACCCGTCTTCAAGCAGATCGAAGAAGAAGAGATCGCGCATTCGCTGGTCGGCCGCAGCAAGGTCGGCCGGCTGCCTCGGCTCGGTTTCCACCGGGTGGATGTTCATGAGCGAGCCTATCCCCGAGACGACTATGCCGGCCCCGGCCTCGGACATCACGGCGTTGATCCGCCGCCGCAGCAAATCGCCGCGCTCATTGAGCTCGCGGGCGGCGGCGGGCGTAAAGCGCCCCGTAAGTCCGGCGAGGCCTGCGGCCATGGTGAGGGCGTTGTTGTTGAACGTGCCGGCATGCGGCAGGGAGCCGGCCTTCGAAGGGTCGAAATGGGACATTACGTCGGCTCGGCCACCAAAGGCACCGAAAGACATGCCCCCGCCTATGTACTTGCCGAGAGTGGTGAGATCCGGTCTTATCTCCAATTCCGACTGCAATCCGCCTGGGCTCAACCTGGACGTCATCACTTCGTCAAAGACGAGGAGTGCACCTGCGGCCTTGGTCTCCTCGCTTAACATCCGCAGAAAGGCGGGATCGCCTGGAATGCAGCCGCCGGCGCCCATCATTGGTTCGACGATCACGCAAGCGAGGTCGGTACCCGTATCGCGAATAGCCTCCCGGGTCGCTTCGATCTCGTTGAAACGGGAGAACACGTAGTCGTGCGGCAAGTTGACAGGAACCTCGGAGGCGGGAAACGTCAACGTGCCACCATGATAGGCTCCTTCGAACACCATCACCTTGCCGCGCCCGGTTGCGTGTTTGGCGAGCGCGAGCGCAAGCATGTTCGCCTCGGTGCCAGAATTCGTGAAGCGCAGCAGCTCCATCGACGGGTACCGCTCCTTGATCGCCTCCGCGAACGCTGCTTCCTGCCGCCCATGGCTTCCGAGGTTTATGCCGTTGGCGACCGCCTTGCCGATGGCCTCCGCGATCAATGGATCGGAATGGCCGTAGAGACCCGCGGTGAACTCGCCGAGGAAATCGACATAGGTATGGCCATCCGCATCCTCCAGGCGACAGCCGGAGCCTGAGACCATCACCAGCGGGAACGGGTCGTAATAAAGTACCGTGCGCGTGTTGCCGCCGGGCATCACTTGCCGAGCGCGTTCGTGAAGAGCTTGGCTCTCCGGATTGGCCGCGCTATAGGCATTGGCTGCGCTGGCGAGCACGGCTGGCAAAGCGTTGTGACCCTGCATCGTCATTGCGCCAACCCCCTACTCGCGACCATCCACCGGGCGTGATCCATCTTCATTCTTCCCACTCGACGTTCCCGTCGACGCCGATCATCTGCCCCGAGATGCGGACGCCGGCGGCCGAAGCAAGGAAGACGATCATCGCGGCGATATCGTCCGGTTCCACCATCGTGCGTAGCGAGACGTAGCGAAGAAGCTGCTTTTCGTAGTCGATACGGTCGATCCCGAGTGCGGACGCCTTGGCGTCGATCACGCGATTGATGCGGTCACCACGAATGGCTCCAGGAAGGATGGCATTGACCCTGATACCGTGCGGTCCCAGTTCACGCGCGAGGTTCTTCGTCATGCTCAATACCGCGCCCTTGGTCACCACGTATGGCAGCCTCATGGGAAGACCGACCCGGGCACTTCCGGAGGAAATGTTGAGGATGAGGCCGCTACGTCGCAGCTTCATGCCGGGTATTACGGCGCGGGCGAAAAGGAAGTGGCTCGTCAGGTTGACTCGGATCGATTCGTTCCAGTCCTGGAGCGTGATGTCCTCGGCATTTGCGGTCGGCCCGGCAATGCCGACATTGTTGACGAGGAGATCCACGCGACCGCCTGCGCCGCGAACAATATGCTCTATAGCGCTTTCATCTCCTGCGTCGGCGTGGATGGCGTGGATTGTGGGATTGCGCGACGTCAGAGCGGTCAGACCTTTCGCATCCACATCGCATGCGAAAACCTGCGCGCCTGCCCGGGCGAGCGTGTCGGCGATGACCGAACCCGCACCGCCGCCGGCGGCCGTTACCACCGCAATCTGGTCCTGGAGCAGCGATTCAGCCACTTGTTCGACGCTTTCCCGTCCCGTATCAATCTGATATAGCAAAAACAGAAAAGCAGCTTGATGTCAAATTGCTATCGCAGAAAGATAGTTGTCGATCTGTCGGGGGGTGATAGGCATCATGCTTCCTGAAGAGGAGGCTCAGCGTGCGATTGCTTGGTATCGACAATGCATCGTATCGCTGTATAGCCGGCCAAGCAGGTCGGTGGAGGTGCGATGTCGGAAGTCAACAGGCGGCCCGGTCCCGGTCGGCAGCAGTCACAGGCGCCTGAACTTGACGCGATCAACGTCGAGCTTGCCGAAACAGTCGAGAGACAGGTCTATCGCAGCATCCGCCAGGCCATGATGAGCGGCCGCGTTGCCCCCGGCACATCGCTAACCAGCCGTTCACTCGCGCAAGTGCTCAAGGTCAGTGCTCAACCGGTGCGCGACGCATTAAAACGTCTTGAAGCGGATGGCGTGCTGGAGGGACGTCCGCAGAGCGGCTTCTTACTTCGTCACGTCTCGCAACAGGAATATCGTGAGATTATCGAGATCCGCCAGCGCCTAGAAGGACTAGCCGGGCGCGTCGCGCTCAGCAGCATGAACATCGATACGATCGGCAAGCTCGAGCGGATCAACGTACGAATGTCACGCCTCGATTCCGCCAAGGAAGCGCTCGCAGAGAACTACCGCTTCCACTTCACTATCTATCGCATGGCGGACAGGCCGACACTCCTGGCTCTCATCGAGAACCTCTGGGTCCGCATGGGCCCTGCCCTTCATCATCATCCCTACAAGATCAACAGTGCAGATACGATGGAGCGACACGACGAAATCATCACCGCCCTCAAAAACCGCGATCCTGACGCAGTGGAATCAGCGATAGCGGAGGACCTAGGTGCTGCTGCCAATCTCGTGGTACCTCGTCTGCCTAAATGATAGGAACCCTGAGTACAACAAGCGGCATATACTCAGAAGTGCCGAGCAATCAGCTCCTCATTTTAGGAAAGGGGCGGCACCGCAAGGTGGGATGTCTGACAAGACCGAGGCCTCGGCGTACACTGAAGGCTCGATTCCAAGCAGTAATTGCTAAACAACGTCAGGCTAGTTCGAGAAGCGGTGGCAGCGATCCGATTCCAGGGCTTGAGAATAGGCTATCGTCCCCGGTTCATGGGCATCGGTCTCAGTCCGACGACCTGAGGAGACCGGAGAGAATTCGCGCACGAAGCAGGTAGAGAAGGTTAGACGCCAAGCGCGTTCCCTCCGCCACCTGACCTTTGCGAAAGCGTTCTCCCGATCCGGCTGCGGCCGGATTTTCTCGTTGTTTTCGAGGGTTATGCGGGTGGAGCTGAGCACCGGCCCCGGCACCAAGAGGCCCGGAAGCGTTCTCTCGGGGCCGATATTCTCCGGACCTGATGACTACGCTGATTTGGTAAATTTCCTGTACGCCGTTGTTTTGATGAGGGAAAATCCCGCTAAAGAAACTGTTTGGTTTGGAGTCGCGTCTGCACCTGCCGCGACCGGGCTCGGAAGTCAGGCCAAGGCTCGTTCCAACCGCTGCTTCTGACGCTCCCAATCGGGCATCACCTTCTCGAGGAGCTCGTGGAAGGCTGCCCCGTGATGGGGCTCAGCCACGTGGCAGATTATCTCGCGGCTCGCGCCTCGGCGATGCCTGCGAGCGGGCCTTGCAACTGGGTTTACGGCGCCGCCGAGGGACAAGGGCCAGGACTTCCGCGGTCAGTCGCTGCGCATTTTCGCCATCGGCCATGCGCTCGACAATCTGGTAGTCGCCTGACTGTGCGGCGCGGGCCTCGACCTCTATACCGCGAGGGCAACCGCCCAGATGGCGGCCAGTTTGGCTTCTCCGTCGTGGGCGGACGGTTCCGCGGCCATGTCGACCGCGTCACCACGGCCGGGGTTGAAGGCTTCGGTCGAGCCGCTCACAAGGACACGGTCGAGTTCCGCCACGAACTGGTGCCCCTTGATGTCGATCTTCCGCAGCGGATGTCGGATCGCGGCGTTCGGATCCTGCAGGCGATGTTTGCCGCCGGTGATCAATTGGGCGCCGCGCACTGGGATGTGGGTTTCCTCGCTCGCGAACCGAGCAAGCGAACAAATCATTGACGGTTCTGTTAGAGAGCAGCTTCGAATGCCTCCGCTGTACTAGCCGGAATTGGCATGCAAGCAGGAAAGTTTTTTTTGGCACCGGTGGGGTAATTCTGGACCTGCGCGCAGCGACCGTTTCGGCAATGTGCCTGCGGCGTCGACCCGTCCAACGAGGGCAATTTCTCAGCAGCAGGTGCTTGACAGGCATTTCAAATCGTTTCTTACTAAGGAACTAAGTGAAAGTCCTTGGGAGGGGATGTCCGGTGAGCCTATTCGGCCAGAAGGAACTGCGTCAGCTTGGGCATAGCATCCGCCGTGCTCGGGAGCAGGGGGGGATGAGCCAGTCTCAGTTGGCAGAAAAGTCGGCTCTTTCCACGCGCGCCGTGCGTGAACTCGAAGCTGGCCGTACGAACCCCAGCCTTGCAACCATGGTTGCGATCGTCGATGCGCTCTCGCTTTCGCTCGACGAGTTGATCCGCAACGCACAGGCGGGTCAGGCCACAGTGGACCTGACGCCGGCAGCCGATATCTCTCCTGGCGTCACCGGTCTCACGCACACGCTTGCTGAGCCGCGACTCAGCGCAACGATGCTTGATATCGACGCTTCCAGATCGGTGGTCCTGCCGGAGGGACCGATCTTTGCCCATGTGCTGAGCGGCCAGGCGCAAGTTTTGCTCGACGAGGAGCGCATGGTGCTGCGCCACGGCGACAGTCTTCATGCCCGATCGGGCGTTCTCAAAGACCTAAAGGCCCAGGGTGGCCGCGCGCGAATACTTGCGGTCGAGGCTCTCGGGTTGAACCAGTGAGCCAAGGCTGTGGATGGCTCCGGCGCATCACAGTGAAGGGGAATAGGCCAGCATGAACCAAACCACCTATCTCGTGGCGACCGATGTCGGCGGTACCTGTACCGACACGATCGTGGTGTCCTCGGCAGGCGAGATTCACATTGGAAAAGCGCTCTCGACGCCGCCCGATTTCGCGACCGGCGTGTTGAACTCGATTCGCACGGCGACCGATGCAATGCATCTGAGCCTCAATCACATCCTCGAGAACACGACGCTTTTCATTCACGGCTCGACGGTGGTGGACAACACCGTCTTCACGCGGGAAGGGACGCGCACCGGGCTGATCGCCACCGCCGGGTTCGAGGACACGCTGCTGGTGACGCGAGGGGCCTACGGACGCTGGTCGGGCCTCACCGAGGAGGGGATCAAGAACCCCGTCAAGACGAGCAGGGCGCCCGCCCTGCTAGGCTGGGACGCGATCGTGGGCGTGAAGGAGCGCGTCGATTGCGACGGAGACATCATCGAGGCGCTCGATGTCGAAGGCGCCAGGAAAGCGATCCGGCATCTGGTCGAGGACCAGAAGGTCGAGGCGATTGCGGTTGCGCTGCTTTGGTCGTTCTTCAATCCGCAGCACGAACGGACCATCCGCGAGTTGGTGAACGAGGTCGCGCCCGGAACCTATGTCACGCTGTCGAGCGACATCGCCCCGGTGCCTGGGGAGTATGAGCGTACGTCGACAACCGTCATCAATGCCTATGCAGGCCGCGTGACGCGTGATTACCTCAATGATTTGGAAAGCCTTCTGGCAAAGAACGGCTATGGCGGCCAGACCATGGTCATGCAGGGCTATGGTGGGCTACTGCCGATCGACGAGGCTGCCGTGCGCGCCGTCGGCATGATCGAATGCGGACCGGCGGCGGGCGTCATCGGCGCCAAGTTCCTCGGCGACATGATAGGCGACGAAGACATCATCGCCGCGGACATGGGCGGCACCACCTTCAAGGTCGGCGTCATCCAGAACGGCGAACTCGATTATGCCCGCGAGCCGATGGTCGACCGCTTCCACTACGTCGCCCCGAAGATCGACGTTGTTTCAATTGGTGCCGGTGGAGGAAGCATCATTGGACTCGACCCGAAGACGCGCCTGCCGTCCGTCGGGCCGCAGTCGGCGGGTTCGCGGCCCGGTCCTATCTGCTATGGGCTCGGCGGGACGGAGCCGACGCTGACCGACGTCATGATGCTGATCGGCTACATGGAATCGGGCCACTTTCTGCGCGGCAGCATGGCGCTCGACGCGGACTCCACGCGGCGCATCTTCAAGAAGAAGATCGCAGACCCGCTGAGTGTCTCTGTCGAAGAGGCGGCGATCGGAATCTATCGTATCGCGTCGGCACAGATCACCGACCTTATCCGCAAGATCACCGTGGAACGCGGCCTCGATCCGCGAGATTTCGTGCTCCACTCGTTCGGCGGCACCTGCGGCATGTTGGCCTCGGCGTTCGGGGAGGAACTGTCGGTGAGGCGGATCGTCATCCCTTACACCGCCTCTGTCAACTGTGCCTTCGGACTTGTGACGGCCGATGTTCGCCACGAATACTCTGTAACAAGGACCTTGCCGGCGGAGGTCGAGCCCGAAGAAATCAACGCCATCTTCGCTCCGATCGCGGAGCGCGCCGCCCGGCAGCTCGCCTCTGAAGGCTTTTCGAGGGAAGCGATCTCGATGAACTGGTCAGTCGACTTCCGGTACCGCCGGCAGGTGCACGAAGTTACGACGCCGGTGCGCTCGTGTACCCCGCTCGACGCGGCCGGCCTCAAGTCCCTGATCGCCGACTTCGAAAGCCTCTATGAGCGCAAGTTCGGCCGAGGCTCTGCCTACCGCGAGGCAGGCATCGAGATGACTATGTTCCGCCTGACGGCACGCGGAAGGCTGAACCGTCCGCAACTGCCTCGCATCGCCGAGGGAGGGGCCGATGCCAGCCGCGCCAAGATCGGCACGCGCCGCATCTTCGTGGAGCGGCAGGGCGACCTTGCCGAGGGGGCGATCTATGATTTCGAACGGCTGGAGCCGGGCAACAGGCTGAGCGGTCCGGCCGTGATCCACACCCCGATTACCACCATCGCCGTCCAGGAGAGGCAGACCGCCCGAATGGACGGATACAAGAACATCGTGCTGGAAATGGAGCGCTGACAGATGGACCCGATGACGTTTTCCATCATCCGCCATCGGCTGTTCCGCATCGTCGATGAAGCGGTCATCACGCTGAAGCATGTGTCGGGAAGCGCGATCACCAATGAAGGCCACGACCTCATGGTGTCGCTCTACGGCGCGGACGGATCGCTGCTCATGGGCGGCGTCGGCTTCCTGCACCACCTGACCAGCGCGGCCGAAGCGTGCAAGGCGATCATACGGCGCTTTGGCGACCGCATCCGTGAAGGCGACGTCTTCCTGCTCAACGATCCTTATACGGCGGCGCTCCACACGTCCGACATCTACCTGGTCGCGCCGATCCACTTCGACGGGAAGCTGGTCGCCTGGAGCGCCTGCTTCGTCCATGTCTACGACATCGGCGCCATGAATCCGGGCGGCTTCAGCCCGCAATCGACCGACATCTTCACCGAGGGATTCTCTTCGCCTGGCATGAAGATCGTCGATCAGGGCGAAATGGTGCAGGACGTGGTCGACACGCTCCTCAACATGGTGCGTTCGCCGGAAATGGTGATGCTCGACCTGCGCTCCATGATCGCCTGCAACAACGTGGCGCGCGAGCGGATGCAGGCGCTTATCGCGAGATACGGGGCCGACACAGTGGAGGAGGCCGGGGCGGCGCTCATCCGCCAGTCCGAGGAGCTTTTCCGCTCCCGCCTGTTGGAGCTGCCGGACGGCTCATGGCAGTCGCGCCAGTATCTCGATGTCCAGGGCGAGACCGCAGCGGTCCGCCTGACCATGACCAAGAAGGCTGACCGTCTGATTTTCGACTTCTCCGGCTCGAGCAAGCAGAGCCGGCACTCCATCAACTGCACGCGCTGGGCGGCACTGGGCGGGCTGTTCGCGCCGCTGTTTCCGCTGCTGTGCTACGACATCACCTGGAACGAAGGAATCATACGGCTGGTGGAGATGATCGCGCCCGAGGGCACGATCGTGAACTGCACGCGGCCCGCGCCGGTTTCCGTGGCGACGGTCGGCGCGATTCAGTCGGTGAACAATGCGGCCTGCTCGACCATCGGCAAGATGTTGGCGTCCAGCGACAGGTATCGCGACCAGGCGACGGCCGTCTGGCATGCCAACCACTTCGCGATCTTCAAGTTCGGGCGCAACCAGAAAGGCGGCCAGTCGATCGGCATCCTCACCGAGACATTCGCCGGCGCCGGCGGCGCGAGTTCGTTCGCCGACGGGGTCGAGATCGGCGGCGAGGTACCCAATCCGATCTCGCGCATGGCCAATGTCGAAACGGTCGAGGCGAGCTTCCCTGTCCGCTACCTGTTCCGCAAGCGCATGCCGGATTCCGGAGGGCCCGGCCGCTGGCGCGGCGGCACCGGCGGCGAATTGGCGATCGTGCCGCACAAGGCTCCCGACGGCGGTCTCCACTACGTGATCTCCGGCAAGGGCGACCGTCACCCGATGAGCGACGGGCTGGCGGGCGGCTATCCCGGCGCACCCAACAGCTACAGGTGGGCCAAGAGCGGTGAGGAGAAGGCGGCCGGCGACGACGTGCGGCTGCCGGGCGCATCGCATGCCGTGTCATGGGGCGTCTTCCCGCTGATGGGCGAAGATGCGCTCTACGTGCGCTGGAACGGCGGCGGCGGTTATGGCGACCCGCTCGACCGCGAACCGGAGCGCGTGCTGGCGGACGTTGCCGAATCGCTGGTCAGCGTGGAAGCGGCACGGACGGCCTACGGGGTCGTCCTCTCCGACGACAATGAAGTCGATCTCGCCGCCACGACCGCGCTTCGCGGCAAGATGAAGGCTGATCGTATCGCCAAGGAGGCCATGTTATGAACAAAGTCAGATCCTGGTCCCCGACGCTGGTGAGCATGGCCGGCAGCAAAGGCCGTGTGGTGGCCTGCCGCGCATGCTCGACGCCGATCTGCGCAACTGAGGCCGTGTGGAAGGAGCATGCTGTCCTGCAGGAAATGCCGCTGCGTCAGGCCGGCGGGTCTGCCTTCGGCAGCGCCGGAGAGGACGTTGTGCTGCGGAGGTTCTTCTGCGCTTCGTGCGGCGCTTCGCTAGACAGCGAAGTGGCGCTGCGGGGCGAGCCCTTCCTGTTCGACCGGCTGTCGGAGTAGCCCGTGGCCCGTGCCCGAAGCCCGAACGCGCAGGTGCACCCAGCCGG
Organism: Nitratireductor mangrovi; assembly: GCF_007922615.2. Classification (NCBI taxonomy): domain Bacteria; kingdom Pseudomonadati; phylum Pseudomonadota; class Alphaproteobacteria; order Hyphomicrobiales; family Phyllobacteriaceae; genus Nitratireductor; species Nitratireductor mangrovi. The sequence continues at coordinate 4,338,779 of NZ_CP042301.2, read as the reverse complement.
ACCGGCTGGGACGCTTGGATCGCGCCTGCGCGAACTGCGCCACGAGAAGGGTTTCAGCATCGCACAGCTTGCGGCTCTGGCGAGCGTGCCATCCAGCACCATCAGCAAGATTGAGAACGGCCTGCTCAATCCGAGCTTGGTCAATGCGATCAATCTCGCGTCGGCGCTGGACGCCAATCTCGGGTTCCTGGTCGACCGCGCCCGGGCACGCCATGCCCGATATGCGATCGTGCGACGCTCGCAACGGGGCCGCAGCAGCTTTCCGGAAATGGCGCTGATCCTGGAGGACCTGAACATCGGCTTCGTGCCCGGACTGCTCGAGGCGCGCATCGGCACCATCAGTCCGGGCGCGCATTCCGGCAAGGAATACATGACCCATCCGGGCGACGAGATGGCGCACATCCTGTCCGGCACCCTGGACTACGACATTGACGGCGAGGGGTTCGTCCTCAGCAGCGGCGATTCCCTGCATTTCAAATCTCATGTGCCGCATCGCTGGATGAACAGAAGCGACGAACCGGCTGAAGTCCTCTGGATCTTCTCCGACGGCCTCTCATTTTAGAAAGGAACAATCGACATGATCAGCCAGCATATCATCGACCGCGTGATCGCAAGACGTGGACGGCTGCATTTGTTCGATACGCTCGAAGCGAAGCGCACCGCGCTCGTCGTGATAGACATGCAGAAGACGTTCTGCGAGCCGGGCGCGCCGGCGGAAGTTCCCGCCTCGCGCACAATCATCGGCGCGATCAACCGACTGGCTGCGGGCCTGCGCAAGGCGGGCGGCAAGATCATCTGGTGCACGCACGCCAATGTTGGCGTCGACGACAGCAGCGACTGGCGCAACTTCTTCGATCATTTTGTGGCCGACGACATCCGCTCGAGTACCATCGAGAGTCTGTCGCCTGACGGCTCGGGCCAGGACATCTGGCACGAACTGCAGACCTCGGACGAGGACATCAAGCTGCTCAAGAACCGCTACAGCGCGCTCATCCCCGGCTCCTCGCAGCTGGAGAGAATCCTGCGGAGCCTAGACATCGACACGCTACTGATCTGTGGCACGAAAACGAACATCTGCTGTGAATCCACAGCCCGGGACGCCATGATGCTGGATTTCAAGGTCGTCATGGTTTCGGATGGTACCGCTGCGCTCTCGGAGGAGGAGCACCGCGCCGCGCTTGAAAACGTCATCCAGCAGTTCGGAGACGTGATGTCCGCGGACGAGATCCTGCAACGGATCTGACGACGGCACAGCCATCAGGTTCCTGCAGGTAATGACCAGAACATTTCATCCAACGGGAGGAGAACAACCATGACGAAGCTTCTTGCGACAACAGCCCTGGCGATGGTCACGCTGCTTTCGGCGGCCCACGCCGACACCAAGCGCGTGGCCTTGGTGCTGCCGGGCCCAATCACCGATGGCACCTTCAATTCCGCCGCCAGCAAGGGCATCGAGGCGGCGAAGGAGAAATACGATATCGAAGTGGTGGTGCGCGAAAACACCGATTTTGCCCAGATCCAGGATGTGCTGCGGTCCTATGCCGAAGAGGGCTATGACATGGTCATCGGGCACGGCTTCCAGTTCGCGGAGCCGGTTATGGCGATCCATGCCGAGTATCCCCAGACGTTCTTCGTGGTGAACACCGCCCAGGTTGCGGCCGAACCAAACGTCGCCTCGTTCGACAATCGCTGGGGAGATGCAGGCTACATGGCCGGCGCAGTCGCCGCCCTTTATTCGAAGAGCGGCAAGATCGGGCATGTCGGCGCGATCCCGGTGCCAGTGATCGAGCAGTATAATCTCGGCTTCGAGCGTGGGGCGAAGTACTTTCGCCCGGAGGTGCAGGTCCTGTCGGCCTATGTGGGCTCGTTCAGCGACATTGCCCGCGGCGCCGAGATCACGACATCGTTGATCGAGCAGGGCGCCGACGTGGTCACCTCTACCGGCAACGAAAATGTGATGGGTACGATCCAGGCCGCGCAGAAGGCCAATGTCAGCGCCATCGGCACCGCCTTCGACAGTGCCGCCATGGCTCCCGATACCATCATCACAACCGCTCTCATCAACATGGACGTCAACATCGATCTGGCCGTCGGCAGGTTCATCGAGGGGACGCTGAAGCCGCAGACCTACGTCCTCGGCCTCAAGGAGAACGGCATCGGCTTGGCGCCTCTTCGCGGTTTCGAAAACAAGATCTCCGCCGAGGACAAGGCCAAGATCGACGCGCTGGTGACTGATATTGCCGAAGGCCGAATCACCGACCTGCCTTGATCGATCGATGAGCGTCCCCTCCCCTGATGACGCGTTCATCGCGCTTCGCGGTGTATCCAAGCGCTTCGCCTCTGTCGTGGCCAACCGCTTGGTCGACCTCTCCGTGAGGCGTGGAGAGATCGTGGCCCTGGCTGGCGAGAACGGCGCCGGCAAGTCCACGATCGTCAATATGCTTTCGGGCCTGATCGAGCCGGACGAGGGGACGATCCTGCTGGAGGGCATACCCGCCCGCCTCAACTCCCCCTTGGCTTCGGTCGAGGCGGGCATCGGCACGGTACACCAGCATTACATGCTGGTGCCGACGCTGTCGGGTCTCGACAACATCGCCCTCCAACTGGGCGAACTCGGCCGCGGGCGTCTCGACCGGGCGGGCCTTGCGCGGCGCGTGGCGGAAGTCTCCGGCGCGCTCGGCTTCGACATCGAACTTGACCGCAGGATCGACAGTCTCGATGTGGCGCAGCAGCAGCGCATCGAAATCGTCAAGGCGATGATGCATCGCGTCAAGCTACTGATCCTCGACGAACCCACCGCAGTGCTCGGCGCCGACGACAAGCGCCATCTGTTCGACACCATCCGACGGCTCAGGGAACACGGCACCTCCGTGATCCTCATCACCCACAAGCTGGAGGACATTTTCGCCGTTGCCGACCGGGCTGTAATCATGAAGGCCGGAAGCGTGGTCGCGCAGGCGGATGTCGAAGCGCTGACCCCGGCGGCGATCGTGGGCCACATGGTGGGCGCCAGTGATGTTCAGGAAGCCGAAGCCATCGTAAAGGGCTTCGGCCGTGCACCCCGGACGACGGAGGTTGCCGAGGCGCTCTGTTCGGCGCGGGACCTGACCTTGCGCAGGCCCAACGGGTCGCTGGCCGTCTCCGGCCTGACGCTTGACCTGCATGCCGGCGAGATCGTCGCGCTCGCCGGCGTCGATGGCAACGGGCAGAGCGAATTCATGCGATGCCTTGCCGGAATGGAGAGGCCGTCGGCGGGAGTGGTCGAATGTCTTGGCGAGAGCACCGAAGCCGGGTCCTGGAGCCCGGCTCTCCTCAGGCGTCGGGGCGTCAGCCATATTCCCGAAGATCGCAGGCGCTTCGGCATCGTCGCGCAGATGACCCTGATGCAGAACTATCTGTTGGGAAACCAGGAACGGCCGGGCCTCTTCAGGTGGGGCTTACTTCGCGCAGGACGGCTTTCTGATCTGGTGGCGCAGCGCCTGTCGGAATTCGAGGTTCGCGCACCCGGTCCGACGGCGCCGATGCGCACCCTGTCCGGCGGCAACCAGCAGAAGATGGTGCTGGCACGCGAACTCGACTATGCGCCCAAGGTGCTCCTGGCCGCGCATCCCTCGCGCGGCCTCGACATCAAGACCATAAGGTTCGTCCACCGCAGCCTGGACCGGGCGCGCGCCGAAGGGATGGCGGTGCTGGTCCAGTCGTCCGACATAGACGAAATCATGGCCATAGCGGACAGGCTGATCGTGTTTTCCGGCGGGCGCGTTTTCGGACCTGCGCCATGCGAGTCCGTGAGCCGCAACCAGCTCGGCGCATGGATCGCCGGCCAGGAGGAGATGCCATGGTGACCGCCGCTAGCCGAAAACTGCCAGCCTTCGCAGCGATCGGGTTCGCGCTCCTGCTCGTGGTCGGCGCCATCCTGCTGGCGGGCGCGGACCCTCTCGCACTCGCGGGCAGTGTGGTGCAGCGCGCATTGCTGACGAATGCCGGCTTCCTTGAGGCATTGCTGCGAGCTATCCCGCTGACGATCATGGGGCTCGGCATCGCCCTGGCGTTCCGCGCGCGCATCTTCAACATCGGCATGGACGGACAACTCATCGCCGGCAGCGTAGCCGCCGTCGCATTGGCGCCATGGCTGCCAGGCGGCCCGGTCGGCATGCTCGCCTTTCTGGTGATCGGACTCGCCGGCGGCGCGTTTTGGGGCGGGGTGGCCGGCGTGATCAAGGCGCGCTTCGGCGGCAACGAGATCATCAGCACGATCATGCTGAACTATGTCGCTATCCAGATACTGTCCTGGCTGGTGCGCGGCCCAATGCAGGAAAAGATGCGCATCATCCCCCGTAGCGATCCGATCGACGCATCGCTGCGGCTGCCCGTCTTGTTTGAAGGCACGCGCATTCATGCCGGGCTGATCGTCGTCGTGATCGTGGTAGCGCTGTCCGCGGCAGTCGTCGCGCGCGGCCGCTTCGGCTTCAAACTTGCCGTAGTCGGCCAGAATCCCGATGCCGCCCATTACGCCGGAATCAGCCCGTCGGGAGTCGCTGGTATCGTCTTGGCTATTTCCGGCGGCCTGGCCGGCCTCGCCGGTGCGGTGGAGATCTCGGGCGTCTATGGACGACTGCAGGAAGGCTTCGCGCCGGGTTTCGGCATCAGCGCGATTGCCGTCGCCCTCGTCGCCCGGCTTAATCCCCTGCTCGTGCCGGTATCGGCGCTCGGCTTTTCGCTGCTCTATGCCGGCCTCGGCTCGGTCGCGCAGAAGGGGATGGTCCCGTTTCCCATGATCAACATCATCGAGTCGGCGATCATTCTCGTCTTCCTCGCCGGCTCGACCATTGCAATCCGCTCCGGACGCGCGAAGGAGGTATAGGCCGATGGATGAAGCGGTTTTCGTCAGCGCCCTTCTGGCGGCGGGTATCCGGCTGGCGGCGCCAATCGCCCTGGCTGCGCTTGGCGAGACGCTCGCACAACGGTCCGGCGTCATCAATGTCGGCCTGGAGGGCATCATGCTGGTCGGCGCCTTCGTCGCCGTCCTCATGGCAGTGCAGACGCAAAGCCCCTGGATCGGCCTGGCCGGCGCGATCTTCTGCGGCGCGGCGATGGGTGCCCTGCACGCCTATTTTTCGGTCATCCTGAAGGTCGAGCAGATCGTCACGGGCATCGCGCTCCTGTTCCTCGGCATGGGCCTGTCCGGCTACGGCTATCGTCTCACCATCGGCATGTCGGGGTCGCCGGTCGCCGTTCCCGGCTTCCGGCCGCTCGATCTGTTCGGCCTGTCCGATCTTCCGGTGGTGGGGGCCGTCCTGTTCGGGCAGCATGCGCTCGTGTATCTCACCCTGGTCGCGGCAGCCCTCATGGCCTGGATGTTCCGTGCCACGCGCCTCGGCATCATGATCAAGGCCGCCGGCGAGTATCCGGTCGCTGCCGCAGCCGCCGGCATCGACGTCGACCGCATACGGCTCGCCTGCGTGACGGTCGGTGGGGCTTTCGCGGGTGCGGCCGGCGCGTTTCTGTCGACGGCTCATCTGTGGGGCTTCGTCGAGAATATGACGGCCGGGCGCGGCTTCCTGGCGATCGCCTGTGTCGTCTTTGCGCGCTGGAAGCCCTGGCTTGCGGTGGCCGTGGCGTTGGTCTTCGGCATCGCCGACGCGTCACAAATCCGGATCCAGTCGGTTCTGCCCATGGTGCCATACCAGTTCTTCGTCATAGTCCCCTACATGTTGGCTATCGTGGCGCTTGCGTTCGGATCCGGGCGAAACGGCATGCCGGCGGCGCTTGGAACACCGTTCACCCGCCATAGCTAGGGCCTATCGGCCCGAAACTGCGATTTGTTTTGGCACGTGAACGGTCGCTGCGGTCATGTAAATCTCGCGCCTCAGGATGACGCTCGGCTTGTTCCTGATCGTATCGCGGGAAAATGCCTCCCGCCGTACCGCTGAACAGCCCCATCACCACGGCGACCAACCCCGCATCGCCGAGTTCGAGCGCCTTCAGCGATCCCACGACCGCGGCGACCGAAAGCCCGAGGCGTCGAGGTAGAGGATCCAGCGCCGGCGCGTCATGACCAGACTCGCGACGAAATGCATACCAACGGACAGGGTAAGCGACCTGGGGTCGATGACCCAGCAGACATCGCTCCCGAGCAGGAGGTCACGCAGGGTGCCGCCGCCGATGCCGGTCGAGCGCCGAGCCACATGAAGACGAAAACGTCCATCTCTTTTCGCAAGGCCACGAGGGCTCCTACCACCGCGAATGCCCCCGTCCCGCACATGTCTGCCCCACGGAGCAGGCCGGCCAGGCTCATCGGATCGTCTAGCCGAGCCAGAGTGAGATTGCCGGGAACAACACGAGGATCGCGAGGCGGACGACGTCGGCCGCGATGAAGGGGACGAGCCCGGTGAAAATTTGCTGGATCTTCACATTAGGCAGCACGGCCTTGAGAACAAACACATTCATCCCGATCGGCGGGGTGATCATCGCGATCTCGGTTGCGACGACGACGACGATGCCGAACCAGACGAGGTCGAAGCCCTGGGCGACAACAATAGGCGCGAACAGCGGCACGAAGATCAGAATGATCGCCATCGAATCCATCACGCAGCCGAGCACGAGGAAAACGAGCAGGATAACGAAGATCAGCGACACCCCCTCGATCCCGGTGGCCTGCACCATCTCGAGGACGTCCGACGCCAGCCCCGACATGTTGAGCAGTTTCGACAGCATCAACGCGCCGAACAGTACCGTGTAGAGTGCCACCGACGTGTAGGCGGTCTCGATGATGACCTCGCGCAACACCTTGAGCGTGAGGCGACGGGTTGCGAAGGCGATCAGGATCGCGAGTCCCGCGCTCATGCCGGCGGCCTCGGTGGGGGTGAACAACTTGCCGTAGAGGCCGCCTATGATGAGCCCGAACAGCAGGACGAAGGGCCAGACGCCCGCAAGCGCCCGGATCTTGTTGTGCCAGGCCACGGGCTCGCCCCTCGGCGCGTGCTCGGGGTTGAGCCCCGCGACGATGCGCACGGCCAGCATATACATGGCAAGGCCGAGGAGCCCCGGGATCACACCGGCGATAAACAGGTGGCCAAGGTTGGTCTGGGTCAGGATGCCGTAGACCACCATAATGATTGACGGCGGGATCAAGATGCCCAGCGTGCCGCCCGCCGCGATGGTTCCCGCGGCCAAGGAGTCCGAGTAGCCGTATTTTTTCATCGACGGGTAGGCCACCTTGGCCATCGTCGCCGCAGTGGCGTAGGACGAGCCGGAGACCGCGGCGAAGCCTGAGCACGCGGCCATGGTCGAGAGTGCCAGCCCGCCGCGAAGGCGGTCTTAAAGTTGATCGCAAGCCCGATGCCGACGACCGAGGCGCCGAGAAGCGCGAACGCCAGAGGTACGCGGAGGAAGGCTAGCACAATCGCCGTTGCCATGGCCATGGAGCCGACAATCACAGCGCGTCCTCCATATGCTCTGTCCCGCCGGTGTGTAGCCGGCCCAAAGGAATGGTCACGAGGGCCATCACCGCCGAAAGTGCGGCGGAGAGGCCGAAGTATACGTAGAGCGGTGCCCGCGGGATTCGGAGCGCCTGGCTGACCTCGCGGATTGCTTGTGCGTTGGCGGCCTGATTGAAAAAGAGCCAGGCAACGACGGCCAGAATTACGGCCACAGCGACGCCGATCAGGATGCTCCACCAGCGCACCGCGGGAAGCGGAGTCGGAACGGCCATGAAGGCAAGTGGTGCACCTCTTGGAACCCCAGATGTTCGATCAACTGCCCCGGCAAACTCCCCGACCCATGTTCACGACACACAGGGGATCTGCGTGCGATACGTTTGGAGTAATTCCAGCTTCGGGCTCAATTCCGAGCATCGTTCCGCAGTTCAACAACGGCGGCTTCAGGAGATAATCTCGAAATGGTGCGATTGGGCTGCCCACTCCACCGGAAACGGCTCCAGCGCCAGCGTCACCTCCGGTCCCTGCCTGCCGTCGAGGATCGCCTCGACGATATCTGGCGCGAGCAGCGTCAGTCGCAGGACGCGGGTCACGTAGGAGGGCGCGATCCCCTCACGCTCGGCCAGGTCGGCGATGGTGGCGAACTCGCCCGACTCCAGCATCCGTTTCCAGCGGAACGCGCGGGCCAACGCCTTGACCAGCGTGTTGTCCGTCCGCCGCGGTTGCGTGGTGCCCTCGGGCATCTGCATCTCTTTCCGCCCGCCGCGCTTCACGATGCGGAACGGGACATGAAGAGTCACTGTCTCGGGGATGGGCGCGCCGTGGTTCATGCGGCCTCTCCGATGTCGGCTGTCAGCATTTCGCGCGTTAGGCCGCCGAGCCCGTCGACGCGCAGGCGGACGCTGAGCCCGTCAGTGCCGATATCGACGCGCTCGACCAGCAACGTCACGATGCGGGCCTGCTCGGCGGGGAACAGTTCGTCCCATAGCGGATCGAGCTGCTGCAGGGCCGCGCGGGCGTCGGATTCGGTGATGCCGTCGGCGTGGACGCGTGCAGCTTTCCACGTCCCTGCCACGATCTCCGGCTGGCGGAATACTGCACGGAGCTGGTCGATGACCGCGGACTCGATCTCCCCTGCTGGCACGCGGCCGACCGGGCAGGATCCGGCGCCGTGCTTCAGCACCGTTTGGCTGACATAGTAGCGGTAGAGCTTGCCGCCCTTACGCGTGTGCGTTGGCGAGAAGGCGGCACCATCGGGCCCGAACAGCAGGCCCTTCAAAAGTGCGGGCGTCTCGGCGCGGGTGCGCGCGGCGCGTTTACGGGGGCTTTCCTGGAGGATGGCGTGGACGCGGTCCCACGTCTCGCGGTCGATGATCGCGTCGTGCTCGCCGGGATAGCTGTCGCCCTTGTGGACCGCCTCGCCGATATAGGCGCGGTTGTTCAGCATCCGGTAGATGTATTTCTTGTCGATCCGGTTGCCTCGGGTCGTCCGGATGCCGCGCTGAGCAACCTCGCGGGCCAGTTCCGTGCCCGAGCCGATCTCGAGGAAGCGGGCGAAGATCCAGCGGACATGCGCGGCGGCTTCGTCGTCGATGACCAGTTTCCGGTTCAGGGCGTGGTAGCCGTAGGGCGGCATCCCACCCATCCACATGCCCTTCTTGCGGCTGGCGGCAAACTTGTCGCGAATGCGCTCGGCCGTCACCTCGCGCTCGAACTGGGCGAAGCTGAGCAGGATGTTCAGCGTCAGCCGGCCCATGGACGTCGTCGTGTTGAAGCTCTGTGTGACCGAGACGAAGGTCACGCCGTTGCGGTCGAACACCTCGACCAGCTTGGCGAAGTCGGCGAGCGACCGACTGAGGCGGTCGATCTTGTAGACCACCACCACGTCAACCAGTCCGTCCTCGATATCCTCCAACAGGCGCTGCAGACCGGGGCGGTCGAGCGTACCGCCGGAGATGCCGCCATCATCGTACTGATCACGGACCAACACCCAGCGCTCCGACCGCTGGCTGGCAATGAAGGCCTCGCACGCCTCGCGCTGGGCGTGCAGCGAGTTGAACTCCTGTTCCAGCCCTTCCTCGGAGGATTTGCGCGTGTAGATGGCACACCGCTGCTTGCGCACGATCTTCTGGTTCTCCGAGAGCTTCGTCATGTCCGCGCCCTGTGGTTCTTGAGGCCGAAGAACACCCACCCGTTCCAGCGCGTGCCAGTGATGGCCCGCGCGATCGCCGACAGCGACTTGTAGGGCCGCCCCTGCCATTCGAAGCCGTCAGCGGTCACTGTGACGACCTGTTCTTCACCTTGCCATTCCCGCAGCAACCGCGTGCCGGTGATCGGTCGGTCGCGGTCGGCGCGCAGGCTGCGCTTTTTGCGGTCGCCGCCGTCCAGTTCCTCTCCCAGCCGCTCCAGCCGGCGGATCGTCTCGGGCCTCAACCCTCCATAGGCCAATTCCTGGATGCGGTAGGCGAGCCGGCTTTCCAGGTAGCGGCGGTTGAACGGCGGCGGTTCGCTGTCGAACAAGTCTCGCCACTGCGCCTTCAGTTCGGGCGCCGTTGCCGCCTTGAGCGCGGCCAGGCGGGCAAGAACGGCCGGATCGTCATGGCGGCCTCCCCTGCCGGTCGCGTCGTTCGTGGAGACTGTTGTCATCGGAACTCTCCCTTGCGGTCGTCCCGACACACGCTCTCCCGGGCGCCGAAGTGAAGCGACTTGTCTGCATCATCGCCAGATAGTTCGCTTGACTGTCGAAGCCTCAGCCGGATCAGGCCGAGAGCAAGGATGGCTGCAAGGACAGCAAGACGTTCCCTTGTCGACATATAGCGGGGATGAAGCGGATTCACGCCAGGTCCCCCTGCTCTCTCAACGCTAGCCCGCGGATGAGGCGCTGCGTGGCGCTACGGGCTGGCGGGTGGCCTCGGGACTGCAATTCCTGGACGAACGCCCGCTGTGTGCTTGCCTGTTCGCCTGCCTCGTCGGCCCATTTCAGCCAGCTCTTGAAGAGCGTCGTACTGCCGACTGAGAGGCTTGCATCGACCTCGCAACGGTCGGCAATGAAACGGCCGATCGCATCCTGGTTATCCAGATAGAACCGCGCGAGTTCATTAACGGCCGCCGGTGGGTTCAATCCCTGGCGAAACCACTCGCGACAGCCTTCGATCGCCCAACTGAATATGCCGTCGCGCTCATGTAGCAGATCGTCGATCAATGACGGGTTCCGCTCCACCATTGGAACGACCTTTCTGAATGGAATGATCTGAAGCCTCCGTCTTACGGCCTCGTCGACACCATCCAGGAGCGGCAACTGATTGCCTGTGACCATCAGCTTGAACTGAGGCACATAGGTGAAGAAGTCCTGGCGCATGAAGCGCGCGGCGATCTGGTCGCCGCCGGTCAGCGCCTTGAGGCGGTTTTCAGCGAAGCGGACACGTCGCTCTACCTCGGGCACAAGGACCAGGCGTTGGCCCTGCAGATGCGCCAGTTCTGTCGGATGACGAGCTAGATGAGTCGCCGTGAGCAGGTCGGTCGCCGCCGTCGAGGCATAGTCGCCGAGAAGTGCGCTCAGGACGCTCGTAAAGACGGATTTGCCGTTGGCTCCTCGTCCGAGCAGGAAAAACATCGCATGCTCACGGGTCGAACCCGTCAAGCAGTAGCCAGCAACCCGCTGGAGATAGGCCGCCAGGTCGTTGTCGGCCTCGGTAATCTGTCCCAGAAACCGCTCCCAACGCGGCGCCGCACCGCCCGGCACAGCCCCTGCGAGCTTCGTCATCGACCGCTGCGGATCATGTGCTTCCAATTGGCCGGTCTGCAGGTCGATGATACCGGCCAACGTGTTGAGTTGCCATGGATCGCTGTCCCAGCGCTCAGCGCGGGCAACGAGACGGCTGTCCGACCGGGCAAGGGCTTCGACCGCCGTCACTTTGGCGGCGGAGGCAAGCCGCATGGCGACATTCCTGTCTTCGGCTTCGGCGGCCGCTTCTCGACACACCCGGCGGATGGTTTCCCGAACCGTGTTGCGATCGGGACGCCAGCACACGCCGTTCCAAACCATCCATGATCCGGTCTCGGGGATCAGCCTGATGTAATCCTCCTGGGCCTGGGCGAATTCCAGAGCCAGTGCATCGTCGCTGAGAGCCGGGGCACCATTCGACAGCTGATTGTCAGATCGCCGTCCCATCAGGCATCGCCTCGTTCCGAATGCTCGGTCGTGAACGGCAGGACCCGACATTTCCGTTCGAACGCAAGGACGTCCGACAGATCGTAGGCGATGCGCCCTCCCAACCGCAGATAAGCCGGTCCGGTTCCGATCTGGCGCCAGCGCTGAAGCGTTCTGGTGCTTAGGTGCCATCTCTGCGCCAGGCCGTGTTCGTCGAGATGCGATGTCATGATGTTCGTTGCCTCGTGCCGCCGTTCATGCGCACAGACTGCCGGCATTCGCCACGAACCCAAAAACCGGCCACCAATGGCCGATTTATTCACGCGCGGTTTACGACAGGTCCCGGAATTGCAAGCACGGGCGCGCAAATTCGGCCATAGAGTCACCAGTGCATGGGTCGAAGCCATTGACTGGAAAGCACCGCAAACCCTGGGTAGCCGACGAATCGGAGGACGAGTTCTTCGAGCGTGATCCGCGCCCGATTTGGGAACGCATGGACCCGGCTGATGGTGTACCCCCGTGGGAAGCCTTGTTTCATTTCGTCCGTCCCCGTCTTGCAGAGATGGCCTATGAGCTGGACCTCGCTGGCTATGGCGACGAGGCGAATATCGATCCAATGTGGGACGCCGCAGAGACCCTCGAGTTCCAGAGGAATCATGCGAGGTTTCGTCTTCGACTCCTCGATCTGAGAGCCGAACTCTTGGGAAAGCTCTTGCGTGGAGAGGTGATTGCTCGTGGATATTCGAGCCAGGCTCCGCTCGACGCTCCGCGACAGGCCATCAGGGCCGATCGCTGGCGAGACCTGGAGATCGACATCAGGAGGGCGACGGCATCCGGGCCGGGGGTTGAGGTCACCCAGATCCTGATTTTCCCCGCACATGTCGAGGCTGGCGACGAGAAGGACAGGGCAAAGGGCTTCTCATCATCCGCGCTGCGCAAATGGTACAACAACCGTGTCGAACAATGCGCATCCTCCGGGCGACAACCCTCCAGAGAAGAAGACCATCAGGAGGCAAACGAGGCCTTTCACGGCGCCATCCCGAAGCGCGCCGTAGAGGCGTTGCGCCGTGAGCTGGCCCCGGAGGCATGGAAGCGGAAAGGACGCAGACCGAAAAAGAGTGGCGACTGACGCTCACATAGACAGACCACCTCCGACGTTGCGATCCTCAGGGGTGACTGACACTTGTGACGCTAGTGACGCTTGCCTGATGTTATCCGTCTGACGAGCATTTCTTGTCGAAGTGATAGGAAGGCGGAAGCGTCACAAGCGTCATTGCCGTCATCATCCGGAGTCTGTGCCGAAACCTTCAACCGCGGTTTCGGCGTCCCTGGTTTCGCGGGCAAAGTCGAGTCCGACCGATCTGTCGCAGGAGAGCGTAGCGGCGCGTACGAATGACGTCAAATGTCATGATTCACAGATGGTTGTGACCGATATATCATGCGATTAATGAAGTATGCGGCTTTGTTCCTTGCAAGGTGCTCCGGGCAATCATGACCACAGGCGATCGTTCTCTTCAGCTGGATTACAGACCCCTCGACATACTGATCCCGTACGCCCGCAACGCGCGCACTCATTCCGAGGCGCAGGTGGCGGAGATCGCGGCATCCATCCGGGAGTTCGGGTGGACCAACCCCATCCTGGTCGACGGCGAGAACGGGGTCGTTGCCGGCCACGGACGGTTGCTGGCGGCGAGAAAGCTCGGCATGGCACAGATTCCGGTCATCGAGCTTGCAGGTCTCAGCGAGGCACAAAGGCGCGCCTACGTCATCGCCGACAACAGGCTGGCGCTCAACGCCGGGTGGGACAACGAGCTGTTGGCGCTGGAGTTCGGCGATCTGGAGAGCCTGGGCTTCGATCTGGCCCTGACCGGGTTCGGCGAGGAGGAGATCGCGGCGCTGACTGCGCGCGGCACGACTGGCCTCACCGATCCGGATGCCATCCCTGCCCCGCCCGCTACGCCTGCGAGCCGTCCCGGCGATCTCTGGGTCCTCGGCAACCATCGTCTGATCTGCGGTGATGCCACCAGTGAAGCGGATGTGGCTCGCCTGCTGGGTGGCGTCTCCCCTCACCTGCTGGTCACCGATCCTCCCTATGGCGTCAACTACGATCCGGCCTGGCGCGGGAAGCTGAATGGTGCCGAGGGGCTTGCGACCGGCAAGGTGGCCAACGACGACCGCGCCGACTGGCGTGAGGCCTGGGCGCTCTTCCCAGGCGATGTCGCCTATGTCTGGCACGGCGCCCTTCACGCCGGGATCGTGGCGGAAAGCCTCGAGGCCTCGGGCTTTGCGATCCGGTCCCAGATCGTATGGGACAAGACCCGCCTGGTGATCGGCCGCGGGGACTATCACTGGCAACATGAGCCGGCGTGGTACGCTGTGCGCAAGGGCAGGAAGGGCCACTGGAAGGGCGACCGCAAGCAGACGACCGTCTGGCAGATACCGCACCGCAAGAACGACAGCGGCCATGGCACGCAGAAGCCGGTGGAGTGCATGCGCCGGCCGATCGAGAACAATTCCTCTCCCGGTCAGGCCGTCTACGAGCCGTTCAGTGGATCCGGCACGACAATCATAGCCGCAGAGATGACGGGGCGATGCTGCCATGCCATCGAGCTCGACCCGGCCTATGTCGATGTGGCTGTGAAGCGCTGGCAGTCCTTCACCGGCGAGACGGCCATGCTGGAAGGCAGCGATGCGTCCTTCGCGACTGTGGCTGCCGAACGCGGTGCGCAGGCAAGCTGATGCCAATGCCGGACGCAAGCAAGGGAACATCCAGAGGGATTGATGAGACCAAGAACGCCCACTGCAGGATCAAGCGTGTCCGGGAGCTGGGTGGAAGCCGAAAAACGGCTGAAGGAAACGCCGACGCTGCTCAAGACGCCTGCCGGCTACGTGCAGCCCTCTCCCTGGCTGGCGATCGCCAACAAGAATGTCGAGCTCATGCACAAGTTCATGTGTGAACTCGGCCTCTCGCCGTCATCCCGGAGCCGGGTGACCACCAGCTCTCCCCTCGGCCCGAAGCCATGGGAGTTCAGCGGCCTGGAAGCCGAGGACGACGAGTTCTTCTCGTAGGCAAAGTGCTGGCCCGGAGCGACTTGCCACCAACGACTGTACGATCGGACGCCCTCACCCGCCGACCACGTCACGCGAGGTCACGCGCTCGACGTGATAGACCTTGTCGAGCCGGCGGATCGTCATTTCGCGGCGGTCAGTCGAGCCGCGATGCCGTGCGCCAGGTGTTTCCAGGAGCCTGTGCCTTTGGTAGAGCGCAAAGCAAAGTCGCTCGTGCATCGGTCGCTTACGAAGTGTCCGACCACCTAAAGCTTACCGTTGAGTTCCGGCAGGGCCTGGAAGAGGTCGGCGACGAGGCCGTAGTCGGCGACCTGGAAGATGGGCGCTTCCTCGTCCTTGTTGATGGCGACGATGACCTTGGAATCCTTCATGCCGGCCAGGTGCTGGATGGCGCCGGAAATGCCGCAGGCGATGTAGAGGTCGGGCGCGACGACCTTGCCGGTCTGGCCGACCTGCCAGTCGTTGGGCGCATAGCCGGCATCGACCGCGGCGCGGCTGGCGCCGACGGCCGCGCCCAGCTTGTCGGCGACCGGAAGGATGACCTCCTGGAACTTCTCCGACGAACCGAGCGCACGGCCGCCCGAGATGATGATCTTGGCCGAGGTCAGCTCCGGGCGGTCGCTTTCCGACAGCTTGTTCTCCACGAAGCTCGACACGCCCGGATCATCGGCCGCGGCGACGGTCTCGACCGACGCCGAGCCGCCTTCGCCCGCGGCCTGGAAGGCGGCGGTGCGTACCGTGATCACCTTCCTGGCGTCGCTCGCCTCGACTGTCTGGATGGCGTTGCCGGCATAGATCGGCCGCTTGAAGGTCTTGGCGTCGACGACCTCGATGATGTCGGAGACCTGCATGACGTCAAGCAACGCGGCCGCGCGCGGCATCACGTTCTTGCCCATGGTCGTGGCCGGCGCCACCAGTGCGTCGTAGCCGTCGGCAAGCGACACGATCAGCGCGGCCAGCGGCTCGGCCAGGCGCTGGTCGAGCGCGTCGGCCTCGGCCAGCAGCACCTTGCGCACGCCGGCAAGCTTTGCGGCGGCGTCGGCGACGCCCTTCGCGCCCTTGCCGGCGACCAGGATGTCGACGTCACCGCCGAGCCCGGCCGCGGCCGACAGCGCCTTGGCGGTCTGGTCGGAAAGGGTTTCGTTGTCGTGTTCGGCAATCAGCAATGTGGCCATGGTCTTTTCCCTTGCTTGCCGCCCTGGCACCGGACGCCGGAACTCCGGTCAGATCGTGCCGAAAGCGGCTGGATTCGAGACCCGGAGCGGAGCGTACTTTGGTACGTGTGCACCGGAAGCGAAAAAAGCCGGCCGCTTACAGGCCGGCGGAATTCCTCAGAGCACGCCGGCTTCGTTCTTGAGCTTGTCAACGAGCTCGGCCACGTCCTTGACCTTCACGCCCGCCTTGCGGCCGCCCGGCTCCTCGGTCTTGAGAACCTTCAGCCGCGGCGCGGTGTCGACGCCGTAATCGCCCGGCGCCTTCTCGTCGAGCGGCTTCTTCTTGGCCTTCATGATGTTGGGCAGCGAGGCGTAGCGCGGCTGGTTCAGACGCAGGTCCGTGGTCACCACCGCCGGCAGCGTCAGTTCCACCGTCTGCAGGCCACCGTCGACTTCGCGCGTCACTTTCGCCTTGCCGCCGTCGAGCTCGACCTTGGAGGCAAACGTCCCCTGCGCCCAACCCAGAAGCGCAGCCAGCATCTGTCCGGTCTGGTTGGAATCGTCGTCGATCGCCTGCTTGCCGAGGATCACCAGTTCGGGCTTTTCCTCGTCCACGATGCCCTTCAGGATATTGGCCACCGCCAGCGGTTCGACCGAGTCGTCGGTCTTGACCAGGATGCCGCGGTCGGCGCCCATGGCAAGCGCGGTGCGGATCGTCTCCTGAGCCTGCTGCGGGCCGATCGAAACCGCCACGATCTCCTCGACCTTGCCGGCCTCCTTGAGACGGATCGCTTCCTCGACCGAAATCTCGTCGAACGGGTTCATCGACATCTTCACATTCGCCAACTCGACGCCCGAGCCGTCGGCCTTCACCCGCGGCTTCACGTTCGCATCGATCACCCGCTTAACAGGAACGAGGACTTTCATGCGGCAACTTCCTCTTCAACTATCGGGGAGGCAAACCTCGACATCAGGCGCGCGCGAGCGGCAGCGGCCGTTTCAATCGCCTTTTGCTTGACGGGTCCGAAGCCGCGAATGGCATCCGGCACGGACGCGACCTCGACAGCGAGATCGAGATTGGCCTCCGTCAGACTGGAGATGAGTGTTTCCAGGTCCGCCTCGTAGCTGCGGATGAGATCCCTTTCCTGCTGGCGCTCCCTCGAATAGCCGAATGGATCGAGCCTCGTTCCCCGCAGGAAACGCAGCTTCGAAAGGACAGCCATGGCGTGGAATATCCAGGGGCCAAACTTCATCTTCTTCGGACGGCCGGTTTCCTTATCGATCCGGGCGAGCAGCGGTGGCGCCAGCCACAAAGAGAGGCGTTCCTGCCCCTCGAATGTCCGCGCCAGACGTGCCTTCCAGGCGGAGTCGACATAAAGGCGGGCGACCTCGTATTCGTCCTTGTAGGACATCAGTCTGGCAAGGTTGATTGCCGCTGCCTGCGCCAGGCGTTCCGACCCCGGTGCGACACGTTGCTCTGCAAGCCGGACCTTGTCCACAAGTGCCTTGTAGCGCCGCGCCCAGCGCATATTCTGGAAACGGGTCAGGTGGGCGCTGCGGTGCGCAATGATTCCTTCCAGGGTATCGGGTATGCCCGAGACCTCGATGTCGGGGCGCACCGCGTTGGGCTCCACGACGGCCAGTCGCCCGAGCGCAAATGCGTCAAGATTGAGCTGAACGGCCGCGCCGTTGAGTTCGATCGCCTTGATGATGGCTTCGCTTGCCAAGGGCAGCCAGCCCTTCTGATACGCATAGCCGACCATGAACATGTTGGCGCCGATCTTGTCACCCAGCAGGCGCTCGGAAACCTCCTCCGCGTCGACGGCGATGGCTTCGTCGCAAGCCATCCGGACAGCGGCGATGAGCGCCTTGTCGTCAATGCGGTAGTCTCGGTTCGACTGGAAAGCGGCGGTCGGCGCAGGCTGCGCGCCGAGCAGCGCCTTGGTCTTGGCAGGCGAGCAGGCCTTCAGCCCGTCGGCTCCGGCGGCGGTTACCAAATCGCAGCCGAGTACGAGGTCGGCGGTGCCTGAACCGATTTGCGAACCGCGAAGGCCGTCCGGAGAGGACGTCAGCCGCAGGTGGCTGAAGACGGCGCCGCCCTTCTGCGCCAGGCCGGTCATGTTGTAGCTGCTGGCACCCTTGCCCACCAGATTTGCGGCCATCGCAAGTACGCTACCGATGGTGACGACACCGGTGCCGCCGACACCGGTTATGAGCACGTTGCAATTGTCGAATTCGGCGACCGGGACGTCGGGGATGGCTGCAAGCCGGCTCCGGTCAAGCTTACCGGAATCCCTGCGCAGCCTGCCGCCCTCAACCACCACGAAAGACGGACAGAATCCCTCGACGCAGGAGAAGTCCTTGTTGCAGGAGGACTGGTCGATACGCCGCTTGCGTCCAAACGCCGTCTCTTTGGGCAAGATGCTCATGCAGTTGGACTGGACGGAGCAGTCTCCGCATCCCTCGCAGACGTCTTCATTGATGAAGACCCGCGCTGCGGGGTCCGGCATGAGCTTGCGTTTGCGCCGGCGCCGCTTTTCAGCTGCGCAGACCTGCTCATAGACCAGAACTGTGGTCCCCGCCACCTGGCTCAGTTCCTTTTGGACGCGCAGCAGCTGGTCGCGCTTGACAACCTCCACACCCGCGACGTCGACGGTGGTGCGCTCAAGATCGTCGGTTACCACGACGACACGTGCCACATCCTCCGCCAGGACTTGGCGCACGATCTGCTCGGTCGTCAAGGCGCCCTCCACGGGCTGCCCCCCGGTCATGGCAACGGCATCGTTGGCGAGGATCTTGTAGGTAATGTTGACGCCTGCGAGAACCGCTGCGCGGATCGCCATGAGCCCGGAATGAGAATAGGTGCCGTCCCCCATGTTCTGAAAGACGTGGCGCATGGTGGTGAAGTGAGAGAGGCCGATCCAGTTGGCTCCCTCGGCGCCCATCTGCACCGGCTTCAGCGTATCGCGATTCATCCACATCGCCATCGAGTGGCAACCGATTCCCGACATCGCGAAGGAGCCCTCGGGGACCTGGGTGGAGGTATTGTGCGGACAGCCCGAGCAGAAGTAGGGAATCCGCTTCGGACGATCAGGCGGAACGGTCACCGCCTCGACTCGCGTTGCCTCGGCCAGTGCCTGACGCAATTGGTCGTCCGCCAGGCCGCAGGCCTCCAGCCGCTCCACGAGTGCGGTGGCGACCGTCAGCGGGTCTAGCTGGACGTCAGCGGGCAGCAGCACCCCGCCTGCGCCGTCCGTTTTGCCCGCAAGCCGGGGGCGTGCCGGCCGGTTGTACAAGATTTTCGCGGCCTGGTCTTCGAGGAAGGCGCGCTTTTCCTCAATGAACAACAACTCCTGGCAGCCTTCGGCAAACGCCTCCAGACCGGTCGGCTCCATTGGCCAGATGAGCCCGACCTTGTAGACGGAGAGGCCAAGGGCATCGGCCCTTTCTGCGTCGATCCCGAGAAGTGCGAGACCATCCACCAGATCGGCATGGGCCTTGCCCGAGGTGACGATGCCGAGTCGGGCGCCTGAATGACCAAGCGTGCGGACGTCGAGGTGATTGGCGCGCGCATATTCGTGAACGCGCGGCAACCGCAGCCGCATGACGACCGTCTCGTCGCGCTGCGGGCTGTAGTCCGGCTGGGGGCGTATGTCGGCGCCGTCGGCCGCGGAATTCGGTGTCACGATGCGCGGCGCGCCCTCGGCGACCTCTACGGTCGCCGTGGTCTCCACCGTTTCGTTGACCGTCTTCAGGCCGACCCACAGGCCCGAATGGCGCGAAAGCGCCCAGCCGTGGAGACCGTACTCGATGATTTCCTGGACGTTCGACGGATAGAGGACCGGCATGGAATTCGCGGCGAGTGCCTGCTCGCTTTGGTGTGCCACCGTCGAAGACTTGCCCGGATGGTCGTCGCCGAAGACGACGAGGACGCCCCCCTGTTCGGTCGTTCCGGCATAGTTGCCATGCTTGAAGGGGTCCCCCGACCTGTCGACGCCAGGCCCCTTGCCGTACCAGAGGGCGAAGACGCCATCCACGTTCTTGCCAGGCAGGCTGTCGATCTGCTGCGTGCCCCAGACTGCCGTGGCCGCGAGGTCCTCGTTAACGCCTGGCTCGAAGACGACCGAGGCCTCCTTCAGTATGTCGCGGCACTTCCAGAGCTCCATGTCAAAACCGCCGAGTGGCGACCCGCGGTAACCCGAAACGAAGCCCGCAGTGTTGAGGCCAGCCTTGCGGTCGCGCTCACGTTGCGTGAGCAACAACCGCACCAGTGCCTGCGTTCCGGACAGGAAGAGCGTACCGGAGGACCGTTCGTAACGGTCCTTCAGCGAGACCTCTCTGAGCGCAATGTTCATGAGCTTCGCGCAGCCTGACGCGCTGACCCCGGGTTGATAACACCTTGCTCGACCATGGCCTCGATCTCCTCGGCGCTCCATCCAGCTTCGGCTAGCACCTCCCGCGTGTCACCGCCCAGGTCGATAGGCATCCGGCGCAATGCGGGCGCCGCACCATCGTAGCGGACGGGATGAGCGAGAACGGTTGCCCGGCTTGCTCCGATGTCGAACTCCTGAAAGCACTGGTTTTCCGCCACCTGAGGATCATTGCGGATAGCGTCGTAGTCCTGCACGCGCTCGTACCAGAGCCCGTGCGGCGCGAGCGCTGCGTCGAGACGCTCATAAGTCCAGCCCTTCAGCTCCTCGCCGAGGATTTTCATGAAGGAATCGCGGTTCGCCATGCGGTCATCCGCCAGCGCAATCAGGTCAGCGTTACCGATTGCCTCGGCGAACTTCTCGATGTCGCCGCCGAGACTGATGACGGCGTGACAGTCGGCCAGGCGGAAGACCCCGTAGGGGGCGGGTAGAAACCACGAGGCAAGCCGGTGGTCGCGGCGGAAGCGGTCGGCTCCTCGCCGTCCCGAGTGATATGCGGCGATAGATTCGGCCTGCAGGTCGAGACCGGCGTTGAGAAGATTGGACTCGATGCGCGTGCCGACGCCGGTCGACAATTTGCGGGCGAAGGCTGCGCTGATCGCCATCGCCATCAAAGCGGCGCCATGCTGATCCACGATCGGCACACCGGGGACCGTCGGCGCCGTTTCCATATCCCCGGTGACCGAGATGAGGCCGCAGCGGGCCTGAACCAGAAGATCTTGTCCGGGGGCTTCGGCCATGGGTCCTGACGAACCCCAACCCGAAGCGGATGCATAGATGATGTCAGGCTTTGCTGCCTTGACCGCCTCGTAGCCGAAGCCCAGACGGTCCAAGACTCCGCCGCGGTAGTTTTCCAGAACCACGTCCGCCTCGCGTATGAGCGAATAGACAACTTCCTTGCCGCGCGGGTTCTTCAGATCCACCGACAAGGAGCGCTTGTTGCGATTGACCGAAAAGAAAGTCGCGCTCAGGCCGTCGATGAACACGGAATCGGCACCGTAGCCTCGTTCATAGGCGCCGTTGAGAGGCTCGACCTTGATGACGTCAGCCCCCATGTCGGCCAGGTATTGGGATGCGGCCGGCCCCTGCACAAAATGCGTGAAGCTCAGCACCTTCATGTTATCGAGCATGTCGGCTCCGCTCAGGTTCAGAGGGACTGCCTGCCGTTTTTCAGCAGACTGCGCGCAATGATGACGCGATGAATGTCCGAGGCCCCGTCGAAGATGCGGTATACCCGGGCATCTCGATAGAGTTGCTCGAGCGGCATTTCGCGGCAGTAACCCATGCCGCCAAAGATCTGCACGGCCTTGTCGGCGACACGGCCGAGCATCTCGGAGGCATAATATTTGACCATGGAGACTTTCTCGCGAGGATCCATGCCCTGATCGGTCTCCCACGCGGCGTTGAGAACCATCATCCGTGCGGCAAATATCTCGGTGGCCATGTCAGCCAGCATGGCCTGAACCATCTGGAAATCGCCGATCTTCTGGCCGAACTGCTTGCGGTCGTTGGCATACTCGATCGACATCTGCATGAGCTTGCGCGCCATGCCGACGGAGCGGCCACCAACCATGCCGAGACGAACCTTGTTGATGGTGGAGAGCGCCTGATAGAGGCCCGAGCCTTCCGGACCCAGCATCTGCGTTTTCGGCAGTCGAACGTTGTCGAAGACTAGCTCCGAATGATTGGTCGCCCGCAAGCCCATCATGTACTGGATGCGGCCAAGCGTGAATCCCGGCGTGTTCTTGTCGACAAGGAAAGCGCTGATGCCCTTGGCGCCCTTGGACGGATCGGTGACGGCCGTGACGATGATGGCGTCCGCCACGTCGGCATCGCTTATGAAATGCTTCGTTCCGTTGAGGACGAAGTCGTCACCTTCGCGGCGGGCGCTTGTCTTGATGCCGGCCGCATCAGAGCCGGCATTCGGCTCGGTCATGCCGAGAGCGACGTTGATGTCGCCGGCGACCGCCGGATAGAGATACTTGTCACGCTGCTCGCCGACGCAATTGACAAGCGAACCGGGAATAGCCCCGAAGGCGCGTCGTACGAGCGCATCCTTGGTGAAGCCGAACTCCTCCTCGCAGAGACACATGTCGACGGCACTCAAACCGCCACCGCCGACATCCTCGGGCATTCCCATGGCGAACAGACCAAGCGCCTTGGCCTTGTCGCGCAATTCGCGCGCCAGTTCCGGGCGTACGTACTGCACCTCCTCGACCTCGGCCTCGTGCGGCTGAAGCTCATCCTTGATAAAGCGCCGGATCGTATCCAGCACCAACTGCGTTTCCTGGGGAACGGAAAAGTCGATCACTGCCTGTCTCTCCCGGACCGGACCAGCCCGATCCACAACTTCATGTCTGCAAATGGCGTTCGTCAGCGGGTGACTTCGAAGGCCGCGATATCGAGGGTGCCCTCAAAGTTAGCTCTGCGCTTTTCTCTGAAGGCCGTAACGCCCTCCAAAAAATCTGGAGTCTGGGAAAGAGCTTCGCTGAGGTCCAAAGTCCTTGCGATCGCCTCTTGCTCCGGCAGGTCAAAGGCATAGCGCAATGCGACCTTGCAAGCATAGGTAGCTTGGGCGGCGGCGCTTGCCAGCCGGGCGGCCAACTCACGTGCCAGTGCGAGCGCGCTACCCTTCGGGGCCACGCGATTGACGAGCCCCCATTGTCGCGCCGTCTCCGCGTCGATCGCGTCGCCGAGAAGCATCATCTCGCTTGCCCGTCCGAAGCCGATGCGCCGGGTCACACGAACGGTGCCGCCGCTGCCGGGAAAACCGCCCAGAAGCACTTCCGGAAGGCCCAGCCTGGCGTCCTCCGAGGCAATAACGAGGTCGCACCCGGCGGCCAATTCAAGGCCGCCGCCAAGCGCAAGACGCTCGATTGCCGCGATTGTAGGCTTGGGGAAATGCGCTACGGCGGAATAAGTCTCGTTTTCGTAACCGAGTTTCTTGGAAACGATTGCTTGTTCGGCAATGAGCCCGGGAAACTCCTTGATGTCGGAACCGGCGCAGAAGGCGCGATCGCCTTCGCCGGCCAGCACGAGTGCACCCACATCCGCATCGTTCGCTAGATGGTTGAGCGCCGCATTCATCTGACGTGTCAGGTCGAGCGTGACGACGTTCATGGGCGGATTGCTGAGATAGAGCGTGGCGACGCGATCTTGGACCTCCACGCGGATCTTCCTGTCGGGCATTTCGGGGCGTCCTCCTGAGCGGGAACTTGACTTACACTGACTTGCAGGTCAATAAGTTTTTTGACGAGAACACGCCTTGGCCGATCCCCTGCCGGACAAGGGTCCGACGCATCGAAGTCACATCGTGGAGGAGAATTTCACCATGCCCGCCATCGTCGTCGCACGGGTCCAGGTAACGGATCCAGAAAGGTACGAAACCTACAAGCCTCTCGCCAAGGAGGCGATCGAAGCCTTCGGCGGACGCTACCTGGTACGCGGGGCCGAGCCGAACACGCTCGAAGGCGCGGCGGCCCCCTGTCGCTACGTAATCGTGGAGTTCGACTCGGTCGAAACAGCGCGCGAATTCTACAAGTCACCGCTCTACCGCAAGGCGCGCGAAGCACGCATTGGAGCCGCGGACGCTGAAATAATTGCGCTTCAGGGCGTGTGAGACGCCCAGACAGGAGAAATTCCCATGCCAAGAAAGAGCTACGACTGTTCCGGTGTCATTCCGGCTTGCCTTCTGCCACTGCACGATGACCTTTCGATCGACGAAAAGAGCTACCGCAAGCACCTGCGTGACGTGGCCGGCGTTAAAGGCGTGGCGGCCATTACCGTCAACGGCCATGCCTCAGAGGTTTCTTCCTGTACTTTCGAGGAGCAGGAAATGCTGCTGGCAAGTGCTCTCGACGAGATCGGCGACAAGGTGCCGCTCGTCAACGGCGTCTATTCTGATGGTGGCACCGATGCGGTGCGGATTGCACGGATGGCCGACCAGAAGGGGGCGTCGGCGCTACTGGTGTTCCCCTCGAATGTCTTCATCCTCGGCTCGCGACCGGAAATGATCCTGGACCACTACCGTCGGATCGCCGACGCTACCGACCTGCCGCTCATCATTTTCCAGTTTCCCTCGAACACGCCGCTTGGCTACTCGCACGAGGTGCTCGCGCGCCTCATCGAAGAAATCCCCTCAATTAAGGCAATGAAGGACGGCTGCGGCGATCCTGCTCGTCACGAAATGACGGTCCGAGAACTGCAGTCCGACTCACGTCCCTTCCATGTCCTTTCGACACACAGCGCTTGGCTTCTGTCGTCACTCGTGAATGGCTGCAATGGTCTCCTGTCAGGCGCCGGAAGCACGATCGCAGACCTTCAAGTGCAACTGTTTGACGCGGTAAAGGGCAACGATCTGGCCAAGGCTAAAGAGGTTGCCGCCAGAATATACCCTACGACCAGCGCTTTCTATGGCGCACCCGGCGTCGACATGCACAACCGCATGAAGGAAGCGCAGGTGATCCTCGGACGGTTGCCGAACGCGGCCGTGCGGCCGCCTCTGCAGAAACTCGGCGATGCGGAAATCGAGCGCATCCGGAAAGCCATGCAAGCCGCGCGGATCACCGCCGAAGGAGCACTCCCGGCCGCCGCCTGACGCGGCTTGGCGATTGCGCCATCCGCGAAAAACAGGATAAATGGGACCGTGACATAGTGGAAGCGATTCAGATGCTTATCGAGATACTGTCGCGGTCCCCATATGCGTGAACAGATCAAGCGCGTGGCTGAGGAACTCCTGGTAAAGCACGGCTACCGGGGAGTCAGTTTTCGCCAGATTTCCGAGATTCTCAACACGACCCGCGCCAACTTGCACTACCATTTCGGCAGCAAGGACGGTCTGGTCGAGGAAGTTCTCGAAGACTATGCCAACCGCACGCTGGACGCTTATCGAGATATCTGGACGGACACGCGCACCAGCCTGCGCGAAAAGGTAGAAGCGGTGGTGCGAATGTCTCGCGAGCGCTACCGGCACTATAACCAGAAATCCGACAAGGGAGAGCCTTGGAGCCTGATGATCAGGCTGCGTTCCGACAGTGACGCAATCACCCCCAGAATGCGTACCAAGCTCCAGGAGGTGACGCACGAGTTCGAGACCCTGGTCCGGGTCGGCGTGCGAACGGCGATCCAATCGGGAGAACTCGTCGAAGACGCTCCACAGGAACTGCTTGTCGTCCAACTCGTCAACATCATCCACTACGCCGGCTCGGTCACCCGCGATCATGGGCATTTCGGCAGGCTGGCCGACCTGTGGGAGGCGACGCTCTCCACAATCGAGCGGGCCTATGGCCGCGAAACCGCGGTCAAAACGCGCGCGACAGCCTGACCAAACTCGTGTCACTTCTGGCAGACGGGGCTTAGTCCTCCTGCCTGCGCAGGGACCGGAGGTTCAGACCGGCCGCCTTGCGGTCCCAAGTGTCAGCGGTTACGCCCGTTTCGCGCAGAACCGCCTTCCTCGGCTTGCCGGTAGGCGTGCGCGGCAAGTCCGCGAGGACCTCAACGTAGCGCGGAACCATATGATGCGCGAGCTCGTCCAAGAGGTGGGTGATGAGCGCCACGGGATCAAGCCTCGCTTCGGGATGCATCACCACGCACAGCTTGATATCGTCGTCGGAGGCGTACTCAGAGCTAACGCCGACGGCGGCGCTTTCTGCCACGCCGGGGTAGCGGTTTGCCGCAACCTCGATGTCGAAAGACGAGATGTTTTCGGCGCGTCGCCGGATACGGTCTCCCAGGCGATCGACAAACCAGACCCAACCTTTGGCATCACGGTAGCCGCTGTCACCGGTATGGAACCAGAGGTTCCGCCATGCCTTCACCGTGGCCTCGGGGTTGCGGAAGTAACCGGGGCTGACAATCCAGGGCAGTTTTGGCCTGACAACGAATTCCCCTACCGTGCCGGCCGGAACTTCCTCGTCTGTGTCGGGATTCACGACACGAAACTCGTACCATTCTTCACGGATACGGCCGCACGATCCCGGGCGGAGTGGCTCCTCGAAGGGGTGCCAGCAGGGAATGTTGATCTCTGTCATGCCCCAGGTTTCGATACCTTTGACGCCGAAGCGACGCTCGAAATCTTGCGCTATGTGGCGGGGGAACGGGGAAGTTCCGATGCGCGTCAAGCTGGTTTCCGCATCGTCGTCTCGCTCAGGCTGGGCGTGGATCATTTCGACAAGCGGCCCGTGGCCGATCGTCACCGTAGCACCGGTGGCGCGGATCCGGTCGATCCAGCGCCGCGCGGAAAAGGCGGCATCAAGGCAGACCCGCGCGCCAGTAAGCAGGGCGGCATAGATGACGCAGAAGCGTGGCGACATATGGAAGAGCGGATGGGCGCAGTAGAACGTGTCATCGGCGGTAACGCGCATGCCCTCGACGCTCTGCCGCGCCGTAAGGAAGGCTTGCGCGTGCGTCACCATGACACCCTTGGCCGGACCTGTGGTGCCGGAGGTTGCGAGGATGGAGGAAACGCCGGAAGGCGACAGAACCGGAGGCGTGACGGTCGCGCTTCCGGCCTCAGCGAGGGGGCCGGAATTTGCACCGGTGCACGATTCGTCCGGCACCTCGCCAGAGCCGAACCACCTGATTGGCCTCATCTCTCCGCTGGTTTCCAGCGCGGCGTGTACGGCCGGCAGCAAGCCGGCCTCGGCTACGACAAGGACCGGGTCGATCAGGGTCAGTGCCTGTTCAAGAAGACGGCCGGAGAATGCTGGATTGATCGGCGCGTCGGTGGCGCCAAGCAGGTTTGTGGCAAACCAAAGCGTGACGTGGTCGATCGAATTTCCTGCCACGAGTGCGACCCGGTCTTCCGAACCGACTCCCGAGGCGGCGAGGTGCCCCATGCAGTCGCGAACGGACCGTCCGAAAGTCGCGAAGGAGAGTTCCGTTCCGTTCTCTGAAACGAGGAATGGCGCATCCGGGGTTTCCCGGATACGCCATTCCAGTACGCGGTCGGGCGTCCATTGGGAGGAAAGAAACGCGTTCATGAGACGTAGCCGCCGCTGCCGGGGCGGGCCCGCCGGAGCGAGCCTCGCCGCCGAAGGTCATTCCACGGTGATGAATTCGCCGTTGCGAATCTCGACCGTGATGAGGGAATCTTCGGCGATGCCCTCGTGCTGCTCCTTGGAGTAGCAGAGCTTGCCATCAAGATAGGTGCCCTCGAAATCACAGATCGTCTCCAGGGCGTCCCGAATGGCAGCACCAGTCACATCACCCTCGACGCGGCGGACCGCCTCCGCGAGCGCCATGAAGCCTGTCGAGCCGAGCAACTCGCCGTAACCCTTGGGCTCCTTGCCGGCGGCCGCGAGAACTTCGCCCAGTTCCTTCTGTCGTTCCGAGGGGTCGTTCCAGTTACCCATCGAAACGACCTGGACGCCCTCGCCCGCGTCGCCTGCGGCGTCGATGAACGGCTGCTGGTTGAGCGAGCCGGAACCGATGATCGGCGCCTCCAGCCCAACCTGCTTGGCGGCGCGCACGAAAGCGGCACCGAGAGCGGGTGCGGACGTCTGCAGCAGAACCACATCGGGCTCCGCGTTGCGAATCTTTGTGGCGGCGGCCGTCAGATCGATGGCGCTCAGTGGCGCACCGACAGCTGCGACGACCTCGATATCGTGCTCCTGCGAGAGCTCGCTCGCGTACTCCATGCCGGCCTCGCCATAGGCGTCCTCCTGATACATGATCGCGAACCGCTTGTGCCCCGGTGCGAACACACCCCGCTCCATGATGCCTGACAGGATCACGCGGTCAGTGGGCGCAACGCGGAACACCCAAGGCCAGAAGTCATGGCTCTTGTCCGTGACGCTGATCGTCCCGACGGGAGCAAGTACCGGTACCTCGGCCTTGGCGGCCACGGGCATGAGCGCAAGCGTTCCGGTTCCGGTCGTGGAGCCCACGATCGCCTGTACGCCGTCCTGGCGGATCAGCCTGGTCGCACACCGCGCGGCTTCGGTGGGGTTTGTCTGATCATCGCACATGATGATCTCAAACTTCTTGCTGTCGATGCCACCTTCCGAATTGAGATTGTCGGCCAGAATCTGGACGATGTCCCGCTCGGGAACGCCGAACGGCGCAGCGGGGCCGGTGACAGAAAAGATACCGCCGACCTTGATCGTTTCTTCGGCCTGGACGCCCGAGGCGACTGCAGCGCACATGGCACCGGCAATTGCGGTCGATAGGATACGCTTCATTTCATTCTCCCTTTTTTGATCCACGCCACAGTGGCGCTATCCGTTACCGGCACCCATGAAGGCGTCGGCAAGCTCCTCCGGATTCTCCAGATCTTCCCTACCGCCTGTCTGGACGACGCTGCCGTAGGACATGATGATGTAGCGGTCGGCTACCCGTGCTGCGAAAGGCACGTTCTGCTCGGCAAGAAGCAGCGCGAGGCCTTTTCGCTTGAGGATGTCGAAGGCGTGCTCAAGAATGTCAAACACGGCCGGCGCCAGTCCCTGACTCGGTTCGTCTAGGATCAGTACGTCCGGGTTTCTGCCGAGCGCCAGCCCGATCGCCAGCATTTGTTGCTCGCCACCGGAAAGCACGCCGGCCATCGCCTGATCACGCTGCTTGAGAATCGGAAACAGTTCGAGAATGAATTCGCGCTGCAGCTCGCGTTCGCCCGGCGGAAGGAGTCGTAGCCCAACGTCGATGTTTTCCCGCACTGACATCGTGGCGAAGATATTGCCGCGCTGTTCGGGCACGAATGCTATACCGGTGGCGGCCCTCGCCGGGGTGCTCAGCCGTCCGACGCTGCGGCCTCGGACGCGAATTTCACCTCCGCCGTTCACTATCCCGGCAATGGCGCCAAGCATGCTACTCTTGCCGGCGCCGTTGGCGCCCAACACCGCCAGCAACTCGCCGGCGTGCAACGACAGGTCAACCCCCGAAACGACAGTGATGCGGCTGTAGCGAGCGGTGACGCCCTTGCAGGTCATCACCTCTACTGCGGTCTCGGACGCGCGCGGCGCGGTTTCAGTTGCAACGCTCATTGACCCGCCCTCCCCAGATACATGTCGATGAAAGCTGGATCTTTGGCGATGTCTGCGGGCTTGCCCTCAAGCAGCACCACTCCTTCCTTCAGGACGACTACGTGCTCGGCAAGCTCGCGGATGAGGTTGAAGTTGTGCTCCACGAGGAGCACCCCGACCCCCCTGTCCGCAAGGCGGCGTACTTCGTGCGCGAGCATGCGTTGCTCGTCACGTGCCAGGCCGGCCGCCGGCTCATCCAGCAGGATGTAACTGGGTTCGTTCGCCACTGCACGCGCGACCTCAACGAGCCGAACTCGGCCCATCGGAAGCTCACTCATCTGCAGCTGGTGGAACTCCGAAAGCCGCAGGTCATCGAGGATTTCCTCGCAGCGCTGGCGGAACTTTGCTTCTTCCGATGAAGCAAAGGGCGTGCGAAACATAGAGCCACAAATGCTTGCCTTGTGCACAGGGTAGAAGCCGCACATGACCGCTTCCGCGACCGTCACCTTCGGGTCGAACCGGGGCGTCTGGAAGGTTCGCGCAAGGCCGAGACCGATTCGCCGGTGCGCTGGCAATGCATCGATCCGCTTGCCATCGACGCTGACGGTTCCGGCGGTGGGTCGCACCATGCCTGTAATGGCGTTGAACATTGTGCTTTTGCCAGAACCGTTGGGACCGACAATGGAAAGGATATGCCCCTTCTCGAGCGTCAGAGACGCGTCCTTGAGTGCGGTGACGCCACCGAAGCGTACGGTGATATCCGAAACCTGGATGCTCATGCCGCGCCTCCCCGTGCCTCGGCCGTTCGCCGCCGGGCCGCATCAGCCTGGGCACCACGCGGCCGGAACATTCGCTTCCAGTCAGTCCCCAGAACGCCGTTCGGCGTCACTATCAGGACAAGGATCAGGACCGCACCGAAGATCATGCCCTGGGTCTCGGCGGCAGGTAGGTAAAGGGTGATGAGGGTTAGGAAAGTAGCGCCGAGCACGGGCCCCAGAAAGGTCGACGCCCCACCGATCACCGCCATCAGCAGGATACGGATCGACACGTGCATCGTCATGGAGTCGGGGCCCATGTAGGAGAGATGATGGGCGTAGAACCACCCCGCGAGGCCGGCAACCGAGGCCGAGATCGCGAAATAGACTGCGAGAAGGGCCGGCACGTTGACACCGTCGGCGGTTGCGCGCAGCGGATCGTGCTTGGCGGTCTTGACGGCGCGACCGATGGAGGAATCAGTCAGATTGGCATAGAGAACGAGGACCACCACAACCAGTCCCCATCCCAGCACATGCATCGAGAAAAGGCTGTCCGCGAACCAGAGCGAGGGAATGCCCGAGATGCCGATGTACCCACCGGTAAAGTCTCCGCCCTCTCGGATGGCCAGTTCGAGCACCAGGCTTAGCAGGATGGTGGCGATCGACAGTGGCAGCGGCGACAGCCGCGTGATGGCGCGGGCCATTGGATAGGCGAGGAGCATGGGCAGGAGCAAGGCCGCGACCAATCCGATGAATGGCGACAACTCGTAGCGGGCCGTCAGGATCGCGGTCGCATAGGCCCCGAGCGCGCCAAAGGCCGCCGGGGCTATTGAGAGGATACCGGCCTGCCCGTAGGCCATGCCGGCCGACAAGGCGAGGAGAGCGAAGACCGCCACGAGGACCGAATTGTCGAGCCAGAACGGACTGGCGCCGATTGCGGGCGTGATGACAGTGACTGCGCCAATGACGACTAGCGCGGGCACCATCCGCGAGGCAACACTGTTGGCCATTACACACGTCCTCCGGTGGCAGCGATCTGATTCATCCGCCCGACCGAAAGGATGGCAAAGATGAATAGGAGCGGCGTAGCAGTCGCCCATCCTCCCGGCAGGTAGCCGGCCGAGAAGGCCTGAATGACACCAATGACGATGCCTCCGGCGAAACCGCGCAGCGGACTGTTCAGTCCAAAGATGATGGCTGAACCGAAGCCCCAGATGGTGAGATTGAAAGCGGTCGAGTAGTCGGCGCCGGTGGTGAAGAGAATGAGCACGCCGGCGATGCCGGCCAGCAGGCCACCGATAACATAAGTGGAAAACCAGATCTGCTTGACCGGAATGCCGTTTAGCGCGGCGCCAACCGGGTTGATTGCGCTAGCGCGCATTGCCCGTCCGAAGGGCGTCTTCTTGAGAACGATGAACAGCGCCGCCAGGATCGTCACGCAAACCGCGACGTTGATGCCCATTTGGGGGCTGACACGAATGCCGCCGAGATCCCAGAAGACAGAGAAGGGCTGGCGGATCATCGGACTGGTGCCGAAGATCGTCAGAATGAACGACTCGATGAAGGTAGCCAGGCCGAAGGTTCCGAGCACCGCAATCACGTGATCGACATGCCCGGGGCGGTTAAGCCGCATGGATATGACGCCGACCGCGGCTGATGCGAGCACGGCCGCGCCCACGGCGGCAGCGACACCCAATGGGCCGCCAATCACGTACATGATCGCCGCCGCGAGGACCGCGTACGCCCCCAGAGCCACGTCGACTGAGCCCGTCGTCGAAAAGAGCAGGCTGACCGGAAAGGCCAGCAATCCGTAGGTAACGCCGAGTAGCGCCCCACGAATGAGATACTCAGATAGCTCGAACAACATTTCCTCCCGATGCTTGTCCGGCCTCAGCCGTCAGCTGATGCATGATTTGCATACTTACCTGTCAGTAAGTTGCAAACGATCGTCACTGTCAATACGGGTTCAGCGACGCCGCACTCGCTCCATTCAGTTCATCCACAATCCGCCAGTCACATTGATGGCCTGACCCGTCATGTAGTTGGCGTCGACGGAAATCAGAAAGGCGACGATCCCCGCCACGTCCTCGGGTTCGCCCAAACGTCCGAGTGGGATGAGATGCTGGCGTTCGGCCGAAGGAGCCAGTCCCATGGCGGCTGCCTGCGTATCGGCCTGTTCGCGCATCCGCGTGTTGGCGATCGTGCCTGGGCAGACTGCGTTGACGCGAACGCCGCTGCCCGCATAGTCCAGTGCCATCGACTGCGTCATGCCGATAATGGCGAACTTCGACGCACAGTAGGCGAGAGACTTCGGCCGACCCGATTTCCCAAACCAGGACGCCATGTTCACAATATTGCCGTCCCCCTGCTCCACCATGTGCGGCATTACGGCGCGGCAGCAATTGTATGTGCCTCCCACGTTCACTGACATCGTGTAATCGAACACGTCGGGTTCGGTATCGAGAAGGGCTCCGAGTTGGCCAATGCCGGCGTTGTTGACCAGGATCTCGGGGCCAGCGCCCCACGCTGAGACGGTGGCCTCGAAGACGGCACGCACGGCGGCTGCGTCCGCGACGTCGACCTCGAACGCTTGCGCGTTCGCTCCAATTTGCTGCCGGGTCGCCTCGATTCCGCCGGCATCGATGTCCCACAATGCGAGCGAACAACCTTGCTGCGCGAGGCGCAAGGCGACAGCCTTGCCGATCCCGTTCGCCGCCCCAGTGACGATCGCTCGCCGGCCTTGGTAGTCATATGTCGTCAAACCCTCGTCTCCCGTAACTCCGAGTCGGACCGGCCCGCTTAAATCGAGCTCCAGAAAAAGTTGCCTTTGCGAAATTACGTGCGCCGGATGTGAATCCCGCCGTCAACGTGAAACGCGTGGCCGGTCGAATAGGGCAATAGCCCTGCCGCGAGCGCCCCCGCCGTGCGCCCCACGTCCTCTGGCTCGCCCCAGCGAGCGAGCGGCATGCCACCCGCCTTGACCCACTGGTCATATTTCTCGAACACGTCGGCCGTCATGTCGGTCCGTATGATGCCGGGTCGGATCTCATGAACGGCAATTCCGTGCTCGGCGAGCCTGAGAGCATAAAGGGACGCCATCATGGCGATGCCTGCCTTGGAGATGCAGTAGTCGGCCTGCGCAGGCGTCGCGATGACGGCATTGCCCGACGAGATGAATATGATGGAGCGCTGCGGTCGCGCCGGATCGCCCGACGGTTGCTCCATCATCGTTTTCGCGATCTCTTGGGTAAGGAAATAGGCACCGCGCAGGTTCACTGAGATGAGCCGGTCGAAGCTTTCCACGGGCACGTCGAGCATGTCGCCACGATAGGCCGTTTGCACTCCGGCATTGTTGACCAGACAGGAAAGCGGACCGAATGCGGAAAGGACGTCTGAGATGAGGCGCTCGTGATCCTCGATGTCCGCGACATTGCCCTTCACGAAGGCGGCGCGGCACCCCTTAGACTCGATCTCGGCAAGGGTCTGCCTGGCCGCTTCATCGCATTCAAGATCGGTTATCACCACGTCGAAACCGTGGTCGGCCAGCGACACGGCGATGGCGCGGCCGATGCCGCGACGTCCGCCGGTGACAAGCGCGACGCGCGATGCCTGCTGCGCGGGGATCATCAGGCGGCCTCGCTTACCTGGACCGGAACCCAGCGCATCACGTGT
Source organism: Nitratireductor mangrovi (assembly GCF_007922615.2). Lineage (NCBI taxonomy): Bacteria > Pseudomonadati > Pseudomonadota > Alphaproteobacteria > Hyphomicrobiales > Phyllobacteriaceae > Nitratireductor > Nitratireductor mangrovi. Next base: position 4,305,153 of record NZ_CP042301.2, on the reverse strand, counting down.
GTGGCCCTCGCAACGGTTTCACCGCGCTGGTTGGTGGCGACAACCGCCGCCAGGGCGCGGCGTTTCGTGCCCTCGAGCTTGTCGATCGTGTAGGCGATGGTCACCGTGTCGCCGAAAAAGACCGGGGCCATGAAGCGCACGCTGTCGTAGCCTTGGGAGACTGGTGTGAGCCCGACGTATTTGTCGACGTGGGGAGTATACATGACGGTCGATGCCGTCGACATGAACCCCATGCACAGCACGCCATGGGCGATCCGCTGGCCGAAGGCGGATTTGCTCATGTATTCGGCATTGCAGTGAACGTCGGAAAGATCGCCCGTGATACCCGCGAACAGGTAAACGTCGCTTTCGCTCACCGTCTTGCTGAAATGGATGCTGTCGCCGACTGCGACGTGAAAATCCGCGTCGTTCATCACTTCCTCCCGAAAAGTGAGGCCATGCTTATCCCTGACTTGCATGTAGGTCAATAACCGCTATGAAGTTTCTCGACAAGGAGATTGTCGATGACCAGCACGAAGTTCGCCTTTAGGAAACGCGATATCCAAGCGGCCATAGCGGCCCTGCAGATGCGGTTTGGCGAACGCGTCTCCACTGCCGCATCGGTGCGCGACCACCACGCGAGCCAATTGACGTGGATGTCCAGCCAGCCGCCGGACGCGGTCGTCTTCCCCGAAAGTACGGATGAGGTGCGCGAGGTCATCGCCCTCTGCGCGGAGTACCGCGCGCCCGTCATTCCCTTCGGTGCCGGTTCGTCGTTCGAGGGTCATCTCAATGCGCCGGAGGGCGGTATCTCGATCGACCTCTCGCGTATGAACAACGTGCTTGCCGTGAACGCCGAGGACATGGACTGCGTGGTGCAGCCCGGCATCACGCGCGGCGCGTTGAACGGGTACGTTCGCGACACGGGCCTGTTCTTTCCCATCGACCCGGGCGCGGACGCCTCCATCGGCGGGATGGCTGCCACGCGCGCCTCCGGCACGAATGCCGTTCGCTACGGCACCATGCGTGACAATGTCGTGTCCGTTACAGCTGTGCTGGCCAATGGCGAAGTGATTCGTACCGGGCGACGTGCACGTAAGTCGTCCGCCGGCTACGATCTGACGCGGCTCCTTGTGGGTTCGGAGGGTACGCTAGGCGTGATTACCGAACTGGTTCTCAAACTGTCTCCGATGCCCGAGGCGATCTCTGGCGGGATCTGTTCTTTTCCCGATATCCGCTGCGCCTGCGACGCCGTCATCGCGACCATCCAGCACGCCATACCGGTCGCCCGCATCGAGTTGCTGGACGAATTGACAGTTCATGCGCTCAACAGGCATTCGCAGCTCAACCTTCCCGAATCGCCGCTCCTGCTACTTGAATTTCATGGTTCGCCAAACAGCGTGGCCGAGCAGGCCGACCGCTTCGGCGAAATCGCGGAGGCCTTCAGCGGCGGCCCCTTTCGGTGGTCGGCCAACGCGGAAGAGCGTACACGACTGTGGAAGGCGCGGCACGACGCCTATTGGGCCTGTCTCGCGCTCAGACCCGGCGCGCGGCCAATCCCCACGGATGTCTGCGTTCCGATTTCCCGGCTTGCGGACTGCATCGCTGAAACCAAGGCCGAAATCGCCGCTCTCGGTCTGCCCGCTCCATTGGTGGGGCATGTCGGGGACGGGAATTTTCACGTCCAGCCACTGGTAGTCATGGATAATCCCGACGAGATCGAGAAGGTGCGGGGCTTCATGGCGCGAATGGTGGAGCGCGCCCTATCGATGGATGGCACCTGCACCGGTGAGCATGGCATTGGGCAGGAGAAGCGAAAGTACATGGAACGCGAGCATGGGCTGGGCACCATCTCTGCTATGCAAGCTGTCAAGCGAGCACTAGACCCCGAGAATATTATGAATCCCGGAAAGATGCTGGAGTTTGACACATGAACGATTGTTTCGCGTCACCGGGCCTGCGCGCTGAATCAGTGGATTTCGTCGACGGGCGAACGCGCCTTTACGGGATCATAGGACATCCGATCGAGCAGGCGCGTTCGCCGGAAACCGTTACGTTCGAACTGAGGCGCCGCGGGGTGAACGCGGTTCTGGTTCCGGTCGACATCGATCCAAGGGATTTCGACCAGGTGTTTCCGCAACTGCTGAAGCTTGGGAACCTGGATGGGCTGGTGTTGACAATACCCCACAAGACGGCCGCCTATCGGCACCTCGAGCGGCATGGTCCCCTCGCCCGCTTCAGTCATAGCGTCTCGGTCATGGCCCGATCACTCGATGACCAGTGGATTGGCGAGGCGTTCGACGGCGAAGGTTGCGTGTCTGCAATCCTGCAACGCGGGATCGCCCTGAAGCGCCAGCGTATCCAACTGCTGGGCGCCGGCGGCGCGGGCGCCGCAATAGCGGCGGCGTTAGCGCTACGCCAGCCGGATCGGCTATATGTGTCCGAGCCCGATGAGCCGCGCTGCGAGACCCTTCTGAAAAAGCTGTCGCAGGCCTTTCCGCGAGTTCGCGTCCATAGCGGGCTTGCCCCGCTGGCGGATATCGACGTGCTGATCAATGCCTCGCCGATCGGCATGCTCGACGCGAACAAGATGCCGATAGAGGCCGACAGCATTCCTGCCCACGTGGCGGTGATGGATGCGATTATGGAGCCTGACCGGACGAAACTGCTTCGCATGGCCGAAGCGTCCGGATGCGTTACCATCTACGGGCGCGAAATGCTCGATTCCCAGATCGCCGGCGCCTGCGATTTCATGCTGGGCGCCCGCGAACAACTTGCCGACGACGTGGTCATTCACACCTGAGGCCGGGTTGCTTTTCAGGCTATGTGGATCACAAGCTTGCCGCGATTGCGACCCTTGAGTAGGCCGATGAAGGCTTCTGGTGCATGTTCCAACCCGTCGACAACATCCTCAAGCGACACGATTGCGCCAGTCTTGACGAGCGGGGTAATCATTTCGAGGAACTCGCCGCGGTGGGCGGCAAAGTCAGTCACGATAAACCCGCGCCACGATAGCCGCTTGACCAACGTGTCGCGCATGACGCTGGCGAGCCGAGTTCCATCGGACTCATCGCCGTCATATTGCGAAACAACGCCGCAAACGGGTATGCGCGCAAAGTCGTTAAGGAGCGGCAGGACCGCATCGAGAACACGCCCACCGATATTCTCGAAATAGACGTCGACGCCGTCCGGGCAGGCTTTCGCGAGGTCGCCTGCCAGGTCTCCGCCACGATGGTCCACGGCGGCGTCAAACCCGAAGTGATCGACGGCCAGCCGGCATTTCTCCGGACCGCCCGCGATGGCGACGGCGCGACAGCCGGCTCGCTTGGCAAGCTGGCCGACCATAGAGCCGACAGGACCGGTGGCTGCCCCCACCACGACCGTCTGGCCCTGCTTTGGCATGCCGATCTTCATCAGCCCGGCGTAGGCGGTGAAGCCGGGGCTACCCAGAACATTCAGAAAAGCTGTCGGCTCGACAGCCTCGTCGACAATTCGCAAGGACGAGGACGAAGCGACCGCGTAGTCCTGCCAGCCGCCTTGGGCCAGCACCATCTGCCCTGGTCGAAAAGCGGAATCGTCGGAACGCACGACCTCCGCTATCGTCGAGCCGACCATAGGATCGTCTATCGCCACGGGCGGCGCGTAGGACTTCGCGTCGTCCATCCGCCAACGCATGTACGGATCGAGGGAGAGGTATCGGTTCCGGATCAAGATCTCTCCCGGGCGCAAGGTCCGCGGGACCGCAGCCTCAACGAACTCGAAGTCATCTTTGGCCGCCTCGCCCCGAGGACGTCGTGCGAGCCGCCACTGTCTATTAACATCACCCATTTCGCTTCACCTTGCATGAGTCCTTGTTAGTAACTTACTTACATGAAAGTCACTATTAGCATCAACCGTCAGTACCTGGCCTTGCCGACGGAGTCCTCCGAATGGCACGGTGGTGGCTGGAGAACGTTGGATTCCCGTCCCACTCCCTCCGCCATAGTTATCTGTCATGTTGTTGATTTTACGTCTATTTTTCGGTTTCGAGCTACCCAGCCCATCTTTCAGCCCCACAATCGGCCTCGGCTGACCGCACGGTCCGACCAGCCCATCACCAATCGTTGCGTCGCTTGCCGAATCGCTACAATCTGAAGCCATCTGTAATCGCGAGCGCATGACGTGCCGCCAACCGCAGTCGCGGAGGCACGCTCATGGCGCAACGATCAGCGTCGCAAACCGATCTATTTGAGAATGCAGCCGCAGGCGAGCCGCCGAGCGTGGCGCCCTGCTTGTCTGGGCCGCTGCGTGATGCCACAGGCGCTGGCGCGACCCAGTCCAGTCTGCCTGCGGACGCTACCGGGCATCCCCGTCGCCACGTCGAAAGCTTCCTTTCGGATCGGGACGTCGCCAAGCGCTACCGTGTTTCCCGCCCGACCATCTGGAGATGGTGCCAGAACAATCCCGCCTTCCCGCGACCAAGACAGATGTCGCCGGGAACCACGCGCTGGCTGCTATCCGAGCTCGAACGTTTCGAGGGCGAGCTTCCAGCGGCGGCCTCTGTAGGCTCTACCGAAACGCCGGGGACCCGGTCCGAGGCCGGGCCGAAGCGGCCATGACCAGGTCCTATCGGTCGGTGAAGCCGAAAATCCACCGCGTCTATTCCGTGGAACAAGTGCTCGCGCTCTACGGTATCTGCCGCAACACGCTCTATAACTGGCTTCCGCTGGGGTTGCGCCCTGTCGATGACTGCCGGCCCCGGCTCTTCACGGGCACGGAACTCGTTTGGTTTCACGGTCACAGAGCCTGCACATTGAGAGGCTGAGAAAGCGCGGGCAAAGCCAAGCTCCCGCACGCGACGAAACCAATGCGCAAGAGTGACGACCGCGAGACCTCATTCGTCTTCCGGAACAATACGATGAAAGGCGCGAAAAGGGGGCCGACTGCGGACAGGCAGCTTCCGGTTTTCGGGAAGCGCTAGCCGACTTTCGATTTGCGATGGAAACAATCCAATCTCTGATGGGTCGGCGACTCTGGTAACCACCGAACGTCTCGTAACTTGTACGAGTCTGAGCGATTCCCAGTGGGTATCAGTTCTTATGCGGGATTGGTTGGCCTTCGGTCTCGGAAGACGTGAAGTTCTTGAGCGCATTGGCGAGTTGCATGGCAAATCGGGCGGAGGCAACCGGCAGCGTACGCCCGCGCATCTGGCCCAGGATAAGATTGCCCGGCGGCAGGTCGCGCTCCGAAATCGGCTTGAAGACCAGCGATCCGTCGCCTGGATCGCGGAGGCCGATAGGTATCTGAAATCCGATGACGTTCTCGTGCATCACATAGTGCCGGATGAGTTCGAAGCTCTCCGTCTCGACGACCGGTGATATCCGCCGCGTGCCGCGCCTGGCGGCAAAATCCATGAGATGCCGGACACCGTATTTGATCGAGGGGGCGACATGAGCCGTATCCAGACAATCGCGCAGCCGGATCTCTTCCTTGGCAGCCAGCGGATGGTCGGACCGCATGACCACGTTGATTGCCTGCGGAATGACGTGAACAACCTCGAAGTCAACGAGGTAGACCGGTTCGAACACCAATGCGAGGTCGCTCGCATAGTTTGCCAGTTCTTGTTCGGCTTGAGCCCGGTCCCTGACGTTGACGGTAAACGTCACGCCGGTGTGGTCGGCGCGGTATTTCGAGATCTCCTGAGGCAGGAAATACGGCAGCATCGCCTGCGAACACGCGATCGACACATGGCCGCGGCGCTCGCCCGAAAGATCCGCAACCTGGCTGTGCACGCGCGAAAGGTCCGACAGCGTCGTGCGGTAATGCTGCAGCACTAGCTCGCCTGCCGGATTGAGCCGCATGCCGCCCGGCAGTCTTTCGAACAATTCGGCCCCGAATTCTGCTTCGAAACGCTGGACCCGACGCACCAGCGCGGAAGCGGTGATGTTCATGTCCTCGGCCGCTCGCCGCATTGAACCTGCTCGGGCAACGGCCTCGATAAGCCGGAACGTCTGGAGGTGTTTCATGAAGCCGCTCCAAGGGCGATGCATTTTTTTCACCGCATTGGTGAAATCATAGCAGTTTTCGCTAACACGAAAAACTGCAACCTGACTGACGGAATTTCCTCCTTTTCCGAAAGGTCCTGCCATGTCGATCAGCAGACGCCACTTCCTCGCGACCGGCGCCGCCGTCATGGGCACATTGCCCTTCGCCCGTGCCATCCCCGCACTCGCAGCCAGCGACACGCTGGTCGCCGTTAGCGGTCAGACCATCAATTCGCTTGACCTGCACCGCACCGGCACCAATCGCGCGAGCTATCAGATCGCTATCAACTGCTATGACCGTCTGGTCACCTTCGGCACCAAGGAGGCGCCGGGCGGGGGCCTCTCCTACGACTATTCGACTATCGAACCCGAACTCGCCGAGAGCTGGACGATCTCCGACGATGGACTTGTCATCACCTTCAAGTTGAAGCCAGACGCCATCTTCCAGGACGGATCCAAGGTTACGGCAGAGGATGTCAAATGGTCCTTCGACCGGGCCGTCTCGGTGGGTGGTTTCCCGTCCACGCAGATGAAAGCAGGCGGGTTTGAACGCCCCGACCAGTTCGAAGCAGTCGATGCCGAGACATTCGTGGTCAGGCTCGACAAGCCGTCCAAGCTTTCGCTACCGGACCTCGCGGTGCCGGTTCCTTTCATCATCAATTCGAAACTCGCCAAGGAACAAGCGACCTCCGACGATCCCTGGGCCACCGAATACCTTCACCAGAACACCATCGGCTCCGGCGCATACAAGGTGACGCGCTGGGACAGCGGCCAGCAGGTCGTCTTCGAAAGGTTCGACGGATGGGTCGGCGGTCCGCTGCCACAGGTACGCCGCATCATCATGCGTGAAGTGCCGTCGGCGGCGACGCAGCGGGCGCTAGTGGAGCGTGGCGATGTTCACATCGCATTCGACATTCCCGACAAGGATGCGGCGGAGCTGGCCGACAAGGTCACCGTCTATTCGACCCCGATCGAAAACTGCATCCACGCGCTTTGCCTGAATACGAAATTCGAGCCGTTCCAGGACCCGGATGTACGCAAGGCCATCGCCTACGCAGTGCCGTACGAGGCCATATTCCAGGCTGCAGCCTACGGACGGGGCGCTCCGTTGTGGGGCGGCGAGGCCGAGATTAGCGACATCGCCTGGCCCCGCAAGACACGATACGCCACCGATGTCGACAAGGCCAAAGAGCATATGGCGAAGTCGAAATATCCTGACGGCTTCGACACGACTCTCTCGATCTCGACCGATCTCGCCTACTGGATGGAGCCGGCCGCTCTGCTGATCCAGGAAGCCGTCGCCAAGCTCGGCATCAAGGCGGAGGTCGAGAAGATCCCGGGCGCCAACTGGCGCACTGCATCGCTGGTCGAGAAGCGGCTGCCATTCCACCTCGAAAATTTCGGTGGCTGGCTCAACACGCCCGACTACTACTTCTTCTGGGCCTATCAGGATGGCCACCTGTTCAACTCCTCGAACTACTTCAACGAGGAGGTGGAGCAATTGACCAACGAAACGCTCCACATGGCGATGGACGACCCCGAATACGCGCCGAAAATCAAGCGCATGTTCGAGATCGTTCTCGAGGATCTGCCACGCATTCCGCTTTGGCAGCCGGCCCTGAATGTCGCGATCAACGGCGCGGACGGGTACGAGTTCTGGTTCCACCGCCAGCTCGATGTTCGACCGCTGCAGTCCGCCGAGAGCTGATCCGTGAACGGACGCGGCACCGCCATATTGATGCGCATCGCGCAGGCGGTGCCGGTCGTCATCGGTGTCGTCATCATCAGCTTCGTGCTGACACGAGCACTGCCGGGTGACCCGGCAGTGCAGTTCGCCGGAATTGCGGCGACGCCTGAATCTATCGAGGAAGTCCGCGTCCAGCTTGGTCTCGACAAGCCGCTCCCGGAGCAGTTCGTCATTTATGTCGGCCAGCTCCTCCAGGGCGACCTCGGCCAGTCCGTATCGACCGGTCGTCCGGTAACCACTGAGCTGGCTTCGCGGCTGCCGGCCTCGCTCGAACTCACGCTATGCGCGCTCATCCTGTCCTGCGGAATCGCCATTCCGCTTGGCGTGCTGGCCGCCACCAGGCCCGGCAGCTGGATCGATCAGCTCTGCCGGCTGCTTGTGACGGCAGGCGTGTCGCTGCCGACATTCTTCACCGGCATCGTGCTGATCTACGTTTTCTATTACCTTCTGGGCGTCGCACCCTCACCACTCGGGCGGCTCGATTTCATCTATCTTGAGCCTCCGCACGTCACCGGTTTCTTCCTCATCGATGCGGCAGTTGACGGTGACTGGGAGACATGGCTCGGCGCGCTGAAGCAGCTTGTCCTGCCAGCGATCACGCTTGCCCTGTTCACGCTGGCGCCGATCGCGCGCATGACCCGCGCCGCGATGCTGTCTGCGCTTTCCGCCGACTATATCCGCACCGCGCGCGCGGCCGGCCTGGGTTCCCGCGAGGTGCTTTACGGGTATGCGTTTCGCAATGCGCTGCTGCCCGTTGTCACCACGCTCGGCATGGTCTTCTCCTTCGTGCTCGGTGCCAATGTGCTGGTGGAGAAGGTTTTCGCCTGGCCCGGCATTGGCTCTTACGCCGTCGAGGCGCTCGTCGTTTCCGACTATGCCGCCGTGCAGGGCTTCGTCCTGTCGATGGCGTTGCTGTTTGTCTTCCTCAACCTCGTGATCGACCTGACCTACTCGGTAATCGATCCGCGCTTCGGGACGGCAGCGAAATGACCGAGACAAGCGTGACAGCCTCGGGCGCTCTGGCGAGCGATACGAATAGACGCTCCGGAACCCTTGGATACGTGCTTTATGTGCTCAAGGAAAATCCGGTCACGGCCGTTTCCTTCGGCATGTTCGCTTTCTTCCTGCTGTCGGCGCTCATCGGCCCCTATCTCGTGCCCTACGATCCGCTGGCGACGAATGCCGCCATTGCATTGCAGCCGCCATCGTGGAGCCACTGGTTCGGCACCGACAGTCTGGGGCGCGATGTCTTTTCGCGCGTGATTGTTGCGACGAGGCTCGACCTCATCATCTCGGTTGCCGCCGTCGCGCTCTCTTTCGTGATCGGCTCGCTACTGGGCGCGGTCGCCGGCTATCGCGGCGGTTGGACCGACAATGTGCTCAACCGCATCCTGGACACGATCATGGCGTTTCCGCTTTTCGTGCTGGCAATGGGCATCGTTGCCGCGCTGGGCAATTCGGTCGCCAACATCATTTATGCGACGGCCATCATCAACATCCCCTTCTACGCCCGGGTGGTCCGCGCGGAGGTCAACATCCGTCGCGAGGCCGGGTTCACGCTCGCCGCCAAACTTGCCGGCAATCCGGACTGGCGCGTGCTGGCTGTCCACATATTCCCCAATGCGCTGCCGCCGGTGATGGTGCAGGTTTCGCTCAATCTGGGCTGGGCGATCCTGAATGCCGCCGGTCTCTCCTTCATCGGCCTGGGTGTGCGCCCGCCAACGCCCGAATGGGGCATCATGGTCGCCGAGGGCGCCAATTTCATCGTCTCGGGCGAATGGTGGCTGGCGCTGTTTCCAGGCCTCTGGCTGATGCTCGCGGTTTTCACCTTCAACCTGATGGGCGACGGTCTGCGCGACATCGTCGATCCACGGCGGAGGACCTGACATGCTGTCGATCAAGGAGCTTCAGGTCGGTTTTCGCACGCGGCGCGGCGACGTAGAGGCGGTCAAGGGGATCAGCTTCGAACTCGCGAAAGGCGAAAGGCTCGGCATCGTCGGCGAAAGCGGATCAGGCAAGTCGGTCACGTCCTATGCTCTCATGCGCATCCTCGATGCGGGCGGGTCGATCCGAAACGGCGAAGCCATTTATTCGGGTGTCGATTTGCGCCGCGCTTCCGAGAGTGCGATGCGCGACATCCGCGGTCGCGAAATTTCGATGGTCTTCCAGAACCCGCGGGCGGCCCTCAACCCGATCCGCAAGGTCGGACACCAGATCGAAGACGTGTTGCGTCACCACGGACGCGCTACGCGCCAGGAGGCCCGCGAAAAAGCAATCGCGGCGCTCGAAGCTGTGAAGATCAACGATGCCGCCGCGCGCTACGAGGCCTATCCGTTCGAACTCTCGGGCGGCATGTGCCAGCGCATCGTGATCGCAATCGCGCTGGCCTGCGAGCCAACGCTTCTGATCGCCGACGAACCGACGACCGGTCTCGACATCACAACCCAAAAGGCCGTGATGGACCTTGTCGATGAACTTGTCCGTGCGCGCGGCATGTCGTCGATCCTGATTACCCACGACCTCGGGCTTGCCTCGCAATATTGCGACCGTATCGTGGTGATGAAGGACGGGCTGATCGTCGAGGAAGGCCGGCCTGCCGACCTGTTCACGAAGCCGAAGCATCCCTACACGACCAAGCTGGTCAATGCGACGCCGCGGCGCGGCGCCACCATCCGTTCGCTGCTGCCGGAAGACCAGCGCAAGCCATTGGAACCACGCTCGATCGGCAACGCGCCCATGATGGAGGTGGTCCGGCTTACCAAGACCTATGAGGGCAAGTCGGGTCCGGTCCATGCGGTGAAGGACATTTCCTTCACCATCCGCGAGGGGGAAAGCGTCGGCCTCGTCGGCGAGTCCGGCTGCGGCAAGTCCACCACATCGTCAATGATTGTCCGGCTGCTCGATCCGACTTCGGGCCACATTCTCTATCGGGGCCAGGACCTCGCGACGATTGCCGCTTCCGGGTTCGCCCGAAATCCACTGCGGTCCAAGATCCAGATGGTGTTCCAGGATGCGACGGACAGCCTGAACCCGCGCCAGACTGCGCGGCAGGCAATCGCCGAACCGCTCAAGCACCTCACACCACTCAAGAGGGAGACGCTTCGAGCCCGGGCTGAAGAACTTGCTGCGCTTACCGGTTTGCCGCCGCATCTGCTCGACCGGTTCCCGCACCAGCTTTCCGGTGGCCAGAAGGCGCGCGTCGGCATTGCGCGCGCCATTGCACCAGATCCCGACCTGCTCGTCCTCGACGAGCCGACCGCAGCTCTCGACGTTTCCATTCAGGCCGTCGTGCTCAACCTGCTGGCCGATCTCAGGGCGAAGCTCGGCATGAGCTACCTGTTCGTCAGCCACGACCTGAATGTCGTTCGCCTGCTCTGTGACCAGGTCGTGGTGATGAAAGGCGGCTTGATCGTCGAATCCGGGCGGACCGAAGACGTCATGGACAACCCTGAGGATGCCTACACCCGCCAATTGCTTTCCGCCGCGCCGCAGGCGCCGGACCGGAAGGCGGCATGAGCATTACAACAGCCAGAAGAATCGTGCCTATGAATATCAAAGAACTGCCATTCACGATTGATGCAATCGCCAAGGCATATGCGGAGGGCGTACGGCCGGAAGCGGTGATTGCGGAGGCGTTCCGGCGCCTGGAGGCCGTGGGCGACCCTGGAATATTCATCCATGAAGCGCGCGAGACAGCGCTTGCGGAAGCGGCAGCGCTGGGCAAGCCCGACGGCCGTCCGCTGTGGGGAGTTCCTTATGTCGCCAAGGACAACATCGACGTAGCCGGCATGCCCACGACGGCCGCTTGCCCGGACTTCGAATATAGGCCCGCTGACGACGCCTTCGTGGTTTCGAAACTGCGCGCCGCCGGCGCGATATGCCTCGGCAAAACCAACCTCGACCAGTTCGCCACAGGTCTCGTCGGTGTTCGCACGCCTTACCCGGTGCCGCGCAACGCGCTCGACCCCGAGATTGTGCCGGGTGGGTCGTCCGCCGGATCGGCGGTGGCGGTGGCGCAAGGCATGGCGGCATTTTCGCTTGGAACCGACACTGCGGGATCGGGCCGGGTTCCAGCTGCGCTCAACTCCATTGTCGGCCTGAAGCCGACACTCGGAGCACTGTCGAGCTCGGGAGTCGTCCCCGCCTGCCGGACGCTGGACACGATCTCAATTTTCGCGATGACGGTGGCCGATGCTTGGACAGTTTTTGACGCCGCCTGCAGTTTCGACGCAAAAGACGCCTACTCGCGCGACATCTCCGTTTCGGACCTGTCGGCGGTGCCACCGGCCCTCCGCATCGGCGTCCCGGATACAAAGAGCCTGATCGCATTCGACAACGGAATGCAGGAGACCGACTTTCGCGGTACTGTCGCGAAACTTGCATCGTCGGGCGCCACAATCGTCGAGCTCGACTTCGAGCCGTTCTACGCAGTCGCGCGCATGCTCTACGAGGGCGCATGGCTTGCCGAGCGGGTATCCGCTGTCGGCGACCGTCTGACCGAAAAGCCCGAAACGCTCCATCCCACCACACGCGCCATACTCGAACCCGGCCTCGCGCTCAGTGCGGTCGACGCTTTTGAGGGCCAGTACCGCTTGAAGGAGCTGGAGCGGGCCTGCCTGAACCTTTTGGCGAAGGTCGACGCGCTCTGCGTTCCGACCATCCCGTCATTTGTTTCGGTGAAGGAGATCGAAGCCGATCCGATCGGCCCCAACTCGCTTCTCGGCACCTACACCAATTTCGTCAATCTGCTCGACATGTGCGGGATCGCAATTCCAACGGGCACCCGCGCGGACGGTCGGCCGGGCAGCGTTACGCTGCTGGGGGAGAAGGGCCGGGACGCGCTTTGCGCCGCAGTCGCCCTGACGCTGGAAGCCGGCTCGATGGGCGCGACTGTCTGGGAGCGGCCCACGCACACGGCGATCGAACCCGGTGCACCCCGCGACTCCGAAATCGCCATCGCTGTCTGCGGCGCGCACATGTCGGGTCTGCCGCTCAACCACCAGCTCACCGATCTGGGCGGTCGGTTCCTACGCGCCGCGCACTCGGCACCGGAATACGGGCTCTACGCCCTCGCCGGAGGCCCGCCCGCCAGGCCGGGCATGGTGCGCCAGGCGAAAGGCGGCGGATCGATCGCGCTAGAGGTGTGGGCGCTGCCGAAGTCCGGAGTGGGAGCATTCCTCGCCGGCATTCCGGCGCCGCTTGGGCTGGGTACCGTCACGCTCGATGACGGCAGCGCGGTGAAGGGTTTCATTTGCGAAGCGCATGGAATTGCCGAAGCGAAAGACATCACCGCGTTCTGTGGCTGGCGCGCATGGCTGGCGGCCGGACAGAAAACCGCAGCCCAGGAGGCTGTCGCCTGATGCCAGCTACGATACCGGCCGCCGACGTTCCGCGCCCGCCGCCGGTGGCACATGTCAGCACGATAACCGATCTCATGTGACCAGCTTGCATCATGTCGCCGGCACGATGTCGGCATCTGCTGATTCACGGTTTCCGGCGCCCAGCGCCGTCACATCGAGGTGCTACCCCTCATCTGATTGACCTATTCACCAGAACCGCGCCGGCGGACAAGGTTGTGCAAATAAATCAGGCGGCAGGTGAGTTAAGACGAGTCGTCCGATGCGGTCAGAAGCCGAAGCCCAGTCGTATTCCAGGGGCTGAAACGGGGCCGCATGCGGACTGGAAGCTCTTGCAGAGGCAAAGTCTGCCCCAATGACCGAAATGAGGGTGCATAGCCGACGGCCGTTGCGGGGCCGTCTTCGGACGGTCAGCTATCGGATGGCGCGGGCGGATAGCTGCCGTTCTGCACCCGACCCATGCCTGCCGTTCGGCGAAAAATTTCCCACAATAGCTGACGTCGATCCTGCACTTAAGCGCGCTGTAGACTTCGCGTAAACTTGGGTCAAAGAGGAGGTTGCCGTGCGTCGCGTCAAGTACCGCGTGCCAGGATGTCACTAGTCTAGAAATCAGTGACGAGATCCGGAAGAGTGGCTACATATTTTTCAGCAGTCATCGGCCGAACGAGAGCATCGTCGCGATCGCAGAGCGTTTCGGCAAACCTCTGGTCCCGTGGAAAAATGGACTCGTGCAGACGCTCAGCGCACATCCAGATCAATGCTTCAATGTTTGACTCTGGATACGTAACCGCAAATATGGATAGATGCCTTTGGGAGGAGCCAATGGCAGATATCGAACTGGCGAACGTCTCAAAGAGCTTCGGCACTGAGCGGGTCATCGACAACCTTTCGCTGGTGGTCAATTCGGGCGAGCTCATCGTGTTTCTCGGGCCTTCTGGTTCGGGAAAATCCACCTTGCTGAGAATGATTGCGGGCCTCGAATCGATCGATAGCGGAACGCTGACAATCGGCGGCAAGCGCAGCGAGCATCTGGCGCCCGGCCAGCGCGGCGTGGCGATGGTATTCCAGAACTACGCGCTGTATCCGCATATGACCGTTCGCGAAAACATGGCGTTCGGGCTCCACAACATCCGCATGGCGAGTGACGAGATCGAGCGCCGCGTTCACGAAGCGGCGCGTATTCTCGAAATGGGCGAACTGCTCGGACGGCGCCCGGCCCAGCTTTCCGGCGGGCAGCGCCAGCGCGTCGCGATCGGCCGCGCAATCGTGAAGGAACCGAAGGCATTTCTTTTCGACGAGCCGCTCTCGAATCTGGATGCGGCGCTCCGGGTCCGTACCCGCGTTGAGCTAGCCGAACTGCACCAGCGCATGAAAGCGACGATGATTTACGTCACGCACGACCAGACCGAGGCGATGACACTGGCCGACCGCATCGTCGTTCTCCATGATCGGAAGATCGAGCAGATCGGGACGCCGATGGAGGTGTATCTCAGACCCGCATCGCGTTTCGTAGCGGGTTTCGTCGGCAGCCCGGGCATGAACTTCATGCAGGCGGACGTGTCGGGCGGCGGCCAGGCCATCGCGAGGCTCGGCGACGGCGCCGCGATGCCGCTTGACATCGGCAATCCTGCCTCGGGTTCCTACGAACTCGGCATCCGGCCAGAGGGCATCCGGGTTGTCAATTCCGGCAACGGCAAAGCGGCTACGACCCACGCCAAGGCAGGTGTGGTCGAGCGGCTCGGCGAACGAACCCTGATTTACTGCACGCTGAAGGATGGTACGGAGGTGATTGCGCAGGACGGCGGCCGTTCCGAGGTTTCGCCCGGCGACGACATCAGCCTCGATTTCGATTCCTCGGCGGTGCACCTGTTCGACCGGTTCGGCCAAGCCTACCACTCGCACTGAACGACCGTGTTCGCGCCTATCCCTTGATGCCGGCGCTCAGCGTGATGGCTTCCGTCACCCTGCGCTGGAACAGCAGATAGGCCAGCGCCACCGGGAACCCGGCAAGGACGGCGGCGGCCAGTTCGCTGGCGTAGTAGACGCCGAAGCTGTCGTTGGTTTGTGTGATCCCCACGGTGATGGTCATCAACTCGGTCTTGGTGACCGCCAGGAACGGCCACAAGAACGCGTTCCATGCCCAGATGAAGGTGACGATCGACAGCGCGGTCGTAACACCCCAGTTCATCGGAATGTAGACCTTGAACAGGATCCGCCATTCCGACGCGTTGTCCATGATGGCCGCTTCGCGGAAATCCTTGGGCACCTGATCGAAGAACTGTTTGTAGACGATGATGATGACGGGGTGGATGAGCTGCGGCAGGATGATGCCGGCCCAGGTGTTCAGCAGGCCCATATTCGCCATGAGCACGAAGTGATTGATGATCAGGACCTGCGTGGGCACCATGAAGCTGGCGAGGATGAACCACCACAGCGCCGTCCTGAACGGAAAGCGCAACTGGGAGATCGCGTAGCCGGCGAAGATCGAGCTGCCCACCGTCAGCACCATGACGCCGAGGGCCGTGGCGATCGAGTTCATGTACCAGTAGCCGATCTGCGTCTGGGTCAGGGCGAACACATAGTGCTCGAATGTCAGCGTGTCGGGCCACAGCTCGATATAGGGCCGCACCACCTCGTTGTCGGGCTTCAGCGAACTCACGACCCCCCAGTACATGGGAAATGCCCACAGCACTGCGAGCACCACTGTCAGCAACGTGATCGCCAGTCCGGCAACATTGAAGCGGCGGGCGGTGACCGGGTTCATCGCTTGCCGCTCCCTGAAAACCGGGTGAGCTGGAAATTTAGCACCGAGACGACGACAACGATCACGAACAGGACAACGGCGATCGCCGCCGCCCGTCCGCCATGGTTCGACTGGAAGGCGCGCTGGAAGATGTAATAGACCATGACCAGGTTGTCGTTCGGCCTGCCTCCCACCGAGAACAGATAAACCTGGTCGAATATCTTCATCTGCAGGATCAGCTGGATCGTTAGGTTCAGGGCGGTGATCGGCCACAACAGCGGCCACGTCACCTTGCGGAACGTCGTCCAGCGCCCGGCATTGTCGAGCGACGCCGCCTCGTAGATTTCCTGCGGGATGGCGCGAAGGCCGGCCAGGAACAGCAGGATGTTGAAGCCGCAGGTCCACCAGATCGTGATGAAGGCGACCGCCGGCATGAACCATGTCGTTGTCTTGAATACCGGCACCCTGGCGATGCCCAGCATGTCGAAGACGTGCATGGCGATGCCGAACTGGAAGTTCATCGTCCAGTCCCACAGGCGATAGACGACCGAAACCGGCAGGATGTAAGGCAGGAAAAACAGCGCCAGGATCAGCGCCTGCATGCGCCCCGTCAGCCTGCTGACGCCAAGCGCGATCGCCAGCGCGACGGCGGTGCCGGGAACGACCGACAGCGCGACGAAATAGGCGGTATTCCACATCGCCGTATCGAAGCGGCGGTCGCGGCCGAGGCGGGTGTAGTTCTCGATGCCGACATAATCCCCCTCGCCGATCAGCGGGGCGTCCGTGAAGGACAGCAGGAACATGTCGATGGTGGGATAGACGAAGATCAGCCCGTACACCGCCAGGAAGGGTGTAAGCAGGATCAGGGCGACAAGCCACTCATTCTTCGTATCGCGTATCAAGGTGAGACTCCAGGCGAACAGGGTGCCCGCATTGGGGCACCCTGCCGGGGAGGATCACAGATCGTTCAGTTCGACCTTGATTTCTTCGACCGCTTCCGCCGGATCCATTTCACCGTTCAGCGTCGGGACGAAATAGGTGGACATGACGTCGAAGATCGGACCAGCGATACCAGCCAGCGTCGACTTGGGATCGAAGATCATGTTCTGCGTGAGCGGCGAATAGGTCGCGTTGGGCTCCATCGCCTTGTACTCGGCGCTTTCGGTGACCGGGCCGTAGGCCGGGATGTGGCCGGCGGTCGCCCAGAACAGCGAGTTCTTGGAGATCCAGCTCATCACCTCAAGCACGGCGTCGCGCTTTTCGGCGCTCATGTCGCCGGCGGGAATCGCGAAGGCGTGGCTGTCGGCGTAGGTCGAGGGATGATCGAAGATCACCGGCAGTTCAACAGCGCCCCACTCGAACAGCTTGCCGTCCTTGTGCAGGTCGGTCATCGTCGGGACTTCCCAGACGCCGTTGATCATCATCGCCGCTTCGCCCGAGGTGAACAGCGCGACCGTTGCCGGGTAGTCCGTATAGGTCGACTGCAGGCCCTCATTCGTCCACTCGGCAAGCACGGAAAGCGCGTTCTGGAGTTTCTGCCCATTGTCGCCGACAAGGAACTCCCCATCGGTCATCAACTCGCCGTCCTGCTGTCCCATCAGCGAGTAGATGGTGCGGAACATGAAGTTGCCGTCGGCGGTGACCGATCCAAGCGGGAACTTGACCGACCCGGAATCCTTCAGTGCCTGAAGCGTTTCGGTAAAGCCCTCGCGACTGTCCATGCCCATCGGTGTGCCGTCGTCGTTGAGCCGCCCGGCCTGCTTGAGAAGGTCCTTGTTGTAGTAGAGGACGATCGGGTGCGTATCGAGCGGCACCGCGTATTGCTTGCCGTCGATGGTGACCGCATCCCAGGTCGAGGGCGCATAGTCGCTTTTGGCCAGGTCCATCTTCGACCAGTCATCCGCCGTGATTTCCGACAGCAGGTTCTGGTCCACGGCCAGCGGAATGCGGCTGGCGTGATAGGTCATGATGTCGGGCGCTTCGCCGACCGGCACAGCCGTCTGCACCTTGGTGTAGAACGGAACGCCCCATTCCAGCGTGGTGGCATCGATCTTGATCTCGCCTTCGTGCGCGGCATTGAAATCAGAGATCATCTGCTTCATGCGCACGCCGTCGCCACCGCCAAGGAAATCCCACCAGACAACGGTTTCTTCTGCATAGGCGGCGGACGACATCAGTACCGCCGCCGCCAACGCGCTTGTTTTGAGAGCACTCAGTTTCAACATCTGCTTTTCCTCCCTAGGTGTGCGGCCGTGATGCCGCGCTGAAATCATTCCTAAAGCTGTACGCTGATCATCGAATAGGAATGTGCCGGCATGCTGACGGTCAGCCGACTGCCCGACAGCTGCGCTCCCTTTCCGGCTTCGGGTTTGACGTTCTCCGGGTTCTTTTCTGTATTGGTCGCTTCGAGGTCGTCATTCTTGATCAGCGTGTGGGCGACGGACTTTGCTTCGCCGAAGCCCTCGATCGAGATGCTGATATCCATGGGCTCCTTGCCGTTCCGGTTGACGGCAAAGAAGGTCAGCGTTCCGGCGTCGCTGTCGTGAACACCGGCGATGTCGAGATAGTCGACGCCTGCCGCTATGTCGGCGTCATATGCGGGGCAATCGACATCCAGTTGGAGAGCGGTTCCTCGGCCGTAGCGCGATGCTAACTGGAACGGGTAGTAGATCGTCTGCTTCCAGGCAGAGCCTCCCGGCGCAGTCATGATCGGCGCGATGACGTTCACGAGCTGCGCGATGCAGGCGATGCGCACAACGTCGGAGCGGCGGATGAACGTGTTGAGTATGCAGCCGACCTGCAGAACGTCTTCGAAATTGTAGATGTCTTCCAGAAGCGCGGGCGCGTGCGGCCATCCCCACTCTTTCATGCGTTTGGCGTCGTTTTTGCGCTCGTGATACCAGACGTTCCACTCATCGAATGAGATTCTGACGGTGTTCTTCGCCCGCCGCTTCGCTTTGACATAGTCGATGATGCCGCCGACTGTGCCGATATAGCGATCGAGCTTCATCGGCAGCGCCAGATATTCGGCGGTGTTCTTTTCGTAGTTCTCGAAATACATGTGCAGCGAGATGTAGTCGACCTGCTCATATGTGCTCTCCAGCACCGTGGCCTCCCACTGCGGGTAGGTCGCCATATCCGAATGCGACGAGCCGCACACGACGAGGTCCAGCCTGTCGTCGAACGCGCGGAGTGCCTTGGCGGTTTCGTTGGCCAGATGGCCGTATTCCGCCGCGCTCTTGTGTCCAACCTGCCAGGGGCCGTCCATTTCATTGCCCAGGCACCACAGCTTCACGTCCCATGGTTCGGCGCGGCCGTTCTTCTTGCGCAGGTCCGACCAATAACTGCCGCCCGGATGATTGACGTATTCGACGAAGTTGCGCGCGGCATCCAGCCCGCGCGAGCCGAGATTGACGGCGAGCATCATTTCGGTGTTCGCGGATTTCGCCCATTCCGCGAATTCGTGGATGCCGACATGATTTGATTCCGATGTATGCCAGGCGAGATCCAGTCGCGTCGGACGCTCGTCCTTCGGCCCGATGCCGTCTTCCCAATTGTAAGCTGAAACGAAATTGCCGCCGGGATAGCGGCAGATCGGCGTATCGAGCTCGCGCACGAGGTCGATGACGTCGCGGCGCATTCCGTTTTCGTCGGCGCTCGGATGGTCGGGCTCGTAAATGCCGGTGTAAACAGCACGCCCGAGATGCTCAAGGAACGATCCGTAGAGACGATTGTCAATGTCGGCGATCACATAGCGCGAATGCGCCGTGACGTGTGCTTCCACGCCGTTCCTCCCGCATTTATAACGTCATTTCCGGTTTGTACCAGAATTGACGTTATTGTAAGCGTCAGTAAAGGCTGTCCGTCAAGGCGATTTTTTGAGAAGCGGCTGGTCAGGTGGCTATGCGCAGCACGATATCCTGATCGTAATTGCCGAATCCGCGGCCGAATATGTTCATTCCGCCGGGATGTTCGGCGTCTTCTTTCACGCCGATGCGCATCCGGATAGAGCGGTGCTGTTCGATCAGCAGATCATCGAGCGTCACGTCGGATATCTGGACGCCGTCGATGAAACTGCCTTTGCCGTTTATTCGCCAGTTCTTCAGCTTGCCGTATTGGGATCCCGCAAGCTTCCACCAGTCTGGCGTATAGACGCCGCGCTTGTCGCCGAAATCCCCGGGCGACGTCCATGTCCCGACATCGATTCCGTTTACCTGCAGGAAGATGTCCGACGGCCAGTCGGCGGCCGTGCCGGGGACCTCGGAGCTCAGCTCCATCGAGAATTCCAGCGCCGTCGGTTTCGTGCGATTGAGCTTCGTATTGTTAGGAAACTGGTACTCGACATAGCCCCTGGTAAACCAGAGAAGGCCGGTTTTCATTCGATCGGGATCGAGGAAGGTATCGGGAACATCGAGCAGGCCGATGACCCCGTCCACCGAGCAGAGCCCGCATGGGCCGGTCACCTCGCAGCTCGTGTAAAGACCGAGCGGCATGGATACTTCGATCGTTCCGTCGCCGGCCTCCGGCAGGTCGTCACGGAACCCCACAAGGATTTCGGTGAAGGCCGTCCTGCAGACTTTCTGACTTCCCTTTCGAGCCTTGCGGCTTGCCGTCGTAATGAGGCCGGCGTCTTCCAACACCTGCAGATTGGATGAAACCGTCGACTGGGGCAGGCTGAGCTGTTCGGCGATCTGATTAACGTTTTTCTCCTCGCCGTTTCGCAGCAGTTTGAGGATGGATACGCGTATCTCGCTCGCCAGACCCCGGATGAGATCAGGGCGTTCCGAGGGGTCTACGACAAGTACTCTGCCACTCATGCGGTCTGATCCGTCGAAGGGGATGATCGCCGCTACATATCAGCATATATGATATAAATAAAGGTTCTGTTGGTAGGCACCGGAGCAGGCTTTAGGAGTATCCCTGACGACCGAGATGAAAGCGCTTTGCTGCTGTCCCTGACATACGCGGCCCCGCTCGGCACGAAGCCGCGCACGTCAAATTTCAGTGGTGCTCTGCCAATTCCAGAGCATCATGCCCGAGCAAGTTCTGGATCGCACGAAGATTGCCAGTAGCCTTGTAGATCATTGCCGCCTTCGTGCGACGTAGTGAGTGCGTGCCGTAGTCTTCGCGGCGCAGCCCAATCGCAGAGACCCACTCATCGACCACCAGTCTTGCGTACTGGCGGGTGCTAATATGATCGGCGTGATCGACACGGCTGGGAAAGGCGACGTCATCGATCGTGCCACCTCTTCGTTCAAGCCACGCAAGCAAACTTGCCCTGACATCGGCTGTGATCTCGAACTGGACGGGGCGCCCAGTTTTCTGCTGGACGACCATGCCGCGTTTCCGCACTTCTTGGCCTATTACAAGAGTGCCAATCTTTACGCCGACCTTCCGGCCGGCATTCCATGCTGGGCGTCCCAACGCAGCAGGATCGTATTGTGCAATGCCCATTTGAGTTCTCCTTCGGCCACCATTGGCCGTCGGAACAATGCCCGAACGCGAAGAGTAGTGAGGGGGCCGTGGCGGACTGCCCGCTAGGCAGTGCTCAGCTATATCCGGACATTTTGACGAAGTAGCCTTATGTCCGCTTGCGGGCAACATAGCCGACGGGCCGTGAGCGGACTGTCTACTTCTCTGCCTCGTGACAGTGTTAGCTGCCGTCCAGTTTGACGCAGGTATCGACGCGAGCGCGGTCTGACCTGCCGCTGGACTTCATCCTGCCCCGACCAGAGCCTCGACCGTTTTGCGTTGATCCGTTGGGACCTTGAATCCACTTTACTCGAATGCATTCATTTCGGCGAGGACTTCGTTCGCGGCCTTGAACGCGTCGAGACCGGCCGGGATGCCGCAATAGACGGTGGCATGCAGCAGCACCTCGCGGATCTCCTCGACGGAAACACCGTTGTTGACGGCGCCGCGCACGTGCAGCTTGATCTCGGCTGCGCGGTTCAGCGCCGTCAACATGGCAAGATTCAGCATGCTGCGGGTCTTCAGGTCGAGCGTGTCGCGGCCCCAGGAATAGCCCCAGCACCATTCCGTGGTGATTCTCTGGAAAGCCATCATGAATTCATTGGCGGACGCCATCGACTTGTCGACATATTCCGACCCAAGCACCTGGCGGCGAAGGGAAAGCCCCTCCTCGAACAGCGCGGCGATGGTCTTGTCCTTGGCGGTCATGGTTGATGTTCCTTGTTCATTGACATACAATCACACAATTCGTAGTGGGCCATGGCCGTCCTGCGCCCCATTCTCGCGAACACAATGTCAGCGGAGCGCCGCCGTGCGGCTGCGACCGGAGGAGGAACATGCCCGTGACCAGCCAAACCCCCGATCTGTCGATGCGCGTCCAGACGCTGCCGGGATTGCGCGAGCAGGTGGCGGAGCGTCTCAGGCTGGCGATCGCAACGGGAAAGTTCGCTCCGGGCGCGCGGCTCATCGAACGCGAACTCTGCGAGATGATGGGTGTGTCGCGGACCTCTCTGCGCGAGGCGCTGCGCGAACTGCAGGCCGACGGCCTGATATCTCTGCAGCCCAACAAGGGACTGAGCGTCAGTGTCGTGACGCCCGAGACGGCGCGCTCGATCTACCAGGTGCGTGCCACGCTGGAGGGTCTCGCAGCGCGCCTGTTTGCCCGCAACGCGAGCGACAGCCAGATGGCGCAGCTGAGGAAAAGCATCGATCGGCTCGCGGAGGTTTACGACAACTTTTCGGCCGAGCGCTTCATCGCTGCCAAGACGCATTTCTACGACATCCTGTTCGAAGGCGCCGGCAACGAGATCGCGGCCGAGATGCTCAGGCGCATCCACACGCGCGTGTCGCAATTGCGTGTTGTGTCGCTGTCGAGTGCTGAACGGGCACAGAAGTCGATCCGCGAACTGCGCGACTTCATGGACGCGCTGGAAGCGCGCGACGAGGACCGCGCCTGGCAGGTCTGCACAGCCCATGTCGAGGCCGCGGCGGCCGCGGCACTGAAATCCATAGGATCGACCAGTGGCTGAGGAACGCGGCTGAGCCGCGGTTTCACGGGTTGGCATCGGTCACATCGACTTGACGGAGATGCCGCCATCGACGTGCAGGACCTCGCCAGAGACGAAGCTGGCGTCGGGGCCTATGAGGAAGGCGATGGCTGCGGCGATTTCATCTTCCGCGCCCAGCCGGCCGAGCGGGGTCTGCGCACGGCGCTTGGCATAGCCGGCCTCGTCGACGATGCTGCGTGCCCCTGGCGTCGGCACTGCGCCCGGCGTAACCGCATTGACACGCACGCCTTGCGGTCCGAGTTCCACCGCCTGTTGTCTCGTCAGCGCCGCGATCGCGCCCTTCACGGCGGTGTAGGACGACGTGTTGGCGGTGCCGAGGTCTGCGACCGGCGAGGCAATGTTGACGATCGAAGCCGGCACATCGGCATCGCGATATGCAAGCAGTGCCTGCCCGCCCCAGAACGGACCCTTGACGCCCACCGCGAGCATCCGGTCGAGAACCTCCTCCGTAACGCCGGAAAACGGCCCGTACCGGATCCAGATGGCGTCGTTGACCACCGCGGTCGGCGCACCGAACTTCGCCTTCAGCTCCGCAGTCGCCGCAAACAGGCTGGCGCGGTCCGCAACGTCGGCGGCGAGCGCGAGCGCCTTGCCGCCGGAGCCGATGATATCGCCGGCCGTGGCTTCGGCGAGGCCCGCATCGATGTCGAGCAAACCGACGGCGGCACCGCGCGCGCAGAGAAGCCGCGCGGTGGCCGCCCCGATGCCGCGCCCGGCGCCGGTCACGAGCACCACCTGGCCGGCGAGCTGCTGTGTCATTTGGTTGTCTCCCCGTTCCTCATTCAGTCCGGCGACGGCACGCCGCCATACATGCCCCACAGCTGTGTCGCGAGAACGCCGGCATCGACCGGAAGCTCGATGCCGGTGATCGCGGCCGCGTCGTCTGAAAGCAGATAGGCGATGGCGCTGGCCACCTGGGCGGGCTGCACCAGCCGGCCGAGCGCCGTCTGACGCGTCATGGTTTCGGGATCGCGCTCGCCGCGGGCATAGCTCGCCTCGACGGCCGGCGTCCGCGTGGGGCCTGGGCACACACAGTTGACGCGCACGCCCTTGCGCCCCCAGGCGACGGCAAAGTTGCGCGACATGTTCAGGATTGCCGCCTTGGTCGGACCGTATCCCTGCAGCGGGCTCGAATTGAAGGCGGTGATGGAGCCTACCGTAACGATCGCGCCGGCGCCCTGTTCGATCATTCCCTTGCCAAAGGCCACCATCGTGCGGAACGTGCCGGTGAGGTTCACACGGACGATGTCGTCCCACTCGCCAAAGTCCTGGTCTTCGGGCGCGTGGGGATTTTCCAGATGGGCCGCCACCGCAGCGAGCCCCGAGACCCGTCCCATCCGATGTTCGACCGCGGCCGCCGCGGCCTCGATGCTCGCAGCGTCGCCGATGTCGATTTCGAACGCTGTCGCGTCGTGCTTCTCCGCCACCTTACGTGCAAGGTCCATGTTGCGGTCGAGCACCGCGACCTTCCAGCCCTCGGTCCTGAGCCGGGCGACGCAGGCTTCACCGATGCCGCCTGCGCCGCCCGTTATCGCGGCTACACGTGCCCGGGAGGGCGCATTCATGCTCACAGTACCTCGTAGAGCGCTTCTATGATGCGGCGCGCGCGCGGGCCGTTGTCGCCGCGGGCATGCATCTTGTTGCAGGAATAGGAGAAGCCGATCCTAGCGTCGGGATCGCCCATTCCGATCGAGCCGCCGAAGCCATGATGACCGAAGGCGCGCTGATTGGGACCCATCCAGACCGAAACCGGCGTGTTGAGCAGCACGCCCATCGCCTGATGATATGGACGATCCTGCATCTTTTCCGTCTGGTTGTGCTGCTCGACCAGCA
This sequence comes from Nitratireductor mangrovi, assembly GCF_007922615.2. Classification (NCBI taxonomy): domain Bacteria; kingdom Pseudomonadati; phylum Pseudomonadota; class Alphaproteobacteria; order Hyphomicrobiales; family Phyllobacteriaceae; genus Nitratireductor; species Nitratireductor mangrovi. The sequence continues at coordinate 4,280,431 of NZ_CP042301.2, read as the reverse complement.
TGGCTTCGACCGTTTCGGGCCGCATCAGGCGCACGCCGTCGAGTTCCCCGCCGCGTGCGTAGGCTGCATAGATGCGCGAAACCGCACGCGCGTTGCCGTGGCCGGAGGCGCTGGTGATCTCGGCCCTGCGCCATGCCGTCGAGTTCAACGTCACCGGCAGCGGCTCGTCGGGAAACTGCGTGAAGCCTTTGGCGACCAGCGCATCAGGATCCGTGTCGCGTGTGGCGAGCAGGGTGCCCTCGACGGTTGGTACCAGAGTGGCGCAGCGCGCGAGGTCGGCGTCGGAGAGATTGCCGTATTGATAGTCGACGCCGAGCGGGCCAAGCACCTCGTCGGCAATGAACTGCGGGAACCGTTTGCCGGTGACGCGGCGGACGATCTCACCCAGCAGGTTGCCCTGGGTGTGTATGTGATAGGCCGCAACTGTCCCCGGCTTCCACAGCGGCGCCTGCTTTTCCAACGCTGCGACGATGGCGTCGTTGTCGAAGACGGCTCCCTTCCACAAGGGATCGCGCACGATGGGCAAACCGGCGGTGTGATCGAGGATATGGCGTACGAGGACTTCTTCCTTGCCGTTCTCGGCGAATTCCGGCCAATAGGTCGCGACAGTTGCCTCGGGATTCACGAGCCCCCGGTCGATCAGGATATTGAACGCCATGCCTGCAATGCCCTTGGCGACCGACATCATGCAGACGACGGTGTCCTTCTCCCAGGGCAAAGAATAATCGGGATCGCGGTACCCGCCCCAGACATCAACCACCTTCCGGCCGTCGACGTAAACGGCCGCGGCCGAACCGATCTCCTCCTCGGCCGTGTAGTTTTCCACGAATGCATCCGCGACGCGCCGGAATGCGGGATCGCACTCGCCCGTCAGCCGGAATTCACGACCGCGGGCCGCGACGGTGGTGTCGAATTGCATGAGACCTCCCAGGAAAGCTGAACCGGAGGTATCAGATTGTATGACAGTACGTCAACCCTACAGTCTTCACTCATCGACAGTCGGGGCTTCATGCAGGCAGACGATGTCAGGTTCGTCCTGCGAGAGGCTGGGCCACCGACGCGTCACCGCCGGATCGTGACCGGGGATGAGAAGATCATCCCGCCCATCCGCGAGTTCTTCGCAGCGCAGAAAGCCTTCGAGCATGTCGCCGACATGGAAGACCAACGGGAACGGAGCGCGCCGTGTGCGGTTCTCTGCGAAATGGAAGGCGTCGGAGGCGAGCACAAGCGGCCCGCGCGCGGTCGCGACACGCACTGCCTGCAGCCCGCCTGTATGGCCACCGACCCGGTGCAGCGATATTCCGGGAAAGAGTTCGCGGTCGCCGTCGTGGAATTTCACACGCCCGGTATGCACCAGGCCCACAGCCTCCATGACATCACGCGCGTCGAACGGCGCGCGCAAACAGGCGTGGCACATGGGGCGACCGGTCGCATAGCGCATCTCCTCATCCTGGAGATGGAATGTCGCTGCCGGAAAATCATGAAGTCCGCCGGCGTGATCGTAGTGCAGGTGCGTCAGGATAACGTCCCTTACGCTCGCAGCATCGACACCCAGCCTGGCCAGTAGATCTATGGGCCGATGCAGCAGACGGCGCTTGCGGGCGGCGGCAGCCTCGGCGTCAAAACCTGTGTCGACGACGACCGTCCGCTCGGGACTGCGGATCACCCAGATGAAATAGTCGAGCGGCATCGGTCCGTCATGCAGATCCAGGCCGGGCAGGAAATTCTCGCGGCGGGGCCGGTCGGGCTCTGTGACGGCATAGCGAAGCGCATAGACTTCGTGGTGCGGCAACATGGGCATTGTCCCTCCTAGATTCGAGCTTGAATCATCATACCGTCATGTTGTATGACAAACTGGCATTCAGGCAAAGCGACCTCTCCGGTCGCGTTGCCGACCGCCATTCGGACCACGCTCATTGGGAGGAACTCATGCGTATCGCACGCCTCGTGGCATCATTGATCTCCGTACTCGGACTGACGCAGGCCGCTGCCTATGCCGAGAACTACCCGGAAATGAACCTTCGGTATTCGTCCAACATTCCCGAGGTGGTCAACACCTCCAGGATCGACACCTACTTCTCATCCGAGATCGAGAAACGCAGCGGCGGTGCGATCAAGATCCAGCACTTCTGGGCAAACACACTCGGCGGCGAGGCCGAAATCGTCGATCTGGTGGGCTCAGGTGCCATCGATCTCGGCCTGATCGTGATGGGCAACCAGGCAGCGCGCATGCCGTTTGCGGCGGTCACGAACGCGCTGCCCTTCACCTTCACCGACGGCCCGACCCTCAACCGCCTGACCGCCGACATATTCGCCAACAATCCGACCGTTAAGGCCGAGCTCGATGCGGCGAACCTTCATCCTCTGCTGTTCCGCTACCTGCCGGACTATCGCGTCTACTGCAACGACCCGATCAAGACGATGGACGACTTCAAGAGCCGAAAGATCCGCTCCTACGGCGCCTTCGTGCCGGTGATGTTCGAATCGCTGGGCGCCGTGCCGGTCAACATCCCGCCGGTCGACATGATCCAGGCGATGCAGTCGGGAGCGATGGACTGCACCTACATGTTCAATTCCGCCGTGAAGGCGTTCAAGATCGACCAGGTCGCGAAATACGGCACCGACATTTCCTTCGGCGTCATCAGCGCACATACGCTGTTTGTATCCAAGGAGAAGTGGGAATCCTGGCCCGCAAACGTGCGCGCGCTGTTCGAGGAAGTTGCTGCGGACGCCGAGCAATACGGTAACGAACTGATCGCCGCCGACGAAGCCAAAGCCGTCGAAGCGCTCCAGGAATCCAAGATGGAGATCGTGCCGTTCGAAGAGATGGACAAGCTCAAGGCTGCCGTTCCGGACATGTTGGACGTGTGGGTCAAAAAGATGGATGAAGCCGGCAAGGGTGAAGAGGCGAAGGAACTCGCCGACCATATCCGCGCGCAACGCTGACGCCATTCCGATCGCGCTGGGCCGCGGGTTGGTTCGCCAGCCCGCGGCCTTCAGTAGGAACTCCGATGTCTCTTTTCCACCGGCTTGATATTGCGCTGAGACGGATTTCGCATCTCGGCTTCATCGCTGCCTCCGCCCTGCTGCTGTTTGTGGGCGTCATCGGTGCTGCGGACGTGGTTGCGACCAACGTGTTGCTCCGGCCGATCCCGGGCATGGTAGAGCTGTCCGGCGCGCTGCTCGCAGTTATCGTCTTCCTCGGGCTGGCCGAAGCTCAGGCACGCGGCGCCAACATCGTCATCGACATCGCTACGCAACACATGACCGGCTGGACCAGGCGGCTGTCGGCCATCTTCTCGCTCGCAATCGGCATGGTGCTGATGGGCTTTATCGCCTGGCAGGCAACCAAGCTCGCCGCAACGTCATGGCGCTTCAACGAGACCGCCCTCGGCGCGCTGGGCTTTCCGCTCGCGCCCTTCAAGAGCGTCGCCTGCTTCGGCGCCTGGCTCGCTACAGCCGAATTCGCCCGCCAGCTCCTGCACCGCATTGCCGGAATCGATGGTGAGGAGGAACGCGCCGATGATTGATCCGTTGATGATCGGCCTTCTCGGCATTGGAGCGATGCTCGTCCTGTCGGTTCTGGGCGTCCCGGTCGGGCTCGCCATGGCTGCAGTAGCCACGGTCGGCCTTTGGGTGACCGGCGGCCCTGCCTTCGCGCTCAACGTTCTCACGAACCTGCCCTTTGCGACAGCGTCGGACTACAGTTTCGTCGTCATTCCGATGTTCGTGCTTATGGGCGCCATCGCATCTGCTTCCGGAATCACCCAGGAACTATTCGGCTTCAGCAATCTGGTTCTGCGATCAACCCGCGGCGCTCTCTATCAGGCGACTATCCTGGCTTCAGCGGGTTTTGCGGCCATATCAGGATCGACGCTCGTAAACGCTGCGCTGTTTACGCGTATTGCCCTCACCGAAATGCTGCGGCTTGGCTACAACCGCGCCTTTTCGGCCGGATGCATCGCTGCGGCCGGAACGATCGCGGCGCTTATTCCTCCGTCTATCAGTTTCGTCATTTACGGGCTGCTGACCGGAGAATCGGTTGCCGAACTGCTGATCGCTGGCATCGTTCCAGGTTTGATGACTGCGGGTGCCTACATGGTTGGCACGGCGTTCCTGGTGCGCGTCAAGAAGGACCTTGCGCCGCCACCGGAACCGCGCGCCACGCTCGGCGAGATCGGAGCCAGCGCCATCGGGCTGTGGGCGACTTTCCTGCTCGCGGCCCTCGTGATCGGCGGCATCTATCTCGGATTTACGACTCCTTCGGGCGCGGGCGCGCTGGGCGCGATGGGCGCTTTGCTGATTGCCTTGACACGACGCAAGATCAGTCGGGCCGACTTGGCCGACTGCCTGCGGTCGGCCGCCGGCGTCACCGCCGCACTGTTCATGGTGATCATAGGCGGTCTGATGTTCACGCGGTTCTTCCTGGTCGCAGGAACTGTAACCTCGGCAACAGACCTGTTGATGTCATTCGAGCTCTCCCCGATCCTGTTCATGCTTCTTCTTGTCGCGGTGTTCGTGGTGCTGGGAATGTTCATGGACCCGCTTGCCATGCAGGTGATGACGCTGCCCTTCGTCTATCCCATGGTCACCGCGCTTGGGTACGACGGCATCTGGTTCGGCGTCATCATGGTCAAGCTGGTCGAGCTAGCGGTGCTTTCGCCGCCTGTCGGAATGAATCTTTTTGCCGTCATAGGCGCCTCCGAGGGTAAGGTAAAACTGCCCGACATCTACCGGGGCATTCTGCCCTTCATCGTGATCGAAGCTATCGTACTCGCACTGCTGATCGGCTTCCCCGAGCTTTCGCTCTGGCTGCCCCGGCAGATGTTCGCGAACTGACGGCAACCAGACAGGACTTGAATTAATGAACGACATGCCCCGGATCGGCTTCATCGGGCTCGGCGCGATGGGGCAACCGATGGCCACCCTTGTCGCCAAGGCGGGTCATCCGCTTGTGATCTTCGATGTCAACGCAAAGCTGACGCGTGAGATTGCCGATGCGACCGGCGCTCGCGCGGCTGCAACGCCAGCCGACGTCGCTGCGGACTGCGACATCCTCGTGACCATGCTGCCGAGCAGCGCGGTGGTCGACGTGGTGCTGAACGGCGAAGCCGGTGCGCTCGACGCGCTGGGGGCGGGAAGCCTCATCGTAGAGATGTCGAGCGGCGTGCCCGAATCCACCAAATCCATGGCACAGGCGGCAGCAGCGCGCGGCGTGAGCCTGATCGACGCGCCGGTCTCAGGTGGCGTATCGCGTGCGCGAACAGGCGAACTCGCGATCATGGCCGGTGGCGAGGCGGCCGCGATCGACAGGGCAGAGCCGGTCCTGCGCATCATGGGCAACTCGGTCGTACGGACTGGTGCGGTTGGTTCCGCCCACGCGATGAAAGCACTCAACAACCTCGTCAGCGCCGGAGGGTTCCTGATCGGTATCGAGGCGCTGCTGATCGGCGCGCGCTTCGGCCTCGACCCGGAAGTGATGGTCGATGTGCTCAACGCCTCGACCGGCATGAACAACTCCACCCAGAAGAAGTTCAAGCAGTTCGTCCTGTCGCGCAAGTTCGATGCCGGCTTCGGGCTCGACCTGATGGTCAAGGACCTCGGCATCGCGCTCGGTGTCGCGCGAACCACCGACACGACGGCGCCCTTCGCCGGCCTGTGCCGTGACATCTGGGCGGCTGGCCAGAAATATCTCGGGCCCGGGCAGGACCACACCGCGATCGCCTGTTTCAGCGAAATGGTCGGTGGTGCTGAGTTGAGGCTGAGCGCCGCCAACCAGAACGGCAAGCCGGCGTGATCGGAAGATCGCTTGAGGACAAGACCGTCGCCGTCTTCGGCGGTTCCTCGGGCATAGGCTTCGCCGTCGCCGGGCAGGCGCTCGCCGCTGGCGCCAGGGTCACGATCCTGTCGCGCGATCCGGCGCGGCTGGCTGCCGCGTCGTCGCGGCTCGACCGCGCTGACACCTTTGCGCTTGACGTAAGAGATGCAGCCGCGGTGGCGGCGTTCTTCGCAGCAAGACCGGCATTCGACCATGTCGTCGTAAGCGCGGCCCAACTCTCGGTAGGGCCTCTTCGCCAGCGCCGGCTCGAGGACGAGCGCGCGGCAGTGGACAGCAAGTTCTGGGGCGCGGTCCACGTGGCGCATGCGGCAAGCATCACTGCCGGCGGCAGCCTCACCCTGGTGTCTGGAATGCTGGGCGTCCGGCCCTCCGGCAAGGCGACTGTACTGAGCGCCGTCAATGCCGCGCTCGACACGCTTGCCTGCGCGCTCGCGAGCGAGCTCGCACCGGTGCGCGTAAATTGCGTTGCGCCCGGCCGCATAGACACCGAATGGTGGGACTACCTTCCTTCAGGTCAGCGTGACGCACTTCTGGAGCGTACCGCCGAAGCCCTGCCTGTCGGACGGGTCGGGCAGCCGCAGGAGATAGCTGCCACGATCGTCCACTGCATGTTGAACGGTTTCCTGACCGGAAGCGTCTTATCGGTGGACGGTGGCGGCAGCATCGCCTGAACAATCTGCTGGCTGCACTCCCGGGACGCTGAGCATCCGCGCGTTTGGCAACCTCCAAGCCCTACACCAATGTGAGCGCGCGACGTCGGCGTTTCAAGAATGTCGGCAGCCGCCCGGCCGTGCCGCACGTGCCCCTTCAATTCCTATGCCTCGCGCAAGCGACACCCAATCGAGTACAGGTTCATCGATCTCCAGCATCTGGCGTGCAGAGCCCCGGTTGCCCGGTTACCCGCTGCAGATGTGCCTTTCCCAGGCCCCCATCATCTCTCGCCTGACCTCCAGTAGGTCCGTCCGATGATTGGCCGCTTCCGTAGCGTTCCTTATCGTGTGGGCAAGGGCGCGCTCGGCAAGATCGCGGGGCGCAATCCGCGCTTTCGGCTGGACCAACTGGTGCCGCTCGACGGGGATCGCATCGTCGCAAGCGGCGCTCATCTGTGCCCGACGCCGGCCTCCCCGACAAATGCAAGTCAAATTGACAAATGCCAATTCCAGCCGCAAACTTTGCGCCCAGTGAATAACGTCTGGACAATCGGTTCTCGCCGTGTGGCTACTGGCCTAGCGCCGCGCCGGCGCCAAAAATGAGATGAAACGTCCGGAAACGCCGCGGCGGTTCCGGCAAGTTGACAGGGGAAGCAGATGAGTGGGTTGTGGAAGTCGATAGTTGCGGCGGGAGCGATGAGCCTTGCCGCCTCCGTAACATTCGCGCAGGAAAACATGTTCATCTACGTGTCGCCGGACCCGATCGGCGTGAACGCGTTTCTGCAGATGGGCAAGACCGGCATCGAGGCCGCGGGCGAACAGTACGGGGCCGAGGTCAAGACCTTCGAATCCAAGACCGCCGCCGAACGCATCGAAAACGTGAATGCCGCGGTGAACGAAGGCGCGAGCATCGTCGTCATGCTCGGCTTCGAGTTCAACGACATTGTCAAGGAAGTTGCCGCCACCGCGCCGGACGTTGAATTCCTGATCGTCGATCAGTGCATCGAGGATCGCCCGGCCAACGTGCACTGCGCCGTCTTCCGCGAATACGAGGCGAGCTACCTGATGGGCGTCGCGGCCGGCATGCTGACCGAGACCAACAAGGTCGGCGTCGTCGGCGCGCTCGATATTCCCTTCCTGCATCGCTACACGGATGGCTACGCACAGGGCGTCAAGTCGGTGAACGCCGACGCCGAGGTCGATATCCGCTGGGTCGGCGGCGAAAACCCATTTGCCGATCCGGTCCGCGCCAAGGAGCAGGCGCTGGCCATGCACGCGGCTGGCGCCGATTACATCTATACCGCCACCGCGGGCGGTGACTTCGGTGTCTTCGAGGCCGCCAAGGAGCAGGGCTTCAAGGTCTTCTCCGTCGACATCAACCATTGCCCGGCTGTGCCCGGCATCATCATCGACCAGAGCCTCAAGCAGGTCGACAATGCGATGGTGCAGGCCATCGGCGCCATTCTCGAAGGCCAGGACAGCGTCTTCATGGCCCTCGGCCTTGCCGAAAACGGCGTCGGCGCGATCGCGCTCGACGAAGGCGGCATCGCCGGCAGCGAGTGCCTGATCGCGGATCACCCGGAGGTCGCCGCCAAGATGCGCGAAGTAGCGGGCCAGATTGCCGACGGCTCCTTGAAACTCGAAGACCCGATGTTCGCCAACTGAGGCGGCCACGCCTGAAGCAGCGGGCCGGCACCCAGCCGGCCCGCGTCTCCTACGAGAAAAGCCAGCAATGCACGCCGCGCTCACCGGCATTACGGTTAGGTTCGGGCCGCTTGTCGCGGTCGATGACGTGTCGATCGGGATCGATGCCGGCGAGATTCACGCTGTTGTCGGCGAAAATGGCGCCGGCAAATCGACGCTGATGAACGTGCTGTTCGGCCTGATCAGGCCCGATGCCGGCACGATCGAGGTCGATGGCGAACTTCACTCCTGGTCCTCCGCGCAGGACGCCATCCGTGCCGGTCTCGGCATGGTTCACCAGCACTTCATGCTGCAGGAAGAGATGACCGTGCTGGAGAACATCGTGCTCTGCGGCGAGCCGGCGAACCGCTTCGGCTTCGTCGACTTCAAGGGTGCACGGCAAAGGCTCGCCGATGGTTTTGAAGAACACGGCATCACCATCGACCTCGACGCGACGGTTGGCCAGTTGTCCGTCGGCCAGCGGCAGGTGGTCGAAATCCTGAAGATGCTCTACCGCGACGCCCGGCTGCTCATTCTCGACGAGCCGACAGCGGTGCTGACGCCGCAGGAAAAGGATCGCCTGTTTGGCATCCTGCGCAGCTTCGCCAGATCCGGCCGCTCGATCGTCATCATCACCCACAAGCTCGATGAGGTCATGGAGATCGCCGACCGCGTCAGCGTCATGCGCGGCGGCAAGCTGATTTCGTCGGGACCACTCGCAGAAACGTCAAAGGACCGCATCGCGCGCGAGATCATCGGCGGCGACCTGCCGCCGCCATTGAAGCCGATGGCGCGCGAGCCGGGCGACGTGGTCCTGTCGGTCACCGACCTGCGGGTTGAAGCGCATAGCGCCCGCGTCGGCCCCCTCTCCTTCAACGTTCGCGCCGGCGAGATCGTCGGCATCGCCGGGGTCAGCGGCAACGGCCAGGCGGAACTGATCCAGGCGCTCGCCGGGTTGCGGTCGATCGTGACCGGCGAGATATCGCTGTCCGGGCAGCGCATCGACAGGTTCGATGTCGCGGCGCGCCGCCGTGCCGGCCAGAGCTACATTCCCGAAGACCGCCAGCGCGTCGGGCTCGCGCTCGGCGCCACGGTCGCGGAAAACGCCAATGCCGGCCGCGACGACGTGGCCGGTTTCGTGCGCGGACCGTTCCTGGACCGTCAGGCGATGGCGCGATATGCCCGCGCGATCATCGACCGCTACGCCATCAAGGTCGGGTCCGCCTCCGCGCTCGCCTCAACCATGTCGGGCGGCAACAAGCAGAAGCTTGTGGTCGGGCGCGAACTGACCCGCGAGACGCCGCTGGTCATCGCCGAGAACCCTACCTGGGGTGTCGACATCGGCGCCATAGAGCTCATTCATGCCGAACTCCTGCGCATGCGCGATGCCGGCCACGCGGTGCTGCTGGTGTCGACCGAACTCGACGAGGTGCTGCGCCTGTCCGACCGTATCCTTGTCATGTATTCCGGCACGCTTTCCGACGAGATTCCTGCCGCCGAGGCCGACCGAAACCGCATCGGCGCCCTGATGACATCGCAGTCTGACACTGCGCTGAGGCAGATCGCATGACGGCGCGCGCCGAACGCCTGATGAGCGGCGACCTGTTGCCATGGATCTATACGCTCGCATGGATCCTGGCGATCCTGTTTGGCCTGATGCTGCTGGTCGGCGCGCCTTTCGGCGAGGCGCTTTCAGGCTTCCTTACCGGCGCTTTCGGGGGCCGCCGCATGGCTTATCTGATGGCGACGCTGTCGCGCGCCACGCTGATCGTCGGCATGGCGCTGTCGGTCATGATCTCGTTCCGCGCCGGGCTGTTCAATATCGGCGGCGAAGGCCAACTCGTCGCCGGTGGGTTCGTGTCCGCTCTGGTTGCAATCCTGCTGCCAGGGCCGCCGTTATTAGTGCTGGCCGCCGCGATCCTCGCCGGCATGGCGGCCGGTGCGCTGTGGGCGCTGCTGGCGGGCATGCTCTACATCTATGTCGGCGTGCCGCTCCTGGTCGGCTCGCTTCTGCTCAACTTCCCGATCCGCTACATCGCTTCCTACCTCGTCGCACACCCCTTCCGCGACGTGCAGTCGGGCATGCTGCAATCGCATCTCGTGCCCGATGGAACGTGGCTGGCCTACTTCCCCGGCGTGCGGCTCGACGTCGGCATCCTGTTCATCGTCGCGACCAGCATTTTCGCGATCGCCTACAGCCATACGACGCTGCACGGCTACCGCGCCCGCCTGAACGGGCTCTCGCCAGACTTCGCTCGTGCGGTGGGCTTGCCGGTGACGCGGCTGACGCTGCAGACGCTGGCCATGAGCGGTGCGATCGCAGGGCTGGTCGGCGCCATCGCGGTGTTCGGCATCCACCATCGCTATGTCGACGGCATGCTCGTCCAGCCGCTCTACGCCTGGACCGGCATCATCGCGGTGTTGCTCGTCGGCATGATCCCGGTACTGGTGCCCTTCTCGGGCTTCTTCTTCGCCGCCATCCAGACCGGGGCCGCCGGCATGGAGCGATCGGCGGGAGTACCAAAGGAGATCGCGCTCGTGATGCAGGCGGTGATCATCCTTTTCGTCGCAAGCCGCGTTTCCGGGGCGATTCTGTCGTCGCAGAACCGGGCGAAGGGAGGCGACGATGGGTCTTGAGCTCCTTTTCGACGCGTCCTTTCTTGCCTCCGTGCCGCGCTTCGTCACGGCGATCCTGCTTGCCGCCCTCGGTGGCGCCATCTGCGAGCGCGCCGGCGTGTTCAACATCGGCCTGGAAGGCATGATGCTGACCGGCGCCTTTTTCGCCGTGGTCGGCGCTTATTTCTCGGGTTCGGCCCTTGTTGGCGCCTTCACGGCACTGGTGGCCGGCATGCTGATGGGCGCCATCTTCGCCGAATTCAACCTTCGCCGCGGCGGCGACTCGATCGTCGTCTCGATCGCCATCAACCTGCTGGCCGCCGGCATATCAACGTTCCTGCTTGGCGCGATCTTCGGCGTCGCCGGCGCTTTCAACGATCCGGGGATCGCCGGCCTGGAAGCGGTACGTATCCCATTCGTCGAAGATATACCGGTCATCGGCCATGTGATCAGCGGCCAGTCGCCGCTGTTCTACCTGGCGCTACTGCTCGTGTATGCGCTGCACATCTTCTTCGCGCGCCATCGCCTCGGCTTGCGCATCCGTGCCGCTGGCGAGAACCCTGCCGCGCTGCGTGCCGGCGGCGTCAATCCGCTCTGGGTGCAATGCTGGGCGCTGCTGATGTGCGGCGGACTGTGCGGTCTCGCCGGCGCGCAGCTGTCCATCTCCAACGTCAATCTCTTCGTCGAGAACATGAGCGCCGGTCGCGGCTGGATCGCTGTCGTCGCGGTCCTGCTCACGCGCGGGCGACCCTGGCCGCTGTTCTTCATCGCGCTGCTGTTCGGCATGGTCGACAGCCTGTCGTTCCGTGTTCAGGGACTGGGACTGGCGCAACAGTTCACCGACATGATGCCCTACCTCGCCACGCTCATCGTGCTTACCGCGCTGTCGTGGTGGCGCATGCGCCGGCAGGCCTAGAGGAACCGTTCAATGACCGATCTCGTCATCAACAACGCTGTCGTCGTCACCTCCGATGCCAAGGGCTCGGTCATCGACAAGGGCGGCGTGGCTGTCGAAAACGGCCGCATCAGGCAGATCGGTCCGGCTGACGAGATCGCGCCCGTCGCCGCGCATGCCGCCAAGGTGGTGGACGGCAGCGGCCACATCCTGATGCCGGGCATCGTCAACACGCACTGCCACGCTGCCGACAGCCTGTTTCGCGGACTGGTCGAGAACCTGCCGCTGGAGCCCTGGCTGCAGACGGTGTGGCAGGCCGAGGGCGCGATCCTCAATCCCGATACGTCCCGGCTGGGCAGCGTGCTCGGTTTCGCCGAGCTTCTGTTGTCGGGCGTCACCAGCGTCATGGACATGTTCTGGTACCCGTTCGAGACGGTGGCGGCCGCAAGGCAGGTCGGCCTTCGCGTCTCAACGGGCGGCATCTTCTTCGATCCCGCCGGCGTGACGGCGCTGTCGATCGACGAGCGCGTCGCCGAGGCCCGGCGTTTCTTCGACGAATTCGCACAGGCGGAGGATGTGTTCGCGGCTTCGATGCCGCATGGTGCCTACACCGTCAGCCCGGAGAACCTGAAGGCGGCATGGGCCGTCTCGCATGAATGCGGCGGCCTCTTCTGTACGCACTGCGCCGAGACACGCGCCGAACAGCTCGATATTCAGACGCGCTATGGCCGCAGCGTCGTGCGCCACCTCGACCAACTCGGCTGCCTCGACGAACGTACCGTGCTCGCCCACTGCGTCCACCTCGACGAAGAGGAACTGGACATTGTCGCGCGCACCGGGGCGCATGTTGCCCACAACCCGATGTCGAACATGAAGCTGGCGTCAGGCTTCGCGCGCGTGCCGGAGATGCTCGACCGCGGCATCAACGTCTCGCTCGGCACCGACGGGCCCCTTTCCGGCAACGACCTCGACATGTGGATGACGCTGCGCCTCGCCGCGACGATGCACAAGGGCTTCACCGGGCGCGCCGACTTGATCTCGACCCGGCAGGCGTTCGACATGCTTACCATCAACGGCGCGAAGGCGCTGGGCGCGGAGGACCGCATCGGCAGCCTGGAGGTCGGCAAGCTCGCCGACATGGTGCTGGTCGACGTGAAGCGACCGCACGCCGTGCCGATGTTCGACCCGATGACGCACCTCGTCTATTCGACCAACAAGTCGGACGTGCGCCACGTCTTCCTCGGCGGCGAACAGGTGGTGCGCAACGGCGAACTCACTCGCATGTCGCTCGACGACACGCTGGCGACAGTCGAGGACATGGTGCCCAAGATCGCAGCCACAATCGCATAACGAAGGACCTCATGTCAGACAGCCAGTCGGAGCGGCTTGCCCGCGCTTACGCCTCGATCGAAAACCGTGTCGGCGCGCCATGCGAGATCGCGCTGGTGCTCGGCTCGGGCCTCGGCCATCTTGCCGACGCGGTCGAGAATCCGACCGTCATCCCTTATGGCGAGATCGACGGATTTCCGGTTTCGAGCGCTCCCGGCCACAAGGGGCAGTTCGTCATCGGCTCGCTGTTCGGCCGGCGCACAATCGTCATGCAGGGCCGCCTGCACCTCTACGAGGGCTGGCAGCCGCGTCAGATAGCGCTCGCTGTCTACCTGCTCAAGCGGCTCGGCGCGGGAACCTTTGTCGTGACCAACGCCGCGGGCGGTCTCAACGCCGATTTCGATGCAGGCGACGTGATGCTGATCGAGGATCATCTCAACTTCACCAGCACCAGCCCGCTGATCGGGCCGAACGACGACGAGATCGGCCTGCGCTTCCCGGATCAGTCTAAACTCTACGATCCCGAACTGAGGCAACTGGCAATCGATTCCGCCGCGCGCACAGGGACGCCGCTTCGGCGCGGTATCTACTGCGGTCTCAACGGCCCGGAACTGGAGACCTCGGCCGAGCGACGCTTCTTCCGTTCCGCCGGCGGCGACGCAGTGGGGATGTCGACGGTAATGGAGGTAATTGCCGCAAACCATGCCGGCATGCGCGTACTCGGCCTGTCCGCCATCGCCAACGCCGCCACCGGCGGTCCCGACCAGCAGCCGGACACGATCGAATCCGTCGCCGAGATGGCGGCGGTCTGCGGCGAGAAGATCGTCGGCATTCTCGAGGACCTGTTCCCGCGCCTCCCCGCGGCGAGCGCATGAGGACGAATGATGAGTGACCCAATACCCGCGGTATCGAAGCTTCTCGACCTCTCGGGACGCACCGCGATCGTTACCGGCGCGAGCGGCGGCATCGGCTCCGGTATCGCGAAGCGCTTCGGCGAAGCCGGCGCCCATGTGATCTGCCACTACCACTCCAACGAAGACGCGGCTGAAACGGTGGCGGCCGGGATCAGGTCCGCGGGCGGGAAAGCCACGGCCAGTCAGGCCGATGTCGCTTCGGCAAGAGACATCGCTGCCCTCATCGAGAACGCCGGCAATGCCGACATCCTGGTCAACAATGCCGGCATCCAGCCGGTGAAGTCGTTCATCGACCTTTCGGAGTCGGACTGGGGAGACATGATGGAGGCGAACTTGGCCGGGCCGTTTCTGCTCGTCCGCGCCTTCGCCGATGCCTTGCGCAAGAGCGGCAAGGGCGGCTCGGTGGTGAACATCGCTTCGATCGAGGCGCACAACCCCGCACCGGGCCACGGCCACTACGCCACCTCCAAGGCGGCGCTGCTGATGTTCACCAAGGCGGCGGCAATGGAACTTGGCGCATACGGCATTCGCGTCAACTCGATCTCGCCGGGGCTCATTCACCGCGACGGCATCGAGGACGGTTGGCCCGAAGGCGTCGAGCGCTGGAAAAAGGCAGCCGCCCTCGGCCGTCTCGGCCGTCCGGAGGACATCGCGGATGCTGCTCTCTTCCTCGCCTCCGACGCGGCGCGCTGGATCACCGGCACCGACATTATCGTCGATGGCGGCGTGATGGCGCGGCCGACCTGGTAGATGCGCAGAGGTTCGAAATGAGTGACTTGCAGGACAAGGTCTATGTGATCACCGGCGGCGCGGGCGGCATTGCGCGCGGCATCGCCGAAGCCATACTCGAGCGGGGCGGGCGGGTAGCGCTGTTCGATCTCGACCAGGCAAAGGTCTCGGCCGCCGCAGCTGCCCTCGAAGTGCGCGACCGGGCCATGAGCGCGGTCGCAAACGTGACCGACCTCGACAGCCTGAAGGCGGCTTTTGGCGACGTCGAAAGACGCATGGGCCGCCTCGACGGTCTGGTGAACAATGCCGGCATCGTGCGCCTCGGCCCCGCCGACGAGACGACCCCGGACGGGCTCGATCTCGAACTGGCCGTGAACGTAAAGGGCGTGCTGCTTGCTTCGCAGGTCGCGGCGACGCATTTCGGCGACGGCGGCGGGTCGATCGTCAACATCGCCTCAAATGCCGGTAAGGTCGGCTACCGCAACATGGCCGGTTACAATGCCTCCAAGGCCGCCGTCATCAATCTCACCCGCTCGCTGTCGCTGGAGTGGGCGGAGAAGAGGATCAACGTGAACGCGGTATGCCCCGGCGGCGTCGCCACCGACATGCTGAAAAGCGTAGCCGACTTCCTCGCGCCGCGGCTCGGCCAGGACAAGGGCGCGTTGTTCGACACCATGTATCCGGCGCAGCTCGGCCGGCACATCCAGCCGATCGAGGTCGGCCGCGTCGTCGCCTTCCTGCTCTCGGATGCGGCCACGATCATCCGCGGCCAGTCAATCAATATCGATGGCGGCGACACCCCCTACTAGCTGTGGAGCGTCATCAGGTTGTTCATCCGCTCCGGGAAGCTGAGCTTGCCCAGAGGTTCAGTGATGGGATCGGATGAACATTCAAAAGAGGCCAGTCTGACGCCGCGTGCTCGTTGGCGAAATGCAAGGCAGGTCGTGCGAGGCGTTTCTTCCTAAGAGCGGCTGTTCAGCCACTCCTGCTGCTCGTTTTCGGCGCGTTCGAGTGCGCTGTAGTTGAGGAGCTTTCTCAGCACCGCCACCGCGACAGCGCGCGTGCGCAGGTTGAATCGGCCGTCGTCATGGTCTGAGTTCGACGTCTGGTAGACGCCAAGCTTGTCATAAAGCTGCTGCAGCCGGTTCTGCACGCTGCGCAGCGAAAGGTTGCGTCGACTGGCGATCGCCCTGTCGGTGAGCCCCAGCGCCACGTCGACCAGAATCTCGTATTCGCTATCGGTGAAGCCATTCGCCTGGCCCATGCTCTTTTGCTGCAGCCCGCGCACCTCGCGATCGATCACACACTGGCTCTCGATGAAGATCGAGCGCAGCGCCAATCTCAGGCGCTCGTCGGATGCAGACTTCAGAACGTAGCCGTAAGCGGCACCGTCGGGCACGATGCGCGAGACACCACGCACATAGGCCTCGTCGGAATAGTTGGACCAGAACAGGATGCGCGTCTCAGGCCGCTCCTTCCAGATGGTACGCGCCGCTTCGATGCCGTTGCGCGCGGCCATCTGCAGGTCCATCACGATGTGGGCGGAGACATGATCACGGGCAAGCTTCTCCCCCGCGGTGCCGTTGTCAGCCTCGATGACCGCCTTGCATTCAGGCAGGGCGGCGCGCACGGCATCGTTGAGATAGGAGCGGTGCAGCGGGTCGTCCTCGACGATCAACACCTTCATCGTGCGCCCTCCTCCCGCGGAGCGGCGGCATCGGGCCTCGCGGCGAACGGCAGAGCGAGCTTGACGGCGGTACCTCCGCCGCCTCGGTCGGGCCCGATCGCGAAGCGGGCCGAAATGAGCCGTGCGCGCGTTCTCATATTGTCGATGCCGCCGCCGACTCGGCCGCGCCGCTTTGCGATTCCCGCACCGTCGTCGACGATCTCCATGGAAAGCTGCTCCTCGCTGCACAGCAGGCGAACCACGATATGGCTGGGCCGCGCGTGGCGCACGGCGTTGTTGATCGCTTCCTGGGCGATGCGGAAAAGGGCCACTGCAACCGTAGGCTCAAGCTCGTCGCAGGCGCCGTCCGTCTCGTCGGCGAGTTCCCAGGCGATCGTCGTGCCGCTGTCGCGGACGGAGCGCTCCAGATGGTTCTCAACCGCCTGGGCAAGGCCGAAGAGTTGAAGAACGGAGGGTTTGGCCTCCTCGATGATGTTGCGCAGGTCCTGCATGCAGTGCTGCAGGCTTCGCGACAGCGGTTCCAGTGCTTCTGTCGTGATATCGCCGGTGCGCGACAATTGCTCCAACCGGCGGGCGAGGCGAGTGAGGTCGGCGAGGGTCTGATCGTGCAGGTCCATGCCGATGCGCTGGCGTTCCTGCTCCAGCGCTTCGGTGAGTTTCAAGGCGCCCTGGCGCAGGCCTTCCTCGCGGGCCCGCGCCTCGGCCTCCACGATGGCCGAACGCTGCGCCTGCTCGGCGGCACGCAGCGCGAAGAAATAGGGCGACAGCAGATCCGCAATTACCCTCGCGTGCCCGACATCCTCCATCGTGTAGATGCGTCGCCTGGTCGAGGAACAGGAGAAGGCGCCGATGATCTCTCCGCGCACCTTCATCGGTGCATGCACCCGGCTTCGCAGCGACTGCTCCACAATCGGCCTCTTGAAAGCCCCCTCGAAGTGGAAGCGCGGGTCCTCGCAGGCGTCGTCGGTCAGGAGATAGTCGACCTCGCCCCAGAGCAACGAGCGGATCGGGCTGTTGGCGACCGGAGCGGCCTTGAGTTCACTCCAGGCGGTGTTCATGCCGGTTTCGTAAGCGGTATGGTATTTGCCGTCGACCATCAGGATGCACACATCGAGATGGTCGTGGGGCAGGATGTGGCCCACCTCTGCCGCCACCGCGCGGATGGCGGAGCGGAAATCAAGCTGGCCCGCCAGAAGGCGGGCAATGCCGAGATAGTGATCGACCAGCGCCGGCGGCGCCGTATCAAGCATGCCCAGTCTCCTCCCGAGGGTGCCGGTACCCGCACCCGCTTCAGTTAAGCGCGCAAGGAGGCATGCCCGTCTTGCATGAACCCGCATCATCTGCGGTAGAACCCGCAAACGGCTTGCCTCAATGTTCCTATACACCATCCCGGTTCCAATTCATCCTGCGGGTACTGAGGGAGGAAACTCAGCAACAGAAAACAGGTCCGCTCTGCCGCCGGCAGGCGCAGAGACCAATCCCGCCGCCGAGGCGGGCAGAAGAGGGAGAGAGGCATGAAACTTCACGCGTTTCTTATGGCATCGGCCGCGGTCCTTTCGGTCGCCGCTTTCAGCCCGGCGATGGCCGATACCTCGGGCAAGAAGATTGCCCTGTCGAACAACTATGCCGGCAATTCCTGGCGTCAGGCCATGCTGACCAGCTGGGGCAAGGTGACCGGCGAGGCCGTCAAGAACGGCGTCGTCGCGGCCGCCGACGCCTTCACCACTGCGGAAAATCAGGCGACCGAGCAGGCGGCCCAGATCCAGAACATGATCCTGCAGGGATACGACGCCATCGTGCTCAACGCGGCTTCGCCGACCGCGCTCAACGGCGCGGTGAAGGAGGCATGCGATGCCGGCATTACCGTCGTGTCGTTCGACGGCGTCGTGACCGAACCGTGCGCCTGGCGGATCGCCGTCGACTTCAAGGAGATGGGACGTAGCCAGGTTGAATATCTGTCAGGCCGGTTGCCCGACGGCGGCAATCTGCTGGAAATCCGCGGCCTGGCCGGCGTTTTCGTCGATGACGAAATCTCCGCCGGCATCCATGCCGGCGTCGAGCAATATTCGGGCTTCGAGGTCGTCGGCTCCGTGCACGGCGACTGGGCGCAGGACGTGGCGCAGAAGGCCGTCGCCGGCATCCTGCCGAGCCTGCCCGAGGTCAAGGCAGTGGTCACCCAGGGCGGCGACGGCTACGGCGCCGCGCAGGCGTTTGCAGCCACCGATCGGCCGATGCCGATCATCATCATGGGCAACCGGCACGACGAGTTGACCTGGTGGAAAGAGCAGAAGGACGCCAACGGTTACGAGACCATGTCGGTCTCCATTGCCCCCGGCGTGTCCACGCTCGCCTTCTGGGTCGCCCAGCAGATCCTGGACGGCAAGGACGTTCCCAAGGACCTCGTGGTCCCGTTCCTGCGCATCGATCAGGACAACCTTGAAGAGGGGCTTGCCAATACGGAAGTCGGCGGCGTGGCCAATGTGGAGTACTCGCAAGAGGATGCTGCCGAGGTCGTAAAGTCGGCGATGTAACGCTTGGGCGTTAAAGACGCACAGGCCAATACGGTGACCTTGAGGGCGCAACGGGTTGCGCCCTCACGTACACGTCGATAGTCAAAGCTAGCCATGTCGGCTTCCCCAGCACCAATCCCCGTCATCGAGGTCGAGGACGCCCGGATCAGCTTTGGCGCGGTCAAGGCACTGGCGGGTGTCAGCCTTCGCATCATGCCCGGCGAGTGCGTCGGCCTTGTCGGCCACAACGGCGCCGGCAAGTCGACCATCGTCAACGTCATCAATGGCGGGCTGTCCCCGGACGAAGGCCGGATCTCCGGTGACGGGGCGACCCTGGAACGCTACGGCATCAACGTGGCGCGGGCGCATGGCGTGCGCTGTGTTTTCCAGGAGCTGTCGCTGTGCCCAAACCTGACCGTCATCGAAAACACGCGGCTGGTGCACCGCGACCTGGGCGGGCTGGGCTGGCGGGGCCGCGCCCGCGCCATCATCGAGGAGAACCTGGACGCCATCTTCCCCGGCCATGGCATTGATAGCGGCGAGATCGTCGCAGCACTTTCCATCGCCCAGCGGCAGATGGTGGAGATCGCCATGGCGTTCTCGAGCGCCGGCACCGCTCCGCGCCTCGTTATCCTCGATGAGCCGACATCGTCCCTCGATTCCAGCCTCGCCAAACAGATGCTCGCCCATGTGCGCAGGTTCGTCGCCGAAGGCGGGGCAGTTGTCTTCATCTCCCACATCCTCAACGAGGTGCTCGCCACGGCAGACCGCATCGTCGTGATGAAGGATGGCCGCGTGGTAGCCGAACAGCCGGCGGGCGACTTCACCATCCATGGCCTAGTCGAGGCGATGGGCAGCGTCGCCAAGGAAGAGGCTGAACGTCGTGAAACCCGCGAACTGGCCTCCGCGCCGGCCGTTATCGAGCAACCGGGCCACGGCCTGCCACTGGTAGCCCGCAAGGGCGAGATCGTCGGCCTTGCGGGGCTGAGCGGCCATGGCCAAACGGAGATGCTGCTGCGCCTTCACGCCAAGAGGAGCGGCGACTGGGTGCTGCAGCGCGACCCGGCGGTGACTTTCGTCGCCGGAGACCGCCGGCTCAACGGGGTGTTCGAGCTGTGGAGCATCCTGAAGAACCTTTCGGTGGCGTCACTTCCGGATCTGTCGCGCCACGGCCTCGTCGCTCTGGAAGCGGAGCGTCACAAGGGAGCCGACTGGAAGGAGAGGATCGATATCCGGACGCAGGATATGGAGAACCCTGTCCTTTCGCTTTCCGGCGGTAACCAGCAAAAGGTGCTGTTCGCGCGGGCGCTTTCGACCCGGGCACCGGTCGTGCTGATGGACGACCCGATGCGCGGCGTCGATGTCGGCACAAAGCAGGAGGTCTACCAGATCATCCGCCAGGAAGCCGCAGCCGGCCGCACCTTCATCTGGTACTCCACCGAAATGGAAGAGGTGTGTCTGTGCGACAGGGTCTACGTCTTTCGTGAAGGCGAGGCCGTAGCCGAACTCGAAGGCGATGACGTGAACGAGAAGAACATTCTCGCCGCGTCCTTCCAGGGAGCCCTGGTGGCATGAGCATCAGGCTTTCCGCGGAGACGATAAGGCTCGCCATTCCGGCGCTTTCGCTCGTCACCCTGCTTGTCGCCGTCTTCTGGCTCCAGCCGCGTGCGATGAGCTATTTCGGCGTGAACCTGCTGTTCAACCTGGCTGTGCCGATCGCGCTCGCCACGATCGCGCAGATGCTGATCATGGCCGTCAACAATCTCGACCTGTCGATCGGCGCCTTCGTCAGCTTCGTGGCCTGCGTCGCCGCCACGTTCCTGCAATCAAACCCGCCGCTCGGCGTGCTCATCCTCGCCGGGGCCGTGGCGGCCTATGTTGCGCTCGGTGTCATCATTCATCTGCGCGATCTGCCTTCCATCGTCGTCACGCTGGGCATGAGTTTCGTGTGGACCGGGCTCGCCGTGCTGCTGCTTCCGGCGCCCGGCGGGCAGGCCCCGGAATGGGCGCGCTGGCTGATGACGGTCAAGCCACCCCTTCTGCCGATGGCCATCGTCGCCAGCATCGTCATAGCCGCGATTGCCCACCTCATCGTCATGCGCTCATCGCTCGGGGTCCTTATCCGCGGCATCGGCGGCAATGAGCGCTCGGTTGAACGCGCCGGCTGGTCGGCGCTGGCGGCGCGAGCGGCGGCCTACGCGCTTGCCGGCGCATTCGCGGTCGCGGCAGGCATCGCGCTCGTCGGGCTGACGACGTCGGCCGACGCCAATATCGCACTGCGCTACACGCTTCTTTCCATCGCTGGCGTCATTCTCGGCGGTGGCGAGTTCGTCGGCGGCCGCGTTTCGCCGATCGGCGCCGTCATCGGTGCGCTGACGCTTACGCTCGCCGGCTCGTTCCTCTCGTTCCTTCGAATTTCACCGGACTGGCAGATCGGCGCGCAGGGCGCGATCCTCATCATCGTCCTGGCGCTCAGGTTGCTTCTCAACCGGATCGAGAAACGCGAGGGGCGCCGATGACTATCCTCGGCGCGCTTTTTGGGAAGCCCTGGATCTGGGCGTGGCTGGGAGCCGCGATCGTCTGGTTTGCCACCGTCATGGTTACCGGTGGAGCAAGCGCGATCGGCCTCACCCAGGCCGCGCTGACCTTCGCCGCCTTTTCGGTGATCGTTGGCACCGGGCAGATGTTCGTCATCACGCTGGGGCCCGGCAACATCGACCTTTCCGTTCCCGCCACGATGACACTCGCGGGCACCGTGGCGCTGAAGCTGATGAATGTCGACAACGGCATGGTGGTGCCGGGGCTCCTCGCAGCACTCGTCGTCGGCTCGTGCGTCGGCGCCGCCAACTACTCGCTCATCAAGCTGTTGCGCATCCCGCCCATCATCGCCACGCTCGCGATAGGCTTCATCGTCCAGTCGGCGGCGATCTGGACCAACCGTGGTCTGAGGATCAAGCCGCCGGCCTTCCTGGCCGAGTTCACGACCTCGAGCACGTTCGGCATACCGAATGTGGCTCTTGCGGCATTGCTGATCACCGTCGCCGCATGGCTCCTGCTCGAAAAGAGTATCTACGGCCGCTGGGCAACGGCGATCGGCCAGAGCATGGCAGCCGCGCGTATGGCAGGCATCCCAGTCGATGGCACACGTTTTGTCACCTACGTGTTCTGCGCCGTGCTTGCCTCGCTCTGCGGCTATCTGCTGGCCAGCTTTTCAGGCGGCGCCGCGCTCAACATGGGTACCGAATACCTTCTGATGTCGATCGCGGTCGTCGTTATCGGCGGGACGTCGGTCGCCGGCGGCAATTCCAACGTGCCCGGTATCTGGGGGGCTTCGCTCTTCATGTTCCTGGTCGTGTCGATGCTCAACACATACGGACTTGGCGCCGGAATCCGCCTTGTCATGACGGGTCTCATCATCATCAGCGTCATCATCGTGGCCAGCGGCCGCGGCGCGCGGCAATCCTAGGCAAGGCTCCATGGGCGACAATACACTCTACGAAATACACGATCCCCGCTTCCGGGCGCTGATCATCGAAAACGCGCGCCTGGAGGAACTCTACAGCGGCTGCCGCTGGGCCGAGGGGCCGGTCTGGTTCAGCGACGCCAACCAGCTTGTCTGGAGCGACATTCCCAACCAGCGCATGCTGCGCTGGTTGCCCGGAGCTGGCGTGTCGGTCTTCCGCGAGCCGTCGAACTTCGCCAATGGCAACACACGGGACGGCCAGGGCAGGCTGGTGACCTGCGAGCACGGCACGCGCCGTGTCACGCGCACCGAGACCGACGGCTCGATCACCGTGTTGGCGGAAACCTTCGAGGGCAAGCGGCTCAATTCTCCCAACGACGTGGTCGTTCGCTCTGACGGTTCCGTGTGGTTCACCGATCCGACCTACGGCATCCTTCACGATTACGAAGGCTACAAGGCCGAGCCGGAACAGGCGTCGCGCAACGTCTACCGCGTCGATCCGGAAGACGGGGAATTGACCGCGGTCGTGAGCGACTTCCGCCAGCCGAACGGGCTCGCCTTCTCGCCGGACGAAAGCGTGCTCTATGTCGCGGACTCTGCGGCCAGCCACGATGAGACGGCGCCGCGCCACATCCGCGCCTTCGACGTGGTAGGCGGCCGGAAGCTCGCCAACGGCCGGGTCTTCGCGGTGATCGACAACGGCATTCCCGACGGCATGCGCGTCGACACGGGCGGCAATGTCTGGTCGAGCGCCGCCGACGGCGTGCATTGCTTCGCGCCCGACGGCCGCCTCATCGGCAAGGTTCGCGTGCCGCAAACCGTGGCCAACCTGACCTTTGGCGGACTGCGCCGCAACCGCCTGTTCATCACGGCAACGACCTCGCTCTACTCATTGTTCGTAACGGCGACGGGTGCTTAGCCCGACAAAACCGCTTCTTGTCGATACGCGACGCTGAGAGCAGTTTTCCGATATGGTCAACGAGGCAGAGGGCGCCAGAGTCCAAGGCGCGTCGGACTAGCGGATCGAGCTCACGCTCCGGTCAGCCGCTCAGCCTGCGGCGCGCAGGGCCACCGCGCCGCTGACCTCGTTTGCCCATTCCGCTGCTTTCGTGACGCCGCCGAGCGGGAAAAAGTGCGCCTGGGTGATCAGGCTCGCAGGATCGTCGGCGCAATGGGCAGCTAGATCGGCAAGGAAGTCCGCAGGTTCATAGGGCAGCATCAGGCGGCGCAAATCCATGGCGCGGCGTTGCAGCACGCGGATCGACGGCCCGACACCGCAAGAGAGCGCATATTTGATCAGCGTCTGAAGCCTGGCCGGCCCGGCGACGCCGACATGGATCGGAAGCGTGACGCCGGCCTCACGGAGACGCTTGCTCCACGCGATGACCGGGCGAGCGTCGAAAGCGAACTGGGTAACGATCGCCATTTCGGCATCGGTGCGCTCGCAAAATGCCTGCTTCCACGACAGTGCCGCGTCAGCAACGGCTGTAGAGCCGTCGGGATCGATGTCGCGATTGCCCTCCGGATGGCCGGCGACATGCAGTCGCCGGAAGCCGAGCCGGTCGAAGAGGCCGGTTTCCATCATCTCGATAGAACTGTTGAACGCGCCGTACGGTTTTGCCGTGCCGCCGGCCAGCAGCAACGCTTCGCTGACCCCGGCATCGGCGTAGCGGCGGAGCCACTCCTCCAATGTCGCCACATCGGCAATCATCCTTGCGGGGAGATGCGGCATGACCGCAAAACCCTCGTGGGCAAGCCGCGATGCGGTGGCAACCATGTCATCGATGGGCGTGCCCTCTATGTGGGCGACATAGACGCGCGTCCCCGCCGGCAGAAGCGCTGAAAAATCAGCGATCTTCGCCGCCGTTCGCGGCATCACCTCGATGGAATAACCGTTGACGAAGGCGGCTATCTGCCGCCCGGAGGAGACCGATCCGGCACCGGAGACCGCGTCTTTCAGAAAGGCCATTCTTACCCTCCAAGTCGTTGCCTATGTATACATGCTTGGGAAATGCACGCAAGTCGATCTCACGTCCTGGTGCGAAAAACCTGAATTTTTCGGCTAATTTTGCCCTCTACGCCGCTCAGGACCCTCTTGTCACGCCCGGCAGGATTGCCGGCGTGAATACATATGACGACTCTTGATGATGCAAAAAAGGCGACGCCCATGACGCCGCCCTTTGCAAGATCGCGACGCGCAGTAGCGCGTCAGGCACTCCTGGTCGTGCGCCAGCTGTCCTCGGCATAATGCTCGCGCACCTCGCGGGCGTAAGGCGTCGGAGAGACGCGTACCCTGATCTCGGTCTGCTTGTGCTTTTCGGTCGAGGTCTTGCCGGTGGTCTCCGGCTCGCCCCACAGCATGGTCAGCACGTCGCCGACCTCGACATCGCTTTCGACGACGCCTAGCGACAGCATGCAGCGCTCGTTGTAAGAATAGCCGTTGAACATCGACATTCCGACCATCTTGCCGTCGCGCATCACCATGTCGGCGCTGGTCGAGGCGTAGTTGGGCTGCGGGAAGTCGATCCACTTGTAGGGCGTGCCCTGCTCGAAGCCGGAGGCGATGACCTTGAGCACATCGTCGCGGTTCCACTCGAAGGTGACCTTCTTGCGGTTGTTGCGCGACTTCATCTCGGCCAGCGCCTGCCTGCCGATGAAATCGTCCTTCTTCCAGCCGATGTAGAAATCGTAGCCGAGTTCGAACGGGTTGACGTAATAATCCTCGATATTCTTCGAGACGTAGGAGCCACCGATCGCGCCCATGGCCTCGTAGCTGTCGGCGCCGAGCCACTGGCGGTAATCGGCCAGCATGCCGTCGCCAGTGTAGATTGCCGGCAGCGGCGACGGAATCCAGCCCGATTCCAGCGTGTTGGTGGAATAGGCGCGGCTGCCGCAGCGCACGAGGTCGACCCCGGCATCCTTCGCGGCCTGCAAGATGCAGGCAAGGATATAGGGCTTGTCCTCGTAAGGACCCCAAATCTCGAGGCCCGGCGCACCGGACATGCCGTGGCGCAACGCCTGCACCTTCTTGGAGCCGACATTGATCCAGTCGACATGGAAGAACTTGATATCGGGGATCGGGCCGCCATTCATCTTTTCGAATATCTTCGGCGCGTCCGGACCCTGGATCTGGTAGCGGTAATGGGTGCGCAGCACGCGCTCGCCCTCAGGCCGCGAAGGCGAGCGCGGATCATGGCGGATGCGGACGTTCCACTTGCCCCAGGCGGCGCAGAATTGCAGCCAGTTCGACACCGGCGCGCGGCCGACGAGGATGAACTTGTCCTGCCGCTCGCGAAAGATGATGTGGTCGCCGATCACATGGCCGTTCGGCGTCACCGGCACGAAGTGTTTGGCGCGGCCGAGGTCGAAATTGGAAAACGCGTTGATGCCGTGATGGGCGAGGAACTTCTCGGCCTCCGGCCCCTCGACGAACAATTCGTCCATATGGTGGGTCTGGTCGAAAAGCACCGCGGAATCGCGCCAGGCGCGCTGTTCGTCGCGCCAATTGGAGAACTCGGGCGCAACCACCGGGTATACATACATGCCGATCTTCGAGTTGCGCAGAAGCTCGACTGCATTGCCGGATGCATCCAAAACGGCCTGAAGGCTGGATTTTGTCATTCTCGCTCCTCCCGAGTGCTCGCTGCTATGTATACATCTAACTGGGAAGCATATGGAATGCAATAGCTGGCGCGTATGGCCGGCGCGGCACCAGGGCCGGCGGATGCAGGTGAGGAGGCTCAGTCCTTGACGAGAGCAAGCCCGGGCAGGTGCTTCATGAGGCTGCGGTCCTCGGCAAGGACGTAGTCGAGGTTGCGCCGCGCCGTGCGGGCATGCTCGCGCGCCAGAGCCTCGGCCCGCGAGCTTTCGCGGCCGGCAATGGCCGCGATGATCTGGCGATGCTGTTCCTGGGCGATGTAGAGCGAGCGGGTGAAGGCCTCGATCTCGGCGGAGTTGGGCAGGAAGGCCGATGGCGAGGCAAATGGCAGTCCCGTCACGCGTTCGACCTCGCGGCGAACGATCTCGCTACCGGAAAGCCCCGCGAGTTCGTGGTGGAACCGGGCGTTGAGATCGGCATAACGCTCGAAATCGACTTCCTCGCGGTCCGGACCGAAACATTTGTCCAGCTCGGCGACGATTTCCTGGATACGTTGCAGCGCCTGCTCACCGGCGCCGCGCTCGGCCGCCAGCCGGGCCGCGGTGCCTTCCAGAACGCCGCGCAATTCGATCGCGTCGATGACGTCGCCAAAGCTGAACGAACGCACGACGAAACCGCCGCCGCGGGCCCGGTCGAGAAGGCCCTCCTCTACGAGCCGCGACATGGCATCGCGCACCGGGGTTCGGGAGATGTCCAATTGCTCGGCCATCTGCACCTCGAAGAGGCGGGTGCCGCCCGGCAGATCGCCGCTCAGGATGCGTTTGCGCAACTCGATCTGGGCGCGTGTCGCGTGGGTGTTGCCGGTCGGTTGACGCATTGCCAGCGAGCCTCCTTGTCTCCAGGCGGGAGCGGTCATGCAGATACCACACCGTCGAAAAGCTTGCGCACCGTTCGCAATACACCGGCCGAACCGACCACGCCATCTTTACGCCTGGCCATCGTTCCGCTTCGCGCCCCTCATCCCTTCGTGATGGGCGGCGTACCGTGGGTATGAAAACTCTCGATCGTCTTCAGCCCCCAGGCCTGGCCCTTCCTGCGCTCGGCCTCGGTCCACACGACGGTTTCCCAGTCGGGGTCGAGCACCAGCCGGGCACCGGCATTGGCAACCTCGACCCGGTTTCCCGCCGGCTCATAGACATAAAGGAAGAACGTACCCTGTATGGCGTGCTTGTGAGGCCCGGTCTCGATAAAGACCCCGTTCTCCAGAAAGATGTCGGCCGCGCGCAGAATATCGTCGCGATGGTCGGCGGCATAGGTGATGTGGTGGAACCGGCCGGAAGCGCCGGAGTGGTCTTCGGTGCAGGCCATGTCGTAGCCCTTGTTGTTGACCGTGAACCAGCAGCCGCCGATGCGACCGTTTTCCAGCTGGATCATTTCGGTCACCCGGCTGCCAAGCGCTTCGACCATGAAGTCGCGCATCTTCGACACGTCGGTGGCAAGCAGATTGAAATGGTCGAGGCGGCGCGGTGCTACGCCGCGCCCATGATAGCGTTGAGCGATGTTCTTGAGCGCCGGCTTCTCCGCCTCCGGCGCTTCATATTTGTTGGTTTCCCAATAGAGTTCGAAGACATGGCCGTCAGGGCTGTTGAAGCGGTAGGCAGGGCCGTGGCCAAGGTCGCCATCGGACCAGCCGATGCCGAGATTCATGCGCTCGATCACCGCGACCCGGCGCTCCAGCGCGGCCCGCGATGACGCGCGGTAGCCGCAATGCGCCATGCCGGTGGTGTTCGATGCCGTCAATTTCAGCGAATGGAACTCGTAGTCGTCCCAGGCTCGCAAATAGACGGAATCGCCGTCGCGTCCGCTTTCGGTGAGCCCGTAGACGTTGACGAAGAAGTGGAGGCTTTCCTCAAAGCGGTTCGTCAACAGTTCCAGGTGACCGAGATGCGCCGCGTCGAAGCAGGGTTCGTTCATGTGATCGCTCCTCCAGTCCGCCGTTCCCGCATTTTCAATCATTCCTCCGTCGCGACAAGGTTCATGCCGACAAAGCGGTCGAGCGTCGGACGATCCTGAAGCAGTTCCCTGGACCTGGCCCGGTGCGCAATCGTGCCGCGCTCGACCACGATGGCATCGCTGGTCAGTTCCAGCGCCGTTTCGGCGTGCTGTTCGACGAGTATCAAGGTCACACCTTCGGCGGCCATCTTGCGGATCGCCGCTGTCAGCTCCTCGACGATGATCGGCGCCAGGCCTTCAAGCGGCTCATCAAGCAGCAGCACGACCGGGTTGGTCATCAGGGTGCGTCCGATGGTGAGCATCTGCTGTTCCCCGCCCGACAGCTGGCTGCCCATATTGGCGCGGCGCTCCCTGAGGCGGGGAAACAGCCCGTAGACGGCATCGCGATCCCAGCGCCCAGGTTGCGCCGCCACGGTCAGGTTTTCCTCAACGCTCAGCGAAGGAAAGATGTCGCGCTCCTGCGGCACCCAGCCGATACCTAGCCGGGCCCGCTTGTGCGGTGGCAAGCGCGAGATGTCGGCACCGCGGAAGAGAACACTGCCTCCTGCCAGAGGGAGAAAGCCCATCACCGTAAGAATAAGCGTCGTCTTGCCGACCCCGTTACGGCCGAGGAGCGCAAGGCTGCCGCCCGCCGCAATATCTATCGAGACGCGGTCCAGCACGATGCCTTCGCCATAGCCGGCGCTGACGTCGCGAAGTTCGAGGACCGCTTCAGCCATGGGCCTGCCCCAGATAGACATCCCGCACGCGTTGGTCGGTGCGGATCACTTCCGGTTCGGCTTCCACAAGCACGCCGCCAGCGACAAGCACGATAATGCGCGAGGCAAAACGGAAAACGAGGCTCATGTCGTGTTCGATGAAAAGCACGCAGATGTCTTCCGGGAGGGCCTCGATCACCGAAAAAAGTTCCGCGCTCTCGCCCTTCGGTATACCGGCGGCGGGTTCGTCTAGCAGTAGCACCCTGGGACGGGTGGCGAGCGCAAGGCCGATCTCGAGCAAGCGCTGCTGCCCATAGGCAAGAAAACGCGTCGAGCGGGTAGCGACGTCGCCAAGCTGGAGCTGGCGCAGGATGGCGTAGGCCTCGTCGATCGAATCACCATGATCGGCAAGTCCGCGCCAGAACTGGCCGGCCGTGCCCTTGCGCTCACAGACGGCCAGTGTCAGCGCCTCGATCGGCGTCAGGTCAGGGAACAGGGCGTTGATCTGGAAGGTACGCGCGAGCCCGGCCTTGACCCTCGCGGCGCGCGGCTTGCGGGTGATGTCGTTGCCGGCAAGGCGAACGCTGCCGGAATCGGGCTGAAGCTGCCCGGTTATGAGATTGACGAGCGACGTCTTGCCGGCGCCATTCGGCCCGATCAGGGCATGACGGGCGCCGCGCGGCAGGGCGATCGAGACGTCGCGCGCCACCTCCAGCGAACCGAAACGCTTGTTCAGCGCGATGGTCTCAAGCACGGGAGCGCCGGCGTTCATCGGCGCAATCTCCCCGCCACGGACGCCAGTCCGCCGAGGATTCCCTTCGGCATCAGCAGCACCACCGCCATCAACAGAAGCCCGATCCAGAAATACCAGTATTGCGGGTTCATGTCGGCGAGCTGGTCGCGCGCGACCAGAAAGATGATTGCTCCGACGATACCGCCATAAAGCCGGCCGGTGCCGCCAAGAATCAGCATCACCACCACGTCGGCGGAGCGCTGGAAGGAGAGCGTGTCGAGCGAAACGGTTTCCGTGGTCTGGGTCAAAAGCGCGCCAGCAATGCCGGCAATGCCGGCCGAGATGGTGTAGATCGTCTGCAGCCGCAGTCGATAGGGCGAGCCGATTGCCGGCATGCGACCAAGATTCTCGCGGATGCCGCGCAATGACAGGCCGAATGAGGAGTGAACGATGCGCCGGCTAACGACGACGCCGAGAAAAAGGACAGCGAGCGCATAGCTGTAGGCGGTGTAGCCCCAGAGATCGAACTCGAAGGCGCCAAAGACCGGCCAGACATCGACCCCCTGCAGTCCATCGGTACCGCCGGTAAGCCAGCTCATGGCGTTGGCCAGTTCCAGCGTGAGGAGGCCAAGGCCGAGCGTGATCATAATCAGCGCGAGGTGATGGACCCTTACGATCAGGAAGCTGACGATGAAGCCGATCAGCGCCGCAAAGGTGCCGGAGAGCAGGAGACCGGACAGCGGTTCGCCCCAGCCGGCCTTGGTGAGCAAGCCGGCGCAATAGGCTCCCAGGCCGAAAAACATCGCATGGCCGAGCGTGATGACGCCGGCATAGCCGAGGATGAGGTCAACCGAGACGGCAAAAAGCGCGGTGATGGCGATCTGACTGGCCAAAGTCAGGTAGGTGGGAAAGAAAAAGAACGGAATGAACGCAGCCACCCAGAACGCGGCCTCCCACGCTGTCCAGCGGCTCTGGCGTCTGAGCCAGCGTTGCGGCCCGTCATCAGGTATCACGGTCTCGGCCATGGTCAGCGCCTGCCGAAAAGGCCGAGCGGCCGGAAGAAAAGGATGCCTATCATGAGCAGGTAGATCAGGAAGGAGCCGATCTCGGGCACGAAGTATTTTCCGGCAACGTCACCAATGCCGAGCAATGCCGCTGCCGCGAAAGAGCCTCCAATGGAGCCGAGTCCGCCGACCGCGACCACGATCAGCACGTAGACTAGAACATGGAACCCGAAGGTGGGATCGAGGCCGACGATCTCAATCGCCAGCGCCCCGCCGAGACCGGCGAGGCCGCAGCCCAGCGCAAATGTGATCGCGAAGACGGTGTCCACGTCAATGCCGAGGCCCTGCGCCATGCGTTGGTTGTCGACCGCCGCGCGAACGCGCGCGCCAAAGCTGGTGTGCTCGAGACCGACTACCAACAGCGCCGTCACCACCAAAGCGACGATCACCAGAAACAGGCGATAGGCGCCAAGCCGTACTCCAGCCACCTCGACAGAGCCGCGCAGGTAGTCGGGCAGCTGAATGGGCTGCTGGCCGGTGCCGAAGACATAGGCGGCAACGGCCGAGGCAACGAAGACTAGGCCGATGGTGAACAGAACCTGGTTCAGTTCGCCGGCCCGGTAGAGCCGCCGAAAGAAGGTTCGTTCGCAGGCGATCCCGACGACTGCTGCGGCGACAAACGCGGCCGGAAGGCCGAGGAGGAAAGGCAGGCCCAGCTCGCGCGTGGTAACAAGCGCCACATAACCGCCGAGCATGCCGAAGGCGCCGTGCGCGAGGTTGACGAAGTTCATCAGCCCCAGGGTGACCGACAATCCCACCGACAGGACAAAAAGCAGCATCCCGAAGGCGAAGCCGTCGAATAGGACGATCATGAGACTGCCGGTCACGAAATGGAGCGTCGAGGCGCCGCCCTTGGGTCCAGTGGTCAGTTGGCGCCGTGCAGCGGATCCTTCACATTGTCGATCTGGTCGATGATGACGTTCTGCAACGTGCCGTCAACCTCCTGGACTTCACGGATGTAGACCGTCTGCACGATGTCGCGGGTTTCAGGATCGATCGAGATCGGCCCGCGCGGGCTGTCCCAGGCCATACCCTTGCTCGCCTCGACCAATGCCTCGCCAGTGGCGTCACCCTCCGTCTTCTTGAGCGCCTCGTAGATCAGGTGCATGCCGTCGTAACCGCCAATCGAGAACAGGTCGGGGCTGCGTCCGCCATTGGCCTCGCGGTAGGCGGCGACGAAGGCGTTGTTGAGCGGGTCGTCACGCTCCAGCGTGTAGTGGAACGTGGTCACGATGCCGCGGGCGTTTTCGGCCATGCTTTCCAGCGCCTCGGGATGGGTGAGTTCGCCCTGGCCGAAGACCTTGGTGTCGGGAGGCGTCAAGCCGCGCTCGGCGAGCGCCTTGCCTATGGCCGCCGGCTGGCCGCCGCCGGGAATGAAAATATAGACGGCTTCCGGGTTGGCGTCCTTTACGCGCTGGACGAAGGCCGAGAAATCCGGGTTGGCGACGGGCGTATTGTCCGCGCCGACGATCTCGCCGCCGGCTTCGGTGAAGCCCTTTGCGAACGCCTTTTCGGCGTCGTGGCCAGGACCGTAGTCGGCGACCAGCGTGTAGGCCTGCTTCACGCCGCCTTTTTCGGCGGCCCATTTGCCGAACGAATAGTTGAGCTGCGGAATGGTGACCGAGGTGCGCACGATATATGGCGACTTCTCCGTCACGATCGACGTCGCCGCGTTCATGACGACCATGAACTTCTTGGCCTGGTCGGCCACGTCGGCGGCACCGAGCGCCTCAGGCGTCAGCGCGAAGCCGGCGATAATGTCGACATTGTCGCGCACGACAAGTTCCTGCGCCAGCCGCTTGGCAACGTCGGGAGCCGGACCGCCAGTGTCCTTGCGGATGATCTCGATCTTGCGTCCGGCGACCTCGTCGCCGTTCTGCTGCATGTAAAGCTTGATGCCGGCATCAAGCTGGTTGGCGGCGTCGGCGAAAGGCCCCGAATAGGGCAGGATGACTCCAATCCTGAGCGCTTCCTGCGCGCCTGCGGCAAACGACCAGGACAGACCCGCGGCCAGAGCCACGGCAAATGCGGTTCTTGCGTGCATCTGATTTCCTCCCAGAATGCGTCTTGTTCTTGAGAAGAGTGTATACATGGCGAGAGGGAAATCAATGGCCACCTGCGGGACAAGAGCGCATAGTGAACACCGAGGCACTTGCGCACGCCGACCGATGGACATTTGCTCCACCTGCCGGGTGCCGACATCAACGACATGCCCCTGCGGCGATGCCCCCTGGCTTTGCATCGCTTTGCGGCGCTTGCTGACGAACAATCGCCTAGAGCACGGAATGCCCCATGAAGATCGTCCTTGGGCGCTGCTCAGCGCCAAGCAACATGGCTCGATCGCGCGCAGCCCCCGATTTTGACCAAAGCAGAAGCTATGCGAACGGCTTGTGACAAAAATCTTGGCTCTGCGCAAAGAATGTATACAAGCGATGTCTAGAGCGATGATCCGGCAACTTGTGACGCCATTCCTTTGACCGTTCGGAACAGAACCTCGTGAACAAGGTCTGCGCATGGTGAACGTGTTGTCCGTCGTGCTGCCGATCATGCTGATCATCGGGCTCGGTCTGGCGGCGGTGCGCTCGGGTGCGGCGAAGGACGTGCATATCGAAGGTCTGGCGGCTTTCGTTCTCAATTTTGCACTGCCTGCGGTCATGCTGACGACCCTCGCCGGTCAGAATATGCGAGAAAGCTTCAACCTCGGCTATTTGGTGGCCTATGGCGGCGGCTCACTCGCAGCCTTCGCCGCGACGTTCGCCATCCTGCGGTTCGCGATGGGCCGACCGCTGACCCGCGCCGGATTGGGCGCCCTTGGCGGCACGACGTCCAATACCGGCTTCATCGGCTATCCGGTCGCGGCCCTGGCACTGGGAGCGCCAGCGCTCGCAGGCATGCCGATGACCATGCTCATCGAAAACGCGCTGATCATTCCGTTGGGTATGGCGCTGGCGGAGTTGGGCCGCCGCGACGGAACGCATTCGGCCATGCGCCTGGTCTGGCAGACCCTGGCACGGCTTGCCCGCATGCCGCTGATCCTCGCGATCGCGGCGGGGCTCGTGCTTTCGCTGGCCGGGATCCAACTGCCCGACATGGCCGTGACGACACTCGAAATGTTGGCCGCTGCGTCCGCGCCATGCGCGCTGTTCGTCGTCGGCGGCACGGTCGCGCGGTTGAACCGGTCAGACATCTCGCCAGAAATCTTCGCCATCGTGGCCGGCAAGCTCCTTATCCACCCGGTAGCCGTGACGGCGGCGCTGCTTCTGGTGCCGGGTGTTCCAACCGGATTGGTGGCCGTCGGCATGTTGTTTTCGAGCGTTTCGATGATCACCATCTACCCGCTCTTCTGCGTCCGGCACGGCATGGAGAAGGATGCGGCGACCGCGCTGGTCGCGGCAACCACGCTGGCATTCGCGGGCATCGCAGTGATGCTCGGCTGGGCAATTCCTCTGGTTGCCGGCGACGGTTGACGGCCGCAACGGAGCCGCTCTGCGGCGCCCAAATCGAGCACACACAGCGGAACAACTTCGCGTGAGCGGCGTTGATTGGCTGTCCGTGCGGCCGCGCTTCTCCTTCTCAGCGACGATCGTGAGAAGCGCGGCCGTGCATGCGAACGATGCACAGGAGGTTCTATCATGTTCCGCAAGCTCTTGGCGACCACCGCCATCGCGACGCTGGTCTCGACCGGCGCCATCGCGCAGACCACAACGAACCCTGCCCCGGCAGATCCGACGGTGCAGACGCAGCCCACCGCAGAGGTGCCCATGGTCGTGAAGGCCGAGGGGCAACTCGCCAGCAACATCATCGGTGCCTCGGTCTATAACGGCACCGGCGACGATGCGGAAAACATCGGCGACGTGAATGACATCGTCATTGGCCCGGACGGCAATATCCAGGCCGTGGTGATCGGCGTCGGTGGCTTTCTCGGCATTGGCGAAAAGCACGTAGCAATCGAGTACGATCTGGTCGAATGGGCGGAGATCGACGGCGATCGCTGGCTCGTCGTGGAAACCACGGCGGATGCGCTGAAAGCGCAGGAGGAATTCGACCGCCTCGCCTATCAGCCGATGCCGGCCGACGCCAACGTCAAGGAGACCAAGCCCGCCTCGGCAGAAGACCTAGCCAAGGCTCCGGCGCCCGAACAGGCAGGTGATGGGGCCGGCGACATGGCGGCCGCCGAGGGCGAGACCGCGGCTGAAGAGAATGTCGCGGAGTCTGAGCCCGCGACCGAGCCTGCCGAGCAGGACACCGCCATGGAGAACACCGAGGGCGGTAAGGACGACCGTGTCGCGACGGCAGATGAGAGCGCCCAGGCTGAGGACGGTGCTGCCGACAAGGATACCGCCGCTTCGCCGCTTGAGGATCCGGCAAAGGACACCGACGCGACCCAGACGGCGGCCATCGACCGTTCGAGCCTGGAACCGCTCGCGACCGACAAGATCACGGCCGAGGAGTTCGTTGGTACTACCGTGTACGGTGCCAATGAAGAAAATATCGGCGAGATCGGCGACGTTGTCCTGACGACGGACGGCAAGGTCGATGCGGTGATCATCGATGTCGGCGGCTTCCTCGGCATCGGCGAGAAGCCGGTCGCGGTCGGTTTGGAGAACCTCGAGTTCATGACCGACGGCGAAGGCAATCGGTACCTCTACACGAACTTCTCCCAGGAGGAGCTCGAGGCGCAGCCCGCCTACAACGAGGCGGAATACGCCGAAAAGCGCGACGACATGCGCATGATCGTCCCCAACTGATTCAGTTGCGCATGACACGGAAGAAGGCCCGCGCCCGCCAGCGCGGGCCTTCTTGCACCGCGAAGCTCAGCTTAGCTGGAACTTTCCGCGCCGGCGCAGCGTTGCCCGCATGAAGAAAAGGAGGCATCCATGGCAACCCCCAGGACCAATACGAACAAGAACGGCAACGGCGGCAACGAGCCGTCAGCCCAGCAGATCGAAGAGCAAATCGCGCAACTGCGTTCGGACGTGGCAGGTCTCGCCCGAACGATTGCCGGCTATGGCTCGCACAAGGCAGGCGCGGCCCGCGATCAAGCGATCGAAAAGGGCCACGCCGTCGCGGCCATACCGCGTGAGGCAGTGAGCCTCCTGCAAGGCGAAATCGACATGCTGGAGCGCAGCCTCAAGGCTCGCATCCGCTCGCGGCCGCTGACGACGCTTGGCATGGCTGCGGGCGCCGGCTTCCTGCTGGCACTTCTCTCACGCAGGGGCTGAGTCGCGGCGAACTGCCGGCTCACCGCAACAGCGACACCAGAACAAGGAAGGATCAACAATGGCGAATGTCACAGCTGTCCTGAAACCCAAGGCGCACAAGGAAGAGATCAATACCGGCCTGGGCGCGAAATATCGTGCCGACATGGCCAAGCGGCTGACGGCGATCCTGTCGGCCACATACCGGCTGACGGTGAAGAACCACATCTATCACTGGAACGTGGTCGGACCGTTGTTCAAACCGCTACACGAACTGACCGAAGAGCATTACAACGCGTTGTTTGCTGCGACTGATGTGATCGCCGAGCGCATTCGCGCCCTCGGTCATCTTGCGCCGGTGTCACTCGCGGGCGCCGCCGACTTCGCACCAGAGGCGCGCGACGTCGATCACGGCTCCGCCAGCGCCATGGTCGCCGACCTGATCGACGATCACGAACAGGCAGTGCGCGATATGCGTGAGACGGCGGCCAAGGCCGGAGACGCGGGCGACGTCGTCACCGAGGACATGCTCACCCAGCATCTCAACTTCCACGAAAAGGCGATCTGGATGCTGCGCGCCATCATCGCGAGCTGATGCGCCAGCAAGGGAACGCGTCAGGAAAGGACTTCGATATGAAAGAATCCAGGATCAGATTGAAGATCGCCGACATTCTTGCCGCCGATGCACTCGGCAAGGGCGAGAAGATCACACGCCTGACCGAACTGCGGCGCGAAGCGCGCGACGAACAGCGGGCGGCCTCGGAGGCTGGTATGATCGACGACGATGGGCTCAACGCGGATCTGCGCGAGATCGATCTGGCGCTCGACCAGTTGGGCGCGAACGTGACATCGATCGAAGACAAGGGCGCGGCGACGCTCTGACGTGAGCTTGCCCGCCTAGATGAAGGGTCTGCCCCGGGTCACCGGGTCGACCCATCCGGCGAGTTCGCAAAGCCCGTCCTCATCGAGTACCTCGCAGCCGCGTTCGCGCCAGTGCAGCAGCTTGCGGTCCGCCAGTTTTCTAAGCGTCTTGTTGGTGTGGACTAGCGACAGGCCAAGCGTGTCGGCGAGATGCTGCTGCGAGATCGGCAGTATCTTGCCGTGTTCAACCAGGCCGCAGGCGCGCGCTCTTCGATTGAGAAAGGCCAGCAGGTAGCCTGCTCTTTCCAGCGCCGAACGACGGCCGATCGACAGCAGGTGTTCGTCAAGGATACGTTCCTCGCGCGCCGCGATCCAGGTGAGATCATAGGCAAGGTCGGGGTATTTTTCGAACAGCGTTCTCAACCGACCGCGTTCGAAGACGCAAAGCGTGACTGCGGTCAGCGCTTCCACCGAATGCTGCATCTCCCCCATCAGCGAACCCTGGAGGCCGATGAGGTCTCCCGGCATGACAAAGTTGAGGATCTGCCGGCGGCCGTCCTCGAGAATCTTGTAACGGAAGGCCCAACCGGCCAATACCGTGAAGAGGTGAGCACTGTGCGCGCCTTCGACGAGAATTGAGGCGCCGGCGTCCGCCGTCAGTTCGCCCGTCTTGAACTGTGATACGAAATCGAGTTCGTCAGGGTCGAAGTCGCGAAAATGTTCGCGCTGACGCAAAGGGCAATGCTCGCACCTGGTGCGCGCGGCAATCAGTTCACCATTTCTCTTTTCCACAGCCGTCATCTCGCCAACATGCCCGGCGCGGGGATGGTCGCAAAGCCGCGCGACATGTCTTTTTTAAATGACTTCGGAGGCAAAGCAGCGCTTCTGGAGCGCTGGAGAGGCCTCCCGGCAAAGCGCCGGGCCAATCAAGCGTTCTGAGACCATTGCCCGATAACAAGCTGAAGACCTTGATCGTAGACAGCGAGTACCTCATCGCACTCGATCTGGAACTCATGATTGCCGAACTGCTCGACTGTGAGATCGATGTTGTCACGCCCGCAACGGCTCGGGAGACTGCGGCGAACCGCCAATATGACCTCGCGCTGATAGAGCGGCCGGAGCCTGACAATTCGCGAGGAGACCTCGTCCACCAGTTGGCACGTGCCGGCACGGCACTGGTTTTCACCTCAACCGCCGAGGGCGACAGCGCAGGTCTGCAGGAGCACCCGGGCTGGCCCGTGGTGCTGAAGCCTTTCGCCGCAACGGCGGTGATTGCCGCGGTACGGCTGGCGATTGCGCGGCGCGAAGGCGACCTAGCCGGCGAAAGCACGTGACGCGATCGCGGAGGAATTGCGGTCAGGCCCGTAGTCGGCTTCTCCCGATACGTCGAGCAGTTCCTGCAGCCTGACTCGCGCCCGGCTGACGCGGCTCTTGATGGTTCCAACGGCACAGCCGCAGATTTCCGCCGCTTCCTCATAGGCAAAGCCGGAGGCACCAACGAGGATGATCGCTTCGCGCTGGTCCTCAGGAAGCTGCGCCAGAGCCTTGCGGAAATCTTGCAGGTCGAGCGAGCCATATTGCGCCGGATGCACGGACAGGCGCTCGGTAAAGGTGCCGTCGCTATCCTGAACCTCGCGTCCGCGCTTGCGCATCTGGCTGTAGAACTCGTTGCGCAGGATGGTGAAAAGCCAGGCTTTCATGTTGGTTCCCGGCTCGAAGCTCTCCTGCTTGGCCCAGGCTTTCATGATGGTGTCCTGGACGAGGTCGTCGGCCTTGTCATGGCGCCCGATCAACGACACCGCAAAGGCGCGCAAGTTCGGTAGAGATGCCAAGAGGTCGCGCTTGAAATCGGCGCGAACGTCCGAGGGAGCGCCACTCATTTGCGCTCCCCGCCGTCACGGCGACCGTGGGCTTGCTCGACCTCATCCAGCTTCTCAAGCAAGTCAAGGAACCGATCCGGGATGGTCTCCTCCCGAACCGTATCGTAGAGTTCCCGCAGCTTACGCGATATACGCTCTCCTGCGCCATCTGCGCCCGCCATATCATTCGGCGTCACGTCGAATGCCCGCATGCTCTTCTTGTCCTTCATATTGCGACGGTTCCCAAAGCCCGGTTTCAAGACGGCAAATGCAAAGGCGGCGAAAAAGTTCCGTTGCACGGGAACTTTTTCCGCAAAGATGCGTTAACCGACACTTTGGACGCCTGTCCGCTGCCATACAAGGGAGACACTAATCGATGTCACTTTCGACCCGTATCGCTCCGCACCTGCCCCTGCTGCGCCGCTATGCGCGTGCCATTACCGGGTCACAAACCTCGGGCGACGCCTATGTGGCCGCCGTTCTCGAAGCGCTCATCGCCGATATCTCGGTCTTCCCCGAGACCTCGAACGACCGGGTATCGCTCTACAAACTCTTCAATTCGGTCTTCGGTTCCACGTCGATCGACGTCAGGCCGATCGAGTCTCCGTTCGCCTGGGAAAAGCGCGCGGCCGCCAATTTGTCCTCGATGCCGGCGATTGCAAGACAGGCATATCTACTGACCGCGGTCGAAGGCTTTACCAACCCCGAAACCGCCGAGATCCTCGACCTGGACGAGACCGACGTGATGGACCTGCTTGATGCGGCGACCCATGAGATCTCCCGCCAGATGACCACCGACATCATGATCATCGAGGATGAACCACTGATCGCGATGGACATCGAGCAGATCGTCGAGGAACTCGGACATCGTGTCACCGGGGTCGCGAGGACCCACAAGGAAGCGGTGGAGCTCTTCGGCAAGACGGCTCCCAAAATGGTGCTGGCCGACATTCAGCTCGCGGACGGAAGTTCCGGTATCGATGCGGTCAACGACATTCTGACGTCCTCCAGCATCCCGGTCATATTCGTAACCGCCTTTCCGGAACGGCTCCTCACGGGCGAGCGACCGGAGCCAACGTTCCTGGTGACGAAGCCGTTCAACCCGCACATGTTGAAGGCGTTGATCAGCCAGGCGCTATTCTTCAACGATCAGGCGCGGGCCGCAGCCTGAAGCGGCCAACCAACGGCTTGCGATGACCCCCGGCCCAGCGGAACTAATAAGCAGCTTCTCCGTTCTGCCTTCGACAATGGCGAAGGAGTCAAGCGATGCTTTATTACGCACTGGTTTTCCTGGTGATTGCGATCGTGGCGGGGGTACTCGGGTTCGGCGGCATCGCCGGCGCCGCCACCGGCATAGCGCAGATTCTGTTCTACCTCTTCCTCATCCTGCTGGTCGTATCGCTTGTCGCCGGCTTTATCAGAAGGACCTGAGGCCATCCTCTTGTCCAAAAGCGGTCAACGGGCGCCGGTGGGGCGCCCGTGTCGCGGTGGGCGAAACGCCGACCGCGCAATCCGGCAAACCGACGGTCCCGTTGTGACAAAGCCATCTAGCAAGCGAATGAGTTGGGAGCGGCGAGGCCAGAACAGCGAGCAATTTCGCAAGCAACTTGCCTTCGCGCTGCTCCGCTCAGGAATTTGCCTGACCTTGCAAAATGAAGAGGGCGAGTATCTGCTGATCGCCAATTTGCCGGATTGTTGGTCACTTCCAGACGTCGAGCCGACGGACGCGAGCCTTTTTGGGGAGGCACTTGCCGGTCGCCTCTCGGACGTGAAAACGCGAGTGGTGGACAGTGGCGGCAGCGAGCGCGTGCATGCCGACCTTCCCGACGGACGCTATTTCGAACTCGCCGTCGAAGCACCTGAGCTTGGCGATGGTTTTTGCATCCTGACCACGATCGTCGAACTCACTGAGGAACGGCGACGCGAAAGAGTGTTGAAGAATCTCCTGCGCGAGGTAAGTCATCGCTCAAAGAACCTGCTCGCCATCATCCAGAGCATCGCCTCGCAGACCGCGCGGTCGTCGACGTCGCTGGGATCGTTCCTGCCCAAGTTTCACGGTCGGCTGCATTCGCTTTCGCAATCGCAAGACCTTATTACGGATTCGAGCTGGCGCGGAGCCCGCTTTCGGGATCTCGCGCGCCAACAATGTGCCAAATATTTCGGCGAACTCGAGGACCGCGTCGTCATCGCCGGCGACAACCCAATGTTGTCCCCTAACCAGGCCATGCATGTCGGGCTGGCGCTGCACGAACTGATCGTGAATGCCGTCGCGGCGAGCCGGCCCTATGGCGGTGTTCCGGACGTTTCAATCCGTTGCGATGTGAAAGGCGAGGATCATGGAGCGTCCGCCTCGATCGCGTGGAGCGAGAGGCGCGACGCCGGCGTTGCGCCGGGCGCGGGCGGCGATCAGGATGACCATTTCGGTGGGGTGGTGCTGAAGCGGGTGGCACCGTCGGCGCTCAACGGCCATGCAAGCTATGTCGTGGACGAAGAGAAAATCAGTTACAGCCTGACTTTTCCGCTCACCACCGAAGATTGACGTCATCGGGAGAAGATAGTGCGCCTTTCCGATCGAAAGAGACAACAGAAAGGGCGGGCCTCACTTCGGCCCGCCCTCGTGACACGTTGCTTTGGTCTCGCCTTGCTCAGTGCCGGCGCAGCCAGTCGTCGATCTCGCGCTCGGCATCCGCCTCAGCCTTGCCGTAGCGCTCCTGCAGTTTGCCTGCCAATTCCTTCCGGTTGCCGGCAACCACGTCGAGGTCATCACCGGTCAACTTGCCCCACTGCTGCTGGACCTTGCCCTTGAACTGCTCCCAATTCCCTTCGACCTGATTCCAGTTCATCGCGTTCTCCTTTCCACTGGTTGATGACGACAAGGATCGTCAGTCAGGAAAACGCCACAAGGCGGGTGCAGTTCCCATTTCGTGTATTTGCTCGAGGGACAAATCGGCGCATGCGGCACTCAACAACCACACGACGGGACATTGACCTGACCGGATGCTGAAAAGGTTCCCCCACGGCAACATGAAGCGGCTTCTGCCGCTGGCGGCGTTCCTGCTGGTCGCGGCGGTGGGCGCCGGCGTCACGGCGGTTGTCTACCGGACCGAGGAAACGGCGAACCGGGCGCGCTTCGAGGCCGTCGCGGACGAGGCGGCCGACCGCATCAGCGACCGGGTAAAGGAACACGTCGCGCTCCTCGTGGCCACGGCCTCGTTCCTTAAGGCAAGCGGCGGTGCCGTGCCGAGAGCGGCGTTTCGCCGCTTCGTCGAGGGCCTGGACCTCGATGGCGAGTTCGACGGTGTGCACGGCATCGGCATTGCGCGCGTCGCCGCGAAAGAGGACGACGCCGCGGTGGCGGCCGAGATCGCCCGAAGCTACGGCGTCGAACGCGGGGTGTGGCCGGAGACCGACCAGCCTTTTCGCACCCCCATCGTGGTCCTTGAACCGGAACGGGCTCGTTCCAGCGCGACGCTCGGTTTCGATATGTACAGCGAAGCCAGCCGGCGTGAGGCGATGAACAGGGCCATTGCCAGCGGCAAGGTTCGCGCCACCGCGCCGGTCGAGCTCCTGCGTGAGGTTCCCGGTGAGGCGCAGACGGGGTTTCTAGCCTACTACCCCTTGCCGGAAAGCCGGCCAGCGGCTTCCCGGCTGCCGGCAGTGTCGGGATTCGTCTACGCGCCATTTCTCGCGCATGACTTACACACGGCAGCTCTGGACGAACGCTACGGCCTGCCGGTCGAGATCGAGACGCGCGACACTACCGCGAACGCTTCCGTGCTGCTTTACAGATCAGCTGACTATGCGATTTCCGGCGCCAGCCCACGCTACAGGCTGAGCCGTACAATCGACGTCGCCGGGCGGACATGGACGCTGAGCATGCATGAAACGCCCGGCTATATGCGCGGGCGCACGAACTTCTACAGCTTCATCGTCGGCGCGATTTCGCTGCTGCTGGCTGCGGCCATTGCAGCGTCCGCGCGCTGGCAGATTCGCGCCGTGGAGAGCGCCGAACAGCTGCGCGCGGTTTCGGAACAGGCGGTGAAGGACAAGGAACTCATCCTGCAGGAGATGAAACATCGGCTGAAGAACGCGATCGCCCGCATATTGGCGATGGCGCGCCAGACCGGC
Organism: Nitratireductor mangrovi; assembly: GCF_007922615.2. Classification (NCBI taxonomy): domain Bacteria; kingdom Pseudomonadati; phylum Pseudomonadota; class Alphaproteobacteria; order Hyphomicrobiales; family Phyllobacteriaceae; genus Nitratireductor; species Nitratireductor mangrovi. Next base: position 4,237,964 of record NZ_CP042301.2, on the reverse strand, counting down.
GCTCATGCCGATACGGTCGAGGATTTTTCCTCCTCGCTCTCAGCGCGCCTGCAGGCCATGGCCAACGCGCAGGACATGCTGGCGCGCTCGCGCTGGCAACGTGCTGATCTGCGCGATCTGCTGATGACGGAACTCAACCAGGTGTTTGGCGATGCGGCCGCGGAAAGCCGGATTGCGGGCGAAAGCGTCGAACTCAACGAAAAGCAGACGCAGGCTTTCGCTCTCACGTTCCACGAACTGGCGACCAACACGCTGAAGTACGGCTCGGGAGCGGAAAGCAAGGGCGGGTTGAGCGTCCATTGGACACTGGCCGGCCCGCCGCGTGGGCGCATGCTGGACCTGACGTGGGAAGAAACCACCGGAACTGCCGTCGCCGAACCGGAAAGCCGAGGCTTCGGCAGCCGGCTCATCGACGCCAACATCAAGGGCGAACTGGGCGGAACGGTCGAGCGGTCTTACGGGGAGAACGGCTTCTCGATCAGGATCGTGGTCCCTTATCGCTGAAGGCAATTAGTGCCGCCTTCATCGCAGCCTGTGCCTCGAGTTGTCGGTCCGACAGCAGCCCGTCGTGCAAATCCGGCAGCCTGCGCGCTTATTCCAGTTGGAGCAGGCGTTCGAGATAGTCCTTCTCGATCTCCGGGCTCAGGGCATCGCCGAGACGTCGCCGAATGGCCTCGAGGATTTCCCGCGCCCGCTGCACATCGATCTCGTCGGGCACGTCAACCGAGTCGCCGAAATCCGGACCGGTCGTGGCGCGCGGCCTGCCGAGCGGATCGCGATCGGCGTTCTGCTGGCGCCCGCCTTCTTCCGATCCGCCCTGATCGCCCTGCATGGCCTGCTGCATCTGCTGCATCATGTCCTGCGCGCCACGGCGCAGCGCCTCCAGGGCGCGGCCCTGTTCGCCGACAGCGCGTTCACCCTGGCCCTCACCGAGCGCGTCACCGGCTTCGCCCATCGCCTCTCCGGCCTCACCGAAACCTTCGCCGGGACGAATGCCCATGCCTTCGAGGCTATCCATCAGTTCGCCGAGTTCACCCTGGAGTTGACCCTGGCCTTCCTGCATGCGTCGCAAGGCCTCGGCGAATTCGTCCGGCGTCATGCCGCCCTGGCCCTGCTGGCCCTCTCGTTGTTCACCCTGACCGAGCTGTTCACCGCGATCCTGGCCCCGCTGGCGCTGGCCGCGCTGCATCTGGTCGAGCCGGTGGGTCTCGTTCATCATCTCCTGCTGGCGCCGCATGATCTCGCCGAGCTTGTCCATCTGCTGGCGCATCTCGCTCTGCTGGCCGCTGCCCTGCTGGCGTTGCTGGCGACCGGCCTGCAAGTTGTTCATCATGTTCTGCAACTGCGACAGCAGTTCTTGCGCCTTGTCGCGCGCGCCCGACTTGGCAAGCTCCTCGATCTGGTCAAGCAAGCGCTCCAGATCGTTCTGACGCAGCATCTGGCCGTCCTGCGGCATCTGCGGCATCGCCATGTTGGGATCACGCGCCGCGCGCTCGGCGAATTCACGCAGGAACTCCTGCATCGCTTCGCGCAGTTCGGCCATCAGCCTTTCGATCTCTTCGTCGGAGGCGCCGTTTTCGAGCGCGTCGCGCAGGGCCTGTTGGGCCGCGCGCAGGCGCTTTTCGGCCGCGGTCAGGTCGCCGTCCTCGATGCCGAGCGCAATCTCCCAGAGATAGTCGACGACGCCTCGCAACTCCTCGTCCTCGTCAGCCATGGCAAGGCGCTCGCGCGCGCTGCGGATGGCGAGGAAATGCGCCATATTGTCGAATGTGTCCTCAGGCCGCAGCGTGACAGCGTCCATCAGGTCGAGTACGCGCGGCTTGCGGTTGGCGTCCAGCGCCAGCAGGCGGCGCTGCTCGATGACGGCGCGCGCCAGCGGGTTGGTAAAGGGCCGTTCGGGGAGCTTGATCGATTTTTCCTCGCTCCGCGCCTCCTGTCCGGCATCGTCCATCGCGGTGAGGCCAAGCACCACGTCCGCGCCGGCCCAGGGGTGCTCGGTAAGGTCGCGTGAAGTCTGGGCGCCCGTGTCCTTGCCGCCGCGGCGTGGCAGGGTAAGCGGCATTTCCGGCGCTTCGTAGAGCGGTCGGGCGCCGGGTGCGGGTGCCTCTTCCTGGCGCATTGCCGTGCCCGCGGAGGCCGCGCCATAGTCGTCCTTGATGGTGTAGGCCAGTTCGAGCGTGCCGTTCACCGCACGCTTCGGCTCCTCGGCGAAAGCGATCTCCGGCGGCATGTCGGGGATGACGTCGAATGACCAGCTCTGGACTTCGCGGCTGCCGGAGCCGAGGCTCAGCGTTCCGTTCTCGGCAAGACGGAACGCGAATTGGGAAACGCCGCTGCGAACCGGAGTTCCAGCCACGGCAGGCTCGATCGTCTCGGGCTCTGTCGCCTCGTCGGCGCCGCTAGAGCGGAAGGCGAGCCGTTCCTCGCCCGAGCCACCGGTCACTCTCAGCGACACTTCGCTGCCCGTCGGGACGCGGAACGAGGTCTGGTCGCGATTGGCCTCGGCCGTCATGAAGATCGGCGGCCTGCCCGTGTAGGCAGGCGGCGTCACCCAAGCGTCGATACGCGCCGGCGCGGCGCCGACGGCCTCGTGGGGCCGTAAGGCATCGCCGACCGAACCGCCGAACGGGCTGGCGGAAAAGGCGAATGCCACGACCAGAAGCAACGGCACGGCGGCGCGGAGCGCCCAAGGGTCACGTTCGGGCACGCGCGGATGCGGCAGATCGCCGGACAGGGTGCCCAGGCTCGCCGCGAGGCGCCGGCGATGCTCGCGCCACAGCGCGCCGGCAAAATCGTCGTCCTTGCCTGCCAGCCGATCCGATTGCGCCGTGACCGGACGATGGTCGAGCCGGTTGGCGAGTTCAATGCGCCGGTCTATCTCTCCGCGAGCCGGCCATCGGAAAAAGCGCAACGGATAGAGCGCGGCCAGCGCCGCGACGGCAAACAGCCCCGCCACCGCCATCCGGATCGTGTCCGGCACCATCCGGAAGAGCCCGAACCAGGACAGCGCGACGAAAAGGCCAGCCGCCAGCAGAACCGGCAGCGCCAGCGGCCACAACCGCTCCAGCACCATCGCAAGGCCTGCGGAAAAACGCGTGCGGCCGATACCGAGAGTGCCGCCTCCGCCGGCACCGCCCGCGGAACTTGTCGCCATATCGTCTCCTGTCGCGGCCGAAACGGCCACCGCATCGTAGAATCACAGGATAACTGAAATGACGGCAAAGGCGAGGCACATGCCGCAATCGTGATGTTCGCGCCGACTCCGAGTTCGTGACGCGGTTCTGCTGGTCAGGCGAGCCAGTCGGGCAGCGAATCGAGACCTATGAGATCGTCATAGCTGGGACGCGGGCGCACGACATGATGGCGGTCGCCGTTGACCAGCACCTCCGGCACCAGAAGGCGCGAATTGTAGGTGCTCGACTGTACCGCCCCATAGGCGCCAGCCGTGCCGACCGCAATGAGGTCTCCGGCCGCCAGCCTGGGCAGCTCGCGCTGATGAGCGAGGTAGTCTCCGGTCTCGCAGACCGGACCGACGACATCCGCAACCATGCGCGGCGTGTCGACGCCCGTCAGGGCAACCGGGCGAATGTCGTGATAGGCATCATAGAGCGTCGGCCGGATCAGGTCGTTCATGGCGGCATCGACGATGAGAAAGTTCTTCGCGTCACCCTCCTTCACGAACAGCACGGAGGAAACGAGGATACCGGCATTGCCGACGATCATGCGGCCGGGCTCGAAGATCAGCTTGAGGCCGAGGCCGGCGACGCGCTTGCGCACGGTCGCGGCATAATCTTCAGGCAGTGGCGGCGGATCGTTGTCGAAGCGGTAGGGAATACCGAGGCCACCACCGAGGTCGACATGCTCGATGGCATGACCGTCGGCGCGCAGCGCGCCCGTCAGTTCGGTCAGGAGCGCGAAGGCATCGTCGAAGGGCTGCAGCTCGGTGATCTGGCTGCCGATATGCATGTCGACGCCGACGACGCGCAGGCCAGGCAGCGCCGCAGCCCGGCGGTAGGCATCGCGTGCCTGCTGCCATGGGATACCGAACTTGTTCTCTGCCTTGCCGGTCGAGATCTTGCGGTGCGTGCGCGCGTCGACATCCGGGTTGATGCGTAAGGACAACGGCGCCTCGAGGCCTGCGGCTACCGCGCGTTCGGAAAGCAGGGCGAGTTCCGGCTCGGATTCGACATTGAAGCAATGTATGCCGGCGGAAAGTGCGAAATCCATCTCGGCCGCCGTCTTGCCGACACCCGAGAACATGATCTTCGTCGGAGGAAAGCCGGCGGCGAGCGCCCGGCGCAATTCACCTTCCGACACGACGTCGACCCCTGCGCCCAGCTGCGCCAGCGTCTTCAGGATGGCCTGGTTGGAATTTGCCTTCATGGCGTAGCAGACCAGGGTATCGAGACCTGCGAAGGCTTCTGCAAAGACCCTGTAGTGGCGCGTGAGCGTCGCCGTCGAATAGCAATAGAACGGCGTGCCGACCGCCGCCGCGATGATCGGCACCGGCACGTCCTCGGCGTGGAGCACGCCGTCACGATAATCGAAATGGTTCACGTGGTGTCCCGCAACTGGGTGGTCGGGACCGGCCGGTGGGCCGGCCTATTCGATAAGGCCGTCGAGGATGAACGGCTTGTCGGCGACCGGTTTCTCGGGCTCCGGCGGCAGCGGCTCGCCCTTGTCCTCGGCCTCCTTGCGCGCTTCCACGGCCGCCTCATACGGCGAGAGCGGCGGACCGCGTCGCCCGCAGGCGGCGATCGCCGTCGCTGTGGCCAACAGCACGAAAAGCAGTACGGACCGGCGAAGGAACATGCGCATCCTCGTCATCTCGATGCGTCGTCTTTAGCGAAGATCGCGCCGCAATGCATCCCTTTTGGGGCATCCCGTTCGGGCATCGCCGGCGACTTCGCACTCAGGCCCGGGCGATCCGCTTTTTCCAGTAGCGTATCTGTCGCCGAACCTCTGAGGGCGCGGTGCCGCCGAAGGACGATCGGCTCTTGACCGAATTCCTGACGGAAAGAACGGAGAAGACGTCGCCGGTGATGCCGGGGTGAATCGCCTGAAGATCCTCCAGCCCGAGCTTCTCGAGGCCGACACGGCGCTCCTCCGCGAGCGCAACGGCACGCCCCGTCACGTGATGCGCCTCCCTGAACGGTATGCCGAGCACGCGAACCAGCCAGTCGGCCAGGTCCGTGGCGGTGGAATAGCCGGCGCCTGCCGCCTTTCGCATCGCGTCCTTGTTGACCGCCATGTCGGTGACCATGCCGGTCATGGCTGCGAGCATCAGATCGAGCGCCTCGGCGGCGTCGAAGACCGCCTCCTTGTCCTCCTGCATGTCCTTGGAATAGGCGAGCGGCAGGCCCTTCATCACCGTGAGCAGGCCGACGAGATGGCCGTTGACGCGGCCAGTCTTGGCGCGGATCAGCTCGGCTGCGTCGGGGTTCTTTTTCTGCGGCATGATGGAAGAACCGGTCGAAAAGGAATCCGAGAGCCGAACGAAACCGAATTGCGGCGTCGACCAGATCACGATCTCCTCGGCGAGCCGCGACAGGTGAGAGGCGCAGATGGCGGCGACGGAAAGGAACTCGAGCGCGAAATCGCGGTCCGAGACGCTGTCGATCGAGTTGCGTGTCGGCTCGCGGAAACCAAGTGCGGTCGCTGTCTTTTTCCGATCGATCGGAAAGCCGGTGCCAGCGAGCGCCGCCGCGCCCAATGGCGACTCATCGAGCCGCTCGATGGCGTCGCGAACCCGCGACAGATCGCGCCCGAACATCTCGACATAAGCCATGCAGTGATGGCCGAAAGTGACCGGCTGAGCCGTCTGCAGATGGGTGAAGCCGGGCATGACGGTGGCTGCATGCTCCTCGGCGCGAACCAGAAACGCAGCAAGGAGGCGCTTCAACGCTTCGGCCGTGCCCTGCAGTTCCTCCTTGACCCAGAGCCTGAAGTCGACCGCCACCTGGTCATTGCGCGAGCGAGCCGTGTGGAGCCGGCCGGCGGCCGGACCGACAAGCTCGGCGAGACGGGCCTCGATGTTCATGTGGATGTCTTCGCGCGCGGTCGAGAAGACGAAGCTGCCGTCCTCGATCTCTCGCAGAATCGTGTTCAGCCCGTGAGCAACAAGCTTTTGATCCGCCGCCGAAATTATGCCCTGTTCGGCCAGCATCTCGCTGTGCGCCAGCGATCCGCGAATGTCCTGCGCGTAAAGCTTGCGGTCGAACCCGATCGAGGCGTTGATCGCTTCCATGATCGCGGCGGGACCCGAGGCAAAACGTCCGCCCCACATTTCGTTGCTGGTCTTTTTGTCGCTCATGATGCTACCCGGACGCCGGAGTTCGAATGATGGACTGGAAAACGCTCAACCTGCCCGCGTCGCGCCTGATCCTGGCAGCGGCGGTTGCCGGCATCACGGCCGGCGCGCTTGCCGTATACGTGACCGCGCAGCGTGATGGCAACATCGCCGCCGAGGCGCCGGGCGGGCGTGACCAATGCTCCGAGAAGGTCGGTCTGGCGCAGGCAGTGGGCGAGGCAGCGCGCGGCGATGTCGCGGCCATGCTTGCCGCCGATCCGCCACGATCGCTCGCCGATCTGGCCTTCAACGATCCCGCCGGCGAGCCGATGACGCTCGCCGACCTTTCAGGCAAGACGGTCCTGATGAACTTGTGGGCGACGTGGTGCGCCCCGTGCCGGGCCGAGATGCCGGCACTCGATGCCCTGCAAAGGGATATGGGCGGTGCCGACTTCGAAGTGGTGGCCGTCAACGTCGACACGGGCGACGATCAGAAACCGAAGGCATTCCTGAGCGAAACAGGCGTGGCATCACTTGCGTACTACCGCGACAACACTCTCGGCCTGTTCAATGAATTGAAGAAACGGGCGCTGGCGCTGGGATTGCCCGTGACGCTGCTGGTCGACGCCGAGGGCTGCCTGTTGGCACACATGAACGGGCCGGCGGAGTGGTCGGGCGCGGATGCAAAGGCACTGATCGGCGCCGCGCTCGAACGCGCGCAATAGGTAACATGGCGTAAGCAAACGTGAACCCGCCGACCAAAGGAAGGGAGTATAAGCGCCAAATCTTGGGGCGAGTGTTTGCTGCCGTCAGGTAGCGCGTAACGGTAACCGGCAACGCGTACAGTGTTGGAGGGGATGATGACCGGGGACGAAAAGCCTTACGACCACGACCACGATTCGCAGGGAGAGACCGTCCCGCGTGAGGAATCCGACAAGGAGTCCAGTTCGCCGTTCAATGGCACCCGCCATGCGGAACATCCGCGCGATCCGTTCCGCGACCTGTTCGGCGACAATCGGTTCAAGTTCGAGTTCTAGTCACGTCTGCTGGCGTCAGCCGGCGCGCGCCGCTTCGATTTCCCTCGACGCGGTGCGTTTTGACGTTCCGTCGCGAAAATTGGCCAGCACGTAGCCGGCCAAGTCCATCTCGTCGAGCGGCCGGGCAAAGTAAAAGCCCTGCAACTGGTTGCAGGCAATCTCACGCAGGAAATCGACCTGTTCCTGGGTTTCGACACCCTCCGCGGTGATGTGGATCTTGAGTGTCTTGCCGAGCGACGCGATCGACCGGAGGATGTCGCGTGCAACCGCATCCTCGGAAGAGGCCGTGACGAACGACTTGTCGATCTTGATCTTGTCGAAAGGGAATTTCAGCAGGTAGGACAGGCTGGAATAGCCCGTGCCGAAATCGTCCATGGCGACCGTCACCCCAAGCGCCTTGATCCGGCGCAGTTTCTCGATGACGTCTTCGGGCTGCTCGATAAGCAGGCTCTCGGTGATCTCCAATTCCAGCCGGTGCGGCGGAAGGCCCGTCTTGTCGAGCGCAGCGGCGACGACCGCGACGATGTCGGACAGTTGGAAATGCTTTGCCGACAGATTGACCGCAACGATCAGATCGTCGGGCCAGGCGGTGGCGGCCGCACAGGCGGCCTCGATGGTCCAGTCGCCGATCTGCTTGATCAGGCCTGACTGCTCGGCAAGCGGAATAAATTCCGAGGGCGGCACCAGACCCCGAATGGGATGGTTCCAGCGCACCAGCGCCTCGAAGCCGCTCGGCTGGTTGTCCTCGGCCGAAACCAACGGTTGGTAATGAAGGACCAGTTCCCCTTCCTTCAGGGCCTGACGCAATTCGAGCTCGAGCATGCGCCGCTCGCGCACGTCGGAGTCCATTTGCGATTCAAAGAAGCGATAGGCCCCTCGGCCCTCCGCCTTCGAGCGGTATAATGCCAGGTCGGCGTTGCGCAGGATCTGGTCCGGCCGGGTCCCGTTGATCGGGGCGATGGCGATGCCGATGCTCGCCCCTATGGACACGAAGTCACCGTCGATCTCATAGGGCTTCGAAATGTCCTCAATCAGGCGTGCTGCCAGTTGGCCGAGGACGTCAGACCCTATCTCCTTTGACAGGATCAGGGCGAACTCGTCGCCCCCCAGGCGCGCGGCAATATCGGTCTCGCGCACCACCTTGCGGATGCGCTCCGCCACCAATGCCAGCAGCTTGTCGCCGACCATGTGGCCGAGGCTGTCGTTGACCGCCTTGAACTGGTCGAGATCCATATAGAGCACTGCGAAGGGCGAGCCATACCGCTCCAGCCTTGCGACATTGTGCCTGAGATGTTCGGTGAAACGGGCTCGGTTCAGCAGTCCCGTAAGAGCGTCGTTGTGGGCGAGGAAGGAGATGCGCCGTTCCGCCTGCTTCTCGGCGGTGATGTCGGATGCCGTACCGATATAGCCGGCATACTCGCCGAACTCGTCGCGAGCCGGCTTGCCGGTCAGCCGCCACCACGTCTCGGTGCCGCCGTCATCGAACTGCAGTTCGATGTCCGAGAAGGTTTCGCGGGCCGCGATCGAGGAACGGATACCGGCAAGGACGGCCTCGTTGCCGTCGGCGAGACAAGCCAGGAAGCCGATGAAGTCGGTTCCTACCAAGGCCTCACGCGGCCGGTTCGCTACGGCCTGAAACCTGTCGGAAACGCGGTCGATCCGCCCCTCGCGATCGAACTCCCAGAGCCAGTCCGAGGAATTCTCCTCGAACTCCTTCAACAGCAGGCTGATAATGTCGTTCTGCTCGCGAATCTTGAGTTCCGACACGCGGCGCGTGACGAAGTCGCGCATCTGACGCAGGCTGACGAGCAAGGTCACGGTGACGAAGCTTGCCAGAAGCAGCGTCAGCACGGCAGCGAGCGAGGGGTCACCGATCTGCGTGAGCGCCACCAGCGAACCGGCGAGAACCGGCATCGAGAATGCGAAGGCGGCCGCCGGCATCACGATCAGTGCGAGGCCGCCGGCGCTCAGCACCCCGGCGATCGCAACTGCCGTCACGATGGTGAGAGTCATCGATCCCTGCGAAAGGAGCAAGATCGGCGCCAGCCCCCAGACGGCACCGGCAACGGCGGTGTCGAGGATTACACGGCGGCGCGCACCGGGCCCAAGGTTCGAAGGCCCTCCGGCACGCCGGGCATTGGCCCAGATCCAGAGGGAGCGCGCCAGAATCGCATAAAGCATCGCCGCCCACACGAGAATCCCGGGGAAAGCGCCGGTGCCGACCGCGGCCCAGATCAAGACGCAAGATGTGACAAACGCTCCGCCGACCACGGCCGGCGTCACGTCGACGACGGCCTTGATCTGCTGTGCGACAAGATTGGCCTGGGTGGCGGAATCAAGCTTTTCATCCGCGCCTGCGAGCCTCGCGCCCAGCGGACGCACCAACCCCCGAAAAAGCAACTCAACCCCCTCGATTGCGTGACCCGGAGGATATCGGGGACCGCTTAAGTTTCGGTTTCCTTGGATCTACAAAGAACGGATGGCAGACAAACGTTATGAATATTACCCCGTACTTAATTTGGCAAACCACAAGTCCGCCAAGTGAGACGAGAAAAATGGCCTTCTTAAAGCGCCATTCGAACAAGCATAGAAATTGAATGGCTTGCTCAACGGAATTTTGATCATGTCTGACGAAAGTCACGTTCCTGAGCGCTACAAGCAAAAATAAACCAATCGGGTTAAGCCGACATTGTGGGCAGGCGAACTAGGGTTCCCGCAGCATGGGCAAGCCATAGGGAACAAGGGGGCCTGAAATGTTCAAATCCAACAAGACGAATGTCATCCCGGAAGTCGCGCTCAAGGGCAGCCTGCGCGATTTTCGCCAGCCAGCCGGCACCGACCTGCTCGGGCGCGCCGACGGCTTCTTCGAGTGGCAGGACAAGCGACGTGATTACGGGCTCTGGCCCTACGCGAAGTCGACCGCGACGGCCCCGAAGACGCACTGTTCGGCCAAGACCGACTGCGGCGAGGAAATCGTCGGCGTCAACTTCGCCTCACAGGACTATCTGAGCCTCGCCTCGCATCCGAAGGTGAAGCAGGCGGCGCTGGAAGCGATCGAGGAGTACGGCGTGCATAGCGCTGGCTCCGCGGCGCTACTCGGCAATACGCGGCACTCGCTGCTCCTGGAGAAGACCATCTCCGACTACGTTCACGGACGCGAGATCGTGCTTTACCCGACCGGCTGGTCGGCAGGCTTTGCGTCCGTGCAGGGGCTCGTGCGGCCGAACGATCACGTCGTGCTCGACGTGCTGGCCCATTCCTGCCTGCAGGAGGGCGCCCGCGCCGCCACGCAGAACATCCATTTCCACGGCCATCTGAACATCGATGGCCTGGCACGCAGGCTGCACCGCATCCGCAACGCGGACAAGGACAACGGCATCCTCGTGGTGACGGAGAGCCTGTTCTCGATGCACTCGGACACGCCGGACATCGCCGCCCTGCGGGCGACCTGCGACGAGTACAACGCCGTGCTGCTGGTAGACTGCGCGCACGATTTCGGCTGCATCGGCGATGATGGTCTCGGCCATCTCGGGCTGCAGAACATGCTCGACAATGTCGATATCATCATCGGCAGCTTCTCCAAGACGTTTGCGTCCAATGGCGGCTTCGTCGCCGTGAAGTCGCGTGCGACGGCGGAATACCTGAAATATTACAGTGCCACGCAGACCTTCTCGAATGCCTTGTCACCGGTACAGGCGGCAGCCGTCCTGGCGGCGTTCGACATCGTGCGCTCCGAGGAAGGCCGGCAGCGCCGCAGGCGCCTGATGGACAATATCCTCTACATGCGCAACGAGATGACCAAGGTCGGCATGGAGACGCTTGGCGACCCGTCGCCGATCGTCCCGGTTCGCGTCGGCGCAGAGGGCCTGGCGCGCATCGCCTCCCGCGAGCTCGCCTCGCTGGGCGCGATCGCCAACCTGGTCGAGTATCCGGCCGTTCCGCAGGGCGGCGCCCGTTTCCGCGTGCAAGTCATGGCCGACCACTCGCATGAAGATGTCGACCTGCTGGTGCACATGATGCGCGACGCCTTGCGCAGCGCCGATCTGGAGTTCCGTTCCTATCGCGAGAACGACCCGTCGCCGGCCTCGGTGCGTAGCTGGGAAGCGGCGACGCACGCCGCCTGAGGAAAGGGACATGGAGCAGCAGAGCGACAAGCGGCCACTGCGATTGCTGGCGGTCGATGATGACGCCGCATCGGCCGAACTCATCGTCCGCGTGGCGGAACGCTGCGGCTACGAGGCCTTCGCCACCTCGGATTCGCGCGGGGTGATCAACCTCGCGCGGGCGCTCTCGCCGGATATCATGGCGCTGGACATCAACATGCCCAATGTCGACGCGCTGGGGCTGATGACACTGCTCGCGGAGGCCCGCTTTGCCGGCCGAATCCTGATCGTCAGTGGCGAGGATGAGCGGGTATTGCGCGAGACGCAGGCAAAAGCCGAAGCGTTGGGTCTCAACGTCCCCTATCTTCAGCAAAAGCCGCTCGACTTCCAGAAGCTGCGTGCGATGCTGACTTCGCAGGACGTCCGCAACGCGGCCTGATCCTGGCCGGATCGACGCAAGAACGGCCCGCCGGTGCCAGGAGGCGTCGGGCCTTCCCTTATGGCTCAGGCGGCAGGCACCGTGCCCGGTTGGCCAAGGCTGCGCTCGATCTTGCCCAGCAATCGCGCGAGATCGACCGGCTTGGTGTCGAAGTCGCAGCACCCGGCTTCAAGGCTCTTGATCCGGTCGGATTCAAAGGCACTCGCGGTCAGGGCGATGATCGGAATGTCGCTCGTCTTGCCGTCTGCCTTGATGCGCCGGGTGGCTTCCCAGCCGTCCATCTCGCCGAGGCCGATATCCATCAGGATCACGTCGGGCATGACCTCGCCGGCCGCCCTGATACCGGTGGGGCCATCCTCGGCAAACCGGATGGAGTAACCGCGGCGCTCGAGGCGGCGGCCAAGAACGTCTCGGTTGATCGGGTTGTCCTCGATGATGAGCACAAGTGTCATTGTCTTCGCTCCTAGCCGGCAGCGCGCCGTTTCTGGTCGCTTGCCTGATCATGTTCTACGGACCGCATGGCCGCCTTCAGCTTGCTGACGTCAAGAGGCTTAGAGATCAGGCCTGATGCCCCGTTTTCGCGCGCCTTGTGGCGTTCCTCGTATATGGACAGCATGAAGACCGGTATCTTGGTGGTGGTAGGATCCGACTTCAGCGTGTCGAGCACGTCCCAGCCGTTGAGGCCAGGCATCTGGATGTCGACAAGAACGGCCGCCGGCATCACGGTGCGCGCGATCTGCAGCACCGATTCAGGCGCGTCAGTACAGACCGGGCTGTAACCTTCCTTGACCAGCAGACGCTCGGCCAATTCGAGGAAGACAACGTCGTCGTCGACGATGAGGATCTTCTGGCGCGGCCCGCTTTCGACGCTCGACATGCCGGCAAAGCCGGCCTTGCGGCCGCGCTGGTCGGCGAGGGCGTCAGACAGCATGTCGTCTTCGGTCGGATCACCCGCCGCCGGCTGCCCGGCCGGCAGGTGGATCGAGAAGCAGGAGCCCTTGCCAAGTTCGCTTTCGACCGCGATCCAGCCGCCCATCAGCCGGCACAGGTTCTGCGACAGCGAAAGGCCCAGGCCAGTGCCGCCATATTTGGCGGCGATCGCCGGATTGGCCTGCGAGAAATTCGAGAACAGATGGGCCTGCTGTTCGCGCGCGATGCCGGCGCCGGTATCGCGTACCGAAATCACCACCCATTCGGTGTTTTCACGACGCTCGCGGCGGGCCGACAACGTGATTTCACCGCTCTGAGTAAACTTGGCCGCGTTGGACAGCAGGTTGAAGATCGCCTGGCGCAGCTTGGTGGCGTCGGCGGTCATCGTGCCCAGATTGTCGCCACGCTCAACGACGAAGGCATTGGTGTTCTTGGCGGCGAGCGGCCGGCCGGTCGATTCGATCTCGTCGACAAGGCGGGCAAGGTCGACAGATTCCAGATTGAGCTCCATCTTGCCGGCCTCGATCTTGGAGATGTCGAGGATGTCGTTGACCATGGCCAGCAAGTGCTTGCCGGCAGCGCTGATCTTCTGGAGATCGGCGATCTCCTCGCCTCGGCCTTCGATCTCGGCGTCCTCAAGCAATATCTCGGAATAGCCGATGACGGCGTTGAGCGGGGTGCGCAACTCGTGGCTCATCTTGGCCAAAAATTCGGACTTGGCGCCGTTGGCGCGCTCGGCCTCTTCCTTGGAGGCACGCAACATCTGCATCGTCCCGCGGTGCCGGTCGATCTCCTTGAGCAACTCGGACTGCGAGTCCACGACGCGCGAATAATAGCTCGCCATGAAGAAAACATAGGTGGCGGCGCAGAAGGCCGAGACGACACCGATCTCGACCATTTCGTGCACATGAATGTGGGACGGGAAGGAGTTCTCAAACAGAAAAGCGGCGTAGAACGAGGCCAGCCCGAACGCGATCTGCGCGAAGATGATGACACGCGTGTTCATGCTCGAGCCGAGATAGAAGAAGGCAAGCAGCGGCATGACGAGCAACCACATCAGGAAGGGTGAACTCGCCCCGCCATAGTGATAGGAGCCCCACAGGATCGCGAAGTTGAGATTGAACACCGAGACCAGCGCCAAGCCGGTGTAGTGGTTCGGCAGCAGCTTGAGCGCGAGCGGGAACAGCCAGAAGGCGAAAATGGAGGCCGCCAGCAGCGGCACGTGCGGCCAGGGACTGGGGTCGGCGATGTAGAGGAACAGCGGGATCGGCGCGCCGAGGATCGGCCCGAACATATGGCTGATCAGGAACATGCGCACGCGTTTCTTGACGTGCAGGTCCTCGCGGTATTGCGGCGGCGTCAACCATTCCAGAAGTGCGTCGAGTCTGCGCAGAATTTCCATTGCCATGCCCCTCTCGTGCCCGAAGAGCCCGAATCACCCGCAATCTTCCGCCAAGGGCTTTGACAGTTCGTAAACGAGCACGGCGCCGCGAACTTCGGCGTTAGGTAATTGGAAACTCCAATAACGCTTTTCTGCCGAAACGAACAAATACACCCATTTCGGCTTTACCGAGTTCGACGGCACGCTGATTGACGCGCGTCTCGACATGCTGACCGCCCGCATAGGCTACAAGTTCTAAGCGCAGCGGCAAACGCTGGCATCGCCTGAACGCCCGCAACCGCCGGGCCTGCCTTCCGCTCCAGCCATGCGCTGGGCGCGTGGCAGACCTGCCGCAAACAGGGCGTCTCACCGACAAAACACACTTGCCCGCCCTGTTGCGGCGCACAATATTAGCCTGGCAAGGAGTCAGCGACTCGGGGAGGAAAACCGCGAGATGTTTGACGATGGCGCAGTCCGCACCATTCCTGCCGCTTGCAGGATCCATTCGGGAACTCGGCACGCCCGATCTCCCGCTCTTTCTCGACCATTTGTTGCGACTTGACCCATCGAGCCGGCGCGACCGGTTCAACGGCGTTACTGACGAAGATTTCCTGAAAGCCTATGCCACGCGCTGCTTTGGCGACGGGACGACCGTGATTGCCCATATCGCGGACGGGGCCGTGCGCGGCGCCGCCGAGTTGCACGAACGCAAAGATGGCGAACCGCATTCGGCAGAAATCGCATTCAGCGTCGAAAAGGAGTGGCAGAACCGCGGCATCGGCAGCCGGCTGTTCGAAAGGCTGATCGGCCAAGCGCTCATGCTCGGCTACAAGACCCTGCACGTCACCACGCACCCTCACAACGAGGCGATGAAGGGGCTGGCACGCAAGTTCGGCGCAAGACTAACCTTTGCCAATCTGGAGACCGTCGGCGCGATCGACCTGACCGGTCTTGGGGCTGACGCCTCGGGGAGCCCTGCAAGGAGGGCTGACCCGAACATGGGCCAACAGAGCGGCGACCTCGCGCAAGCGTTGGCCGGACTGACGCGCGCTGTCGCGGATTTCCAGATCACGGCGCTGGGACTACGCCGCAACCGAACTTCCGACTGAATCCCGCGTGCCCGCGCACTCCAGACTGACCGCACAAAAAAGGCCCGGACCGCTCCGGGCCTTTTCAGGAATTCCGATGATGTGCGTCAGGCGGCCTTGCCGAAATACGGGTTGACGCGGACGAACTCGGCGCGCAGCTGCTCGGTCCCGTCGGAAACGGCCTTGCGGGCTGTTTCGGCGGCATTGGAGAAGCGCTCGTAGTTGGCCTTGGCCCGCTCACGCACGAAGTCCGACTGGACCTCAAGGGCGTCACCGACGGTCTTTGCACCGGCAAGCTTCTCGATCGTCTCAAAGCCATGGCGGACATTGTCGAAGGTCACATCGACGATGTCGCGCGCGACGTTTGCGTAGCCGCCGACGAAAGCAGTGGCGAGCTTTTCGGCCGATGAGGCCGCGTCCGTCGCGCCTGCATGAAGCGTGTCGGCGCGCTCGCGGGCATTGACGGCACCGCGCTGGACGAATTCGCGAGCAGCGGCGGGCACTTCAATCTGGCCCTGGATCGCCTCGAAGGACTTCTTGAACTGGTCGAAATAGGTCTCGGTACCGGTCTTGCCGGCGGTGTTCTTGCGGGTCATTTCTGTCTCCATTCTTTTCAAGCCATGGTGATCCCCGGCCATTCCGGCCCGGGGACACTCCTCATATAGGAAGGCGCATTGTGCAGTGCAACATTTTTTGTGCACTGCATCATAAATTCCCCTGACTGGCATTGCCGGACCTGGACGCCGATATCTGCCTATGGGTCGCGGATTCGGCCAGGGAGAGCGCTCCATGAGCAGCCAGAACGATGTCGTTGATCATCCGGACGGCGTGACGGCCAGCGCAGACGCGGAAAAGCTCGCCGCCCTGCGGCGAACGAAATTGGCCGCGACCACAATTCTGGTCTGCTGCATAGGCCTGTTCGCGGCGGCACGGCTGCTCGAAGCTTCCTTGCCCGGGCTCGGCTTCGTCGCGGCCTTTGCCGAAGCCGCTGCCATAGGCGGCATCGCCGACTGGTATGCCGTGGTGGCACTTTTTCGGCGACCAATGGGCCTGCCGATCCCTCACACTGCCATCATTCCTGCCAACAAGACGCGAATTGCCGACAACCTCGGCCGTTTCATCGAAGCCAATTTCCTGGCTCCGGGGCCGATCCGCGCCAAGCTCGGCGAAATTGACTTCGCGGCGATGGTGTCGGACTGGCTTGCCGATCCCAAGCGCTCCGACGGACTGGCGCGTTTCATCACAAGGCTTGCACCACAGGCTGCCGACGCAGTGGAACAGTCCGGGCTGCCGCGCTTTCTCGCCGCGCGCATGAACGACCAGATCGAACAGGTACGCCTGGCGCCACTGGCGGCCGAGCTGCTGGGAGCCGTGACGGCCGAACGCCGACATCAACGGCTTTTCGACGAACTGATCGTAGCACTCGGTCGCTTCCTCAACGACGAGCAGGCGCTGGCGGTGATGCGCGACAGGGTACGAGACGAACTGCCGACGCTCGCAGGCCTGTTTCGCGCCGACGCCTATCTGGTGCGCAAGATCGTCGCGTCTGCCGGCATGCTCTTGGACGAGGCGCGCGATGACCCGGATCACCCGCTGCGGCTGGAGTTCGATCGTTTCGTCGCCCGGTTCATTGAGCAGTTGCGCACGTCACCCGACTACGCGGCACGCGCCGAGCGTTTGAAACGCGATTTTCTCGCCCGCCCCGAACTTTCGCGCATGGCGGAAGGCTTGTGGCAGGGCTTGCGCGCCTATGTGATCGAGGACGCCGGGCGCCCCAATTCGAGGATCCGCGAACACCTCTCCGGCCTGCTGGTCAATATCGGTTCGCAGCTGGCAGTCGATCCGAAGGTGCGCGCCGACATGAATGCCGGGTTCGTCGCCATGCTGGCATCCTTCATCGACAGCCAGAAAAGCGGCGTGGCGACCTTTGTGGCCGAGCAGGTCAAAAGCTGGGATCTCGACCAGCTCACGCGCATCATCGAGATCAATATCGGCCGCGACCTGCAATATATCCGCTTCAACGGCATGATCGTCGGAGGGCTTGCCGGACTGGCGCTGCATTTAGGAGACCTGCTGCTGCTCGCCGATTGACGCGGCGCGCCCAGCGCCTAATCTCGTTCTTGTCGGCGTCCGGTCGCGACGGCCGCCTTGCCAGTGCAGAAGCATGGGAGGACCAGAATGGCGAAAAAACCGCAATCCGATTCCATCATCGACATGTTCGCTCGGCTGGGAGAAGACCTGAAGATGCCCAGCATGGACATCGAGCGGGTGATCGAACATCACCGCAAGAACCTCGAGGCCTTCGAGAAGGCATCCAGGGCAGCGGCCAGCGGCGCCACGGACGTCTTTTCCAGGCAGCGCACCGCGCTCGAAGAAACGTTGCGCGAGGTTTCGGAGATGGCGCGCGATCTCGGCTCGGGAGCCTCCCCGCAGGAACTCATGTCCAGGCAGTCCGACTTTGCGCGGCGTTCGTTCGAGTCCGCGGTGAAGAACGCCAGCGAGATCGGAGAGGTGATGCGGAAGTCGTCCAGCGAATCGGTGGAAATCCTGCGCGAACGCATTCGCGAGGCGATGGCGGAGATACGAGAAGGTTACGACAAGAAGAGCTAGCGATCGCAGGGTCCGAACCAGATGAGCGAGGCTCCGCCGCCGGCAGCGCCAGGCCGCCAGCGCCAGATGGAGGTCTATGTGACCGGCGCCGGCGGCACGCGACCGCTGGTCCCGGTCGCGCCGGCGAAGCTCGAGGCCGCGGCCGCACGCAAGATGAGCCAGGAGGCGGCGGCCTACATCATCGGCGGCGCGGGCATGGAAAGCACGATGGCCGCCAACCGGTCCGCGTTCGACCGGCATCGCTTCGTGCCACGCGTCCTCAACGATGTCTCGGTGCGCGACCTTTCGGTGACGCTGCTCGGCCGCAAGCACAAGGCGCCGCTGCTCCTCGCCCCGGTCGGCGTTCTGGAGATGGTGCATGCGCAGGCCGACCTTGCGGTGGCGCGCGCTGCTGCCGCGGAAGGCTGCGGCATGATCTTCTCGAACCAGGCCTCGGTTCCCATGGAAGGCTGCGCCTCTGCGATGGGAGATACGCCGCGCTGGTTCCAGCTCTACTGGTCGAGCGATGACGACTTCGTGCGTTCGCTGGTCGGGCGTGCCGAACAATCGGGCTGCGAGGCGATCGTCGTGACACTGGACACGACATTGCTCGGTTGGCGGCCGCGCGACCTCGACCTCGCCTATCTTCCTTTTTTGCGCGGGCTTGGCCTGGCGCAATATCTCTCGGACCCGGTTTTCCGCGGCAAGGTGCCGTCATCGCCGCCCGATACCGGCGTGAAACCGCGCGGCCTCGACATCGTCTCGACCGCGCTCAGCCTTTATCGCAAGGGCCGCACCTTCGACCTGCCACTTTCGCGGATGCGTGCCGCAGTGGCGCATTTCACCGCCACCTATTCGCGTCCCGACCTCGGCTGGAGCGACATAGCCAGGCTGCGCGACATGACCCGGCTGCCGATCCTGCTCAAGGGCATCCGCCATGCCGAGGACGCGGCCCTCGCGCTCGAGCATGGCGTTGACGGCATCGTGGTCTCCAATCATGGCGGGCGCCAGGTCGACGGCGAAACCGCGACGCTCGACGCGTTGCCTGCGGTGGTCGCTGCCGCCGGCGGCTTGCCGGTGCTGCTCGATTCCGGCATCCGCACTGGCAGCGATGTCGCCAAGGCCCTGGCGCTCGGCGCCGACGCCGTGCTTGTCGGCCGACCTTACGTCTACGGCCTGGCGATCGCGGGAGAGGCCGGCGTGCGTGAGGTGATCCGCAACATCGTCGCCGAACTCGACCTGACGCTGGCGCTGTGCGGGCTCTCGCGTGTAGCCGATCTCGGGCCGTATTGCCTGGAGCCCCATAGCTGAACCACTCAATTCCATTTGCTGACAAATGAGATTAGCTTCGCCGCCCACGCCCCGCGCGCGGGCGGCCGAACGAAGAGGATACGCTTGATGGCCAAGTCGACATTCGCGGACATGCCCGGCCGGGCCGGCGAGGAACTGGGCGTGTCCGAGTGGATTACCGTCGACCAGGCGATGATCGACCAGTTCGCGGACACGACCCGCGACCGGCAGTGGATCCACATCGACGTGGAAAGGGCGCGCTCCGAAAGCCCGTATGGCGCGACAGTGGCGCATGGCTATCTGACCCTCTCGCTGCTGGCCGTGATGAGCTACGACATCGGCGCGGCACCCGAGGGCACCGTCGCGGCCTTCAACTACGGGCTCGACAAGGTACGCTTCCTGTCGCCGGTGCGCGCCGGCGCGCGCGTGCGCATGCGCTCGAAGCTCAAATCCTTCGAAAAGAAGAGCAACGGCCAATATCTGATGAAGAACTACAACGTGGTCGAGATCGAGGGAGAGGAGCGGCCCGCCCTTGTCGCCGACACGCTGGTTTTGCTTGTGGCCGGCCCGGACGCGGAATAGGCGCATGACCGTCAGATGCGCCAAAACATGACTTTGACCGTCAAGTCAGTTTAGAATAGTTCTAAACTATTGATTTTCATACACTTTCAGGCGCTTTCCGTTTGACATGAGCAAGCGGCGGAGTCTTTATGCCCGGCGCGAGACAGAACGCACGCCTTTGATAATTGGGCCTTGAACCCGGTCGATTGGAGGACCAGATGCTTTTTCCCGCCCCGCGGGCCCTTCACTTTGCGGCGACCGTCGCCACCTGCGCCATGTCAGGCGCGTTCACGCTGCAGCCCGCCTCGGCGGACACCGACGTCAAGGCGGTGCTTGCAACCTACGCCGACATCGCGCTGGCGAAATACGAGGACTCGCTCACGACGGCAAAAGCGCTGGACGCCGCCGTTGATGCGCTGATCGTGTCGCCATCGGCTGAGGCGCTGGGCTCGGCCAAGGCCGCATGGCTCGCCGCGCGCGTGCCCTACCAGCAGACCGAGGCCTACCGCTTCGGCAACGCGATCGTCGACAACTGGGAAGGTCGCGTGAACGCCTGGCCGCTGGACGAAGGCCTGATCGACTATGTCGACGCGACCTACGGCACGGAATCCGATGACAACGGCCTCTATACGGCGAATGTGATCGCCAACGCGCAGGTGACCATCAACGGCCAGCCGGTCGACGCGAGCGCGATCACACCGGAATTCCTGTCCGAGACGCTGCATGAGGCGGGCGAGATAGAGGCCAATGTCGCGACCGGCTATCATGCGATCGAGTTCCTGCTCTGGGGCCAGGACCTGAATGGCACCGGGGCGGGCGCGGGCAAACGCCCTCACACGGACTTTGACGCCGCCAACTGCACCGGCGGAAACTGCGAACGCCGCGCCCAGTATCTGGCTGCCGCGTCCGACCTGCTCATCGCCGACCTCGAGGAGATGGTGGCGAACTGGACGGCGGATGGTGCAGCGCGCAAGACGCTAAACGACGATCCGAAGGCCGGTGTCGCGGCGATCCTGACGGGCCTCGGCTCGCTTTCGTACGGCGAACTTGCAGGCGAGCGCATGAAGCTCGGTCTGCTCCTGCACGACCCCGAGGAAGAGCACGACTGCTTTTCCGACAACACGCATAATTCGCATCTTTATGACGCTGTCGGCATCCGCAACGTTTATAAGGGCCGCTACCAGCGCATCGACGGCAGCGTTGTCGAAGGCGCCTCGCTTGCCGATCTGGTGGGCGAAAAGGATGCTGATCTCGACGCCGAACTAAATGCGAAGCTCGACAAAACCGTCGCGGCCATGGAGGTGATCGCCGCACGCGCCGAAAGCGGCGAGGCCTACGACCAGCTGATCGATGAAGGAAACGACGAAGGAAACGTACTCGTGCAGGCGGCGATCGACGCGCTCGTCGACCAGACCCGATCCATCGAACGGGCAGTGGCCGCGCTGGAACTCGGCGCGATCGCGTTTGAACGTTCCGACAGCCTCGACGATCCCGGCGCCGTATTCCAGTGAGCGTGTCCGCACACTAGATAAGGACGATCAGCCAGCTTGCCACCCGCGGCCGCCAGCCCAGGAAAAACAGCAGAATGCTTGTCTGTCACTGCAACCTGATTACCCAGAAGGAGATCGAGGACACGATCGTCGGCCTGCTCGACGCCGATCCGTGGCAGCTCATCGTTCCGGCCAAGGTCTATCATGCGCTGGCCAAGCGTGGACGCTGTTGCGGCTGCTTCCCAAATGTGGTGGAAACGATCATCCGGGTCACCGAGGAGTATCATGCTCGATCGGCTGCGGCCGAACCGGATATCGTGCTACATCTGGACCGCGTCCGCGGATTGCGCGGCCAATTCGGGAGCAGGCGTCATGAAGGGCGAAAAACAAATCATCGAGCGGCTTAACGAGGCCCTGTTTCTGGAACTTGGCGCCGTCAACCAGTACTGGCTGCACTACCGGCTGCTGGAAGACTGGGGCTACACCAAGCTGGCGAGGAAGGAACGGGCCGAGTCGATCGAGGAGATGCACCATGCCGACAAGCTTGTCGCGCGCATCATCTTTCTAGAGGGCCATCCCAATCTGCAGTCGGTGGCGCCGCTCAAGATCGGCCAGAACGTCAAGGAAGTCCTGGAAGCCGACCTTGCAGGCGAATATGACGCCCGCACCTCCTACAAAAAGTCGCGCGACATCTGCCGCGATCTCGGTGACTACGTGACGATGCAACTGTTCGAGGAACTGCTCGCGGACGAAGAAGGTCACATCGATTTCCTCGAAACGCAGCTCGATCTCCTGAAGTCGATCGGCGACAAGAACTACGGCCTGCTCAACGCGGATCCGGCTGACGAAGCCGAATAGCTTCCCACGCGTGCGGCCGTCCAGACGGTGTAATGACCGAATGCTCGCACGCAGAACACGACCGGGACCGATGTGGCTGACCATGACCGTGGCGGGCGTGGTCGGTGCAACGGTGGCGACAGCCGCGCCGGACGGGCTGCCGACCGTTCGCGATGACCTGACACCGGAAGACCAAGCGCGCGTCGAGCGTGTGACGCGTCCTGCCCAAGACTTTTCCAAGCCCGAAAGATACGAAGCGCTGCCGGGCGGGGCGGCGACCTCGCGCAAGCTCGCCAACCGCGACGCCTTCTCACAGCCGTCGGCCAATCTGAGCTTCGAGGAAGAAGGCACCTTCAAGCTCGGCAACGCGCTTTTTCGCAAGCTCTGGGTGTCGTCGCCCTCTTCGACCCAGGCTTCGGACGGGCTTGGCCCGCTTTTCAACGCCCGAGCCTGCCAGAGTTGTCACCTGAAGGACGGACGCGGCCACCCGCCGGAGGGCGACAGCGACGCGACCTCGATGTTCCTGCGGCTGTCGCGGGCGCCGCGAACGCCCGAGGAGCAGGCGCTCCTGAAAGACAAGACGCTGCTCAACCTGCCCGACCCGGTCTATGGCAGCCAGTTGCAGGATCTGGCGGTCCCGGGGCTGCGCGCCGAGGGCCGGATGGAGATCGCCTACGAGGAATTCACCGTCACGCTTGGCGACGGTACCGAGGTGCCGATGCGGCGGCCGGACTATTCCGTCACCGACCTCGCCTACGGGCCGATGGATATCAGCACGACGCTTTCTCCGCGCGTGACCCCGGCGATGATCGGGCTGGGGCTGATAGAACAGATTCACCCGGCCGACATCCTGGCCCTTGCCGATGCAGACGACGCTGACGGCGACGGTATCTCCGGCAAGCCGAACATCGTGCGCGATGGCAAGAGCGGAGAACTGGCGCTCGGCCGTTTCGGCTGGAAGGCACAGACTGGGTCGCTACGCCAGCAGGCGGCGGATGCCTTCGCCGGCGATATCGGCATCTCCAGCCCCGACGCGCTGCGCCATTGGGGCGATTGCACCGAGGCGCAGGCCGATTGTCTGGCCGCCGCCACCGGGGTGCAGGAAAGGCTGGGCGACAGCGAGGCGCCGGACCCGGTGCTCGACCTCGTCACCTTCTACTCCCAGAACCTCGCCGTGCCGGCGCGACGCGACGTCGCTGACCCGCAGGTGCTGCACGGCAAGCAGGTCTTCTACGACCTCGGCTGCGCGTCCTGCCACACGCCGAAATTCGTCACCCGGCGTGACGCGCCCAACGACGCCCACGCTTTCCAGCTGATCTGGCCCTACTCCGATTTTCTGCTTCACGATATGGGACTTGAGCTCACCGACTGGCAGATCGTCGGCGATGCGCGCGGTGGAGAATGGCGCACCCCGCCATTGTGGGGCATCGGCCTCACGGAGACGGTGAGCGGCCACACCTTCTTCCTGCACGACGGGCGGGCCCGCAACCTTACCGAGGCCATTCTTTGGCATGGCGGCGAAGGCGAGGCTGCGCGCGACGGTTTCGCGGCCCTGGCGAAGGCGGAACGCGACGCGCTGATCCGTTTCCTGGAGTCCCTATGATGCGACTCGCGGTAGTCGTCCTCGCTGCCCTTGTCCCGAGCGCCTTCACTCTTCCAGCCCCGGCACGCGCCGCCGACAAAGGCGCGACGAGCGAAATGGAGCTTGGCGCCATCGAAGACGCGATCCGACCGGCCTACAGAGACTTTGCGGCGGCCTCGGCCAGGCTGCAGGACGACATGGCGTCTCTTTGCAACGCGCCCGGATCGGAAACGCTCGCCGAAGCGCGTTCCGCTTTCAGGAACGCGGCGGTGGCATGGTCGGTGGCCGAGATGGTCCGGTTCGGTCCGGTGCGCGAAGACAACCGCCTGGAACGAATTCTGTTCTGGCCCGACCGGCGCAGCATCGGGCTGAAGCAGGTGCAGGCACTGCTGGCAACGAAAGACGAAACGGCGACAAAGCATGCGCAACTATGTCGGTTCAGTCGCCTACA
The DNA here is from genome assembly GCF_007922615.2 of Nitratireductor mangrovi. Lineage (NCBI taxonomy): Bacteria > Pseudomonadati > Pseudomonadota > Alphaproteobacteria > Hyphomicrobiales > Phyllobacteriaceae > Nitratireductor > Nitratireductor mangrovi. The sequence goes on along the minus strand of NZ_CP042301.2, from coordinate 4,213,897 downwards.
ACGCGAAGGAAAACATGATCGCGATCTCCTCGCCACGCGGCAACCGGATGGCGGTCGTTGATGCCCGCACGGCCGCCTTGCGGCACGTCGAGAGCCTGACGGAAGCTTGCGGGCTGGCGTCACAGGGCGAGGGGTTCCGGCGAGGGCGCGATCGTTTCCGCCTCCGGCGCCCACAAGCGGCACGACGAACTGGTCTGGGACAAACCATATCTTGCACATCGGGCAAGCGGCCAACCCTCAGGCAGCCCGCGGCTCCGCCGCTGATGCGTCAGGTATCCACCGGCGCGCCGGCAAGTTCGCCTGCCGCCAGGATCGCCGCGAGAAGCGCCTCGCCGCCATCCTCGATGGCACCGTCATTTTCGATGACCGTGACGGTGCCACGCAACTCAAGCTCGCCCTCGGCAGCACGCGCCAGCCGCGCGAAGATCTCCTCGCGGCTTTCGCGCCCACGCGCGGCCAGGCGGGCGGCACGCGTCTCTTGCGAAGCCGTCACCAGCACGACCGAGACGTTGCGGTAGCGGGCGCGCAGGGCCGAGATGGCGGCGCGCGACAGGTTGGCTACGCAGACGGCGCCGGCGGCGATGCGTTCGTCGACCTGCGCCGGCAGGCCGTACCGCAGCCCGTGCGCCGACCATGACAAGGCAAACGCGCCGCCGGCCTCGGCACTGGCGAAGGCCTCCGGCGACAGCGCGTCGTGATCTTCCGTCGCGCCATCGGGAGAGCGCGTAATGACCCGGCGCACGAAATGAACCTCGCGGCGACCGCGTGCAGCCAATCGCGCCTTGGCGTAGCCGATCAGCGTATCCTTGCCCGCACCGCTGGGGCCGACGACGGCAACGAAGGCACCCTGCCGGGCGCGTGGATCGATCCCCGGCCGCGGGCGCTCGGAAAGCGCTTCCATCAGGCCACCCGGCGGCCTTCGCGCCAGACCGAACGCACGACCGGGATATGCTCGTCAACGCGCACGCGCACCAGGTCGGCGCGCTTTCCAATGGCGATCTCGCCACGATCGTCGAGGCCGGTCGCCTCAGCCGGGTTCTTCGAAACCATGGCCACTGCGCGTGGCAGCGAAATAGCGTCGACGACCTCTCCCAGGAAAAAGGCAGACTGGATGAGGCTGAACGGAATGTAGTCCGACGAAAGAATGTCGAGGCAATCGCTCTCCGCCAGTTCCCGCGCCGAGACGTTGCCGGAGTGCGAGCCGCCACGCACGACATTGGGTGCTCCCATGAGGACGCCCATGCCGGCGTTCTTGGACGCCGCGGCGGCCGTAAGCGTCGTCGGGAACTCGGCAACACGGATGCCCTGTCCGACCGCCTCGGCGACATGATCCTCGGTCGCATCGTCATGGCTCGCAAGCACGATGCCGCGCCCGTGACAGGCTGCGGCGATGGTCTCGCGGTGGCGGCGCGAATTGCGGTCCGACTGCGCCATGCGCTTTTCGCAGAACTCCCGGAACGCCTGATCGGACAGGTTGAGCTTGCGCTTGTAATAGGCGGCATAGGTCTCGAGGTCGACAAACTGGCGCTGGCCCGGCGAATGGTCCATCAGCGAGACGAGGCGCACGCGATCGTCTTCCGAGTAGAGGCCAAAGCTGTCGACGCAGTCGTCCGCCGAGACTTCGCAACGCAGGTGGATGAAGTGCTCGGCACGCAACCTGTCCCCCAACATGCCGTCGACGATCGCATCGGCAAGCTTCCGGTGGTCCGCGGCGGCGGTGTCGGAGTCCTCGTCGAGACCGACCCTGAGCGCGTCAAAGACAGTGGTGATACCCGAGGTCGCCACCTGGGCATCGTGGGCCAGCACGGCGGCAAGCGGATTCCAGCGAACCTTCGGCCGGGGCGCGTAGTGGCCTTCGAGGTGGTCGGTGTGCAGTTCGACCAGACCGGGAATCAGGTAGTCGCCACCGAAATCCTCCCCACCGCGGGTGTCGCCGGTCGCGATATCGGCGATGCGGCCGTCGCGGACGACGACAGAACCGTCGACGATTTCGTCGGCAAGAACGATGCGGGCATTGGAGAGGACGGTTTCGGAACGCATTCAGGCGGACTTTCTCTGCTCGTGGCGGCCGATCCGATGGAAGGACCGGACCCGGAAAGGCGCACCGGGTTCTGATTCGACAAACAGTGCAATCGAGGCGATTTCGAGGGGAGCACCGAGGAAGGGGCGGAAATGCTCGTCAATGGCCGCGCCGAGCCGCTCGGCCTCGGTGCCGGCGACACGACCGGTCAGCGTCATGTGAAATCGGAAAGCGTCGAAGACGTAAGGATAGCCCCACTGATGCAGGTTCTTGATCTCTTCAGGCCGCAGTGATCCAGGGTTGCGGCGGGCGATGTCGCGTTCCGCGAGCGGTGCTCGAAAACGGTCGAACCGCTCGACAATTTCGCCAGCGAAACGATCCAGGGCCGCGCTACGTTGCTCCGGAACCAGCGCATAGAAGCCGGAAATCTGCCGCGCCACCAAAGCCGCCAGACGGACAGGCTCGACCTCGGCGGCAAAGTCGTCGAGCGCCTTGACAAGCTTGGCCTCCGTCTGTCCGCCGGCCAGCGCGAACGGCGCCTTGAGCGTGGCGTGGAAACCGTAGCGGCGCGCCGACGCGGTATGGAACGCCAGTTCCGCCGCCGTCAGATCGCCAAGCGGAACAGCTGCAAAAGGTTCGCCGGTGAAGGCATCGCGCCCGAGCCAGCGGACGGCGGCGCGCGTCAGCGCGGCATCCTTGGGTGGGGTGAAGTAGATCGCGTAGCGCATGGGATCATCCTCGCCAGGCGCGATGCATTAGGCGATTTGCGTGACAGTTTGACGAAGCCACGCGACTGACCGCAGCCCGAATGGCATCGAGGCAGGTTACGAAACTACCGCGCCGACCGCAGCAACACAATCAAGCGATGCCACGGAACGTTGGCGGACCTCATCTTTGGTCGACCGCTACGCGTGACAGCGCAGTAATACCTGCCCCGGACTATCGTCCGCCGATCAGCTTCGAACGCAGCCAGCCCGAGAGCATGTCCATCATCGAGACCATCAACAGGGTAAGCACGATGTAATAGGTGACTTCCTCCCAGTCCTTCTGCGTCTGGATCGCCTGCGTCAGCAAGAGCCCGATGCCGCCGCCAACGATCGCGCCGATCACCGTCGCGCTGCGCGTGTTGGATTCGAGATAATAGAGCACCTGGCTGATGATCACCGGAGCGATCTGCGGGATGACACCGAAGCGGTTGCGCTGGACCGTATTGGCGCCAGTCGAGCGCAGTCCGTCGATCTGTTTCTGGTCTACGTTCTCCAGTGCTTCGGAAAACAACTTGCCGAAGGTTCCAGTGTCGGTGAACAGGATCGCGAGCGACCCCGTCAGCGGGCCGGGCCCGAACGCCCGCGACAGGATGATCGTCCAGATCAACCCGTCGACGCCGCGAAGGAAATCGAAGACGCGGCGCACGCCGAAGCGCACCGGGAGTGCGGGCGCGAAGTTCTTCGCTGCGGCGAATGCCAGAGGCAGGGCCACAATCGCTCCGCCCATGGTGCCCAGGAAGGCCATGAGGATGGTCTCGAAGATCGCCCAGGCGACGTCCCTGTGGCGCCACATGGCGTTGTTCCAGAAGTCCGACGTCATCGCAGAGAGGTTCGACTGGCCTTGCCGCACGGCATCGCCGGAAAACGCCAGGGTTGCCAGTTCGCCCCAGGACTTGTCATGAAACGGGCTATCAAGCGTGAAGAAGAACAACTCCCAGCCGCCAAAATAGCGGAAGACCTCGGCCCTGGTCTTGGTGACCGTGAGCCGCCCTTCCGGCAGCGTCACCGTCACACGGGACGAGGAAGCGTTGATCCAGTCGGGGAGCGGTCCCTCAGGCGTGTCCATGGAAATGCCGGAGCGGTCCTGGACGATCTCCAATAGCCCGTAGCCCGGAATGTCGAAGCGGACCGCGTCGGGATCGAATCGGACCAGATGCTCGTTTTCGAGAGTGATGACGGTCGCACGCCCTTGGCGCGCGATCCAGTCCGGCCACTGGTCGTCGGCGTAGGTGCCCTTGTTTTCGCCCTCGATGGCCACCGTAGTCCTGCCGACACGGTTGTCACGCGTGACGTGAACCTTGTGGCTGATCATGTCGGCGAGCAAAATTTGCGCATTGTCCATGCGAGCGCGGCTCGCCAGGCCGGGAATGTCGAAGGCGAAAGCAACGTAGACGAGATAGGCCAGAACCAGCGCCGGCACGCCGAACGCAAGCATGCGCTTGCGGGAGATGCGCCGCGCCGCGTCGTGTTTGGCTGCCTTCAGGTCGAAGCCGATATCTGCTGTGGCCATCAATGCCCCCTGACCAGACGGTTGCGGAAATGACTCGAAAGCTGATCGATCGCCACGATGGTCAAGAAGAGCAGAATGAAGATTGCGGCAGCCGCGTCATAGCGACCAGTGCCCCAGGAGATCGCGACCCTGAGTTCCGCGCCTATACCGCCGGCGCCAACGAAGCCGAGGATCGCGGAGGCGCGTACGTTGATCTCGAACCGCAGCAGCGCATAGGAGAGGTAATTGGGCGCGACCTGCGGAACAACGCCAAGCCACATGCGCTGGAACCAGGATGCACCGACCGAAGAAAGGCCCTCGACGGGTTTCAGGTCGGCGTTTTCATTGACTTCGGAAAACAGCTTGCCCAGCGCGCCAGCCGTGTGGAAGGCGATGGCAATCATGGCCGGCACTGGGCCACCACCCAGTACGAAGATCAGCACAAGCGCGATGACGATCTCCGGGATCCCACGCATGGTGTCCATCATGCGCCGGAACAGCGGGATCAACCGCGGCCAGCGCGCCAGACCGCGCGTCGAAAGCAATGACAGGATGATGGCCAGCACGGCGCCGACAAGCGTCGAGACCGCGGCGATATTGATGGTCTCGATCATCGCCGGCAGATAACGCCACAGATTGGCCGGCAAGGCGGCGCCCTTGGCAATCGCCTCCAGCACGAGTTCTGTCGGGAAGTCGAAGAGACGCGACAGTCCGCTCCAGAACCCGCCCGCGTTGCGGCTGTCGGCGAGGTCGAATCCGGCTGCAAGCAGGGCGACGAAGACGATGAGCAATACGCCGGAATACATCTGGCGCCGACGTACAAGGGCCAGATAGTCGGCCTTGAGGCCTCCCAGCCCGCCTATTGCGGTGTCGGTCATCGCTTGCCTTTCGTGAAAAAGCAGACGGGCCCCGAAGGGCCCGTCTCAACAACGTCTGGCGATCAGTTGGTCTGCGCGCGGCGGACAGCGATGATCGATTCATAGGCATCGTGGCTGATCGGCTTGAAGCCGGCCGTGTCGCCCGCGGCAATGTTGTAGGCGCACTGCGCGTCCTTCTCGTGCATGCCGCCGACAAGTTCCACCATCTTGGCCTTGGCGTCGGCCGGCAGTGCCTTGCGCAGTACGATCGGACCCTCCGGGATCGGCTTGGACTTCCAGATCTGGACGATGTCGTTCATGTCGACGATGCCGGCATCAACCGCCTTGCGCAAGGCACCGGAATTGAAGCCGTCTTCCCAGGCGCCCTGACCGTCGGCCCAGGTCACGCCACCATCGACATCGCCATTGACGACGGCGACGATCGTCTGCTCGTGGCCGCCGGTGAACACGACCTCGCTGAAGTAGACGCCGTTGTCCATCGTCGCGCCGATTTCGGCCGGAATCTCGATCGACGGGATCAGGTAGCCGGAGGTCGAGTTCGGGTCGCCGAAACCGAACTTCTTGCCTTTCATGCCCTCGAGCGAGGTGATGCCGGAATCCTTCCGCGCAAAGCCTATCGAATGGTAGGAGAAGGAGCCGTCGAGATTGGTCTTCACGAGCACCGGCTCAACCGCTTCCGGATCGGTCAGATAGGTCTTGGCATAGCCCGACGCGCCGAGCCAGGCCATGTCGATGGTGCCGCCGAGCAGGCCCTGGATCACGCCATCATAGTCGGCGGGCGTAAAGAGCTTCACAGGCACGCCGAGCGCCTCCTCCGTGTAATTCTTCAGGCACTCGTGCGAGGTCAGACGGTCCTGGGCGTTCTCGCCACCGAGGATGCCGATGCGGAACTCGCTGATCCCGTCCTGGCCAAACGCCGGCGCCGCGATGGCGGCCGAGGTGAGCAGGGCTGCAAGCAGTTTTTTCATGGTCGATACTCCGTTGGTTTGGATGAAACCCGAGCGATCCTTCGCGCGGGGAGGCGAGTTCAGAGCGCGTAAGCGGGCTCGCGGTCGGGCCGGTAGACCGGCTCCAGGGGCTCGATCGATGTCGAGGTCGACGACTCCGAGAAGTTTTCATCGGCGCCGTAGATTTCGCGGGCGACGGCGGTCGTCAGTTCGTCAGGGGCTCCATCGAACACCACAAGGCCGTCGCGCATGCCGACGACGCGATCGCAATAGCGCCGCGCGGTATCCAGGGTGTGCAGGTTGCACACGATCATGCGGCCATCCTCGTCATGGATGCGCCGCAACGTATCCATGACGATCTGCGCATTCATCGGATCAAGGGAAGCGATCGGCTCGTCGGCGAGGATAATTTTGGGATCCTGCATGAGGGCACGAGCAATGGCGACGCGCTGCTGCTGCCCGCCGGACAGGGCTTCGACGCGCTTGGCCGCATGATCCGCGATGCCGAGCCGGTCGAGGATGTCGATCGCGGTGTGGATGTCTTCGGTCGGGTAGAGGCTGAATACCGTAGAGAGGGTAGAGCGACGGTTGAGCGTGCCGTGCAGCACGTTGGAAACCACATCCAGCCTCGGCACCAGATTGAATTGCTGGAAGATCATGGCGCAGTCGCGCTGCCAGGAACGCAATGCGGCTCCCCGCAGGGCCGACACCTCGACACCGGCAAAGGAAATCGCGCCCTCGGAAGGGTCGATCAGCCGGTTGATCATGCGCAGCAGCGTCGATTTGCCGGCGCCGGAACGGCCAATGATCCCGACCATCTGGCCGTCATCGATCGCAAGATCGACGCCACTGACCGCCACCTTGTTGCCGAAGCGCCGCGTGACCATCCGGATTTCGAGCATGAAGCCGTCCCCGCTAGGCGTTTTTCGCCTTTCGTCACGACTCCGCTAGCCGAGCCAGATGAAGGTGGAATGTCAGGATAGTGACAGTTGTGTTACAGGCCACAGCCGCCTTGCGACCCCGTGCGCGTGGGGCGCGAATACCAACTGCGGCGACGGCGCATCCCTGCGTTGAACGCGGGGCTCGTCTCGTCTATAGCTGGCGTCGATGATTTCCGGGCTGACATCGCAAGCGCCCCGCGGCGACCTCGAACGCGGTCGATTGAAGGCAGTCCGCACAGTCCTCGCGTGTACGCTGCTGGCGCTGCTCTTTGCGGCAGGTGGCAAGGTCGCCATTGCTCAGGATCAGCCTGCACCAACGACCCAGATCAAGGTTGGGGTCTATACGAGTCCGCCTTTCGTGATGGCGCGCGCGGACGGCTACGAGGGCATGGCGGTCGAGCTTTGGGAGGACGTCGCTGACCGGCTTGACCTCGATTTCAGCTACGAGGCCTACCCCACCATTCGCGCCCTCGTCGACGCAACGGCGGACGGTTCGATCGACGTGGCGGTCACCAACCTGACCATCACGCAGAACCGGGCGCACAGGATCGATTTCACCCATCCCTGGTTCGATGCCGGATTGCGGATTCTGGTCGCCGATGACAGGAGTGCCGGCTTGTCCGAGGTGATCGCCGGGCTTCGCGATTCCGGTCACCTGCGCGCCTATGCATGGCTGGGATTGGTCGTCCTGGCGGCGACCGGACTGTTGACCGTTTTCGACCGGCGTTTCGACACGAACTTTCCGCGACGGTGGCGCGAGGGCCTGGCCGAGAGTTTTCATACAGTGATGTCGGTCGCGACTTCGGGAAAGATGCCGTCGCGCAAGAACCTGTTCGGCTGGGTCGGTCGCATCTGGCAGGCGCTTTGGATGGTCTGCGGGATTGCCGTACTGGCCTATGTGACCTCCTCGGTGACCAGCGTGATGACGACGTTGTCGCTCACCAACCAGATCAACAGCCTCGAAGACCTGCCAGGCAAGCGCGTCGGCGTCTTCACCGGAAGTGTTGCCGAGGACTTCGCGCGGCAAGCCGGCATGCCTGCGCGATCGTTCGACGACGTGGGCTCGGCAGCAGCGGCCCTTGGGCAGGAGCGGGTCGCCGCCATCATCGGCGACGCACCAGTGCTCGAATATTTCGCGCATACCAACCCGGAGGCAGGTCTCGATGTGGTCGGGCCGATCTTCGAACCGGACAAATACGGATTCGGGCTCGCGCACGGCAGCGCCCTGACGCGCCCCGTGACCATAGAGCTTCTCGGCATGCACGAAGGCGGCCGCATCGAGGCGCTGCGGGAACGCTATTTCGGCGAAGCACAGTAGCCCCGCATCAACGGCCTGGCGGTTTCGGGCCGTCGGCGATCATGCGCGCTCGACAGGCTGGCGCAGCACGGTCTTCAGCTTCGACGGATCGACCTTGCGCGGATCGCCAAGATAGATTTCGTGGTGCGGGCCGGCGAATGTGTAGCCGCGCGATGGCATGATTTCGTCGTGCAGACGCGCCAGAGCCGGGCCCTCGTCATCATAGGAGCCGATATGCATCATCTGCAGGCAAAGGCCCTCTTCGAGAGAGGCCAGCCTCAGGCTTTCCGGGGGTACGCCCAGCTTTCGCGAGGACTTGGCGATCGCGCCTTCGAACAGAGTTTCGTCAATAAAGTCGGGCGCCATGATCATCATGGTCCACCGCCATTCGTCCTTGCGACGTTCGACAAAACTCCGCGGATCGTCCGCCCACCACAACCCTTCGAGCGGCGCTACCACATAATCCTTGCCTCGAGCCTTGGCGGCGAATTTTGCCGCGTAACTTACCGAATAGAGCCATTCGAGAGCCTGCCGGTACGCGTCCGCGGTGTTGGGATCGCCGGCACCGTCGATCATGACAAACTGCAGGCGGGGCACGTTCACCTCCAGCCATTCGCCTGCCGGCGGGGCGTAGAGTGCCTTCAGCGTCTTCTTGACGTCCAACTTTTGCATCGCCTCCTCCAAGCGTGAAACCGTCCTTCGCAGCCAGACCTGTTCGGACTCGATCTGGCCAAGGGCATAATCGAACATTGCGTCCACGAAGGCCGGCAGGGTCTGCTGGCGGGCGCGGATGCCGGCGAGTCGCTTCGCCTCGGCAACAAGGGCCGCGCCGCGCGCTGCCAGCGCACCGATTCCGTCGGTCGTCTCAAGGGCCGGCCAGTTGGCCAGGCCGAGCAGCAGACGCGGGTAGAGCCGCTGGGGCTCCGCCAGCGTGCGCCGCGTCTCGTCGGCAAGCATGCGTCTACCCTCACCGGTGATGCGGAAGGGACGTCGCGCCTTGCCGCCACCGCCCCCGGGCAGCGGTTCGACCAATCCAGCCTTGCGAAGCTTGTCGAGCAGGAAATAGATCGACGAGAAACCGATCTCGGTCCACTCGCGCAGTCCCCTTTCCTCGATCAGACGTTCGATCTCGTACCCATGCCGCGCCGCCTCGCCAAGCAGGCTCAGGATCGCGAACTCTGCGCTGCTCAGGCTTTTCATATTCTAGCGCTAGAATATTGACGTGAAGGTTGTCAACCGCGTGCCGGGCGACGGATGGTCAGCCGCCGTGCTTTTCCAAGAACTGGTCTGCGCTCAGGCCGCGGAAATCGTCGAGTGTGGCGCGCAGGCGACCATGGTCCCAATGCCACCAGGCAAGCGCCTGAAAGCGCTCCGCCGTCCTGCGGTCGAAGCGCTCGCGGATCGGCCTGGCCGGCACGCCGCCGACGATGGTGTAGGGTGCGACGTCCTTCGATACCACCGCGCCTGCGCCGACAGCGGCGCCGTCACCGACGGTCACGCCGGGCAGGACCGTCGAGCCGTGCCCTAGCCAGGTATCATGACCGATCGTGACCTTGTTGCCGCGCCGCCATTCGAAGAATTCCTCCTCGTGCACGGCATCGTCCCAATAGTCGGCAGCGCGATAGGTGAAATGATGCAACGTCGGCCGCCAAGTGGGATGGTTGGTGGCGTTGATGCGTACGGCCGCGGCAATGTTGGCAAACTTGCCGATCTGGGCGCACCAGACGCCGCAATCCTGCATGAGGTAGGAATAGTCGCCAAGGACGGAATCATGGAAGCGGGTGCGCTCGGCGATTTCTGTGTAGCGGCCGAGTGTCGAGCCCTCCATCTCCGCGCTCGGATGGACATGCGGCATTTCCGAAAGCTTCGGCATCAGGCGGCGGTCCTTGCTGGTGCGAAATCGGTCACGTCGATGACGCGGTCGGCGACGGCCTCGCGTACGTCCTGGTCGTGGAAAATGCCGAGCAGGGCGACTCCGGCCTGCTTCTTTTCCGCAATCATCGCCATCACCACCTCGCGGTTCTTGGCATCGAGCGACGCCGTCGGCTCATCAAGGAGCAGGATCGGATGGCTGGTAATGAAGCCGCGGGCAATGTTGACGCGCTGCTGTTCGCCGCCCGAGAAGGTGGCCGGCGGCAGGTCCCAGAGTTTTGCGGGCAAGTTGAGCCGGCCAAGCAGGTCGCGCGAGCGCCGCATCGCCTCATCGCGGCCGCGTCCTCGCGCCAGCAGCGGTTCGGCGACGATGTCAAGCGCCGAGACCCGCGGCACCACGCGCAGAAACTGGCTGACATAGCCGATGGTGTCGCGACGGATCGCCAGCACGTCGCGCGGGCTCGCTGTCGCCATGTCAACGAGGCGGCCATGATGTTCGACGATCACCTGGCCGGTGTCGACGGCGTAGTTGCCATAGAGCATCTTCAGGATGGAACTCTTGCCGGCACCGGAGGGGCCGCCAAGCACGGCACATTCGCCCGCTTTGAGCGAGAACGACACCTGTTCGACCACTGGCAGGCGCACGCCATCGCGCAGATGCATGGTGAAGCTCTTGGCGAGTTCCGAAACAACGAGGGGCGTCGCCATCATCACACCTGCAGGATCGAGGAGACGAGAAGCTGCGTGTAGGGCGCCTGCGGGTCGTCCAGCACGCGGTCGGTCAGGCCGTGTTCGACCACCTTGCCGTCCTTCATCACCATCATGCGATGCGAAAGCAGCCTCGCAACGGCAAGGTCGTGGGTGACGACGATCGCCGCCAGTCCGAGATCGGCGACCAGCCCACGCAACAGGTCGAGCAGGCGCGCCTGCACCGACACGTCGAGCCCGCCGGTCGGCTCGTCCATGAAGACCAGGCGCGGATGCGTGACCAGGTTGCGGGCGATCTGCAGCCGCTGTCGCATGCCGCCGGAGAAGGCGCGCGGCTGATCGTCGACACGATCCTCGGCGATCTCGACCCGGCCGAGCCAGTCGACCGCGGTGGCGCGGATATTGCCGTAGTGGCGGTCGCCGACCGCCATCAACCGCTCGCCGACATTGGCGCCGGCGGAGACCGTCATCCTGAGCCCGTCGGCCGGGTTCTGATGCACGAACCCCCAGTCGGTACGCATCAGGAAACGGCGCTCGGCCTCGCTCATGCGGTAGAGGTCGCGCCACTCGCCGTCTCGGGCGCGGTAGCTGACCGTGCCGGCCGTGGGCATCAGCCGGGTGGAGACGCAATTGAGCAGCGTCGTCTTGCCGGACCCGGACTCGCCGACGACCGCCAACACCTCTCCCGGCCAGAGGTCGAAGGAAACATCGGCGCAGCCGACCCGGGAGCCATAGGATTTGGAAAGCGCCGCAACGCGCAGCAATGGCATGTCGTCGGTCACGGCCTTCCCGCTCCCTTGATGGATAGTTGGTCGATGGCGGGAGACCCTACCGGGCTGACTTCGTTCGCCTCCCTCCCCTCGGGAGGGAGAGAACTGCCGGTATGGCCATCCGCCCGCCTGCCCTCGCAAAAATCGGTATCGGAGCAGACAAACATGCGCCCGCCACGGTCGTCGAGGATGACCTCGTCAAGATAGACGTTTTCGGCGCCGCACAGCGCGCAGGGCTTGTCGAATTCCTGCACCTTGAAGGGGTGATCCTCGAAATCGAGGCTGATGACCTCGGAATAGGGCGGAATGGCATAGATACGCTTTTCGCGCCCGGCACCGAAGAGCTGCAGGGCTGGCGAGCGATGCATCTTGGGATTGTCGAATTTCGGCGTCGGCGAAGGGTCCATGACATAACGGCCCTCGACCTTGACCGGGTAGGCGTAGGTGGTTGCAATGTGGCCGTGGCGGGCTATGTCCTCGTAGAGCTTCACATGCATCAGCCCGTATTCCTCAAGCGCGTGCATCTTGCGCGTCTCGGTTTCGCGTGGCTCGAGGAAACGCAGCGGCTCCGGGATCGGCACCTGATAGACAAGCACCTGGCCTTCGACGAGCGGATGTTCTGGAATGCGATGCCGGGTCTGGATGATGGTCGCCTTGGCCGTCTCGGTGGTCACAGCGACATTGGCGACCTTCTGGAAAAAGGCGCGGATGGAAACGGCGTTGGTGGTGTCGTCTGCACCCTGATCGATGACCTTGAGGACGTCGTCGGGTCCGATCACCGAGGCCGTCACCTGGACGCCGCCGGTACCCCAGCCAAAAGGCATCGGCATCTCGCGCGAGGCGAACGGCACCTGATAGCCAGGAATGGCGATCCCCTTGAGGATCGCGCGCCGGATCATGCGCTTGGTCTGCTCGTCGAGATAGGCAAAATTGTAGGTTGCGATGCCTGACATAGCGCTTACCGTCGATACGTAAGGATGGTGGTCTCGGGAGCTGCCGCATGGACCAAGCCGGGTGGATACGCGTGGGGATGCTGATCGGGGCATTTGCCGTCGCCGTCCTGCTCATTCTCAGGCCAAGGCTGTTCCGCTACAGGCGCCCCCAGCACAGCAGCAGGGTCCCGCCTCAAAGCATTCTTGTCTGGCCGGGCGAACGATCTCACAATCACGATTCGGGTAGCGGCGGTTTCTCCGACGGCGGTGGCAACGGAGGCGGGGGCGACTGACGTCATGGCGCCGCCCGCATCGACCCTGAAACGCGAAGGCAGATCGTGCGTTTCCTTCAAGGAAAGGAGACAAACATGGATCTCGTCATCCTGCCGGTGATTCTGGCACTGCTGCTGACCGCCTATCTCATCTATCGCGGTTACCGCGCCCGCGCGCGCGGCAAGCGAACGCCGGATCAGGACCATTAGACCGGTTCCGTCACCGCCCGAAAGTCGCCCGGCGGCGACGCGTGTCATTTTAGCGATCCGGTTGCCGGAACGATAAGATTTGCTGGCTATCCTCGCCCGCGAGGAGAAGCACAGGGAAGTGCCATGGACTTCCTCGTCGAGTATCTGACCGTCAAAAGCGTTGCCATCGCCGTTGCGCTGGCCGCGACGATGATCGTCATTCGAGGGTTGGCGCAGGGCAGCCGCGAGGCGAGCGGCCGTACACGCGCGGACCTCCATGGCAGTGAAGGGTTTGCCGGCAACTGGAGCGATTTCGGCGGTACCGGCGACAGCGGGGGATGCGGCGGAGACTGACCTCACTCTGCTGCCTCCCGCTGTTCGCCGGCGTCCTTTTTCTCACGCTGCTCGAACTCGGCGCGCAGGTGGCGCACGAGATCGAGTTCGGCCTGGAAATCGACATAGTGCGGCAGCTTCAGATGTTCGACGAAGCCAGTCGCCTGCACATTGTCTGAATGCGAGACGACGAACTCTTCGTGCTGCGCAGGCGCCGTGACATCCTCGCCGAACTCGCGCGCACGCAGTGCACGATCGCACAGGGACATCGCCATCGCCTTGCGCTCGGACTGGCCGAAGACGAGCCCATAGCCACGCGTGAACTGGGGGGGTGCCTTGGCCGAGCCCTTGAACTGGTTGACCATCTGGCACTCGGTGACACGGATACGCCCGAGCGGTACCGGAAAGGGCAATTCGGGCACATCGAGCTCAATCTCGACCTCGCCGATCCTTATTTCGCCGACGAAGGGATGCGAGCGGGCATAGCCGCGCTGGGTCGAATAGGCGAGCGCCAGAAGGAAGCCCTCGTCGCCTCGAGCCAGCGCCTGCAGGCGCAGGTCGCGATCCATCGGAAACTCCGGCGGTTCGCGCGTAATGTCTCCGGGGTCGCGATTGTCAGGCAGCGCGCCGTCATCCTCGATCAATCCTTCGTTGGCGAGGATCAAAGACACGCGCGGCATCTTTTCGTCGTCGGCTTCGCGTCTCGCCGGCTCGCCCACCGGCACGTCGCTCGCGAGCTGTGGGTCGAGCAGGCGATGGGTGTAGTCGAAGGTCGGGCCGAGCAACTGGCCGCCCGGCAGATCCTTGTAGGTTGCCGAGACGCGACGCTCGACCAGCATGGCACCGGTATCCACCGGCCTTGCATAACCGAAGCGCGGCAGCGTGGTGCGATAGGCGCGCACGAGGAAGATCGCCTCGATCAGGTCACCCCGCGCCTGCCGCACAGCGAGCGCAGCCAGGTCCCGGTCATAGAGCGAGCCTTCGGTCATGACGCGGTCGACGGCCAACGCCAGTTGTTCGACGATCTGGTCGAGGCCGAGGGCGGGCACGTCGCGCTCGCCCCGGCGGCGATCGGCCAGCAGCCGGTGCGCGTTCTCGATGGCGGCCTCGCCGCCCTTAACGGCGACATACATCTATGCGTCCTTTCCGGCGATGCGGGTTGTGCGCGGCAGGCAGGCGAGCGCGCCGGGCGCGACCAGAACAAGATCGATTCCGCGCGGGAACCGCGAATTGTTCTGGCGCCACTGGGTGGCGAAGTGGCGTGGCAGAGGCTGAGGCGCCAGCGTGGTGCTGGTCTCGATACCCGGACCGGTCAGCACCAGCTCCTCGCCGCCCGTCAGCGTCTCCGTCTGAAGAATCAGCGTCGCCGAGCGATCGGGATATTCCTGCGAACCCTGGGCGAAGTTTTCGAGAGCGATCAGTTCGCCCGGGCGCGACACCAGCGCGAAATGCGCCTCGGCAGGGGTGAAGGCGAGAGGGGCGCCGGTGTGGAAACCAAGCCACGCCCTGACCTCCTCGCTGGCGGAAAGCGGCGGGTCGAGCCAGACCGGCGTATCGTGATCACACAACGTCAGGGCCACAGCACCGGCTTCTGGCGAAAGCGGCGCCGGCGGCCGCGCCAGCGGCGGCAACTCGCCCGACGTTCCGGGCCGTGCCATGGCGTCCATGACGGCACGGAAAACGCCTTGTGCGGCGATGACCGGCTCTACAAAGCCACCATCGATCGAACGGCTGGAAAGTTCCATCAATCCTCTCCGCGCACCATGGTGAAAAAGTCGACCTTCGTGGCCGCGGTCTCGTCACGGCGGCGCTTGTCGGCTTCCGCCGCCGCTGCCGCCAGTGGCGTCACGATCCGCTCCTCGACCGCCGCACGCGCCTCGGCGCGCTGCCAGAGCGCGTCCACCGTCGCGGCGATGCGTGCCTTGTCGGCATCGCGACCGAGGGCATAGGAATGCCCGACCTCGCCGGTGACGAGCCGCACGGTGGCACGCGTCACCGTCGCCTCGCCCAGATTGAAGGCTGCGCCGCCACCGCCCATGCGCCCACGCAGCATGACGAGGCCGGTTTCCGGGCCACGAACCGGCTCCACCTCGACGGCGAGGCCGGATGCCTCCCAGAGCCGCCGTATCTCGTCGCCATCCGAGCGTGCCAGCAGCGCCATCGCCCGCCCGCGGTCGCTCAAAGCGCTGTTCGTGCCTGCTCTCATCCCTGGCTGATCCTGTTTATTTGTCTATTGATCTATACAATTATACAAGCTATGCGATTTTCTAGTGCTTGTCCATGACGGGCGCATGACAGGGGTGGTCAAATGGCAGGATCGGCGAAAGCAATGGAGCGTCGCAGCGGCATATCGCTGTGGCGCCAGATTGCCGACCAGATTCGACATGGCGTTGGAGCGGGCACACTGGCCGAAGGCGGGAGGCTGCCGCCCGAAACCGCGCTTGCCGCGCGCTTCGGCGTCAATCGGCACACTGTGCGCAACGCCATCGCCGCACTGATCGACGAAGGCGTGCTGCGCGCCGAGCAAGGCCGAGGCACTTTCGTCGAAGAGCGCAGACGGCTGAAATATCCGATCAGCGCACGCACCCGCTTTTCGGAAGGCCTGCGCGACCAGGCGCGCGACCGGCGCGGACATCTTCTGAGAGAGTCACGGGAAGCTGCCTCCGGCCGCGTTGCCGAGGCGCTCGATCTCGCCGACGGCGCGCCAGTCATCCGCATGGAAACCATGTCGGAAGCTGACGGACGGCCTGTCTCCCGGGCCACCAGCTGGTTCGACGCCGAGCGCTTCGCGGGCTTCGCCGATGCATTCCAGGAACTCGGCTCGGTGACGCTCGCGTTCAAACGCTATGGCGTCGAAGACTATTTTCGCCAGTCGACGCTGGTTTCGGCCCGCCACGCCGACGACGACGACCTCGACGATCTGGGGCTCGCGGCGGGCGCCATCGTACTGGTCACCATCGCGATCAATGTCGACATCGGCGGGCGGCCGATCCAGTTCTCGGAAACCCGCTTCGCCGCCGACCGTGTCGAGCTTTCCGTGACGCCACCGGCGTAACTCACGACCGCAATTGCTCGCGCCGCATCAGATAGAACGAAGCGGCGACGATCAGCGCCGCACCCGGCCAGAAGCCAAGCGTCGGCGCGGCGCCGAAGACCACCCAGCCAGCGAGAATGTTGAAGGGCAGCTTCAGGTCGTCGAAGGGCTGCAGATAGGCCGCATCCGCACTCGCATAGGCCCAGGTGAGCAGATATTGCGCCAGCGCGGTCAATGCGCCGGCGGCAAGAAGCGCACCCCATGCGGCACTGGTCGGAAGATCGAAGCCGGACCCCACCCAGACCAGCGCGTTGACCGGCGTCAGGAGCAAGAGCAGGTAAACGGTGATGCCGGCCGTGGGCTCAAGGCGGGTCAGATATTTGGTGATCAGGGACGTACCGGCCCAGCAGGCAGCCGCCAGAATAGGCAGCAGCGCATGCCGGGTGAATGCTTCCGACCACGGCGCGATGATAACCATGGCCCCGGCAAAGCCGGCGACGGTGGCGGCGATGCGCGTCGCATCGACACGCTCCCTCAGGAGCAGTCCGGCGCCGGCGACGACGAAGAAGGGTGAGGTCATGGCCAGCGCGATCGCCTGCCAGATCGGCACCACGGACAGCCCGTAGACCCAGACCTGGACCCCCGCGGCGGCAAGAAGAACGCGCACGAGGTGAAGACCGACGTGCCGCGTGTGCAGGATATGGACGCCACCGCGCCAGACGAGCGGCGCGCCCAGAACAAGAGCGATGCAATATTGCCAGAAGGCGACAGCCGGCGACGACGCGCCGGCAACGACCGTTGCCCACTGCACGGCAACGTTGAGCCCGGCGAAGGCGAGGCCGGCCGCGACCATGATCGCAGCACCGCGCAAAGCGGCCGTAGGCATGTTGGCAGAGGTGGTCTGGCTCATTGTGTCCGATCCTTTCGCATTGACCCAGATACCTCAGGGGATGCGGGACCGGACGTCGCAAAGCCCCCGGCTTGCGGCCGGCGGGCAGCGCAACGCTGATCCGTTCTCTTCCATCCGGACTTTCACCGTCGGCTTCGGATTCGCACCGAATCTGCTGACCCGCGACTGTCGCCGCGGCGCTCGCGGGCTTGGGGTTGCCCCCTTACCGCCGGTGGGGACTTCCACCCCGCCCTGAGAACGCCGGCGGCCCGATGATGGCAGCCGCCGACAGGGAAATTACGTCTGGCCGGCGCGGCGATCAAGATGCCGTTCCCGCCACACTGCCAAAGCTGCACATTCACATGACCGTCACGGCGAATTGAGCGGAGGAGAATGCCGCGTGATTGACCCTTCGGAAGGGCCATGCTCAATCGTCAGGCAAGGATAGAAAATGGGAGCCTTGCCAGTGAAAAAGACCCTTCTCGCCGCGCTCGGCCTGGCCTTTGCGAGCACAGCGGCCATGGCGGCCGAACTCGACCCGAAGGACTGGCCGGCGGTCGTCGCGGAGGCGAAGGGCGAAACCGTCTACTGGAACGCCTGGGGTGGCTCCGAAAACATCAACGCCTACATCGAATGGGCCGGCGCGGAACTGAAATCGCGATACGGCGTCACGCTGGTCCATGTGAAACTCGACGACACCGCCAACGCCGTCGCCAAGGTGGTTGCGGAAAAAGCCGCCGGCAAGGACGAGGGCGGCTCGGTCGACCTCATTTGGATCAACGGCGAGAACTTCGCCTCGATGAAGCGGCAAGGCCTCCTGTTTTCACCGGGCTGGGCTGAAGACCTCCCCAACTGGCGATATGTCGATATCGAGGAAAAGCCGACCATCCGCACCGACTTCACGATCCCCGTCGAGGGGCTCGAAAGCCCGTGGGGGATGGCCAAGCTGGTCTTCTTCCACGATTCGGCGCGCACCGAGATCCCCGATCTGCCGACCGACGCGCGCTCCCTGCTTGATTGGGCGAAGGCCAATCCGGGACGCTTCTCCTACCCCCAGCCGCCGGACTTCATTGGCTCTTCCTTCCTGAAACAGGTGCTGTCGGAACTGGTCGAAGATCCCTCGATACTGCTGAAGGCGGTCGACGAAACAACCTTCGAGCAGGATGCCGCGCCGCTGTTTGCCTATCTGGATGAACTGCACCCGGTGATGTGGCGCTCGGGCCGCGCCTATCCGCAAAACTATCCTGCGATGAAGCAGATGCTGGCCGACAGCGAGGTCGATATCATCTTCGCCTTCAATCCGGCAGAAGCATCGAGCGCGATCGCCAATGGCGAATTGCCGGACACGGTGCGCTCGTTCACCTTCCCCGAAGGCACGCTCTCGAACACGCATTTCGTCGCCATTCCCTACAACGCGGCCTCGAAGGCCGGCGCCCTGGTGACGGCCAACTTCCTGCTGTCGCCGGAAGCCCAGGCCCGCAAGCAGGACCCGAAGGTCTGGGGAGACCCGACCGTGCTGGCGATCGACAAACTCGACGAGGCCGGCCGCGAGCGCTTCGCCGCGCTTGATCTCGGCATCGCGACGCTCAGGCCGGACGAACTCGGGCCGGCAATCGACGAACCGCATCCGAGCTGGATGGAGCGGATCGAGGCGGAATGGAAGACGCGCTACGGCGTCGCGAACTGACCCTGACGCGCCTCGCGGGGACGGCGCCGACGGTGACCGATCGTAAAGGCGCCCGAGAATGCTGACCCGGTTCGGCCCACCGCTGGCTGTGGCATTGCTATCGGGGCCGATCCTGTTGGGGCTTGCCGGTACGGTGCTGCCGGCCTTTGGCTACCTGCCGGCGCTTGGCGGGGAGAGCTTCTCGCTGACACCGTGGCGGGCGCTTTTCGCCCAGCCGGGCATCGCCACCTCGTTCGGGCTGAGCGTATTTGCCGGGCTGTGCTCGGCCTTGGTTTCGTTGGCCGTTGTCATGTTTTTCGTCGCGGCGTGGGCCGGTACCCGCGCCTTCGAGCGCATGCAGCATTTGGTCTCGCCGCTACTGTCGGTACCGCATGCGGCGGCTGCCTTCGGTCTTGCCTTCCTCGTCGCGCCATCCGGATTGCTGGCAAGGTTGACTTCACCCGAACTGACCGGCTGGACACGACCGCCGGATCTGCTGATCGTGCACGACCCGATGGGGCTGACCATGATCGCCGGCCTTGTGGTCAAGGAAATCCCGTTCCTGCTGCTGGTCACGCTGGCAGCCCTGCCGCAGGTGCCGCTTGCACGCACACGCGCATTGTCGGCTTCACTTGGCTACGGCCGCATCGCCGGTTTCCTGTTCGGCCTGTGGCCGCCGATTTATAGCCAGATCAGGCTCGCGGTCTTCGCTGTCATAGCGTTTGCCTCTTCGGTCGTTGACGTGGCCGCAATCCTCGGACCCCTGACGCCACCGACCCTTGCCGTGCGCCTGGTCGAATGGATGAACGACCCGGAACTGTCGATGCGTTTTCTGGCCTCGGCGGGCGCGGTGCTGCAGCTAGCCGCCAGCGCGACGGCGCTCCTGGTCTGGGTCGTGCTCGAGCGGCTGTCGGCCGCCGCCCGCGACCGGTTCGCCGCAGGCGGGCTGAGGTTTCGGAACGATGCGGTTCTGCGCCATGCAGGCCTGTGGGCGATGTCGCTTTCGGCACTTGTCGTGGCCGCCGGACTGGCGGCACTGGCGATCTGGTCGGTCGCCGGCCTGTGGCAATATCCCGACGCGCTGCCGCGCAGCTTTTCGCTGAAGACCTGGATCGCGACGGCGCCTCGGATCGCGGAGCCGCTCACGGTCACGCTTGCCACCGGCCTCGCCGCGACCGTCATCGCGCTCGGCCTCACCCTGCTTTGCCTCGCGCGCGAGGATGAATCCGGCCGTACCCTCGGCAACAAGGCGCTCTACCTGATCTACCTGCCGCTGCTGGTGCCGCAGGCCGCCTTCCTGTTCGGACTGCAACTGCTCTTCCTTCTGGCGCGAATGGATGCCAGCCTGCCGGCGCTCGTTTTCGCGCACCTTATCTTCGTCATGCCCTATGTCTTCCTGTCGCTTTCCGATCCCTGGCGCTCCTTCGACCGGCGTTATGATGCCGTCGCCGCGGGGCTAGGCGCCTCGCGCCGCCGCGCTCTCGCCGCCATCCGGCTGCCCATGCTGACGCGCGCCATCTTGACGGCGGCCGCGGTCGGCTTCGCCGTATCCGTCGGGCTTTATCTGCCGACCGTACTGATCGGCGCCGGACGCCTTACCACCATCACGTCGGAAGCAGTGGCGCTTGCGTCGGGAGGCAACCGCCGTGTCATCGGCGTTTATGCCTTCCTGCAGATGGCGCTGCCGGCACTAGGCTTTCTCGTTGCCACCGCGATACCAGCACTGATATTCCGGCGGTTCCGCGCCATGCGGGTCTGACGAAGCAGGTGACTTTGGCAAAAGGGCTGAAACTCGACGGCGTTTCGATCGCGCTCGGCAACCGTATTCTGCTTGCGGTCGACCATGAGGCGGCGCCGGGCGAGGTGCTGACCATCATGGGGCCTTCGGGCTCCGGAAAGTCGACGCTGCTTGCCTATGTCGGCGGCTTCCTCGACCCGGCCTTCCGCGCAACGGGCCGCGTCTTCGTCGACGGCACCGAACTCACGGCGCTGGCGCCGGAGGACCGGCATGCCGGCATCCTGTTCCAGGATCCGCTGCTGTTCCCGCATATGAGCGTCAACGGCAACCTGCTTTTTGCCATCCCGCGCGCGGTCAGAGGCAAGGCCGAGCGGCTTTCGCTGGCAACCGCCGCTCTCGAAGGCGTGGGACTCGCCGGCCTTGGCGAACGGGATCCCGATACCTTGTCGGGCGGGCAGAAGGCCCGCGTGGCACTCGCTCGCGTCCTCTTGGCAGAGCCGCGTGCACTCTTGCTGGATGAACCCTTCTCCAAGCTCGACGCCGATCTGCGCCAGCAGATCAGGATGCTCGTCTTCGCCAAGGCGCACGAAAAGGGACTGCCGGTACTGCTCGTGACCCATGACGAGGCCGATGCCGAAGCCGCCGGTGGCGCGGTGTTGCGTATTGGCTGAGGAGATGCGCAGCGTTCCCGCACTACCCGATCTGCCCGTCGTGGAATGCCTCCCGGCCCTGCGCGCAGCGCTTGCGGGTGACGGCGCGGCCGTGCTCGTCGCCCCGCCCGGCGCCGGCAAGACCACGCTCGTGCCGCTGGCGCT
The DNA here is from genome assembly GCF_007922615.2 of Nitratireductor mangrovi. Taxonomy (NCBI): domain Bacteria; kingdom Pseudomonadati; phylum Pseudomonadota; class Alphaproteobacteria; order Hyphomicrobiales; family Phyllobacteriaceae; genus Nitratireductor; species Nitratireductor mangrovi. Next base: position 4,192,340 of record NZ_CP042301.2, on the reverse strand, counting down.
GCTCGGCGAGGCGTGGCTCGGCGACGGCATCATCCTTTTGCTCGAACCGCGCCGCCTGGCGGCGCGCGCCGCTGCCAGGCGCATGGCGGTGCTGCTGGGCGAAAATACGGGCGAGACGGTCGGTTACGTCATGCGCATGGACAGGAAGGCGTCGGCAAAGACGCGTGTCCTCGTCGTCACCGAGGGCGTGCTGGCGCGCATGATCCTCGACGATCCGGAACTCAAGGGCGTCTCGGCCGTGATCTTCGACGAGTTCCACGAGCGCTCCCTCGACGGCGATTTCGGGTTGGCGCTGGCGCTTGACGTGAGGAACGGACTCAGGACCGATCTGCGGCTGCTGGTCATGTCGGCGACGCTTGACGGGGCGCGGGTGGCAAAACTCCTAAGCAACGCACCGGTGATCGAGAGCGCCGGCCGCGGCTTTCCGGTCGACATCCGTTACCACGAGAGGTCGGCCAACGAAGCGCTCGAAGAAGCAATGGCACGGCAAATCAGGACGGTACTGGCTTCGGAAACCGGCAGCGTCCTCGCATTTCTGCCGGGCCAGCGCGAGATCGAGCGCACTGCCGAGCGGCTTGACGGCAGGGTCAGTGCGGATGTCGAGGTAATGAAGCTCTTCGGCGCCATGGACGGCAAGGCGCAGGACGCGGCGATCCGCCCGGCGCCGGCGGGCCGGCGCAAGGTGGTTCTGGCGACCGCCATCGCCGAAACCTCGATCACCATCGACGGGGTGCGGGTGGTCATCGATTGCGGTTATTCGCGGCTGCCGAAATTCGAACCGGCCACCGGCCTGACGCGGCTGGAAACCGTGCGTGTGTCCCGCGCGTCCGCGGACCAGCGCGCCGGTCGCGCCGGCCGCACCGAACCGGGCGCCGCGATCAGGCTGTGGCGAGCGGAACAGACCGCGTCCCTGCCCGCCTTCACGCCCCCGGAAATCCTCGAGGCCGACCTGTCCGGCCTGATGCTCGACTGTGCGGCCTTCGGCGTCACGAACCCTGCGCGGCTTGCCTTTCTCGACCCGCCGCCGAAAGCCGCGCTGGAGACGGCGCGCGCCCTGCTTCTCGACCTGGGCGCGATCGATGCCGACGCCAGGCTTACCGCGGACGGCGAGGCAATGCGCAAGCTCGCTTTGCCGGTACGGCTTGCGCACATGGTTGCGAAGGCGAGCGCACGGGGAAGTGCGGGGCGCGCTTCGGAACTCGCGGTGCTCCTGACCGAGCGCGGGCTGGGCGGCTCGGACCCCGATCTCGATGCCCGGCTGGATCGCTTCCGCCGCGATCGCGGCCAACGCGCCGAAAGTGCGCGCATTCTGGCCAGGAGAATTGCCGGGTCGGCCACGGAGCCTCGACGCGCAGTCGCGGACGAACCAACCTCGGGTCTCCTGTTGCTCGAGGCCTGGCCGGACCGCGTCGCCAGGGCCCGTGGCGAGCGTGGCCGGTTTGTGCTTGCCAATGGCCGCGGCGCCGAAATCGATGCCTCCGACCGGCTCGCCGGCGAGGAGTTTCTGGTTGTGGCCGACCTGCAGGGCAAGGCGCGCAACGCCCGCATCGCGGCAGCGGCCAGAATTACAGAGGCGGACATCGTCGACAGGCTCGGGGAGCGGATCGGGGTTCGCAGCGAAACGATGTTCGACACGGAGAGGAAGTCCGTCCGCACGCGGGAGACCAGGCGGCTTGGCGCGATCACGCTCGGCGAACGCCTGCTGCCGCCGCCGACGGGTGTGGAGGCAGATCAGGCGATCCTGGAAGCGATACGCGTCCATGGCCTCGCCATCCTGCCCTGGGGGAAAACGTCGACCGCCTTGAGGCACAGGCTGGGTTGGCTCCATCGAGGGCTTGGTACACCATGGCCCGACGTTGCCGATAATGCCCTGCTCACGCGCCTCGAAGACTGGCTGGCGCCGTTTCTTCCTGGCAGCGCGGCAGTTGTCGACATTTCAGACCGCGCCCTGGCCGACGGGCTGGCCTCGCTGGTTCCATACGAATTGCAGAACAGCATCGGCCGGCTCGCGCCGACGCATTACGACGCGCCGTCGGGCAGCCGCGTTCCTATCGAATATTCGGGCGAGGAGCCGGTGCTGGCGATCCGGGTGCAGGAATTGTTCGGGCTGGCCGAACATCCCGCGATTGTCGAAGGCCGGGTGCCGCTGACGCTCGAGCTGCTTTCGCCGGCGAACCGACCGATCCAGACCACACGCGACCTGCCGGGTTTCTGGCGCGGCTCCTGGAGAGATGTGCGCAGTGACATGCGCGGCCGCTACCCGAAGCATTACTGGCCGGAAGACCCCAGGGCCGCCGAGGCGACCGCGCGCGCCAAGCCGCGCCGCTGAGCTCGGAATTCCTTGGCCAGAGCGGACCGCCGGGCCTATAGGGAGGCATGTTGCAGAACCTGCTTGCACCGGACACGCAGAAAAGCCGCCAGCTTCGGCTGAACACGCTGATCCGCCTGCGCTGGCTCGCCATCATCGGCCAGAGCGCAGCGGTACTGGTGGTCGCCTACTGGATCGAATTTCCGGTACCGGTAAGCCTCTGCTTCGCGCTCATCGCTGGGTCGGCCTGGCTCAACCTGTTCCTTGCCTTCCGCTATCCGGCGACCCATCGGCTGAAGCCGGCAGCGGCCTTCAGCCTGCTCTTCCTCGACGTCCTGCAGCTCGCCGGGCTGCTCTACCTGACCGGCGGCCTGACCAACCCCTTCGCCATACTCCTGACCGTGCCGGTGATCGTCTCGGCCTCGTCGCTTCCGCTGGCGCTGACCGCGGTGCTGGGACTGGTGGTAGCAATCCTCGCCTCGTTGCTCGTCACCTTCCATCTGCCGCTGCCCTGGTATGGGGGTGCCGACCTCGAGATGCCATTCCTCTATGTTTTCGGCATGTGGATCGCCATTCTGTCGACGACCGCCTTCACCGCGATCTACGCCTGGCGTGTCGCGGAAGAAGCGCGCCAGCTCGCCAACGCCCTGAGCGCGACGGAACTGGTTCTGCAGCGCGAACAACACCTTTCCGCGCTCGATGGGCTGGCTGCCGCTGCTGCCCATGAGTTGGGCACGCCGCTCGCGACCATCGCGCTGGTCGCCAAGGAAATGGAACGCGCCTCCGGCAACGACCCCAAGTTTCGCGAGGACGTAGCCTTGCTGCGTTCGCAGACCAAACGCTGCAAGGAGATCCTGCAGCGGCTCACCAGCCTGTCCTCGCAGGGCGAGGAGCATATGGCGCGCATGACACTGAAATCGCTGATCGAGGACGTGATCGCACCGCATCGGGATTTCGGTATCGAAATAAGGCTGGAGCAAGGGCTCGCCGAGGGGCCGGAACCCGTCGGGCGACGCAATCCGGGCGTTATTTACGGCCTCGGCAATCTGGTCGAGAACGCGGTCGACTTTGCCCGCGAAGCCGTATTCGTCACCTGGAACTGGGATGCCTCGACCGTGTCGATCACGGTGACCGACGACGGATCAGGCTTTCCACCCGAAATCATCGACCGGATCGGCGAGCCCTACATGACGACGCGCGCAGGACCGCAAAGCGAGGCCGGCGGCGGGCTGGGCCTCGGCCTGTTCATCGCCAAGACGCTGCTGGAACGGTCAGGCGCCACGGTGAGTTTCAGTAACGCCAGCGGCCCGGTGCAGGGCGCCGTGGTCAAGGTGTCCTGGCCGCGCGATATCTTCCTCAGCGAGCCCCTGACCGTGGACGCGTTCGCATGACGCCGCGGAAATTGGATTTGGGCGAGATATTGAATAAATAGATGATGAGACGCCTGCATTGCGGAAGACCATGACGACCGACATCGAAGACATCCTTGGCGAAGACCGTACCTTGCTGATCGTCGACGACGACCGGCCGTTCCTGACCCGGCTCGCGCGCGCCATGGAGACCCGTGGCTTCGTCGTTGACACCGCCGAATCGGTAGAGGAGGCGCTGGCGAAGGCCAAGGCAGCACCCCCAGCCTTCGCCGTGGTCGACATGCGGCTCGGCGACGGCAATGGCCTCGACGTGGTTTCGGCGATCCGCGAAAGGCGCGCGGAATCGCGAGCCGTCATCCTGACCGGCTATGGCAACATCGCGACGGCGGTCACCGCGGTGAAGCTAGGAGCGATCGACTATCTGGCAAAGCCGGCCGACGCGGACGACGTTTATGCCGCACTCACCAGCACGGAAGGTGAAAAGGTCGTGCCGCCTGAAAACCCGATGTCCGCCGACCGCGTACGCTGGGAGCACATCCAGCGCGTTTACGAGATGTGCGACCGTAACGTCTCGGAGACCGCGCGGCGGCTCAACATGCACCGCCGCACCCTGCAGCGCATTCTGGCAAAGCGCGCGCCGCGCTGAGCATCGCTCCGAACCGTCAGTCACTTTCCCCGTCAAGCGCCGGCACAGCAACACCACTCATTTCGGCCACCGTCACGCGCGCCGCGCCGGCGCGCGCGAAACGCAGCATCAGCGCCCGTCGCGTCGCCGGCGCCAACCGATGCTCGGGCGCTTCGCGGACAATCTCCGCCCCGTAGCCGTCGGAAAGAATGAAGCCGCATTCGGCCGGAAAGATCGAGGCCGGCACATCCGGGTGGGTGGCGAAAAAGAAGCGGTCGGAATGTTGCCGGTAGACCGGCCATTTGCGGTCGACGCGGAAATCCTCGACCGACGACTTGATCTCGACGATCCAGAACTCGCCATTTCGCATGATGGCGACGAGGTCCGCGCGGCGGCCGCTGGCGAGCGACAGTTCCGGCAGAACATGGGCGTTCATCGCCAGCAGCATTCGCTGGACACCACGGCGGATGATCAGCGCGCGCTCGGACTGGCGCCCGTCGGCGAGCGGATTTGAAGGAATCGGGCTGACGATCGGCATGCGCCCAGTTTGCCACCGCCACAGCGATGAGAGAACCTTTTCACAGACCGCGCCGCCACGCTGCTGCCATTTTCCGGTACGGCAAGAACGCGGGATCATTCTAGTTCGATTCTTCACAACTGCGTGAAAATGTTGCCAAAATACAATAAGCAGCGCGCCAAATACCGCGCGCGTACCGCCTACGGCCTATTGGCGTCTTGGCAAAACCCGTTTAAGCGGGTTTAACAAAGGTGGCGCAATGATGGCTCGAATCGGGCGCAATTGCGCATCGTGGGGAATAGCTCGGAACGTGTAGATGAAGATCAGATCTCTTGTAACAGTGGCCGGACTCGCTCTGGCGGTGGCACTGGCTGGCTGCACCGGCGGCTCACTCAGGATGTTCTCTTCTGAATATGGCTCGATGCGCGATGCCGGTTACCGGCTGCCATCGATTCCGATCTCCAAGGTGCCGCGTCAGTACCATCGGCAGATCGTGCGCTATGACACCAAGGAAAAGCCCGGAACGATCATCGTCGATACGTCCGAGAAGCACCTCTATTTCGTCATGCCCGAGGGAAAGGCGATGCGCTACGGAATCGGGGTCGGTCGCGAAGGTTTCGAGTGGAGCGGCGTGGCGCGGATCGCGGCAAAGCGTGAGTGGCCGGTTTGGACGCCGCCCCCGGCGATGATCAAGCGGCAGCCGGAACTGGCTAAGTACGCCAAGGGCATGCCACCCGGCCTCAACAACGCACTTGGCGCGCGGGCGCTCTACCTGCACAACAGGAGCGGCGACACGGGCTATCGCCTGCATGGAACACCGGAATGGGCTTCGATCGGCCGGGCGATGTCGTCAGGCTGCATCCGTCTGATCAATCAGGACATCATCGACCTCTACGACCGCGCCGAAGTCGGCGCGAAGGTCATCGTCAAATAGCACGCGGACCGTCCAGGCAACACGGACGTCCCAAAAAGAAGCCGGGTCGGCAACGACCCGGCTCTTTCATTTTTGATCGCCAGGTCTAGGTCAGATGACCTGTTCGACGTGCTGGACCTCCGGCACAAAATGGCGAAGCAGGTTCTGGATGCCGTGCTTGAGCGTCGCGGTCGAGGACGGGCAGCCCGCGCAAGCGCCCTTCATGTGCAGGAAAACGGTGCCGTTCTCGAAGCCGCGGAAGGTGATGTCGCCGCCGTCCTGCGCCACGGCGGGACGCACGCGGGTGTCGAGCAGTTCCTTGATGGTCGACACGATCTCCTCGTCCGCCTCATCGTAAAATTCGGCGTCGGAGCCCTCGTCGCGCTGCGGCTCGTCGGAAGCCATGACCGGCGCACCGGACATGAAATGCTCCATGATCGTGCCGAGAATGGCCGGCTTGAGGTGCTGCCACTCCGGGCCGTCCTTGGTGACAGTGACAAAATCGTACCCGAAGAAGACACCGGTGACCCCGGGCACGTCGAACAGACGGCCAGCGAGCGGTGAGGCAAGGCCCGCCTGCTCGGCATCGCGGAAATCGGCCGTGCCTTCGTTCATGACCACCACACCCGGCAAAAACTTCAGCGTCGCGGGATTCGGTGTCGCTTCTGTCTGAATGAACATGGCGTTCGTTGCGCCTCCAGTTTTGAATAGTTCTAAATAGTCGTTGCGCGGCCGATGATCAAGCAACCGGGGCCGGCGAACAGCTCGTCAGGAGGAATGGTTTTTCTCAGGCGAGGCTTTCGATGTCCTCGTCGGAAAGATTGGGCGGCACCACCGTCACGGGAATTGCAAAACCGGAGCCCTTGCCCGCGATCGACGAGACCAGCGGTCCCGGCCCCTCTTTGGAAGTACCGGCGGCCAGCACCAGAATGGCGATGTCCTGATCGTCCTCGATCAGTCTGTGGATCTCTTCTGCCGGATCACCCTCGCGCACGACCAGTTCCGGTTCGATGCCCACGCTCTCGCGCACCTGCCGGGCGGCTGTGTCCAGCGCGGCATTTGCGGTCGCGCTCGCTTCCTCGCGCATGATCTTTTCGACGCCAAACCATTGCTGGAAGTCGGTCGGCTCGATGACGAAGAGCAGAACCAGCACGCCACCGGTCCGCTCTGCGCGCCGCGAGGCATAGGCAACGGCCCGTTCGGATTCCGGCGTGTCATCGACGATGGCGAGAAACTTGCGCCTGTGGCCGGCTTCGCGGCTCAGTCGTTTCGAGACCATGCGGTCATCCCGTCTCGTGGAACACGGCGGCAATCTGCCATCGCGGCCGCCGCGCGGCAAGCTGCGCCTTCGCGGACCTCATCTCTGCAGCAGGCCGATGATGTCGCGCACCGACGTCATGGTCTCCTCGGCCAACGCTCCTGCGCGCTCGCCGCCATCACGGAGAACGCCGTCGACATAGCCGGGATCAGCCATGATGCGGCGCATCTCGGCGGCGATCGGCGCCATCTTCTCGACGGCAAGTTCGGCGAGAGCCGGCTTGAACTCGGAGAACTGACGCCCGCCAAAATCACGGATAACGTCGGCGCGGCTTTGGTCGGCGAGCGCAGCGTAGATGCCGACGAGGTTTTCCGCCTCGGGTCGCGAGGCGAGGCCGTCGGGATCGACCGGCAAGGGCGCGGGATCGGTCTTGGCCTTCCTGATCTTCTTGGCGATGGCGTCGGCGTCGTCGGTCAAATTGATGCGCGAAAGATCGGAAGGGTCCGATTTCGACATTTTCCTGGTGCCATCGCGCAGACTCATGACCCGCGTCGCCGGCCCCTCGATCAGCGGCTCTGTCAGCGGGAAGAAGCCGTTCACTCGCTCCTCGCCCATCATCATCTCGACGCCGACATCCAGTTCGGCAATTCGCTCCGAGAAATCATTGTTGAACTTGGTGGCGATGTCGCGCGTCAGCTCCAGATGCTGCTTCTGATCGTCACCGACAGGGACGTGCGTTGCCCGGTAGACGAGGATGTCGGCCGCCATCAGGCTCGGATAGGCAAGCAGACCCAGCGAGGCGTTTTCGCGGTCCTTTCCGGCCTTGTCCTTGAACTGCGTCATGCGGTTCATCCAACCGATACGGGCGACGCAGTTGAAGATCCAGGCAAGCTCGGCGTGCTGCGGCACGCGGCTCTGGTTGAAGACGATGTGTTTTGCGGGATCGATGCCGGCGGCGAGGAAGGCCGCGGTAATGGCGCGGGTCTGCCCGGGCAGGTCGTCATGGACCAGCTGCGCCGTGATCGAGTGCAGGTCAACGACGCAGTAGATGCACTCGTAATTCTCCTGCAACGCGACGAATTTGCGAATCGCGCCGAGATAGTTGCCGAGATGCAGGTTGCCGGTCGGCTGGACGCCGGAAAAGACGAGCGGCTTGAAGGACGACATCGAAAAAGTCTCCGGGGCTGATGGAGGGCCTCGTTCCATGCGAGGGCGACCGCGAAATGCGAGGCGCTTATGGACGAGCAACGGGCCTCTTTCAAGCCGGGGGCGCCCGTCCGGCTCGGGATTTCTGGCAGGAGCGAACCAAAACGCGCCTCATCGGTTAACCCGACATGGCCAATAAGAACAGGACAAGCCAGGACGCCAGATCGGGCGACCTGCTCGCCGACGGAACCGTCTACGCCCAGCTCGCGCTCGGCATGATCATTTTCGGGTCGGCGACGCCGGTTTCGAAAATCGTCACGGATGCCATGCCGGTGTTCGTCGGAGCGGCGCTGCGCTGCGCGCTCGGCGCAGCCGTGCTCGCGCCCATCGCCTGGAGCCAGCGCCGCAAGCTCTCGACACTCAAGCGCGGTGACTGGTTCCTGGTTTGCCTGCTCGCCCTGTTCGGGATGGTCGGCTTCACGGTTTTCATGCTCTACGGCATGCGGACCGTATCCGGGGTAGTCGGATCGGTGGTCATGGCGACCACACCGGCCGTCACGGCGACGGCAGCAGTCCTGTTTCTCGGTGACGCCGCCACCTGGCGCAAGATAGCGGCGATCGGGCTCGCGGTTGCGGGCGTGATCCTGCTCAACACCGGGGGTCAGAGCGGCGACGGGAATACCGGCGCCATGATCCTCGGCTCGCTTTTGGTTCTTGCCGCCGTTTGCTGCGAAGCGGTCTATACACTGCTGGGCCGAAGGATGAGCCGCGAGTTCGACCCTCGCCTTATCGCCTTCCTTGCCGCGGCGCTCTCTATACCGCTGTTTCTGCCATTCGCGCTGATGCAATGGCCGCACTTCGATCCCGGTGGCATCACCCCCGGCGGCTGGATGGCCGCGGCCTGGTACGGTGCCGGAACACTCGCTCTCGGCAGCCTGCTCTGGTACTCCGGCATCGCCAAGACACAAGGCTCGATTGCAGCCGGCTTCATGGCCCTGATGCCGGTATCGGCCCTGGTTCTTTCCTACGCGTTGTTGGGTGAAGATTTCCGCATTATGCACCTAGCCGGCTTCGGAATCGTCTTTTGCGGCGTCGCCCTCATGGCATGGGAGCACGCTCGGATGGCGGACGAATAGGCCGACCGGTGGCTATTCCGAATCGGCCACACGGGCCGTTGACGCCCGCCGGCGCCTGACAAGGCCGGCCAGTTCGCCACGGTCTATTGCGCCGGTCCCGACCGCTATCGCGAAGTAGACAACCGCGCCGGCCAATATGACGCCGGCAACGCCGGCAAGCCGCACGACGAGGGTGGCGCCCAGTAGCGAACCGGCCACCTGCCCCCGTAGCCACCAGACCGCCGCTCCCATTGCCACGCTTGCGAAGACAATGAGTGCCACGCGCCGGAGGGTCGCCGGCGACGGCCGGAAGTGATTGCGCCGCCACAGTGTTCCCGCCAGCAGTGCAAAGTTGAGCCAGGCGGCGATCGAGGACGCGACAGCGATCGCGACATGACCGTAGGTCGGGAAAAGGATCAGGCTGGCGGCGATGTTGACCACAACCGTCGCGATGGCGAACCACATCGGCGTCTTCATGTCCTCGCGCGCGAAGAAGCTGGGCTGGAAGACCTTGATCAGTACATAGGCCGGCAAGCCGGCGGCGAAGGCCGCGAGAGCCGCCGCGGTCATCGCGGTATCGAGCGCGGTGAAGGCACCGCGTTCGTAAAGCAGGTTGACGATCAGGTCAGGCATCATAATGAGCCCGATCGCGGCGGGCAGCGTCAGGGCAAGGGCGAATTCGAGCGAGCGGTTTTGCAGATGCTGCACGTCGGCGGCGTCGCCGCCCTTGAGTGCACGGGAAAGCTCGGGCAGGAGCACGACGCCAACGGCTGCGCCAATAACCCCCAGCGGCAACTGGTTGATGCGGTCAGCGAAGTTCAGAATCCCAAAAGCCCCGTCCTGAGCCGACGCGATGATGCGTCCTACCATGAGGTTGATCTGCATGATGCCGCCGGTCAGCACGGCTGGACCCATCAGGACCAGCAGCCGCTTCACGCCCGGCGTAAGTCGCGGCAATCGGACACTGACGTTGAGCCCTTCGGCGCGCACACCGCGAACGAGGAAGAAAAGCTGCGCAAAGCCCGAGGCGAACACACCCCACGCCAGCCAAAAGCCGGTCGCGCGGGGCTCCAGATCAGCAACGATGGCAGCGGCCAAAATCGCTATCAGCACGACGTTGAGCAGAACCGGCACGATGGCAGCCAGGAAGAAGCGCCGCATCGAATTGAGAACACCCGACAACATGGCGACGAGCGACATGCAGAACAGGTACGGGAACATGATGCGGGTCATCGCGACCGTGAGGTCGAATTTTTCCGGCGTATCGGAGAACCCTGGCGCGATAACCGTGTCGACAAGAAACGGCATGAGCAGGATCGCGACAGCTGACAGTGCCAGCAGCGCGGTCATCAGCACCGCCAGCACATCCTCGGCGAAGCGACGCGCGGCCGCCTGCCCACCGCCCTCCAGTTCCTTCGCGAAGAGCGGCACGAACGCCGTGTTGAAGGCACCCTCGGCAAAAATACGGCGGAACATGTTGGGAAACATGAAGGCGGCGTAGAAGGCGTCCGTCACGGCACCAACGCCGAGCGCGGCGGCGATCAGCGCCTCGCGCACGAAGCCGAAGACACGGCTTGCCATGACGGCACTGCCCACGCTCGCGAATTTCCTGACGAGGCTCATCTGCTTGCTGCTCCGGCGGCGTAGGGCTTGTGAGTGCGGATCGCGGCTATTCCGCGGCGGCTGCCTGACTGGTGCGGGAGGGTTTCGATGGCGTGGCGCCTTCCAGCGTCGCGGTCAGGCGCTCACGGATCGCCGCCTGGCGGGTCGGGTTCTCGATCTTCTGGCCGGTCAGATCGGTGACGTAGAATGTGTCGATGACCTTCTCGCCAAACGTTGTGATGTGGGCAGACGCGATGTCGAGCGACAGATCCGAAAGGGCGCCGGTGATTTCCGACAGCAACCCGGGTCGGTCGAGCCCGGAAACCTCGATCACCGAGAACCGGTTCGACAGCGTGTTGCGTATCTCCGCCTGGGGCGTGATGCGGAAGGCTCGGGAGCCACGTTTCTTGCGCCGCTTCTCGATGATCTCGGGCAGCCACGACTTGCCGGATAGCGCCTCCTCGATCAGCTTGCCGACACGTTCGGCGCGGCGGCGCTCATCCTCGTCCCGATCGAATTCGCGATTGATCAGGATAGTGTCCAGAGCTCGGCCATCCGCGGTCGTAAAGACAAGGGCATCGACGATATTGGCGCCGGCCGCTGCACACGCGCCGGCAATCACCGACAACAGCCGCGGGTGGTCTGGTGCCAGCACCGTGATCTCGGTCACGGCCTCGAAGCCGTAGGTCTTGACCATGGTGGCGAGCCGCTTTCCCGAGGCGTCGGCCTCGCGGACAAACTCGGCGTGGCGGATCTGGTCGGCGAGGTCGACGGTGAGAAGATAGTTCTCGTAGTGGAGGCGCACATAGCGCGCTCGAGCGTCCTCGCTCCAGCCACTGAGCTCGGCCGCCAGTTGCTCGCGGGCATGGGCGGCGCGCTTGACACGCGGAATCTCGGAGAAGCCGCCGGTGAGAAGCAGTTCCGTCTCGTAGTAGAGCGTGCGCAGGAGCTGGCCCTTCCAGCCGTTCCATACGCCAGGTCCAACACCGCGAATATCGCAGACGGTCAGCACCAGAAGCAGCTTCAGCCGCTCGACAGACTGCACGACCTGGGCGAAATCCTCGATTGTCTTGCGATCGTTCAGGTCTCGGGTCTGGGCGGTCATCGACATGACGAGATGGTTTTCGACCAGCCAGGCTATGGTCTCGGTCTCCGCGGCCGAAAAGCCCATATGCGGGCACATGCGCCGCGCGATGCGAGCTCCGGCTTCGGAATGGTCTTCCGGACGTCCCTTCGCGATGTCGTGGAGCAGGACCGCCGTATAGAGAACCTCGCGCTGCGGCCTCAGGCCGGGCATGAGCGAGTGCGCAAGCGGGTGTATGCGCTCATCGTCACCATGTTCGATTTCCGAGAGCACGCCGATGCAGCGCAGCAGGTGCTCGTCGACCGTATAGTGGTGATACATGTTGAACTGCATCATCGCGACGATCTTGCCGAAGTCGGGGATCAGCTTGCTCAGCACGCCTGCTTCGTTCATGCGGCGCAGGTTGAGTTCGGGGTTGCGGTCCGACGTCATCACGTCGAGGAAGAGCCGGTTGGCCTCCGCGTCACGTCTCAGATTGCGGTCGATCAGCTTGAGCGAACGCCTGAGAAGCTTGAGCGCTTCCGGATGGTATTCCAGCCCGTGTTTGTCCGCGAACCAGAACAGGCGCAGCAAATTGACCGGGTCGCGCTCGAAGACCTCGGGATCGGCGACATTGATGCGATGATTGTCGACAATGAAGTCGGACGTGCCGGCCACCTTGCGCCGGCGGCGCGAGAAGGTCTGGAAAATGCGGTTGATGCCGGGAACGTGCTTGGCCTGCTCCTCCTCGAGCGCGGCACAGAAGATGCGGGTCAGGTCACCGACATCCTTGGCGACCAGAAAATAGTGCTTCATGAACCGTTCGACGGCCGAAAGGCCGGGATGACTGGTGTAGCCGAGCCGATCGGCGATATCGCGCTGGATGTCGAAATGCAGCCTTTCCTCGGCCTTGCCGGCGTGGAAGTGCATATGGCAGCGCACCGCCCACAAGAAGTCCTCCGCCTTGCGGAACAAGAGGTACTCCTTGCGCGTGAAGACACCGCGACCGACCAGTTCCTCGCCGTTGCGCACGCGGTAATAATATTTGCCGATCCAGAACAGCGTATGCAGGTCGCGCAGGCCGCCCTTGCCGTCCTTCACGTTCGGTTCGACAAGGTAGCGGCTTTCACCTGCCTTGCGATGGCGCTCGTCACGCTCGGCAAGCTTCGCCTGCACGAACTCCGAGCCGGAATGGCGAACCAGCTCGTGGTCGAAGCGCTCAAGCAGTTCTTCAAAAAGGCCCGTGTCACCGCAGATATAGCGGGCCTCGAGCACCGCCGTTCGAATGGTGATGTCGGTTCGCGACAGCCGCACGCATTCGTCGACATTGCGGGTCGCGTGCCCGACCTTCAGCCCCAGGTCCCACAGCACATAGAGAACATATTCGGTGACCTGTTCGCCCCAGGGTGTCTGCTTGTAGGGCAATAGGAAAAGCAGGTCGATATCGGAACCGGGAGCGAGGGTGCCGCGGCCGTAACCACCCACCGCCACGATCGCCATGCGCTCGGCCGACGAAGGATTGCGCGACGTGTAGACGTGCTGGATGACGAAATCCTGCAGTGCCCGGATGATCTCGTCCATGACATGAGAAAGCCGCGCCGCGCAGGCCGTTCCGCCGCCGTCGGACATCAGCATTGTCTCGGCGCGCGCGCGACCGGCAGCGAGCTCATCGCGAAGGAGAGCGAGGACCGCCGCACGAGCCGCGTGCCCGGCGGCATCCCCGCAATCATCTGCAATCGACGCCAGCTTCCCGCGCAGCGCCTCGCCGTCGATCATCTCGCCGAGCTTAAGGGGTACCTTGGCCATGACTTCGCGCCATCATCCTTCGCTGGGCGGCGTCTATAGCGCGAATCGTGTCGGGTGCCTACGGGCCGAAGCCGGCTCAGGACGCCTGCTTCCATTGACGGGCGCGAACAAAACCAGCGAGCGCGTCGCCATCCATGGCACGCGCGAAGGCATAGCCCTGGAGCGCGTGGCAGCCGAGACGGCGCAGGATCGAAGCGTGTTCCATGGTCTCGACGCCTTCCGCCAGCACCTCAATGCCGAGCGACGTACCGATATCGATGATGGAGCCGACAAGCTGCCGCCGCGCCAAGTCGTCGGCGATCGGCATGATGAGCTGCCTGTCGATCTTCAACCGGCTCGGCTTGAGTTTCAGCAGGCTCACGATCGAGGCGTAGCCGGTACCAAAATCATCGATCTCGACGTCGATGCCGAGGTCCTTGATCTTGTCGACATTCCAGGCGACGGCATCGTCCTGTTCGTCGAGGAAGATCGACTCTACCAGCTCGAAGGCGATGCGGCCGGGCGTGATGGCGAGGCCGCGCAGACCGCGGATCAGGTCCTCGTCGCGCAGGCGGCGCGCGGACACGTTGACCGAAGCCTTTGGGACGACGATGCCAGCCTTGTCCCAGACGGCGAGGTCGGCCAGCGTGCGCTCCAGCACCATGCGATCGATCAGGTCGACCACATTGAGCTCTTCGGCGATCTTCATGAACATTGCCGGAGGCAACACGCCGCGCCTCGGATGGTGCCAGCGGGCCAATGCCTCGACCCCGACCAGTTCCAGCGTCTCGGCGTCGAACTGAGGTTGGTAATGCGGCACGAATTCGCCGCGTTCGATGCCGGACAAAATCTCGTCAGCGATACGCTTGGTGGTCACGATCTCCGCCTGCAGCGCTTCGTTGAAGAACTGGAAGCGATTGCGGCCGCGGCTCTTGGCCCGGTAAAGCGCGATGTCGGCGTTGACCAGCAGCCGCTTCGGATCAGCGCTTTCGCCCTCCCCGGCATCGGTCGCGATGCCGATGCTGGCGCCGACGCGGCACTCATGGCCCTCGTAGACCACCGGTCGCTGGATGCAGGCTATGATGCGTTCGGCAAGGTTCCCGAGGGATTCGACACTTGCTTCCGCGCTCTCCCGCGGTCGGCGGCAAACCACCACGAACTCGTCACCGCCGACACGGGCGACGAAATCACTGGCCGCGACATTGTCGAGCAGCGCGCGTGCGGCGTGAACAAGAACGGCATCGCCGGCGGCATGGCCAAGCGTGTCGTTGATCTGCTTGAAGCGATCGAGATCGATATGCAGCAACGCCGCCGTCTCGCCCTCGGCCTTGGCGCGCTCGGCATGCTCTGCCAACAACTCGTCGAGATAGCGCCGGTTGGCCAGTCCGGTCAGCGAATCGTGCAGCGCGTTGTGCTCGATGCGTTCCTTTGCCGCCTCCAGTTCGCTGTTGCGGGCCTCGGTCACCTGCTTGGCCCGCTTCAGATCCTGATTAAGCGCTATGTCGGCGGAAACATCCCAGTTGACACCGACGATACGGGTCGGTTCGCCATCGTCGCGGTAGACCGCGCCGATGGCCCGGATGTGCCGGGCCGTTCCGTCCGGCAATACGAGCCGGTATTCGGAGTGGTATTTGCCGGTCTCCTCGACGGCTACGCGGAACTCTTCCTCGGCGCGCTCGATATCGTCCGGATGGAGCCGCTCGGCCCAATGGCTGTAGCCGCGGGAGCCACCATCGGCGTCATATCCGTAGAGCTCGTTCATTCGGTCGTCCCAGAACAGCTCGTTGTTGTCGATATCCATCTCCCAGACACCGACACGCGACGTGGCCAGCGCCAGGCCGAGGCGGCGCGACATGCGCTCCAGTTGCTTCTCACGGCGACGCAATTCGCCGATGTGGCGTTGACGCTCCTCGATCAGCCTTCCCGTCACGAACGTCGGCACCAGGATCAGCGCACCGGCCACGAAGACCAGCAGCCGCAGCGGCCACGGGTTGGGCCCATGCGCCTCCCAGCCACCACGCGGCAAAGCGAGAATTTCCCAGGTGCCGGAAGGCAGCGCGACCTCGACCGAGACCGGGTCCTGCGCAACGATGGCTGCGTCTCCGTAGAACGGGACCCCATTGCCGCTGGCGTCCTTGCCGCAAATGACGACATCAAGCCGTTCGCCCAGGCCGAAAAGGCCGCTGGCAGCGTAGAGCCGATCGATCTCGATCACCGCCGAAACGATACCCCAGAATTGCTTGGCATCCACCCCGGTAAAGACCGGGAAGCGGGCAATCAGAGCCTTGCCGCCTTGCACCAGATCGACTGGCCCGGCCAGCACGACCTGGCGGGCATCGCGAACGCGCAGTGCGGCGTCGCGCTGCGCCTCGTTCTTGCGATAGTCGAGGCCGAGCGCCTTCTCGTTACCCTTCATCGGGTGGATCATCGAGACCACGAGGCCAGGTGCTGCAGCCACATGACGTATCTGCGAATCGGCGGCCAGGAGGCTGGCCGAGAGCTCGGCGAAACGAGCCTGGCTCATCCCGGGCTCGGTCTCGATCGTGGCGACAAGGCCTCGCACAAGCTGGACGTTGCCGTTGATCTTGCCTTCGAGTCTGGCGCGGATAAGGCCAATCTCACTGCGTATCTCGGCGCGAAGGTCGCGCTGGAAGACCGCGCGATTCTGGCTTTCCGCAAACACACCGGCTGCCGCGACCACCACGAAAGCGATCAGCGCCGGTATGTTCGTGAGCCTGAATACGGATTTCCGGATTTTGTCGAAGGCTGGATTCATCCGCCCTGCTGCCTGCCGCCTGCTCCATGACCGGCGATCAACGTTTCGCCGGCCGCCCCCCATGGTCCCGATAGTCAACATTAGTTGGAAGGGGTTAACTTTGCATTGAAATCCCGGATCTCCGGGCTTCTCGCCGGTTTGTTGGTTATCCAGCGATCCGACGCCGTGCCGACATGGACAGATCGATCGCCGCTACGGGCCCGGCGGCGCGGGCGCCCCCCAGTACGTCCGCGAACGGCCGCGGCACGCCTATGGCATAACCTTGCGCATAGTCGACGCCGATATCGCGCAGCGCGTTTGCGACCTCATCGCTTTCGACGAATTCCGCCACGGTTCGCTTGCCCATGACCTTGCCAATGTGATCGATCATTTCGACCATGGCGCGGTCGATGCGGTCGACGAGCATGTCTTTTACGAAGCTGCCATCAATCTTCAGGAAATCGACCGGAAGGTGTTTGAGGTAGGCGAAGGAAGACATTCCGGAGCCGAAATCATCCAGCGCGAAGCGGCACCCCAGCGCCTGCATGGCGGTGATGAAGCGTCTTGCGTTGGAAAGGTCGGCGATGGCGGTGGTCTCGGTGATCTCGAAGCAGACGATCGACGGGTCGACGGGAAACCGCTCGAATTCGCTGCGCACGAAATCGACGAAGCTCTCGTCGCTGACGCAAGCGCCGGAAAGGTTGATGGCGCAGGTCAGAATGCGGCTGGCGCTTGCATCTGCCGAAAGAGCGGCAAATGCGTTGCGGACGACCCAGCGATCGATCTGCGGCATCAGGCCGTAGCGCTCGGCTGCCGGCAAGAAACGCCCCGGTGCAACGATTGCACCGTCGTCCTCCGCGAGCCTGATCAGCAGTTCCATGTGCCGACCTTCGCGACATGCTTCCCCGAGCGGCACAATTTCCTGAGCGTAAAGGCAGAAGCGGTCGCGCTCCAGCGCCTCGTGGATGCGCTGCACCCAAGCCATTTCGCCGACGCGCTGGCGCATCTCGGAATCACCTGGCTGATGAACCTGGACGCGGTTGCGGCCCTTTTCCTTGGCCATGTAGCAGGCGACGTCGACGCTGCGAAGCGTCTCCTCGATCGTCGCTCCACGGTCGGCCAGAGGCACAAGGCCGATGCTCACGCTGACCGCGAAGGAGCGCCCTTCCCAGGCAAAGCACAGATCCTGGATCGCCAGACGCAGGCGTTCGGCCGTGTCCGCGGCCCTCTGGGCGGTGCTGTCGACCAGCAGCACGCCGAATTCGTCACCACCGAGCCGGGCGAGGAGATCGTCTCTCTGGAGATGTGCCTTGAGCGCGACCGAAGCCCGCCGCAACAATTCGTCGCCGGCGGCGTGGCCGCAAGTGTCGTTGACGATCTTGAACTGGTCGAGATCGAGATACATCAGCGCATGATCCCCGCCACGCTCGCGCACATCGGCAAGCAGTGCCTCGAGCCGGGTCTCGAACTCGCGGCGATTGGCAAGCTGCGTCAGGGAATCGTGCGTTGCCTGCCAGGCGAGTTGGGCGACATATTCCTGCTCCTTGGTCATGTCGTGAAAGACCAGTACGGCGCCCGCGATGCCGCCCTCAACCACCAGCGGCGCACCCACCATCGACACGGCCACGCTGGTAAGGTCGGCGCGCATCAGTAGCTGCGGGACCGCCGTCGGGCCGACTGCCTCGCCGGTGATGATGCGCTCGACCAGCCGTACATCTTCCTCGCCGGACTCTTCGCAGATGAGGCGGAAGAGACCGTTGAGCGGTCTGCCCAGGGCATCGGAAGACGGCCAACCGATCAGGCGCTCGGCGGGGCCATTCATGTAGTTGACGCATCCGCGCTCGTCCGTGGTGACAACCGCCTGGCCGATCGAGGCAAGTGTGATCTGAGCCCGCTCCCGCTCGGCATTGAAGGCTGTCTCCAACGCCTCGCGCTGCGCGAGCATGGCGCGGGTGCGCCATACCGCCAGGAGGATCAGCAAGGCAGCCGTGACGATGTTCGCACCCAGCAGCAGCCCGGTAATGCCGCGCGAACCCTCGCCAAGCGAGGCCGAGAAACCCAGCGCCAGCGGGGTGGCCGCCCGGTTGATGGCATGAATGCGACTCTTCCACGCGTCCATCTCCAGAGCGCTCACCTCGCCGCCGGCGAAGCGTGCGTGCATGGCCTCGCCAAGGGCGGCGAGTTCCATGATCTTGGGGTCAGATTCGACCCAGCGCGCGCGTGAATCGGCAAAGAAGGAAATGTCGCGGAAATTGCGATAGAGCCAGATCATCCCCGGAACGTCGTCCGGATGATTACCACCGCCGACGAACCCCTCGCGCGCCGCTTCCACATCGACCTCGGGCCGGTCAAGCGCCAGGCGACCGTCGAGGTCGGCCATCGGGATGGCTATCGCCTCGCGGAACTCTTCGAAAAAGCGTTGATCACGGCTATCGGCATAGAGGCTCAGAAAGTAGATGGCGTCCTTCTGGCCCTTCGACCACATGCTCTCGCCGCCGACATAGGCCCGCACAGCCGAGAGGGTGTAGATGCTGATGCCGGCAATGGCGGTCTGGACAAGGACGACGGCTATGAACGGCCACACCAGGGCCAGAAGCCGGGTCCGCTCTGTCAGCTGGTTCAACTGCGACAAGACACTTTCGAGACCATGCCCGCCCTTCGATGTGGTCCGCCACGCGGATTGCAACCCACCCGTGTTCAACATAGCCGATGCATCTTTAGGATTCGTTTCATCGCCAACGAACATCCGAACGATTGACGACCAGCCGACAGCCAGGATTTGGAGCCACTGGCAGCCGAAGTCAGTAGTGGAATGCGGCTCCGTACCCACCGGACACCAACGTTACGGAGGTGGGCCGGAGTGGCGATCTCAGGTCACCGCGGCCTTGACCGCGAAACGCGGATCCTGCCATGCGCCGGCGGAAAACACGTCCTGCATGATCTCGACAGCGTTCCAGACGTCACGATAGCCGAGATAGAGCGGCGCGAAACCAAAGCGCATCGTGGATGGCGCGCGGAAATCACCGATGACACCGCGGGCGATCAGGGCCTGCATGACCTCGTAGGCATTCTCGTGGGCGAAAGAGACCTGGCTGCCGCGCTCGGCATCGTCGCGAGGGCTTTCCAGAGCAAGCCCGAAGCCGGCGCAGCGGGTTTCGACAAGCTCGATGAAGAGACCGGTCAGGGCGACACTCTTTGCTCGCAGCGCGGCCATATCGACCTCGTCCCAGGTCACCAGAGCCGCCTTGAGCGCCCGCATCGACAGGATCGGCTGCGTGCCGCACTGGAAACGCCTGATCCCGACGTGGCCAGCATAATGCTGTTCGAAGGCGAAGGGCCGTGCGTGGCCCCACCAGCCGCTGAGCGGGTTCTGCGCCGCGGCCTGGTGGCGCGTCGCGACATAGATGAAGGCTGGGGCGCCGGGGCCGCCGTTCAGATATTTATAGGTGCAACCGACCGCAAAGTCGGCCTTGGCACCATCGAGATCAACCGGCAATGCACCTGCGGAATGGCAAAGATCCCAGACTGCCAATGCGCCCGCCGCGTGGATTTTCTGCGTCAGCGCGGCCATGTCGCGCAGCCGGCCGCTCTTGTAGTCGACATGGTTGACCAGAACGACCCCGACACGCTCGTCGATCAGGTCCTCGATCGCCTCGGCGTCGACACCTTCGAGCCTCAGTTCAGTGCCCGGACGCGTCGACGCGACCCCTTCAGCCATATAAAGATCGGTCGGGAAGCTGCCGCCTTCGGCGACGATTACGTTGCGGCCCGCCCTGAGCCCCATTGCCGCGTGCAACGCCTTGAAAATGTTTACTGATGTCGTGTCGGCGACCACAGTCTGGCTCGGCCCGGCGCCGACAAGGCGTCCGATCCGGTCGCCGAGTTCGAGCGGCATCTCGAACCAGCCAGCGGTGTTCCAACTGCGGATGAGATCGTGGCCCCATTCGTGGCGAGCCGCCTGTTCAAGCTCGTGAAATACCGCGTGCGAAGCCGGACCGAGTGAATTGCCGTCGAGATAGATCACGCCTTCCGGCATCGCGAAACGGTCGCGCATCCGGCGCAGCGGGTCGGCCCTGTCCAGGGCGTCGATTGCAGCAAGGTCGGGAAAATGGCTCATTTCGTCTGGTTCCTGCTTGGGCGGCCGATCCTGTTCACGGGCATTCGCTAACCGTTCTTCGCTGTCAGCCCCTTCAACCGGTAGATCGCCTCCAGTGCCTGGCGGGGCGTAAGATCGTCCGGATCGATGTCGGCAAACGCCGTCCTGAGCGGATCCTCGATGGCCGGTCTTGCCGGTGCGCGGCTGACGGCGACCGAGAACAGCGGCAGGTCATCAACGAGCCGGCCGGCCCTGCCGGACACCTCGCTCTCCTCGAGCTGCGACAGCACCTCGCGGGCGCGCGCCACGACGGCGTCGGGCAGCCCGGCGAGCCGCGCCACCTGGACGCCGTAGGAGCGGTCCGCGGCACCTCTGCCGACCTCGTGCAGGAAGACCACGTCACCTTCCCATTCCTTGACGCGCATGGTCACGTTGGAAAGCCGCTCAAGCTTGTCGGCGAGGGCCGTCATCTCGTGGAAATGGGTGGCGAAAATCGCGCGGCATCGGTTTCTCTCGTGCAGATATTCGACCGCGGCCCAGGCGATCGACAAGCCATCAAACGTCGCCGTGCCGCGGCCGATCTCATCAAGGATGACCAGCGCGCGCTCACCAGCCTGGTTGAGGATGGCGGCGGTCTCGACCATCTCGACCATGAAGGTCGAGCGGCCGTGCGCCAGATCGTCGGAGGCACCGACGCGGGAAAACAAGCGGTCTACAATACCAATGCGCGCCGCGCGCGCCGGCACGTGGCTCCCCATCTGGGCGAGGATGGCGATCAGCGCGTTCTGGCGCAGAAAGGTGGACTTGCCGCCCATGTTGGGGCCGGTCAGAAGCCAGATCGCGCCGAGATGGCTACCATCCTCCGGAGAAAGATCGCAGTCATTAGCCACGAACGGCTCGCCACCCTGGGTGCGCAGCGCCTGTTCAACGACGGGATGACGTCCGCCCTCGACCATGAAGTCGAGGCTCTTGTCGACCTCGGGCCGGCAATAATCCTCCTCCTCGGCCAACAGCGCCAGCGCGGCCGATACGTCGATGACGGCGAGCGCCTGGGCGCCTGAGCGCAGTGCCTCGGAGGCCTCCACCGCTTCGGCGACCAACCGGTCGAAGACCTCAAGTTCGATTGCCAGCGCACGGTCGGCGGCGTTGGCGATCTTGGTTTCCAGTTCGGCCAGTTCGGTGGTGGTGAAGCGCATGGCGTTGGCCATGGTCTGGCGGTGAATGAACCGCGCCTTGGCCTGGTCATTGCCGTTCATCGCCGCCTGATGGTTGGCGGTGACCTCGATATAATAGCCGAGCACATTGTTGTGGCGGATCTTGAGCGAGCGGATGCCGGTCTCCTCGATGAGGCTCGCCTCCATCGCTGCGATCACCCGCCTCGCCTCGTCGCGCAGTGCGCGCATCTCGTCGAGTTCGCCGTCATAGCCGCGCCTGACGAAAGCGCCGTCGCGCTTCAGGAGCGGCAACTCGTCGGCCAGCGCTGAGCCGAGATGATCGCGGAACGCCGCCGGAAGGGCGGAAATGGCAGCCAGTGCTCCGGCCAGTTCCTCGGGCGGGGCACTTCCAGCAAAGACCTGGGCCAGTTCTGCGGCAGCCGCCATGCCGGCGGCGAGCGCGCCCAGATCGCGGGGCCCGCCGCGATTGAGGGCCAGCCTCGCCAACGCGCGCGGCATGTCGGCGACACCCTTGAGCGCGGCGCGAGCGGCATCGGCCAGGTGACGTTCGGCACGCAGGAAGGAGACCGAATCGAGCCTCCGGCCGATCTCCGCAGGGTCGGTCAGCGGCGACATCAGCCTTTCGGCCAGAAGGCGCCCGCCGCCGCCGGTCAGCGTGCGGTCGATGGCGTTGAAGAGCGAACCCTCGCGCTTGCCCGACAGCGTGCGCAGCAGTTCCAGGTGACCCCGGGTGGCAGCATCGATGAAAAGGATGTTGGCGGCATCCTGGCGCATCGGACGCATGAGCGGCGGGCGCTCTGCCTTCTGGGTGCGCTCGATATAAGCGATCGCGCCGCCGATCGCCGCCAATTCGGCGCGCGAGAAGGCACCGACGCCATCGAGCGTGGCAAGGCCGAAATAGCGCGCAGCGCGCTCGGCGGCCGAGGCGGAATCGAACAGGCTCGGCGGCATCGGCGTGACGATGCGGCCGAGCACATCGAAGGCGGGGCGAAATTCGGTATCGTGGAACACCGGCTCGGCGACGATCAGCTCGCGAGGATCGATGCGCAAGATGTCGGCCAGAAGCCGATCGGGCGCGGTGGCGGCGACCAGGAAGCTGCCGGTGGAGATATCGATCCAGGCAAGTCCCAGAGCCTCCTCGCCACGCACGCGGCCAAGCGCCATCAGATGGTTGGCCTGGGACGGCGCCAGCAGCTTCTCCTCGGTGATGGTGCCGGGCGTCACCAGGCGCACGACATCGCGCCGCACGACCGACTTCGAGCCACGCTTCCTGGCCTCGGCAGGATTCTCGATCTGCTCGCAGACCGCGACGCGGTGGCCGAGCGCAATCAGCTTTTGCAGATAGTCGTCGGCGGCGTGGACCGGCACGCCGCACATCGGAATATCCTCGCCCAGATGCTTGCCGCGCTTGGTCAGCGTGATGCCGAGCGCCCGCGAAGCGACGAGTGCGTCGTCGAAGAACAGCTCGTAAAAATCGCCCATGCGATAGAACAGCAGCGAATCGGGATTCGCCGTCTTGATCTCGATGAACTGCTCCATCATGGGCGTCGCCGCGTTGGCACCTGTGACGCGCGAAGCCGTGCCGGTTGTAGGCACCGCATTGTTTCGGTCATCGATGGATGCTTCTCGCTTCAATGATCCAACGCCGTGAGATCGACATGCGCCAAAATGCGCTACGCTTCTGCTTGCCGTTTTGAGCGGCCGAAGTGTAGCCTGATCGGAATTTCGTCCACAATGAAAGGCTTGGCCTTTGCTACTTCGCCGAAAGCCGCTCGCCTTGGCGCTCGCAGGGCTGATGATCGTGACCGCGTCGCCGATCGTGTTTGTCGCCTCTCAGTTGACGGTTTTCGTCTTCAGGACAGCGGACCCGGTCGGGATCGAGATTAGCGGGCATGCCTCAACACACTATCCCTTCCTCGGATATATAGGCCTCTTGCTCCGCGTTGATCGCGATTCCGACATAGCCGTTTCCTGCGGAGAAACAATCGATCGTCAGGGCTACGTCACAGCCAACCTACAATACGTTGTCTATGTCGACGTCGAGAACTGCCGTATTCGAGAAATTAGCTACGTGCTCTAGCCTCCGCGCTTGGCGATTTGCCGCGGCGAAGTGTAGCCTTATTCGAAACGCTCCACAAAAGAAGCGTCCGATCAAACATCATACCGGGCAGGAAACGCATACCGACATGGCCGCACGAAGGATGAACGAACCGCAGGGCCCCTCCGTCTCGCCGCAGGAGGCCCTGGATTTCCATGCCGGCGGCCGGCCGGGCAAGCTGGAGATCAACCCGACCAAGCCGATGGCAACCCAGCGCGACCTGTCCCTGGCCTATTCGCCGGGCGTGGCAGTGCCCGTCAAAGCGATCGCAGAAGATCCGACCCGTGCCTTCGACTACACAACACGCGGCAACCTTGTCGCCGTCATCTCCAACGGCACCGCCATTCTCGGCCTGGGCAATCTCGGCGCGCTGGCATCAAAACCGGTCATGGAAGGCAAGGCGGTGCTGTTCAAGCGCTTCGCCGACGTCGATTCCATCGATCTGGAGGTCGACACCGCCGATGTCGACGAGTTCATCAACTGCGTGCGGTTCCTGGGGCCGTCCTTCGGCGGCATCAATCTGGAAGACATCAAGGCGCCGGACTGCTTCATCATCGAGCAGCGCTTGCGCGAGTTGATGGACATCCCGGTCTTTCATGACGACCAGCACGGCACCGCGATCATCTCGGCCGCCGGGCTGATCAACGCCCTTGCCATCACCGGGCGCGACATGAAGACCTCGCGGCTTGTCTGCAACGGCGCCGGTTCTGCCGGCATTGCCTGCATCGAGCTCATCAAGGCGATGGGCTTTCCGCCGGAAAACGTGATCCTGTGCGACACCAAGGGCGTCGTCTATCAGGGCCGCAAGGAAGGCATGAACCAGTGGAAGTCCGCGCATGCGGTGAAAACCGATTTGCGCACGCTGGCCGAAGCCGTGGACGGCGCCGACATCTTTTTCGGCCTTTCGGTGAAGGGCGCATTGACGACTGCCATGGTGCAATCCATGGCCAAGAACCCGATCATCTTCGCGATGGCCAATCCCGATCCGGAGATCACGCCGGAGGAAGTCGCCGAAATCCGCACCGATGCGATCATGGCGACCGGGCGTTCCGACTATTCCAACCAGGTCAACAACGTCCTCGGCTTCCCCTACATCTTCCGCGGCGCGCTCGACGTGCGCGCCACCACCATCAATGACGACATGAAGGTCGCGGCCGCGCAGGCCTTGGCCGATCTCGCGCGCGAAGACGTGCCGGACGATGTCGCCGCCGCCTATCAGGGCAACCGGCCGAAATTCGGTCCCAACTACATCATTCCCGTGCCGTTCGACCCCAGGCTGATCTCGGCGGTGCCCGTCGCCGTTGCAAAGGCGGCGATGGATTCGGGCGTGGCCCGCAGCCCGATCCTCGACCTCGACAAATACGCAAGGGCGCTTTCGGCGCGGCGCGACCCGATCGCGTCCACGCTGCAACGCATCTACGACCGGGTGCGCCGCCAGCCCAAGCGGGTCGTGTTCGCGGAAGGCGAGGAAGAGCAAGTGATGCGCGCCGCCGTCTCCTACGCCAACCAGCGCCTTGGAACGGCAATCCTGCTCGGGCGCGAGGAGCAGATCAAGGAGACCGCCAAGCAGGCCGGCGTCGACCTCAACAAGCCCGGCATCGAGATCATCAACGCAAGGCTGTCGCGCCGCAACGCGATCTATGCCGACTATCTCTACGAGCGCCTGCAGCGAAAGGGCTTCCTGTTTCGCGACTGCCAGAGGCTGATCAACAACGACCGCAACCATTTTGCCGGCTCCATGGTCGCGCTGGGCGATGCTGACGCCATGGTTTCGGGGGTGACGCGCAACTATTCGACCGTGCTCGACGACATCCGCCGGGTGATCGACGCCAAGCCCGGCCATCGTGTCATCGGCGCCTCGATCGCGCTTTGCCGCGGCCGAACGGTGATCGTCGCCGACACTGCGGTCCACGACATGCCCAACTCGGAACAGATCGCCGACATAGCCGAGGAGGTCGCCGGCTTCGCCCGCCGAATGGGGTACGAGCCACGGGTGGCGATGCTAGCCTACTCGACCTTCGGCCACCCGCCGGGCGAGCGCTCCGAGCGGGTCCAGGAGGCGGTCAAGATCCTCGACAAACGCCGGGTCGACTTCGAGTATGATGGCGAGATGGCGGCCGACGTGGCACTCAATCTGAAGCTGCTGCAGCAATACCCGTTCTGCCGGCTTTCAGGGCCGGCCAATGTGCTGGTGATGCCGGCGTTCCATTCGGCCTCGATCGCGACCAAGATGCTGCAGGAACTCGGGGGCTCGATGGTGATCGGCCCGCTGCTGGTCGGTCTCAACAAGCCGGTGCAGATCGTCTCGCTCAACGCCAAGGACTCCGACATCGTCAACATGGCCGCGATCGCGGCTTATAACGCGGCGAGTTGAGAAGGGCTCTGGGGATCGTCCCTGAGTGAACGCAAAACCTACTCGCCCTCCACCGATAATGCCGGCGCCATCCGCAGGGGCGCGCGGCTCCGATCATTGACCGCTGCCAGCGCCTTGCGAAGCAGCCGCAGAAACTCGTCCGATTCTCCTGCCTCCAGGCCGCGCAGCATGATCTTCTGCGCGCGCATCACCGCCGGCTCCATTTGTGCGAACACCTTGTGCCCATCCTCGGTGGCGCGCAACTCGCGCGCCCGCCGGTCCTTGCGGCTGATGGTTCGCGCGACATAGCCCTTTTTCACCAGCCGGTCGACGACGCCGCCGATGGTAGTGCGGTCATAGGCGATCAGTCCCGCTAGCGTGGCCTGGTCGACGCCGGGATTCGAGATCACCGTCGAAAGCGCAGCGAACTGAACCGGCGTCAGATCGAAACCCGCTTCGCCAACCTCGGCGAGAAAGATTGCCACGGCAGCCTGCTGGAGCCGGCGTACCAGATGCCCGGGGATGTCACAGAGGTCTGTCATGGCCCCTCCTTGGCTTGACGTAATTGACAAGTATACTGATAATTGGTATACTTATCAATATACGATATTGAGGAGCTATGCGCACAATGCAGTTCCATCTCAACGGATTCCGCACTGGCGACCCTGAAATCGCGGAGCCATTGAGGCAACCACGGCCGGATCCTGATACACTCCCTGATGAGGTGGATGTGCTGATCGTCGGTTGTGGCCCGGCTGGGCTGACACTGGCGGCACAGTTGTCGGCATTTCCCGAAATCACGACCCGGATCGTGGAACAGAAGGCGGGGCCCTTGCAGCTGGGGCAGGCCGACGGCGTCGCCTGCCGCACGATGGAAATGTTCAACGCGTTCGGATTCGCCGAACGCATGTTGAGGGAGGCGTATTGGGTCAACGAGACGACATTCTGGAAGCCGGACCCGGAACGGCCGGAACAGATCGCCCGCAGCGGACGCGTCCAGGACGTCGAGGACGGGCTGTCTGAATTCCCGCACGTGATCCTCAATCAGGCGCGGGTGCATGATTTCTATCTCGATGTCATGCGCAATTCGCCGAACCGGCTGGTGCCAGACTACTCGCGGCGCCTTGCCGACCTTTCCATCGACAGCAATCCGACCTCGGACCACCCGGTGACCGTGAAGCTCGATCGGATCGATGCTCAGCACCAGGGCGCGGTCGAAACCGTCAGGGCGCGCTACGTGGTTGGCTGCGACGGCGCACGCAGCGCCGTGCGCAAGGCGCTGGGCCGGGAACTGAAAGGCGATTCCGCCAACCAGGCTTGGGGCGTGATGGACGTCCTTGCCGTCACCGATTTCCCCGACATCCGCTTCAAGGCTCTGATCCAATCCGCCGGCGAAGGCAACATCGTGCTCATTCCGCGCGAGGGCGGCTATCTGATACGCATCTATGTCGAGCTGGACGAGCTCGCCAAAAACGAGCGGGTGGCCAACCGCAACATCACCGTCGAACACCTGATCGCGTCGGCACGGCGTATCCTCAACCCCTACACGCTCGACGTGAAGGAGGTTGCCTGGTGGTCGGTCTACGAGATCGGCCAGCGACTGTGCGACAAGTTCGATGACGTATTCGAGGCCGAGACCGGTCAACGCCTGCCTCGCGCCTTCATCGCCGGCGACGCCTGCCACACGCACAGCCCGAAGGCCGGCCAGGGCATGAACGTCTCCATGCAGGATGCGTTCAACCTTGGCTGGAAATTGGCCGCCGTCCTGCGAGGCCAATGCCCGCCCGAACTGCTTCACAGCTACTCTGCCGAGCGCCAGGCCATCGCGAAGGAACTGATCGATTTCGACCGCGAATGGGCAAAGATGCTCAGCGCGCCGCTGAAGGCGTCCCCCGGGGATGCGGGCGTGGACCCGGCGGAGGTCCAGAAGTATTTCGTCCAGCACGGACGCTACACTGCAGGAACCGCGGCCCGCTACCAGCCGTCGCTGCTTACCGCTGAACCGGCGCATCAGCATCTGGCGCAGGGCCTGACGATCGGTATGCGCTTCCATTCCGCACCTGTGATCCGGCTGGGCGACGCCAAACCGGTTCATCTCGGCCACACGATCAGGGCGGACGGCCGCTGGCGCATCTTCGCCTTTGCCGGCGCGGAAGACCCGGCTTCACCGGATTCCGGTATCCGCCGCCTGTGCGCATTCCTCGAATCGTCGCCGGACTCGCCGGTCAGACGGCATACGCCAGCGGGTCACGATATCGATTCCATTATCGACGTGCGGGCTGTGTTCCAGCAGAGGCATCGCGACCTCGCCTTGGAGCATATGCCACCCTTCCTTTTGCCAGCCAAAGGCCGGTTGGGGTTGCGCGACTACGAAAAGATGTTCTGCGCCGATCCAAAGCCCGGCAGCGACATCTACGACATGCGCGGGATCGACCGGGAGGCCGGCTGCATGGTTGTCGTGCGGCCCGACCAGTATGTCGCACATGTTCTGCCGATCAACGCACATGCCGCGCTGGCAGAGTTTTTTGCCGGATTCATGCTGGATCGTGCCGGGCCCACCGATCTAACCGCCACCGCCTGACCGAATCTTTGAGCTTCGCGGCGGCTGTGTTCAGTCGACGTGAGGGATAGCCGGCCGACGTACCGGTTTCGTCACGGCGGGCGGCCAGCTAATGTTGCGCCCGAACCGGATCAATCGCACGAACCGAAGGTGAGACAACCGATGCTCAACGTCTATCTTGCGGGAGAAATACACACCGACTGGCGAGACACCATCATCAACGCCTGCGAGGGACTGGAGATCGAGTGGTACGGGCCGGTGACCGACCACGGCGCGTCCGACGACTGCGGCGTCGACATCTTCGGGGCCGAGGACGACAAGTTCTGGCACGATCGCAAGGGTGCGCTGCTGAACGCCATTCGAACGCGAACCGGACTGGAGCAGGCCGACGTGCTCGTCGTCTGCTTCGGCGAGAAATACCGGCAGTGGAACGCCGCCTTCGACGCCGGCTATGCCGCGGCGCTTGGCAAGCCGATCATCGTGCTCCACCCGCCCGAGTTCGACCATGCGCTGAAGGAAGTCGACGCGGCGGCCAACGCAGTGGCGCGCACGCCGCAAGAGGTGGCGCGGGCGCTGCGCTATGTCATCTCAGGCAAGCTCTGAGACGCAGCCAACGTGGCTGTCGCGCGTTTGGGATAGCTGCGGCGCTGGATTTCCGGACGGAAGACTGCTGAGTCTGAACGTCGAAGTCCGGAGATGCCGACTTCGGTGATTGCCTGGGAGGTGCGTCATGGCCTTCGCGGTATACGTCGTGCTGACGGTCCTGCTCCTCGTCGCCACCGCGATCCCCTTGCTGCCTCTGGCGCACGGCATCGCTCGGGTCGGTGATTTTCCACGCCAGCAGTTCCTGGGGCTCGCCTTGGCGCTGCTCGCGGCTGCGCCACTGTTCGCCGAATTCACGGTCGGCTGGTTGCTCATACTGCTGTCGATCATTGCGACGGCACTAACCCACGCGCGCCTGATCCTGCCATTCACACCGCTCGCTCGCAACCAGTCCGTCGGCTTCGATCCGCAACACGACAACGGTGACCGCTTTCGCCTCGTCGCGGCCAATGTAAAGATGTCGAACGAGAAGCGCGAAGCCTTCCGCCGGGAAATCGAACAGGCCGATCCCGACATCCTGGTGCTCATGGAGATCGACGAGTCCTGGCATGAAGCGCTGCGGCCGCTGACCCGTCGCTACCGACACGTGGTTTCGAAACCGCAGGACAACAGTTACGGCATCCTGCTGGCCTCACGCCTCGAAATCGCCGAAACCACGGTGGCATGCCTTCTGACCGACGGCGTCCCGTCGGTAATCACCACCGTGAAAACACCGAGCGGCCTGTGTTTCCGGCTCTACGCTATCCACCCCGAGCCACCAGTGCCCCACCGCGGCAGTGAGGGCCGCGACGGCGAGACCGCTCTCGTGGCTCTCAGGGTGAGGGAAGAGACGACGCCGGTCATTGTAACCGGCGATCTGAACGACGTTGCCTGGTCTCGCACGACCCGGCGCTTCCGCCGGGTGAGCCGGTTGCTCGACCCACGCATCGGTCGCATGGTGTTTTCGACTTTCGATGCACGGCTTCCGCTGCTGCGCTGGCCTCTCGACCATCTCTTTCATTCCGCCGAGTTCCGCCTGGTCGCAATGCGCCGCCTGCGGCCACGCGGATCCGATCATTTCCCCGTCGCGTTTGACCTCGCTCTTTGTCGGGAGCCGAAGGCGGAAGCAACACCCGAGCCTGCATCGGCGGAAGACCTCGAACGGGCATTGCGACTTGTGAGAGAAGCGGCAACGCGGGAAGAGACCCCGATCGGCAGCGACTGGGAGAAATGACACGCGGAACCGGCGGCCGCGGAGGGCATCGCTTCGCCGACCGCAATCGGCGACCTACCTACCCTCCCTTCGGCGTCGCGCCAGTGCGGCACGCGCCGGGCTTCGAGAAGTTCCTTAGCCGATCAGGAGTACCAGGGGCCCTGTACCACCTCTGTCTCGGCCTCCGACTCCTGAACCAGCCTGGCGAAGGCCTCCGGATCGCTGTCGCGATAATGGTACGGATAGCAGACCGCTGGCTTGAACTCGGCCACCGCGGACGCTGCCTGCTCTACATCCATCGTGAAGGGCAAGTTCATCGGCACGAAGGCGATGTCAATGCCGGTCAGCGCGCGCATTTCCGGGATATCTTCCGTATCGCCGGCGATGTAGACCCGGCGACCGTCGATCGAAAGCACATAGCCATTGTCGCGGCCTTGCGGATGATATTTCAGCCGGTCCTCGGTAGTGTTGTAGGCCGGTATGGCGTCGATGCCGACGTCGCCGACGGTTGCGCTGTCGCCATTGCCGATCGAGGTCGCCTTCTCCTTCAGTCCGTCGGGCAGCATGTCGAACACGGCGGGGTTGGTCACCAACTGCGTACCATCGGTCACAAGCGCATTCAGCGTGTCGACATTGTAGTGGTCGCCGTGCTGATGGGTGACAAGGACCAAATCCGGCGCCGGATGGCCCTGATAGGCGGCGGCCTCGCCGACCGGATCGTTGTAGATCACCAGCCCAGGCACCGTCATGACGAAAGAGGCGTGCGCGATCGGATGGATGGTGATCTTGCCGCCCTCGGTGTCGTAGCTGTCGCCTGCCCCTTGGGCGCGGCCATGGAATGGCATGAAGGTGGTGGCGGCAAGGCCGGCAACACCCAGCTTGAGCGTCTCGCGTCGGGAAAAGGTCATTGTCTCCTCCGTTTTGCTGGAAGACCGGATGGCCATCGCTGCGTTCAAGAAGACCTCGACTTTCCCACATCTCGCCCTGCGGGCAACTGACGAAAGCGTGAAGGGGCGCCGGTCAGCCGGAGCCCGCCGCGGAAACGCGCCTTTTCACAAGCGTCTTCGGCGCTTGCATCCGCCACGCGCGATCGAGGCGGTGGATCAGTTCCTCCTCCGAAATCAGCCGGATGCGCACGAGCACCGACGGCCAACCGCGATAATGATCCGCCTCGAAGTAGATATCGGGGGCGGCCTCGATCAGCAGTTGCTTTTCTTCGAGCGGGCACATGATGACGACGGTGTCCGCATCCTTGACCCGGCACAGCATCTTTTTGCGCACCTTCAGCGAAGGATTGCCGTAGGAGGTCGAGGCCTCGATCTCCGGCAAGTCACGCGCAGCGCGTTCAATGCGCGCCACGGCAAAGTCGAACTCCGCGCTCATCGGTGTCATGCTGAACCGCAACTGCGCAACCGGCAAGCACGACTGCCATAAGGCGGTCAACTCAGCCGCCATAACGTGTCAGGAGGCGGTCAGGCCGCAAAACGCTGGGAATCGCCGCCATAATAGCTGACATAGCGCCCGGCGATCCATTCCACCGGCAGCACGACGAGCACGTCGGTGGTACAGAAGTCGTCATCGATCACGCAGCCGTCGCCGAAACGCGCGCCGACGCGCATATAGCCCTTAATAAGCGGCGGCATCTCGGCCAGCGCGGTGCGGCTGTCGATCGCCTCGTTGGGCATGAGGTCCATGTTCTGGTAGCGCTCGGCGACTGCGCGCACCTTCCATTCGCCCTCGGCGCCGCAATTATGGGCCAGGTAGGAAAGCGCCCGCGCATGAGCTGCCGGCACGGTACCGGGAAACGAGGCGCAGCCGGTCATGACATCGACACGATGGTGATGGATGTAGGCCCAGATGCCTTGCCAAAGCAGTTCGACGGTGCGCTTGGAACGGTATTCCGGCAGGA
The DNA here is from genome assembly GCF_007922615.2 of Nitratireductor mangrovi. Taxonomy (NCBI): domain Bacteria; kingdom Pseudomonadati; phylum Pseudomonadota; class Alphaproteobacteria; order Hyphomicrobiales; family Phyllobacteriaceae; genus Nitratireductor; species Nitratireductor mangrovi. The sequence goes on along the minus strand of NZ_CP042301.2, from coordinate 4,159,897 downwards.
CGCAGGAGCGTCCGAGTTCGAGGAAGCGCCGATCGGCGTGGCGGGCAACGAGCGTGTCCAGTTCGAACTCGTCGGTCGAATAAAAGCCGCCGGCGGTGTTGGCGATCTCCTGGCGCAGCAGCCGATAGGTACCGACGATACGCTTGTGCTCTGGCATCGGCAGTGCGGTATCGAAGACCAGCAAATGATCGCAGACGGCGTCGAAACTGTCGGAATCGCGCTGCTCCAGATGCTGCGATACCTGCCCGCGCGCTCCGAGCTCGTCGTAAAATACCCTGTAGCGGACCGCCTGCGCGGCGGCGATCTCGCTGGCGTCGCGCGCCAGGCGCACCTCGAGCTTGCCGATACGTCCGAGAATCCCGTCGAGTCCGGTCTGCGGACCGGGGACAGCGCCCAGACCGCGCGCGGCAACCGAAGGTAGATCCTTCTCCATCGCGCGCGTAGGCATGGTGATTCTCCCTCGTCGCGAGACCGTTCGGGCAGATACGAAGCCACTGCTACAATAGGATGACAGGGGATTCGCCGCAAGCACGGCGTGATCAGGCGGCCGCCTGCTGCCTCACCGCCTCAACAAGCTCATGCGGATCGAGAGGCTTGGTCACGAAGCCGTTGGCGCCATGCGAGATGACGTCGTGGCGGGTCTTTTCCTGGCTGTCGGCGGAGAGAACCATGATGGGTGTCGCCGCATGGCCCTTTTCTTCTTCGTGCTTGCGAATGAGCGCGATCGCGTCGAGGCCGTCCATGACCGGCATGTGGAGATCCATCAGAACGATGTCGAAGGGACGGGCGGCGCGGGCCTTGCGCACAGCCTCCACCGCAGACTTGCCGTCGCGCACATGTTGGACCGAATAGCCGGCCTTTTCGAGCACCGAACGCGCCATCAGGGCATTGATTTCGTTGTCCTCCGCGATCAGTACATGAAGCCGGGCGGCCGGCCTCGCGGCGGCGGTGCGCGGGCGCTTGATCTCGAGCCGGTGGACGGTCGCGTGCGGCATCTGATCGACCGTGCTGTGGGTCAGGACGCGCAGCATGGTTCCGCCGCGCACCGGGCGTGCGAGGAAGGTGGAATAGCCGGTCGCGCGGTACTGGAAAAGCCGCCCCCGATCGGTCGGAGCGATCAGGATCACGGCATCGAAGGCTTCCCGCGCGGTGTTGCGCAGTCGCGACAGCACGGCGCCGTCGCTGCCCTCGAACGCTGCATCGACAAGCACGGCCTCGAAGCGGCGTTCCCCGCGCAGCATCTGTTCGGCATCCGCGGGACTGCGCGCGACAACGGCACTGCCGCCATGCGCGCGCACGGTGTCGACCATCGCTTGCGCCTCGACAAGGTTCTCCGAAACGATCATCACCCCCATGCCGTGCAGCGCGGTAGGCCGATCGGGGGAGAACACGGTTTCGGCCGGCAACGGCATTTCGAAAGAGAAGCTCGAGCCTTTGCCGACCTCGCTTTCGACCACGATGCGGCCGCCCATGGCATCGACAATGCGTTTTGAGATGGCGAGGCCCAGCCCGGCGCCGCCATGCTTGCGCGTCGGCGTGCCGTCGGCCTGCTCGAACTCGCGGAAAATGCGGCTGATCTCGGCTGTCGTCAGCCCCGGACCGCTGTCGGTGATGCTGAATTTGAGCACCGGAGGTTCGCCCTCGGGGCTGATTCCAACGCGCACCTCGACACCACCCTCCTCGGTGAATTTCACCGCATTGCCGATCAGGTTGAGCATGACTTGGCGCAGGCGACCCGGATCGGCGTCAATGACCGCCGGTACGCCGGGTTCGACATGGCAGCCCAGCCCGATGTCCTTGGCGAAGGCCCGCGCGGCCATCAGTTCGACGACGTTCTCGACGAGTTCGCGAGGCGACATCTTCTGTGGCTCAAGTTCGAGCCGGCCCGCCTCGATCTTGGAGAAATCAAGCAGGTCCTCGATGAGCGCCAGCAGTGCGTTGGCTGAGGTCGACACGGCACCGACATAGGTGCGTTGCTCGGGCGACAGGTCGGTGTCGGCGAGCAACTTGGCCATGCCCATGATGCCATTCATCGGCGTGCGGATTTCATGGCTCACCGTGGCGAGGAAGCGCGACTTGGCCTGACTGGCGAATTCGGCGCGCTCGCGCGCGGCAATCAGGGCGGTCTCTGCCTTCTTGCGCGCGGTGATGTCACGGGCGATCGTGCGGTGCGAGACGGTGCCGGTTTCATCGTCGCGCACGGACAGCTCGATCCAGGAAAACCAGCGTGTCCCTTCCGCCGTCTCGATCGGCACATCGGCCGAGCTCAGGCACTCGCCCTCGGCGAAGGCGGCATCCGAAACCATCCCGACATCGACGCCAAGCTCGTCCAGCGTGCGTCCGCAGAGGTCGCGCGGCTGGCGCCCGAACATGTCGGCAAAGACCTTGTTGGCGTAGACGATGCGGCCATCGCGGTCGCGGTGAACGACGAGATCGCCGAGCGCGTCGATGAGGCCACGAAAGCGCTCCTCGCTTTCGTGCAACTCCCACATCCGGTCGGCGAGAGATTCGATCTCCTCGCGGGTTTTCTGGGCTTGGGAGACCGTTTGCGCCTCGATGCGGCGCTCCTCCGCGATCATCAGCGCAAGAACGCCAAGCCCTGCCAGCCCGGTCGCGGCCAGGCCATAGCTGACGATCGGAGGCGCCCCGTACATGAACGACAGGCATGCAAAGACCAGCACCAGAACCAAAACCGCAAGCGTCCCAATCCCGTAGCGGTTGTGGGTGCGGTAGAGTGTGGACGAGGCGCGCGCCAGGCCGCCGGGTGCATCCCTCGCGCTCCGGCGCAACGCGATCTCCTGCGATGGCCCGCGATGCGTCTCCATGCCCGGACCATAGCTGGCACAGATTAGGGAAGATTTTGGCGGCCCGCTAAAATTTTAGCGAACGCTCACGCGCCCATGTCGACGACGACGCGACCGCGAACGCGACCCTCCACAATGGCCCCCGCCGTTTCCATGATCTCGCCGAAGCCGATGGTCGTCGAAAGTGCCGCCAGCTTCGCCGGGTCGAGGTCGGCGGCGAGGCGGCGCCAGGCCTCCTCGCGCAAGGCGAGCGGAGCCATGACCGAATCGACGCCGAGCAGAGAGACGCCGCGCAGGATAAACGGCGCCACGCTGGCCGGCAGGTCCATGCCCTGGGCCAGCCCGCAAGCGGCGACCGCGCCGCCATAGGAGGTCATCGACAGGACGTTGGCCAGCGTGTGGCTGCCGACGGCGTCGACCCCGCCGGCCCAGCGTTCCTTGCCGAGCGGCCGAGCCGGCCCCGAGAGTTCATCCCGCGAAATGATCTCGGTCGCGCCCAGATCCTTCAGATAGGTCTCTTCGGACGTTCTGCCGGTCGACGCGATGACGTGATGGCCAAGCCTCGAAAGGAGCGAAACAGCGACCGAACCGACGCCTCCTGCCGCACCCGTCACCACAACCGGACCGCGTTCCGGCGTGATTCCGTGTCGTTCCAGCGCCATGACGCACAACATCGCGGTGTAGCCGGCCGTGCCGATTGCCATCGCCTGCTGGACGCTCATGCTTTCCGGCAACCCCACCAGCCAGTCGCCGTTGACCCGCGCGCGCGCGGCATAGGCGCCCATATGGGTTTCGCCGACGCCCCAGCCGTTGAGGATGACCTTGTCGCCTTCCTTCCAGCGGGAATGGCCGGATTTGAGCACGGTTCCGGCGAAATCGATGCCTGGGACCATTGGAAACCGGCGAATCACCGGCGCTTTACCGGTGATTGCCAGGCCATCCTTGTAGTTCACCGTCGTCGCCTCGACGGCCACCGTCACGTCGCCCTCCATGAGGTCGGCCTCCGAGATTTCGCTGACGGAGACGGACTGCTTCTTTTCCTCGTCACGCGTGACGAGGATGGCTCGGAAGGTGTCGGACATTTCTCTCCCCGGTCGTTGTTCGATTGGCGAAGACTGTGCTGGGTCGCGGCAAACAGGTCAACCGCGCTGACGACGCCAGGCGAAAAACTCCTCCAGCAGCACGAGGCCGGCACCCACCGTAATCATCGCATCGGCGAGATTGAACACAGCGAAGGACCAGTTCGGCGTGTGGAACAGCACGTAGTCGACGACGTAGCCGAGCGTGACGCGGTCGATCAGATTGCCGAGAGCGCCGGCGACAATGAGCGCAAAGCCCAGCCGTGCAGCCAACTGGCTTTGATCGGTGCGCGAGGCCAGCCAGAGGATAAACAGCACCACACCGGACGTCATAATGATGAGCGACAGGTCGCCGAGCGAGGAAAACAGCGAAAAGGCGATGCCGTAGTTGTGCGCATAAAAGAGCGCCAGGAACGGCAGCAGGTCGATCTGCTCGTGCAGCGTCATGTTTTGCGTCACGAGCCCCTTGATCCACTGGTCAAGGACGATGCCCGCCGCGGCGACCAGGACGCAGGCGAGCAGCCTCATGCGCCGTCTTTCTCCAGAGTGAGTGCCGGGCGACGAATCTCGTAGAGCATGACGCCTGTTGCGACCGCGAGGTTAAGCGAATCGGCGCGGCCGGCTTGCGGAATACGCAAAAGCCGGTCGCAAGCGGCGGCCAGGGTCTCCGGCAGGCCCTGCTGCTCGTTACCCATCAGGAGCAGCACCGGCTTGCCTTCGAAATCGACGCTGCGGTAATCGACCGCGCCCTTCAAATGCGTGCCGGCAACAAGGCCGGCAAACCCGGCACGCCAGGCCAGAAAGTCCTCCTGCGTCGTCTTCACCACCGGAACGGCGAAAACAGACCCCATCGTGGCGCGCACCGTCTCGATTCCGAAGGGATCAGTGCAGTCACCGACCAGAATGACGCCTTTGGCGCCGACGGCGTCCACGGTGCGAATGATGGTGCCGAGATTGCCCGGGTCGCGGACCCGGTCGAGCGCCACCCACACGTCGCCCCGTAAAGGCGATACCTTCCCCAGCGGCATCCATCGCTGCTCGAAGACGCCGGCGACCATCTGCGGATTGTCGCGCCGGGCAATGGAGGCCATCAACTTCTCGCTCGCTTCCAGCACCAAGCCACCGGCCGCGAAGACCCGGGCCGCGGTGGCCTCGACAGTGCGGTTGCCAAGCGCTGATTTGGCCAGAATCATGGTGCGCACACGCCAGCCGAGATCGAGCGCCTCGATCACCAGCTTCAGCCCCTCGGCGAGGAAGGCATTCTGCTGGTCGCGGAATTTCTTCATCGCCAGGGCGCGGATATCCTTAACGATCGGGTTGGAGAGGCTGGTTACCTCCTTTACCTGGCCGGAACGCCGTATCTCGCCGCCGCCTGCCCTCATTTCGGAACCCAACGCGAGAAAAGCGAAGTCGACAACGCGCGGCCCGCCGCCTTTTCGCGAATCACCAGTTCGCCCGATTCCACCCGCCCGCCGAAGCCGGCAAGGGCATCGCGCATCAGCGTGTGGATCGCAAAGAAGGAGGACCGGATCGAATAGGCAGTCAGGACAAGGGCCAGGGGCCGTTCGCCGAGGATGGCCCGGCAGTTGCCGACCATGGCCGGAAGATGCTCGAAAAGCTGCCAGACCTCGCCCTTGGGGCCGCGGCCGTAGGCCGGCGGGTCGAGGAGGATGATGTCGTATTGCCTGTCGCGGCGCACCTCGCGCTCGACGAATTTCGCGGCGTCCTCGCAGATCCAGCGAATCGGTCGGTCGGCAAGCCCGGCGACCTCCTGGTTTTCGCGCGCCCAGGTGATCGCCTTCCTGGACGCATCGACATGGGTGACCTCAGCGCCGGCGCGCGCCGCCACCAAGGAGGCGAGGCCGGTATAGCCGAAAAGGTTGAGCACCCTGACCGTCCGCCCCGCCGATCTGATGCGCGCTTCCATGTCGGCCCAGTGCGAGGCCTGTTCTGGAAAGACGCCCACATGACGGAAGGAGGTGAAGCGGCCGAGATAGTCGATGCCGTCATGGCGCATCGGCCAGGTCTCGCCCAAAGGCGCTTTTGGGAACCGCCAGCGGCCCATGCCTTCTTCGTCTGTATCGCCCGTGAAGATCGCATCGGCCGCCGCCCACTCCGCGGCCGGCAGAGCCCGCGCCCACAGCGCCTGTCCCTCAGGCCGAACAATGCGATAGGGACCATACTGTTCGAGTTTTTCACCATCGCCGCTGTCGAGCAGCGCATAGTCGGCGTTGGGGTTGACTTCGAGAATCAATGGCACCGTTTCGGCTGGCAAGGCGCCGCTCGGCCGGACGGTGCGGTCGCGCTCAGCGGCTGCCGGCACCTGCCTGCGTTCTGCCTTCGCAGCTTTGCCTGATGACGACGCCCGCTCTGCGCCGGCCTTGGCCGGCGCGCGCGATCGCCCGTGGCGCCTTTCGCGCGGCTGTTTCATCTGGAGCATAGTCCACTCGGCATCGCCGGCTTTTGGCACAGCGCCCGGAAACGCGCAACGCGGTCGCCCGTCAGGAAGAAAGCGCCTTGTAGACCGCGACCCCGGCGGCAAGGTCTTCGATCGCGGCGCCCACCGATTTGAACAGCGTGATCTCGTCCGCGCTTCGGCGACCAGGTGTTTCGCCGCGGGCCAGGCCATAAAGGTCGCCGACAATCGCGTCGCGGGAAAGCACGCCGGATTCCAAAGGCTGGACGATGTCGCCGGCCTCCTTTGTGGCCCCGCCAAGCGTATCGACATAGACGCTGGCAGCCCTGATCGCGTCGTCGTCGGCCTCGCGCATCGTCGGCGTAAAACCTCCGACAAGGTCGACATGAACGCCCGGACGCAGGGCCGCGCCGGCGATCAGGGGTTCGGTTGAAATGGTGGCGGCAGAAACAATATCGGCGCGACCGACCTCCGCGGCCAAATCACCGGCAACCGAGGCCGCTATGCCCATTTCCCGCAGGTCGGCGGCCACTTTTTCGGCATTGGCGGGCGTCCGGTTCCATATCCGCACCTCGCGGATCGGCCGCACGGCCGCGTGTGCCTGGGCGAGAAAGCGGCTCAGCGCGCCCGCACCGACGATCAGCAGTCGCGCGGCGTCCTCACGGGCGAGATAGCTCGCTGCAAGCGCGGAAGCGCAGGCCGTGCGCCATTGCGTCAAGCGCTGGCCGTCGATCAACGCCAGCGGCTCGCCGGTCTTGCCGTCGAGCAGCAGGTAGAGCGCCATCACGGCAGGCTTGCCGATCTGGTTGTTGTCGGGCGAGACAGTGGCGATCTTGACCCCGACATGGCCGCCGGCGGAGGTTCCGGCGCGTGTGAAATCGTTCCAGGCCGGCATCAGCAGCAAGGTGGACGCGGCGCCATCCGGCCGTTCTATCGTGTGGTGATGCCTGACCGGCTGTACCGCGCCGTCGCGGAACGCTGTCCGCAGGGTCTCCACCAGACCCGCAAAGCTGAGCGCGGCGTCGACCTCGCTGGCGGCGATCATGCGCATGGCGAACTCCGGTACCTGTAGCGAGAAGAGCGAAAGAGACTGGCGACGTCAGCCACGGGTCGCCGGCACCCCTGTCCCGGCATCTTCCCCACCAGCCGGCGGCCGGGTCTGCTGGAGCAGGTTCTGCACCTCACGGCGTTTCTCGCGCGCCTCGCGCCGGTAGCGTCCCTGCCGGAGCCAGGTCGCTACGCTGCCCAGAACAAGACCGATCGCCAGCGAGACGAAAAGGAGGACGAAAAGAGGCAGTTCCACAGTCAGCGCGCCATTGCCGGGATTGAACGGGTCGAGCGTGAAGGCGGCCGGAGTCCGGTTGGCGACCGCCAGCGCGATCAGCACCACCGCCACCGGCACCACCACCACCACAAGCACGACGCGGTTCAACATGTGCGCTCCTGCATATCCAGACAACGCCTACCGGGTAGCGCGCGCGCCCGGGCTTAGCAAGTTCCCGGCGCCTATTTGGAGTTGAGGCGCTCGCGCAATTCCTTGCCGGTCTTGAAGAAGGGTATCCACTTCTCCTCCACCTCGACAGCATCGCCGGTGCGCGGGTTGCGGCCGACACGCGCCGGCCGGTTCTTGACAGAGAATGCGCCGAACCCGCGCAACTCCACCCTGTTGCCGTCGGCCAGCGCATCGGTGATTTCGTCGAAGATAGCATTCACGATGTTTTCGACATCGCGCAGGAACAGGTGCGGATTGCGGTTGGCAATCGTCTGCACAAGCTCGGATTTGATCATTGGCCCGTATCCTGTCTGCCCCGAAAATCATTTATTGTTCCGGGATTTATCGTTCCCCCGTCGTGCCATGATCAGGTTGCCAGAGGGACACCAGACCGTCAAGGAAGAGGCGCTCTGCGCCAAGCCTTTCCGGAAGGTTCAGGCGCCCGCCGGCAAGCCCTAGTCCTTCTGCGATTGCGGCGCCAAGAGCGTCGAGCAGGAAATAGGATGCACGGTCGGGCTTGGGCTTCCACTCGATCACCTCGAGCGAGGCGTCAACACCCTTCGATTTGAGCCAGGCGACGGCCTCCTCCTCACCGCCCAGCGTGTCGACAAGCTTGCGTTCCAGAGCCTGACGGCCGGTGAACACGGAACCGTCGGCCAGTCGCTCGGCCTCGACGCGCGAAAGCGGCCTGCGATCGGCGACCAGCCCGACAAACCAGTCGTATGAATCGAGGATCATGGCCCGCAACATTGCCCGTTCCTCTTCCGTCGTCGGGTTAAACGGCGACGGCTCCGCCTTGAGCGGCGAGGACTTCACCTCCTCGAGCTTGATGCCGACCTTGTCCATCAGCCCGGTCAGGTCGGGAAACTGGACGAGGACACCGATCGAACCGACGATCGAGGACTTGCGCGCCACGATATGGTCGGAGGCGCTGGCGATCATGTAGCCTGCCGATGCCGCGAGCGTGCCGACCTGGGCAACAACGGGCTTCTTGTCGGCGAGCTTGCGCACGGCCTCGAAGATCGCCTCGCCGCCGGCGGTAGTGCCACCCGGCGAGTCGATGTTGAGGATGACTCCCTTCACCGCGTCGGACTCGGCGATCTTGTCGAGGCGTTCAAGCAGTTCCTCGTCTTCGGTGATGGTGCCTTCAATACGGACCTTGGCGATCTGGTCGGCACCCTGTCCCGGCAGCCCGTCGCCGAAGGCCTGCCAGGCGAAGGCAGCAATCGCCAATGCCGCGACCAGCAGCGCCGCGACACGCCAGAAGGTGAGTTTGCGCCGCAACCTGCGGCGATCGATCAATTCATCGGCTCTGAGCGCCATCTCCTGCCTCGTTCGCTGGACGGAATATCCCGGCTATCTAGACCTAAAGCAGCGCGAATGAAACGCCCGCTACCCGGTCGCGCGCACGTCTATCAGCGTTGGGACGAGGCTGGAGAAAGAAAAAACGAGGGCGGGAACGCCTTTGTCATCCAAAAATAACCATATTGGACTGGAATTCGACAGACGGGCGTGTATCCCGACCCACAGGGTTTCCTTGGGGGTCGCATCACGCGGGGTATTCACCGGGCAAATGGCAATGGCGCAGACTTCCGCGGAACAGAGCAGCGTCGCCGCAGGCGGCAACGCATCCGCGCGCCGCGACGAGGCCGCCTTCCTGGAAGCAAAGCGACATTCAACGCGGGTACGCGCCGTCAAACTCGCGCTACCTGTCATCGCAGCGGCGTTGGCGGCCGGCTTCTTCGCCTATTCCTACGCGCTTTCTCCGACGGGGCTTGCCATCGATGTCGAGGCGACGGCGATCCGCGACGGCAAGCTGGTGATGGCAAACCCGAAGGTCAGCGGCTACACCGACGAAAACCTGCCCTACACCATGACTGCCATACGCGCGATCCAGGATCTGTCGCAGTCCGGATTGATCGAACTGGAGGAGATCGACGCGACGTTTCCGGTCAGCGGCGGCAATGAGGCAACGGTGCGGGCGGCGACCGGCAAGTTTGACGAGGCCGGCAATACGCTTGACATCACAAGCCCGGTTACGTTCAAGACCAGCGACGGCATGACGGCCAATCTTGAATCGGCCTTCATCAACATCGATGCCGGGGAGCTCTCGACCGAAAAGCCTGTCGACATTGTGCAGACCGGCTCGCGGATCACCGCCGACAGTTTCCAGGTGCTCGAAAAAGGCAAGGTCTTCGTTTTCGAAAAGCGCGTTCGCGTGACGATCGAGCCAAAGCAGACGTCCGGTGAACCGGGCACGGCAGCGGGTGACTGACATGAACCGGATTTCCAGCGCCCTCACCGCGATCGTGTTCGGACTTTCCCTCGCGCCCGCCTATGCACAGACCAGCGAGACGTCGCGCGTGACGGGGCTCAAGTTGTCGGGCGACGAGCCGATCCAGATCGAGAGCGACCGCCTCGAAGTGCGCGACCAGGAGGGTCTGGCGATCTTCACCGGCAACGTCAACGTGGTCCAGGGCCCGACGGTGCTCAAGTCCGGTCGCATGCGGGTCTTTTACCTCAAGCAGGATGATGGGAGCACCTCGCCGATCGCGGGCGCGGGGGCCGGCAACATCGAGCGTCTGGAAGTCGACCAGAAAGTTTACGTCAAGACCGAGACACAGGTCGCCACCGCCGACGCCGCCACCTTCGACATGAAGACCGAGATACTGGTCATGACCGGCAAGGAGGTGGTGCTGTCCGACAGCGGCAACGTGGTGGTCGGCTGCAAGCTGACCGTCCACATGGCGACCGGCCAGGCGCTTCTTGATGGCTGCGACAAGGGCGCCAACGCGACCGGCCGCGTGAAGATGCTGCTCAACCCCAAGTCACAAAGCCAGTAAGGGCCGGGCATTTGACGGTCTTCTCGCGGCTTCTCGGCAGGTCGGACGGCGACGGATCGGCAGCGACCGGCGTCCGACCGGACCGGGAACGCTACAAGGGTACGCTGATCGCAAGGGGCCTTTCCAAGAGCTATCGCGGCCGCGCGGTCGTCAGCGGCGTATCGATCGGCCTGCGCGCCGGCGAGGCCGTCGGCCTGCTGGGACCCAACGGGGCCGGCAAGACCACCTGCTTCTACATGGTCACCGGTCTCATCCCGGTCGACGAGGGCATGATCGAGATCGACGGCTTCGACGTCACCTCGATGCCGATGTACCGACGCGCAAGGCTCGGCATCGGCTACCTGCCGCAGGAAGCCTCGATCTTCCGCGGCCTCACCGTGGAAGGCAACATCCGCGCGGTGCTCGAAGTGGTGGAAAAGAACCGGCGGCGGCGCGAGGAAAAGCTCGACGAGTTGCTGGAAGAGTTTCACATCCCGCATCTGCGCAAGGCGCCGGCGCTGTCGTTGTCCGGCGGTGAGCGGCGCAGGCTGGAGATCGCGCGCGCGCTGGCCTCCAATCCCAATTTCATGCTCCTCGACGAGCCCTTCGCCGGCGTTGACCCGATCGCGGTCTCGGACATCCAGCAGCTCGTGCGCCACCTGACGGCGCGCGGCATCGGTGTCTTGATCACCGACCACAACGTTCGCGAGACGCTCGGCCTCATCGATCGCGCCTATATCCTGCACGCCGGGCAGGTCCTGACCCATGGCCGGGCCAGCGACATCGTCAACAATCCCGACGTGCGGCGGCTTTACCTCGGCGAACGCTTCACGCTGTGATTTCGGCCCTGATCGGCCCGAAGCGTTGCGAATGGTTTACCAACTCAGCGCCCGAGAGGACCGTCAGCGCGCCTTTTGCTTGACAAGCAAGACGCGGGCCAGTTTCCTTATGTGACGTAATTCGTCCGGAATTCCGCCGGATGGGGCAAACGCGGAGCCGGGATGGCCCTGACAGCCAAGTTGCAGCTGCGCCAGGCGCAGTCGCTGGTCATGACGCCGCAACTGATGCAGTCGATCCGGCTGCTGCAGTTCACCCATGCCGAGCTGGAACGCTTCATCGACGACGAGATCGAGCGCAATCCGCTGCTTGAGCGCGGCGACGACGAGGCCCCTGAGCTTGAGCCGGCAGACGATGTCCAGCGCCGCGACGACACGACCGAGGAATGGTTCGAAGCCGACCTCGACCCGAGCGCCGAGAGGCTGGCCGGGCGGCTGGACAGCACGCTGGAAAACGTCTTTCCCGACGATCCGGGCGGCGGCGACCGCCTCGGCCCGGAACTCATGGCCAGTTGGCGCTCCGGCCTGGGCGCCGGCCCGGGCACCCATGCGGGCATGACCGATGGGTTCGATCTCGAGGATGTGGTGGCCGCGGCGCCGACCCTGCGCGACCACGTCCACCAACAGCTCGTCTTCCTTTTCTCGGGCATGCGCGAAAGGTTGATTGCCGCCGAACTGGCCGACGGCCTCGACGAGTGCGGTTACCTTCGACTCGAGCTCGACGACGTCGCCGACCGCCTGGGCGCGCCGCTGGCGGATGTCGAGGGCGTGCTCGCCGCGTGCCAGACAGTGGACCCAGCGGGGATGTTTGCCCGGGACCTTGCGGAATGCCTTGCATTGCAACTCGCGCGGCGGCAGCGGCTTGACCCGGCGATGCGAGTGCTCGTCGACCATCTCGACCTCCTGGCAAGGCGCGACTTTGCGACGCTGAGAAAACTATGCGGCGTCGACGAAGGCGACCTCATCGACATGTTGGCCGAAATCCGCACCCTGGACCCGAAGCCGGGTTCGGCCTTCCTGCACGACGGGATCGAGACCATCGTGCCCGACGTCGTGGTCAAGGCGGCGCCCGACGGCAGTTGGGCGGTGGAACTCAATCCAGACGCGCTGCCGCGCGTCCTTGTCGACCAGACCTATTTCGCCCGCGTGTCGGCCGACGCCGGCTCGGATGCCGACCGGGCCTTCCTGTCGGAATGCCTGCAGAACGCCAACTGGCTGACGCGCAGTCTCGACCAGCGTGCCCGCACCATCCTCAAGGTCACCTCCGAGATCGTGCGCCAGCAGGACGCCTTTCTGGTCCACGGCATCCGCCACATGCGGCCGCTCAACCTCAAGACGGTCGCCGACGCGATAGGCATGCACGAATCGACGGTCAGCCGGGTCACTTCCAACAAATACATGATGACCCCGCGCGGCATGTTCGAACTGCGCTACTTCTTCACCTCGGCGATCGCCTCGGCGGAGGGCGGCGACGCGCACTCCGCCGAGGCGGTGCGCCACCGCATCCGCGAGATGATCGACGAGGAAACGGCGGCGAAAGTGCTCTCCGACGACGCCATTGTGGATATCCTGAGGACAACCGGCATCGACATCGCCCGGCGCACGGTCGCGAAGTACCGGGAAAGCATGAGCATTCCCTCATCGGTGCAACGCCGGCGCGAAAAGCGGGCGCTTGCGGCGGCGGATCGCTGAGCGCGCGCACCGCCGGGCGATCTTCCGTTCGGAAAAATCCTCGCGTTGACAAAGCTCCCGACAGGGAATAGAAGCCCGCCACCCGAACGGCGGCGACATGTTCGCGCCGCGGCAGGATGATGACGGTAGCTCACTCCGGAACAATGGCTTAGGCCCTGGCGTTGATGACGCTGCGAAACCTTGTGCGCAGCGGCCACGGGTATAAACTCGCAATCGTGTTTGGTCTGGAGAGGAAAGGTCGGCGTTCAGATGGGCCTGCGAATTTCTGGCAAGCAGATGGAAATCGGCGACGCGTTCCGCACCAAGATCGATGACAGGATCGCCGAGGCAGTGGACAAATATTTCGACGGGGGATTTTCGGGCCGGGTAACGGTCGAAAAGTCGGGATCCCGCTATTCGGCTGACTGCATGCTCCATCTCGACACCGGAATGGCGCTGCAGGCCGAGGGCCGGGCCCAGGATCCGCAGGCCGCGTTCGATGCGGCGGCCGACCGGATCGAAAAGCGGCTGCGCCGCTACAAGAGGCGGCTGAAGTCACACCAGGGCGCGCCACAGGAAGCGGCCTGGACCGACGCAGCCTACCGGGTCATGGCGCCGGTCGCCGAGGAGGACGAAGAGGTGCCGGAGGACTTTTCCCCGGCTGTAGTCGCGGAGTCCTCGCTGCAGTTGAGGACCATGACCGTCGCCTCCGCCGTCATCGAACTCGATACCAAGGACAGTCCGGTCTACGTGTTCCGCAACGCCGGCACCGACAGCGTCAACATCGTTTACCGCCGCGCAGACGGCAATATCGGCTGGATAGACCCGTCCGAGACATCCGGCACGGCCTAGTCCCGTTTCTGACGACCGCGCCACCCGCCCTAGAGGGCCCGGCACCGCGGGAGCAGAGGAAGGAATGCAGAAAAATGGATCTCAGCGATCTGATCGAGGTTTCGGCAGTGATGCCGGCCTTGAAGGCGAATTCGAAAAAGCAGCTGCTCCAGATGCTGGCCGAGAAGGCGAGCCAGATCACCGGTATCCCGGAGCGCGAGGTTTTCGACACGATCCTGCAGCGCGAGCGGCTTGGCTCGACAGGTGTCGGCAACGGTATCGCGATCCCGCACGGTAAACTGCCGGGCGTGGAAGCTATTACGGGACTTTTCGCGCGGCTGGAAACGCCGGTCGAGTTCGAGGCCCTGGACGACCAGCCGGTCGACCTGGTGTTTCTGCTCATCGCACCCGAGGGGGCGGGTGCCGACCATCTGAAAGCGCTGTCGCGGATCGCGCGAGTGTTGCGCGATCCTGACACCGTGGCGAAGATCCGCGGCACCAAGGACGCCGCGGCCATTCACACTTTCCTGGCCTCCAAGCCCGCCTCGCACGCTGCCTGAGCGCTCCAAGGTTCGAGGCTTGGGAAAACCGTCAGTGGATGCTGAGCGGGGTAAGGTCGTTCTGGATTGCGGCGCCTAGCGCGCTTTCGCGCTCGTCAGTCAGCATGATCGGCTGGCCGTTGGCAGCGAAGAGTGCCCACAGTTCCAGGCCCGACGCTATCTCCGGCAGATTCGGAAAGCGCCCACGCAAGTCATCGCTGGACACCTTGCGCAGATAGGCCACGGCTCCCTCGCCGAGGTGGGCGAACTGGTCCTGGCTCATGGTCAGCTTGATATCGTTCATGTCAGCCTCCATCCGGGCCGCCCATCGGGCCGACCCTGTTCAGGGCTATCGCGGCGATCGTCAGTCTTTCACCGAGATGTTTATTTTCCGTACATGGCGCTCGGGCTCGGGCCGGTCGAGGTCGACCGACAAAAGTCCGTTCTTGAGCTCGGCGCCGGTGACCCGCATGCCATCGGCGAGGACGAAGGTGCGCTGGAACTGTCTCGCGGCAATGCCGCGGTGCAGAAAATCGCGCTCCACCTCGTCTACCTGCCTGCCACGGATGACAAGCTGGTTGTCTTCGGTGGCGACTTCGAGGTCCTCGTCGCAGAACCCGGCCACGGCCAGCGTGATGCGCAACCGGTCGTCGCTGCCGTTCATGCCGCGGATACGCTCGATATTGTAGGGCGGGTAGCCGTCCGCGGACTTGGAAACCCTTTCCAGGGTCTTCTCCATCGTTTCGAACCCGAGCAGCAGCGGATTCGAAAAAGGCGTCATTCGCGTCATCGACATGTCCTCAAAGAGCGACGTGGATGGCGGAAAAACCCGGATGGCATTCTCCCGCACCCTGCTGATATGGTCCGCCGCAACAGTGACTTCAAGTGGATACCGGAGGGATGCGAATGGCCGGCGGCCGCAAGATCATTATCGACACGGACCCCGGCCAGGATGACGCGATCGCCATCCTGCTGGCGCTGGCAAGCCCGGAACTGGAGGTGATCGGCATCACCACGGTGGCCGGCAACGTGCCGCTGGAACTGACCTCCAAGAACGCCCGCAAGGTCTGCGAACTTGCCGGCCGCCCTGACATACCCGTGTTCGCCGGCGCGATCCGACCGCTGGTCAGGCATCTGGTGACCGCCGAGCACGTCCACGGCAAGACCGGGCTTGACGGGCCGGTGCTGCCGGAGCCAGCGATGCCGCTGCAGGAAAGACATGCCGTCGACTACATCGTCGAAACCCTGATGGCGGAGCCGGAGCGCAGCGTCACGCTCTGTCCGCTCGGCCCGCTTACCAATATCGCATTGGCCCTGAACCGCGAGCCGCGGATCGCTGCGCGCATTCGCGAGATCGTGCTGATGGGCGGCGGCTATTCGGAAGGCGGCAATGTCACACCGGCGGCCGAGTTCAACATCCACGTCGATCCGCATGCCGCCGACATCGTCTACCGCGCCGGCGTGCCGATCGTGATGATGCCGCTCGACGTCACCCACAAGCCGCGCACCAGCAAGGCGCGCGTCGGAGCGATCCGCGCGCTCGGCACCCCGGTCGGGCTGGCGACGGCGCAGATGCTTGAATTCGCCGAACGTTTCGACATCGAGAAATACGGTTCCGATGGCGGGCCGCTGCACGACCCCTGCGTGATCGCCTATCTGGTCAAGCCGGAACTGTTTTCCGGCCGCATGTGCAATGTCGAGATCGAGATAAGCTCGGAACTGACGATGGGCATGACGGTGGTCGACTGGTGGGGCGTCACCGAAAGGCAGAAAAATGCCATGGTGATCCGCGACATCGATTCCGATGCCTTCTACGCACTGCTCACCGAGCGGCTCGGACGACTCTGACCAAACTTCACCGCGCCCGCGAAAGCGCGACCCAGAGACCGCCGCCGATCAGTAACGAACCGCCGATGCGGGCAATCTGGCGCATGCGCCGCGGCGTCAACCGCTTGCCGAAATTGCCGGAGGCGAGCGCATAACTGCCGTCGGAGATGGCCGAGAACAGGAGTGCGGTGGCGCCAAGGATCGCGATTTGAGCAATGTGATTGGCGGCTGGGTCAACGAATTGCGGCAAAAGCGCACCGAAGAACAGAAGCTGCTTGGGATTGCCCATCGAGACGAGAAAACCTTGCATGAAGAAGCCGCGGCGCGGGGCCGCGAGGCTGGCTGGATCGTTGGACGCGGCTCCGGCGGAGCGGAACATCTTCCAGCCGAGCCAACACAGATAGGCGGCGCCAGCAAGCTTCACCCAGCTGAACCAATGGCCGGCAAGCTCTATCAGCGACGTGAGTCCGATACCGGCGATGGCGATCATGACGGTCAACGAAAGCAGTGTGCCGGCAACGTTCATCAGCCCGGCACGCACGCCATGGCGGATGCCGTTGGCGACGATCAGCATGTTGGTCGGCCCCGGAATCACCGTTGCCACCAGGCAAACCAACACATAGGCGGTATAGATTTCGATTGACATCTCTTCCTCCCTTACGCCGCCGGTCACAGCCGATCGGCAACTTCCTTCGCCCTGGGAATGGCCGGCTGGGCCCCCGGCCTGAGGCAGGCGAGCGCGCCGGCAGCGGCGGCGCGGCGCAACGCCGCTTCGAGCGTTTCGCCAGCCTCGAGCGATGCGCCAAGATAGCCACAGAAGGTATCGCCGGCGCCGACCGTGTCGACCGGCTCAATGGCCGGCGACGGCACACGCAGGAAGGTCTCCGGCGTCGCGGCAACAACGCCCGCAGCCCCAAGCGTGACGACAATCGTGCGGCCGGTCTGGGCAACGAAGGCCTTCATCCGCGCCTCCCGGTCGGAACCGGGTAACGCCAACCTACCGGCGCAAAGGTCGAACTCGGTCTCGTTGGCGACGACCATGTCGGCAAGCGCCAGGAGATCGGCGATGTCGTCCGCATAGGGCGCGGTGTTGAGGATGGACGTCGCGCCAGCGCTGCGAGCAGCCTCAAGTGCCGCGCGGACGGTCTTCAGCGGGATCTCGTTCTGCAAGAGAAGCACATCCCGCTTTTGCAGCCGCGCCTTGTCCACGTCCCCCGGCAGCACCGAATCATTGGCCCCCGGCACGACGGCGATCATGTTTTCCCCGTCCTCGGCAACCAGGATAAGCGCGGTGCCCGTGGCCGCATGCGATTCGCCTATGCCCGAGAGGTCGACGCCCCCTGCCTTCAGCAGGGCCAGCGCCTCCTTGGCGAAGGCGTCCATGCCGACGGCGCCGATTATGCGAACACTGGCGCCGGCACGCGCCGCCGCCAATGCCTGGTTGGCACCCTTGCCGCCCGGCGCGGTGGAAAAGGCGTCACCGGCGACGGTCTCGCCCGGGCCGGGCAGCCGGCCGACGGTGGCGATAAGATCGAGATTGACGGAACCAATGACAACGACCACGCAAGGCCTCCCGCGAACGCTGTCGGGAGGCTAGACGATTTTCGGCATCGATTGGAATAGGCGGCCGGCCGCAACTGCCACGGCCTGAGTGCCGATAGGTTCAGGCGGCGGTCTGGCCCGCCTCCCAGCCAAGGATGGCGCGCTTGCGCGTCAGCCCCCAATGATAGCCGGTGAGCGCACCGGACTTGCCGAGCGCACGGTGGCACGGCACCACGAAGGAGAGCGGATTGGCTCCGACCGCCGCGCCCACGGCGCGGCTCGCCGCCGGCTTGCCGATCTCCTCGGCGATCGCCGAATAGGGCCTGGCGCGGCCCATCGGAATGCGCAGCAGCGCTTCCCACACCCGAACCTGGAAGTCGGTGCCGATCAGCACGACCTTCAGCGGCTCGTCGCGGCGCCAGCGTTCCGGATCGAAAATGCGGGCCGCATAAGGTGCGGTCGCGGCGATATCCTCGACATAGTCGGCATTCGGCCAGCGGCCAGCCATGTCGTCGAAGGCGGCACGCTCGCCGCCGGGATCGCAAAAGGCGAGACCGGCCAGACCGCGGTCGGTCACCATGACAAGCGCAATACCGAAGGGCGAGACGTGGTAGCCATAACGCATCACGAGACCGGCGCCCCGGGTCTTGTAGTCCCCGGGCGACATCGCCTCGTGCGTGACGAAAAGGTCATGCAGCCGGCCAGGTCCGGACATCCCTAGCTCGAGCGCGGTTTCCAGAAGCGGCGTGCCGTCGTCGAGCAGCCGCCGGGCATGATCAAGGGTGACCGCCTGAAGGAAACCCTTGGGCGAGAGCCCCGCCCAGCGCGTAAAGAGTTTCTGCAGCCCGGTCGGCGTCTCGCCAACCTCGGCTGCAAGCGCTTCGAGCGAGGGCTGGTCGCGGTAGTCGAGGCTGATCTTCTCGATGACACGGCGGACGATCTCGTAATCGCCGAAATCGGGGTGGCCGGAGGGTGGGGTGATGTCCTTCTTGAGGACCGCGGTGTGAGCGTTCATGATCAGATCTCCTTGACCGCGAATATCGCGCCGCGAGCGTCCTTTCTCCACCCGAAACTTGCCGATATGCGCGAGATTCGACCTAACCAGCCCTGGCTGTCGCCAGCGCCCGGCCGAAGGCGGAGGCAAAGCTCTCGCGGTCTTCGGGATTGAGAAAGCCGCCAAGCGGTACACGCCTTCCCTGGCCTTCCACGGCCATGCCGGTAATGCCGATCTCTTCATGCCGGGCGACCGAGAAGCGCGCCCAGAAAGGATTGAAAAGGTGCTCCTCGGTGCGCCCCGAGGGCGCGGTCTTGCGGATATCGACAAGGGTGCGCGAAACCGAGACTTCCTCGCGGGCGCGCGCAGCGCGGTAGTTGAGCCGGAAGGCGATGTAGACCGCCAGAAGGTCGAGACCGAAGAAGCCGAACACCGGCCAGGCGCCGATCGACAGGAAAAACAGGCCGACGGCGCCCCAGCCGACCGCCAGCACACCCATCAGCACCAGGAAGCCGGTGCGGCCCAGCGACCGGTGCGGCGTGAGCAGCGCCTTGAAGATCGGCTCGTCGGCGGCATAGGTTTCAGCCATGGGAGCGATTATAGAGGCGGGATGCGAAAGCCAAAGACCAAAAATGCCGCAGGACGGTCGGCGGGCCGCAGGACAGCCAAACGGGTGCGCTCACGCTACACCGCGGACGAGGTGCGCGAGATCTTCCGGCGGTTTTCGGTACAGCGACCGCAGCCGAAGGGCGAACTCGAGCATGTCAACGCCTTCACGTTGCTGGTCGCAGTCGTGCTTTCCGCGCAGGCGACCGACGTCGGCGTCAACAAGGCGACGCGGGCGCTGTTCGCCGTCGCCGATACGCCCGAAAAGATGCTGGCACTCGGCGAGGCGAAGGTGGGCGAATACATTCGCACCATCGGTCTGTGGCGCAACAAGGCGAAGAACGTGATCGCGCTGTCTGAAGCGCTGATCCGCGATCATGGCGGCGAGGTGCCGGACGAACGCGACCTTCTCACCACACTTCCGGGCGTCGGCCGCAAGACCGCCAATGTGGTGCTCAACATGGCCTTCGGGCAGCCGACCATGGCGGTCGACACCCACATTCTCAGGATCGGCAACCGGCTCGGCCTGGCGCCGGGCAAGACGCCTGAGGAGGTCGAGCGCGGCCTCCTGGCGATCGTTCCGGCCGAATATATGCGCCATGCGCATCATTGGCTGATCCTGCACGGACGTTATGTCTGCAAGGCACGCAAGCCGGACTGCGAACGCTGCGTGATCGCCGATCTGTGCCAGGCGGCGGAAAGGACGTCGGCCATTCCCGCCCCGTTGGAACCCGTCTGAGTGGCCGAAATCGGCGTCGGATCAAGTGCTTGTCGCCGGCATGCGGGTTCCCCAGCGCGCATGCGCCATGCATGATGCCATCGCCCGACAAGGTGTCACCTTCCTTGCACTTTGTGCCCGGATCGACTACATCGTGCCCACATCCTGATTTGCCCGGCGTACTCGCGGCAGCATCGGCTGCCGGTCGCCAGTTGGCAGCAGGCGCGTCATCGCGCCTCATCCGGGCAAGAACATCGTTCCGTGTCGAGCCAATTCGAGACGCGGGCCGGAACGGCCGCAAGGCCACCCGCAACAGCGGCGCACGCCGCGCAGAAAAGGAAGAACATTGCAGGTACTCGTCAGAGACAACAATGTCGAACAGGCACTCAAGGTGCTGAAGAAGAAGATGCAGCGCGAGGGCGTCTTTCGCGAGATGAAGTCCCGCCGCTCCTATGAGAAGCCGTCGCAGAGGCGCGCCCGCGAAAAGGCCGAGGCCGTGCGCCGGTCGCGCAAGGCCGCGCGCAAGCTGGCGCAGCGCGAAGGGCTGATTCCGGGGCCGAAGCGCAAGCCGCGGCCGGCCCGGCCCGGTGCTGCCGCCCGCCCGCAGGCCGCGTCGAGCCAGAGCTGAGGCTTCACGGACACCCGGCGACGCCCTCTATCAGGGGACATAGCCGGGTAGCCTTCCTACACCCTTCGAAAGCCGCGCTACGGGCGCGGCTTTTTTCTTGCCGGATAGAGCGCCAAAAATATCAGCCGTTGGCGCCGGCGCTCTTGACGAGGCGAGGACGCACGGGCATGCGGTTTTCACGACCGTAGCTGGTCATGAAGTCGACGATGCGGGGCACGATCTCGGAGCGGAAGCGCGAACCGTTGAAGACGCCATAGTGGCCGACGGCCGGTTGCATGTAGTGCACACGCATGTCGTCGGGGATGTTGGAACACAGCGTCTGCGCCGCCTTGGTCTGGCCAAGGCCGGAAATGTCGTCGTTTTCGCCTTCGACGGTCATCAGCGCCACCGAACGGATCGCCGACGGATCGACCGGCTCGCCGCGATGCGTCATCTCGCCCTTGGGCAACGCATGGCGGATGAACACCGTATCGACGGTCTGCAGGTAGAACTCCGCGGTAAGGTCCATGACGGCGAGATATTCGTCGTAGAAGTCGCGATGCTTGTCGGCCGAATCGCCATCGTTCTTCACCAGATGCATGAAGAAGTCCTTGTGGGCGATGATGTGCCGGTCGAGGTTCATGCTCATGAAGCCGGAGAGTTGCAGGAACCCCGGATAGACGTCGCGGGCAAAGCCGGGGTTGGGCCAGGGCACCTGCATGATCGCGTTGTCGCGGAACCAGGAAAGGTCCTTTTCCTCGGCAAGCTGATTGACGGCGGTCGGGTTGATGCGGGTGTCGATGGGGCCGCCCATCAGCGTCATGGTGGATGGCGCGAAGCGGTCGCCTCGCGCCTCCATGACCGCGGCCGCCGCCAGGACCGGCACCGAAGGCTGACAGACCGCCATCAGGTGGGTGTCGGGCCCCAGCGCATGCAGCATGTCGATGACGTAGTCGATATAGTCGTCGAGATCGAAATGGCCTTCCGCGAGCGGCACCATGCGCGCGTCGGCCCAGTCGGTAATGTAGACCTCGGCATGCGGCAGCATCGCCTCGACCGTGCCGCGCAACAGGGTCGCATAGTGGCCGGACATCGGCGCGACAATCAACAGCTTCGGATCCGGCCGATGCCCGCTCGGGACTGCGCGCTCGAAGTGGATCAGGTCGCAGAAAGGCCGCGACCAGGCGATGCGCTCTGTGACCGGCACCTCCTTCCAGTCGACGACAGTCTTCTCGATGCCGAACTCCGGCTTGCCGTACCGGCGCGTCGTCCGCTCGAACATCTCCGCGAAGGCCGCCGTGGAGCGCCCCAACGATGTGTGCGACAGCGGATTGAGCGGGTTGGTATAAAAAAGCCGCGTTGCGTCCGCGACCGCCCTGAAGGGCTGGATCGCGGCATGGTTCCATTCGTAGAACTGGTAAAACATCGAAATGACCCGCCTTCCGTTTCGATGGCCGACCAGAATCGCGCCGGCGGCGTTAATTAGTTATGAACGATGACGGTATCAGCCTTTTGCTGCAATGCAATAGAGAAGGACTGCCGCGCACAGATCGTGCGCTTCGCGCACCAGCCGCGAAAGATCACGTCGTCCTATGGATCATCAGCAGCCGTTGGCTCGGGTCGACGCCGGGCGGCAGCTCATTTTCAAATGCGGTGCGGAGCGACTGTGGCGCGTCGGCGACGGAAGCTCCTCGAAGCCGAGCTTCTTGTAGAATGGCCGGTTGAACGGCACATCGCGAAAGGTCGTGAGGCTTACGCCGCCGGCGGCCTGATGTTTAGCCGCCGCAAGCACTGTCCTTACCAGAGCGGCCCCGACGCCCCGGCGCCCGTGCGCCGGGTCGACCGACAACTCGCGCAAGTGCACAAGATCATCCAATGGACCGGCGACCGCATAGCCAACTGGAAGACCTTCCGGAGCAATCGCGACCCAGACACGGTTCGCGCCAATCATCGCGCGGAAATCCTCCATGTTATCGAAAGGATCGTCCGCCAGGTCGGGGTAACCGTGATTGCGAAAGAGTTCGGCGGCCCGGTTCTCGACCACCAGCAGCAGCGGATCATCCTCTACCCGCCGAAGCCGGATGGCATAGCCGGCCGGCACCAGCCATTTCGTGGACGCCTCAGCGTCAGCCTTCATACCCGTCCACGATCACCATGTCGGCGTCGGCGACGGTAACACGGATGGCCTTGGCGGCCTGGTATTCGGGCGAGTTGTAGCAATCGGTCGCGGCCTGGAACGATGGAAACTCGATCACCACGTTGCGGGCTCGGCCGGCCCCCTCCATTACCTCGTAGCTGCCGCCGCGGGCCAGAAACTTCGCGCCGAACCTCTCGAAGGCCGGTTTTGCGGTCGCGACATAGTCCTTGTAGCGCTCGGGATCGCGGACATCGACATGGGCGATCCAGTAGGCTTTGGGCATCTCTTCCTCCCCGAAAGTTCGTTCAGGCCTGTTGCATTTCGGCGATAATTTTCTGTGCGGCGGCACGGCGGTCGCGCGCGCCAACGATCGGGCGGGCGACGACCAGATGGCTGGCGCCGGCACGGATCGCGTCGGCGGGCGTCATGACCCGTTTCTGGTCGCCATGGGCGGTGCCGGCGGGGCGGATACCCGGCGTCACCACGGCCATGTCAGTTCCGACGATGTTGCGCACGGCGGCTGCCTCAGGCGCGGCGCAGACAACGCCTCCCATGCCGGCCTCGCGAGCCTGGCGAGCGCGGCGCTCGACAAGCGCGTGGGCATCGAAGCTGTAGCCGGCCTCGGCCAGATCGCGGTTGTCCATCGAGGTCAGTACGGTCACGGCAAGAAGCGTGAGTGCGCTGCCCTCGGCCGCGTCGACAGCCGATCGCATCGCCTTCGGATAGGCGTGAAGGGTGAGCATGGTGACGCCCATGCGCACCACATTCTCGACGCCTTCGGCAACGGTGTTGTCGATGTCGAGCAGTTTCATGTCCAGGAAGACCTTTTTGCCGTCGGCCACGAGATCGCGGGCAAAATCGAGCCCGCCGGCGAAGGCGAGGCGGTAGCCGATCTTGTAGAAACGAGCGATGCCGTCGAGTTCGCGTACCGCAGTCTCGGCTTCCGCGACCGTCGGCAGGTCGAGCCCGACGATCAGCCTGTCAGCGAAATCCGTTGCCGCCATCAGACCTCCACCCGCGTCGACAGCATGCGCGCGCGCTCGATCAGCGTGCGGCAGACCTTCTCCATCAGGTTGCGCTGGCGCTCGTTCTTCAACGTGCCGTCCTCGTCGAAGGCGTCGGCCGCGCCGGAGACCGAGCATTGCGGGGTGACCACCTCGGCTCCGCAGTTCATCAACACGGCGCGCAGGTGGTAAAGGCCGCGCGCGCCGCCGAAGCCGCCGTTGGAAGACGAACATAGGCCGACAGCGAGGTTGTCGTACGGCCCCAAAGGAGCGTTGCCGTCCTTTCTCACGCGGCTGACCCAGTCGAGCGTGTTCTTGAGCAGCGGCGGGATGGAGGCATTGTATTCCGGGCTCGCGACCAGAAGACCGTCATGGCCAGCAAACAGCCGCGCAAGCTTCATCGCATTCTCGGGGATGCCCTTTTCCTTTTCCAGATCCTGATTCATGATCGGAAGCGGGTAATCCTCCAGGGAAATGCGGGTCACGTCGGCGCCCTGGATGGCCAGTTCCTTCATGGCCGCATCCGCGGTCTTGCCGCTGAACGCGCCGGTGCGGATCGATCCGGCGAAGACGAGGATTTTCGGTATCATGTTTGCGCTTCAGTCCTCCGGTGCTCTCACGGGTATAGGGGATATGCCCGCCAAATCAATCGGGGCAAGGCCCGAGCGGTTACGTTCTTTCACAGCCACAATGGCGGTAGCCGGCGCGGTGCTGACTGTTTTCGTGTCCAGACCGGCTGTCGCCGACGAGTTTGCGCCGACCGAGGCGGACCGCGCCGCGATCGGCCGTTGCATCGAAGATGTCGGGGAAGCGCTGGAAGCGGGCGCCGACGCGCCGGGCGACCGGAACGACTGCATCGGCGTCGCGAGCGGGCCTTGCCTCGACGACGAGCGCAATCAGAGCACGGTCGGCCAGGTCATGTGCCTTGCCCGCGAGTCGGCGATCTGGGATGAATTCCTCAACCGCGACTACAACGCCCTGCGCGAAAAGCTGACGGCCGCGACATTCGAGCGGCTGCAGGATGCGCAACGCAAATGGATCGCCTATCGCGACGCCAATTGCGCGATGCCGCATGCCTTCTTCGAAGGCGGCACGATGGCACAGCCGATCGGTGCCCACTGCATAATGGAGATGACGGCAAGACGCGCCAACGAACTGGCGGTCTACCTCGACTGGGCCGGCCTTTAGCCGAACGGGTCAGGATGTCAGCGGGCGGCGATAGAGCCAGAGCTGCGCCGGAGGCAGGTTGCGAACGACGAAGTCGTAATGCTCGACCGTATAGTTGCCGCGCCGAGGCGGGACCGGCGACATCGGACCGTAGGTAATCTGGACGATCGGCCGGCCGGCCGGAATGCGGTCAAGAACATGCTCGACGAAGGCGATGCGCCTAGGTACCGGGAAATTGAGCAGCGGCACCCCCGAAACCACCGAATCGAAAACGAGGTCCGGAAGATGTGACAGCGTGGTGTCGAGATCAAACGCGTCGCCCTCGATGACGTTGACGCGCGGAAAGCGCTGCTTGAGATGGCTGACGAATTCGGGCGCATACTCCAGCGAATAGAGGTCTTCCGGCTTCACGCCCCGCTCGAGAATTGCCTTGGTGATGACACCGGTGCCAGCGCCAAGCTCCAGAACCGGCAGACCCGAGCCGGTGTCGATGACCGACGCCATGCGTCGCGCGGTGACCGAACTGGTCGGCACCACCGAACCCACGGCCCGGGGCTTGTCGATCCAGCCTTTGAAAAAACGGATCTCCTCGTCGAAACGTTGGCTGAGCGCCTTGCGCATTCATGTCTCCAGCGGGCAAAGCCCTGTCGTTACGTCACCTTGATATAGGCCCGCGCGGTAGGGTTGCGAACCCCGCGCGCAGCTTTTCCTCTTAATATTCCGGAATGTTGGCGTTTATTCGCCGAAGGATTCCAAAAAGTCTTTCATGCGCGCGAAGAAGCCACTCGATTGCGGGCTGTTTTCCTTCGATGACAGCTGCTCGAACTCCTCAAGCAGCTCGCGCTGGCGCTTCGACAGGTTCTGCGGCGTCTCGACCGCGACCTGGATGATGAGGTCGCCGACGGCGTGCTGGCGCAGCACCGGCATGCCCTTGCCCTTGAGGCGGAACTTGCGGCCGTTCTGGGTGCCCTCGGGCACCTTGACGCGCGCTTGGGTGCCATCAAGCGTCGTGACCTCGAAGGAGCCGCCAAGCGCTGCCGTGGTCATGGAAATCGGCACGGTGCAGTAGAGGTTCTCTCCGTCGCGCTGGAAAAACTCGTGCGGAGTGACCGAGAGGAAAATATAGAGGTCGCCCGTCGGCCCGCCGCGCAGACCGGCCTCGCCCTCGCCCGCGAGCCGAATGCGAGTGCCGTCCTCAATGCCGGCGGGGATGTTGACCGACAGCGAACGCTCCTCGACCACGCGGCCCTGGCCGGAGCACTTCTTGCAGGGATCCTTGATGGTCTGGCCGCGGCCGTGGCAGGTCGGACAGGTACGCTCGATCGAGAAGAAGCCTTGCGCGGCGCGCACCCGGCCGCTGCCCTGGCACATGCCGCAGGTGACCGGCTGCGTGCCCGGTTCGGCACCGGTGCCTGAACACTCGGCGCAGGCGATCGACGACGGGACGCGGATTTGCGCGGTCTTGCCGGTAAAGGCTTCCTCGAGCGGGATTTCCATGTTGTAGCGCAAGTCGGCGCCGCGTTCGCGGCCACCGGAGGAGCGGCGCTGGCGGCCGCCCATCATCTCGCCGAAGATGTCCTCGAAAATGTCGGAGAACCCACCGCCGCCGCCGGGGAAACCGCCGAAGCCGGCACCGCCGCCGCCGTTCTCGAAGGCGGCATGGCCGAAACGGTCGTAGGCGGCACGCTTTTGCGGATCCTTCAGGATCTCATAGGCTTCGTTGACTTCCTTGAAGCGGCGCTCGGCCTCGCCATCGCCCGGATTGCGGTCGGGATGACACTGCATTGCGAGCTTGCGGAAGGCGGCCTTGAGGTCCTTTTCGTCCGCCTCTTTGCTTACGCCAAGGGTCTCGTAAAAATCGGCCTTCATCTGTTTGCGATAAATCCTGGTTCCCGCCGCCACGCCATCCACCCGGCGCATCTTGCCCACGATTTAGTAAAGCTGCGCCACAAGTGCCATAGCAAGCTGCGGATTTTGTCGCGGTTTTTGCCGGTTTTTCGCGATTTCGGCGTGGAATTCCCGGATTTCATTCGGCCGGAGCGAGCGGCCTGCGCATCGCCAAGCCGCCGGCAAAACGTCCGGTGATCCACTTGCCCACCGGCCGCTCGAAATAGCGGTCGGAGAGGATCGCTACGACGATCACGACCAGCGCCGGCAGCAACCAGAAGACGTAGAAGCTGACCATGCCTGTCGGCTCGACCAGCTTGCGCCAGATGATGGCGAAGAAGATGCTCTCGATGACCGGGTGGATGAGATAGATGCCGAGTGACACCCTGCCGACCGGATGCAGGAAGGCGAGATAGGCCGAGCCTTCGGGCCGGTTGCGCTCGGCGACCGCCGCGCAGAAGATCGCCGCGCCGAGAAGGGCAACGATGACGTAGGAATCCTGTCGTGTGGCCATCGCGGCGACTGCGAGCGCAAAGGCGAGCCAGGCCGGCAGATGGCTTTGCAGCCGCCAGCGGCTGTCGCGCGCCGCCATCGCCACGAAGGCGCCGAGCGCGAAATCGGCGAAGGCGCGGTAGGCGCCCCAGGTGTTGGCTTCGAGCCAGCTGTCAAACGGGATCACACCCGCCGCGACCGCGACCTCCAGCGCCACGATCGACAGCAACGCCAGAGCCGCCAGGCCCGGCTTGCCGCCCCAGGCGAAAGTGAGCACGATCACCGGCAAAAGCAGATAGCAGAACCACTCCGCCGACATCGACCAGGCGACGTAGTTGAAGGTCAGCGTGTCGGTGAGGCCCCAGGCCTGCAGGAGAAAGAGATTCGCCGGCAGCGCCGACCAGTCGTAGCGGTCGGGATTGCCGGTCGAGACGATGCCGGCATCGATGGCCAGCGCGATGACGCAGAAGAAGGCGAGCGTCACCAAGTAGAGCGGATAGAAGCGGGCGATGCGGCGGATGAGGTAGCGGCGAAAAGAACCCGCATCGCTGAGCAGGCTGTCGAAGTAACGCTCCATGATCAGGTAGCCGGAGATCATGAAGAACATCTCCATGAGCGGCATCAGGCGGTAGAGCGCAGCACTCGCCTCCTCGTGGCCGGGAGGGGCGAAGCGAAGGAAATGCCACATCATGATGGCGAGCGCCGCCACGAGACGCCACGTCTCGAAGATGCGGTAATGCGTGTTCGGCTTCTGCAAGTCGAGTTCCCTGGACCGAAGCCCATTCCTTGCCCGGCTATTGTTGCAGAAAGCCTAATTTAGGGGATTCTTCAGGTCGACCTTTGCCGAACATTAGGGTTAACGAATTCTTGCGGTCGCCGGACCGCGCAAAGAAAAAGCCCGGCGCGCGACCGGGCTTTTCCTTTTCATGACTTCTCGATCAGGCCGACTTCTTCTTGTCGTCGTCGTCGATTTCCTCGAAATCGGCGTCGACCACGTCCTCGCCCGACTTGGCTGCGTCAGCCTGGGCGTCGGATTCGGCCGCCTCGGCCTGCGAGGCCTCATACATCGCCTGGCCGAGTTTCATCGAGACCTCGGCAAGCGTGTTGGTCTTGGCCTTGATGTCCTCGACATCGTCGCCCTCGGCAGCCGTCTTGAGCGCGGCAATGGCTTCCTCGATCGCCTTGCGGTCGTCCTCGGAAACCTTGTCGCCATAGTCGGCAAGCGACTTCTCGGACGAATGGACCAGCGCCTCGGCCTGGTTCTTGGCCTCGACCGATTCGCGACGCTTCTTGTCGCCTTCGGCGTTAACCTCGGCGTCCTTGACCATCTTCTCGATCTCGTCGTCGCTGAGACCGCCGGAGGCCTGGATGCGAATCTGATGCTCCTTGCCGGTGCCCTTGTCCTTGGCCGACACGTTCACGATGCCGTTGGCATCGATGTCGAAGGTGACCTCGATCTGCGGCACGCCACGCGGCGCCGGCGGGATGCCGACGAGGTCGAACTGGCCGAGCATCTTGTTGTCGGCCGCCATCTCGCGCTCACCCTGGAAGACACGGATGGTGACGGCGGACTGGTTGTCTTCGGCCGTCGAGAACACCTGGCTCTTCTTGGTCGGGATCGTGGTGTTGCGGTCGATCAGGCGGGTGAACACACCGCCCAGCGTCTCGATGCCGAGCGACAGCGGCGTGACGTCGAGAAGCAGCACGTCCTTGACATCGCCCTGCAGCACGCCGGCCTGGATGGCAGCGCCCATGGCGACCACCTCATCCGGGTTGACGCCCTTGTGCGGGTCCTTGCCGAAGAACTGCTTCACCGTCTCCTGGATCTTGGGCATGCGGGTCATGCCGCCGACGAGCACGACCTCGTCGATCTCACCGGCCTGGATGCCGGCATCCTTGAGCGCGGCCTTGCAGGGCCCGATGGTGCGGGTGACGAGGTCTTCGACCAGGCTCTCGAACTTGGCCCGGGTCAGCTTCATCGTCAGGTGCTTGGGACCGGACTGGTCAGCGGTGATGAAGGGCAAGTTGATCTCGGTCTGCGAAGCGGACGACAGCTCGATCTTGGCCTTCTCGGCGGCCTCCTTGAGGCGCTGCAAGGCGAGCTTGTCGTTCTTCAGGTCGATGCCCTGCTCCTTCTTGAACTCGTCGGCCAGATAGTTGACCAGACGCATGTCGAAGTCCTCGCCGCCGAGGAAGGTGTCGCCATTGGTCGACTTCACCTCGAACACGCCATCGCCGATCTCGAGGATCGAGATGTCGAAGGTGCCGCCGCCAAGGTCGTAGACGGCAATCGTGCCGGCCTTCTTCTTGTCGAGGCCGTAGGCGAGCGCGGCGGCGGTCGGCTCGTTGATGATGCGGAGGACTTCGAGGCCGGCGATCTTGCCGGCGTCCTTGGTGGCCTGACGCTGGGCGTCGTTGAAGTAGGCCGGAACGGTGATGACGGCTTTCTCGACCTTCTCGCCGAGATAGGATTCCGCCGTCTCCTTCATCTTCTGGAGCACCATCGCCGAAATCTGCGAGGGGGAATATTTCTTGTCCTGGGCCTCGACCCAGGCGTCGCCATTGTCTGCCTTGACGATCTTGTAGGGGACAAGCTTCTTGTCCTTCTCGGTCACGGGATCGTCGTAGCGCCGTCCGATGAGGCGCTTGACCGCGAAAACCGTGCCTTCGGGATTGGTGACCGCCTGGCGCTTGGCCGGCTGTCCGACGAGACGCTCGTCACCGTCGGAGAACGCCACGATAGACGGCGTGGTGCGCGCGCCTTCCGCGTTCTCGATCACCTTCGCGTCCTTGCCGTCCATCACGGCGACGCAGGAGTTGGTCGTTCCCAGGTCGATACCGATTACTTTTGCCATATCTTCTCTCCGCTAGCAGGCTTTCAGGACCCGATCAGGCGTTCCGGCGAAAGCCCCTTTTCAAACGAAAGCGCTCCACACAATCCCGGGAGGCGGGGTGCCGAGCGTTCGCGGCGTATATAAGAACAGCTGTTTTGGCGTGCAAGCGCCGGCAGGGGCGGTTTTCTCCTCGAAATGCATGCAGCGATACGGTTTTTCGCCGCATGGACGCCGACTCGGCAAACGGCCGTCGAGCCCCCATATTCGCCGCATGAGCCCCGCAACCCATCTCGACATCACCGAGCAGCGGCGTAGCCGGCTGCTCAACACGGTGCATACATGGCTGCTCGCCGGTGGCAGCCTCGCCATCCTGGCCGTCTGCGCCTGGGCTTTCGGCGGGCTCATCGCCGTCTTCTACGCGATCGGCGTCGGCGCGGTGTCGATGTATTTTATGCGGCAAGTCAGCCCGCGCGCGGTCCTGTCCATGTACAAGGCCCGACCGGTCTCCCGGGCCGAGTTCCCGCAGGGCGTCGCCATCGTCGAGGAACTGGCCGCGCGCGCCGAACTGCCGGCGGCCCCACGACTGCACATCGTGCCGTCACGGATGATGAATGCCTTCGCGGTAGGGCGGCGCGAGGACTCCGCGATCGCCGTAACCGACGCGCTGGCGCGCCGCATGACGGCGCGCGAATTCGCCGGCATCATGGCACACGAGATCAGCCACATCGTCCACGAGGACGTCCGCGTCATGGCATTCGCAGACATGGTGTCGCGCTTCACCTCGCTGATGTCGACCGTGGGGCTGTTCTCCCTGATCCTCAACGTTCTCGGCTTCGCCGGCGGCTATGCGGCGCAGGTGCCCTGGATCGCCGTCGTGGTGCTGATGGCGGCCCCGACCATCGGTGGCCTTTTGCAGATGGGCCTGTCGCGGACCCGGGAATACGACGCCGACCTGGGCGCCGCCATGCTGACCGGCGACCCGGATGGCCTCGCCTCGGCACTCGCCAAGCTGGAGCGCGCGCAGGGCCGACTGTGGGAGAGCCTGATGCTGCCCGGGGGGCGCATTCCCGACCCGTCGCTGCTGCGCACCCATCCGCCGACGGAAGAACGGGTTCGCCGCCTCAACGCCCTCAAGGGCGCGCGCGACCTGCCCGACCTGCCGCCGTCGCTCGACGCGACGGGAGCGCCGCGCACACGCCGGCCAAGCTTCATCCCGAGCGTCGGTGCCAGCCGGCGACACGCGTCCGACTACCGGCGCATTGCTTCGCTGATGCCGGCAGAGCGGCTGAATTTCCCCGAAAACGGACACCCCGGCCTGCACGCCAGCATCGACCCGCCGCGTCAGCAGCCGCGACTGCGGCCCGGCCGCGGCTACGTCTGGTGGTGACGGCGCCGAAATAGAACCGGGATACGGCATGGCTGCCGGACAAGGACGGCCGGCGCCGACAAATTCATCGACGGCAATTTCAACCGCCATTCCAAGAAGATGGCGGCATTCACGCCCCGCCGTGCAAGGAATGTCGCTATCAGACCTTGCAATGTCGCTGATCGGCTATATCCTGCGCCGCAACTGAAGTGGCCGCCCCGACCTCAGGGGCCTGCGCAGTATGCGCACACCGGTGCCACTTCGTCCTCGCAGCCTACAGACCGCGCGCTCCCGGCGCGCCGCTGCGCGGACAGCGCCACGCCCGGCTGGGCCAAGGCGTTTGACAAGCGAACCACCAGCGCGGCGCCGCTCACGGCGCCGCGCGCCTAGCGGGCTGCCTGTCCCGGGCAGGCCGCCGGACCATGCCGAACCGGCGAAACGGAGAGCGAAATGAACCAAGCAGCCCTGAAACAGACAAATGCCGAGCTCGAGCTCGACGAACAGGTTTATGGCGACGACCCGCTGGCCGACCGCGAGACCGACCTCTATCGCGGCGAATATGTGATGTCGTTCGTGGAAAAGTGGGACGAACTGATCAACTGGACCGCGCGGGCCGAAAGCGAGGGCCAGTTCTTCATCGACGTGCTGCGCGCCCGCGGCAAGGAAACCGTACTCGACGTTGCCTGCGGAACCGGCTTCCATTCGGTGCGGCTCAGCGAGGCCGGATTCAACGTGACATCGGCCGACGGCTCGGCGGCGATGCTGGCGCAAGCGTTCCAGAATGCGCAGTCGCGCGGCCTGATCCTGAAGACGGTGCAGGCGGACTGGCGCTGGCTCAACCGCGACATCCAGGGCAAGTATGACGCGATCATCTGCCTTGGCAATTCCTTCACCCATCTGCACACGGAGCAGGACCGCCGCCGGGCGCTGGCGGAATTCTACGCCGCGCTTAAGCATGACGGCATCCTGATCCTCGACCAGCGCAACTACGACACGATGCTCGACGAGGGCTTCAGCTCCAAGCACAAATTCTACTATTGCGGCGACAAGGTCACCGCCGAGCCCGAGCATATCGACGACAGCCTGGTGCGTTTCAAATACAGCTTCCCGGACGGCGCCGAATACACGCTGAACCTGTGTCCGATCCGCAAGAACTATGTCCGCAAGCTGCTGGCGGAAGCCGGCTTCCAGCGCGTGCGCACCTATGGCGATTTCCAGGAGACATACGCGGAGAACGACCCCGACTTCTTCATCCATGTGGCCGAGAAGTCGACGCTGCATGTGGTGCGCTGGGGCGGCGGCACGCGCGAGCACGGCGAAACCGACATTCGCGACGTCACCGAGGATTATTATGACGGCGACGACGCCGACACCTTCTACTCCACCATCTGGGGCGGCGAAGACCTGCATATCGGTATCTACGAATCCACGTCGGACATCCGCGACGCCAGCGTGGTGACGGTCGACCGGATGGCGGCGAAGCTGCCCGAGATCCGCAAGGACACCAAGATCCTCGACATCGGCGCCGGTTATGGCGGCTCGATGCGGCACGTGGTGAAGAAGTTCGGCGGCGAGGCGACCTGCCTCAACATCTCCGAAACCCAGAACGACACCAACCGCCACAAGAACCGGCGCGCGGGGCTTGCCGACCGGATCAAGGTCGTGCACGGCGTGTTCGAGGACATTCCCGAGGCCGATGCCAGCCAGGACATTGTATGGAGCCAGGATGCGATCCTGCACTCCGACCAGCGCGAGAAGGTGCTGGCGGAAGTGTGGCGCGTGCTGAAGCCGGGCGGCCATTTCGTGTTCACCGATCCGATGCAGGCGGACGACGTGCCCGAGGGCGTGTTGCAGCCCGTCTACGACCGGCTGCAGCTCAACAGCCTGGGCTCAATGCGCTTCTATCGCGAGGCGGCGCAGGCGCTCGGCTTCGAGGTGGTGTCGCAGGAAGAGCTGACCAGCCATCTGCGCACCCACTACGATCGCGTGCGCGAGGATCTGGAGGCCAATTACGGCAAGCTGCGCGACAGCGGCGCGTCGGCCGAATATCTCGACAAGATGGTGGTCGGGCTCAAGAACTGGGTGAAGGCGGCCGATGCCGGCCACCTCGCCTGGGGCATCCAGCACTTCCGCAAGCCGGGCTGATCAGGCCGGCATCCCCGATCAAGGGCGGCACTCCGGCAACGGGGCGCCGCCTTTTTCCGTGGGTGTCAGCGCGCGGCGCCGACCAGGATGAAGGGCGCCCAGGCGGCCGGGTCGGCGCGGGCGCCGCCGGCCTCGATCTCCGCGAGCATGGCACGGCGCAGCGCCTCGGCCCGGTCTGCAGCCGGGTCGGCGACCATCGCGTAGACGGCGCCGGTGACAAGATTGACGGCGGCGTCGGACTGGACCGGCCAGTGCGAAACCAGCAGCGCGCGGGCGCCGGCATAAAAGAAGGCCCGGGCGAGGCCGGAAAGCGCCTCGCCGCCGCCTTCGCCGGAAGCCGTGTTGCAGGCCGACAGGATCACCCAGTCGGCAGCGAGCCTGAGCGCGGTGACCTCCGAGGCGGTCAGGAGCCCGTCATCCTCGAGCGAAGGCGCGGCGGGCGGCGTAAGCACGATGGCCGGCTCGGCAAGGCCCGAGAAATCGCCGGAGACGAGGCCATGAGTGGCGAAATGCACGATGGCGGCGCGGGCGAGCCGGCCGTTGCCGGAAAGGCGTTTGACCTCCGCCTCGCTGGCATGACCACCGAGGCGGAGGGCATCGTCGGGCGCGGCCAGCGCGGAGGCGATGGCGCAGGCCTCGTCGGCGGTCTCCGGCAGCGGGATCAGCCGCCGCACGGCGTCGACATCGGTGGCGTTGCCGCGGTAGAGCGTGGCGGGCTCGGGGAGCACGGCCGCCGCGACCTGCACATCCGGAGACGGTGCCGGCCCGCAATCGTCCCGCGCGAAGGCCCTGCGGTCGTCCCCCGAAGGCCCGGTCAAAAGCGGATTGGCAAAGCCCAGATAGGGCTCGCGCCCGGGCGCCGGCGGGGCAGCGGCCCCGAGCGCGGCAAGCGCCGAGACCGAGGGCAGGACGGTGATCGCGTGGTCGCGCACGACCCAGCCGGCATCGCGGTAGCGGTCGCGGCTGGCCTCCGGCGCCGGCGCCGAGACCAGCAGATGGAAAGGCAGGCTCGCCAGGCTGCGCGAGGGCACCACGACGAGCTTCTTGCCCCCGATCAAGCGGGCGGGGGCAAGGACCGCGCCGTGGAGCGAGAGGGCGGCCTCGATGACCTCGCCGATCCGGTCGGCGCCGCCGTCGAGAACCAGCGATCTGGCGCCGCGCGTCTCGGGGCCGACCCGCATCAGGCCGCGCAGGCGGGCGACCTCGGCGGAAAGGTCGCCGCTTGCCGCTTCAAGCCGCAGCCAGGTCGCGGCGCCATTCTTGGGGACGACCCAGAGATAGGTCTCGAAGCCGATGGTGCCGAGCGGGCTGGTATCGGCGTAAAAGAGCAGCACCTCGTCGGCGGCGAGCGCGGCGCGCACTGCGGCAAAGCCGACCGGGGCCGGACGGCGCAAGGCAGCGTAGTCCGGAAACGCGGACGACAGCCGCTTGTCGATCGCCTTGATACGGCGGTCGACACCGGCGAGGCGCGATTCGAGCGCGGCGAGGTCGTCGCCAGCTTTCTCCGATGACAGTGCCGCGCGCTGCGCGGTCAGGCGGCGGTCGCGGCGTTGCCAGTCCTCGACCAGGTCCTGGCGCTCGCGGACCAGAGCGGCGAGGTCGCCGCTGCCGGCGGCATTGCGCGCACCGAGCTGGGACAGGGCGGCCGATGCGCGCGAATCGATGACGCGCTGCGCGACCAGGAATGCCTTCTCGGCCATTTCGGCGCGCCGCGCGGGCCGCGCCAGGGCCAGGCGGTCATAGGTCTTGACGAGGCGGTCGAAGATGGCGCCGCGGCTGATTGCCTGGTCCTCGATGGTGCCGGTGCGGCTGGCAAAGGCATTTCTGGCGTCGATCGCCGCCAGACGCTCGGTGATGGCGACGGCACGCTCGAAGGCGCTGGCGGCGGCGGCGAGATCATCGCGCATGAACGCCGCCTCGCCGACATCGTCGAGGGCGGAGACGATGTCGCTGCCATCCTTCCCGAACCGCGTTTCCAGCCATTGCAGCGAGGCCTCGAACAGCGCGGCCGCCTCGTCGAAGCGGCCCTGCGCCATGCGGACGCGGCCGAGCAGGGAGCCGGCGCGCACGAAGGAGCGCTGCATGGCCGGGTTGCTACGATGTATTTCGCGGGCGCGGATGGCGAGACGTTCGGCTTCGTCGAGTTCGTCGCGGTCGAGCCGGATATGCGCCAGAGTCACCATAAGTTCGGCGGCCATGGGGGCATCGGCACCGCGCGCGGCGGTTATCTCTTCAAGGGAATGCCGGGTGAGGTCGGCGGCCTCGTCGAGGCGGCGCTGGCTGAAACGCGCATAGGCGAGCGCGGTGCGGGCCAGCACGACATTGTCGAGCTGGTTGCCGGCGGCCTCCATGACCGCCAGCGCCCGCAAGAGCAGCGGGTCGGCCTCGCCAAAACGCTGCTGGCCGGAATAGAGCAGGCCGAGCATGAGGAAGTCGAAACCGGTCAGGATATCGTCGGGGCCGCGGGTCGCCAGGCTGATCGACAGCGAACGCTTGGAGAATATCTCCGCCTCGGCGGTGCGGTCGCCGGCATTGGCGGCGTTGGCGATCCAGCGCGCGATCTCGCCGACGCCGGCGCCGTCCGGCCCCTCCTTGCCTTCGCGCAAGGCGAGCAGCCGGCGGAAAACCTTTTCGGCCTCGACCGGGTGTTCGCCCCCCATCAAGGCCACGCCGATACGCATCAGCAAGGCGTCGGTCGCGGGCGATTCCGCGCCGTTCAATTTTTCGCGGATCGGCAGCGCGCGGCGATAGGCGGCCACCGCCTCGTCGTCGCGCCGCTGGCGCTCCAGCGCGCGGCCGAGGCCCTCGAGCGAGGCGGCGACGGCGGCGTGCCCGGGCCCGAGGTGAGCCTCGCGCGCCGCGAGCGCGGCGCGGTAGAGCTGTTCGGCCTCGGCCGGCCGGCGGGTTGAAAAAGACAGGTTGGCCAGCCCCTGGCGCCACGAGGCGAGATGGAGGTCGCCATCGGGGAAAGCCGCCTCCGCGGCGACAAGCACCCGGCGGTAGGCAGGCTCGGCGGCTTCGAGATCGCCGGCGTCGTGGAGGATGAAGGCGCGTTCGCCGAGCCACTGGATGACGGTGCGGTCGGCCTCGCCGGCGGCAACAAGGCCGACCTCGATGGCGCTGTCGAGCCGTTGCACCGCCGCTTCGGCATCGCCGCGCGCCTGCTCGAGACGCGCGAGCGCGAACCAGGTCCTGGCGACCTCCATGTGGCTGGCGCCGAAGGCAGCCTCGCGGATCGTCATCGCCCGGCGATAAAGCTCTTCCGCCTCGTCGAAGCGCTGCAGCGACTTCAGCGTGATGGCAAGATCGTGGACGGAATTGGCGATGTCCGGGTCGCCGGCGGGAAGCTTTTCCTCGCGAACCGCGAGCGCCTTGCGAAAGACCGGTTCCGCCTCGTCGTAGCGGCGCTGCTCGAACAGCGTGTCGCCAAGCAGCCGGTAGAGATTGGCGGTCGCGACAGCATCCTCGCCGAGCGCCGCCTCGGCCGCAGCGACAGCCGCGCGTGCCGTCGTCTCGCCGTCAACGGCGCGGCCGGCATCGATCAGTTGCTGGACGGCGGCCGCGCTCGTGTCCGCATCCTCTGCCGGCCCGGCATGAGACGGCGCCGCGATTGCCAGCGAAACGGCGAGGACAAGGCTGGCGAACCTGCCGCGCCGGTGATCGCCCCGCGCATATGGCCAAGAAAAATGCTTCATTACCCAAACCCGGACGCATCGAAGCGCGCGGGGATGGCCGCAGCAAGGCGCGGCGCGGAAAAAGCTGCGAGGTCGTTCAGACCGGCTCCCAGCCGTCATGGCCGCCGGCACGATAGATCGCGTCGATCAGCTTCTGGTTGTTGACCGAATCCTCAAGCCTGAAGACCTCCACGTCCTCGCCACGGGCGGCGCGCGCGAAAGCCTCGACCTGCAGCCGGTATTGGCGGGTCGCGGGAAAGCGGAAGACCGACGCCTCGGTGTGGTCCGCATTGTGCAACTCGATGCGGTGATGATCGTAGTCGCCGGCATTGAACGGCGCGTGGACCTCGACGAACCCCTTGTCGCCGTGGAAGACCATGGACTGGCGCAGGGCCATCTGTGTCGAGCAATAGAAGGAGAGCTCGAACTCGCCGAAATCGGCCTTGATGCTGGCGTAGATATCGGTTCCGAAATTGCTGTCGCGTTCGACCACGGCCTGCACGCGGCGCGGCTCCTGACCGGTGACGAAGCGAGTGGTGACGGTCGGGTAGACGCCGATGTCGGGCAGGCCGCCACCGCCGAGCTCGGGACGATTGCGCATGTTATCAGGGTCGACATTAAAATAGGCGAAGGCGCCCTGCACATGGCGCAGCCGGCCTATGGCGCCACCGCGGACCAACTCGCGCACCTTCTTCCATTGCGGGTGGTAGGTGACCATGAAGGCCTCGACGACCAGAACGCCGTTGCGGTCACGGGCCTCGATGACGCGGGCGATGTCACCGGCGGCAAGCGCCAGCGGCTTCTCGACCAGCACATGCTTGCCGGCATCGGCCGCCTTGACCGCCCATTCGACATGCTGGGACGTCGGCAGCGGTATATAGACGCCGTCGATCGCATCAGAGGCGAGAAGTTCCTCATAGGAGCCGAAGGCATGCGGTACGCCGAAGCGGTCGGCCAGCGCTCGCGCGCGGGTGACGTCGCGGCTGGCGATCGCCGTCGCAACCCCGTTTTCGGCTTCCTGAATCTGCGGCAGCAGGTGATCGCGGGCGATCTTGGCCGTTGACAGAATGCCCCAGCGAAACAATGAGGTGTCGGTCATTTGCAGTCGTCTCCTTGAAAGCGGGTGACGCGGCATAGCACGCTACAGCAAGCGAAAGCAGCCCCGCAGGCCAACGGAGCAGTCGACTCGCAGCCGATTGCCATTGCCCCCGACGCCCTGGCCTGCGAAAATCACTTCGGTCCGGCGTCCGCCGACGGCCAATCCACGATCAGGGTGAAGTGAGATGACGACGCGAAAACTCGGCGAACTCGAAGTGTTTCCGGTGGGGCTGGGCTGCATGGGCATGAGCCACGCCTATGGCGGCCAGGACGAGAAGGACGCCATCGCGACGCTGCGCCGAGCCGTCGAACTCGGCGTGACCCTCTTCGACACGGCCGAGGTCTACGGGCCGTTCACCAACGAAGTGCTGGTCGGCAAGGGGCTGAAGCCGGTGCGCGACCAGATAAAGATCGCGACCAAGTTCGGCTTCAATATCGCCCAGGGAGAGAACGGCCCGATGCAGGTGCCCGGCACGGCGGGCCTGAACAGCCGCCCCGAACATGTGCGCGAGGTGGCCGAGGCCTCGCTGAAGCGGCTCGGGATCGATGTCATCGACCTCTTCTACCAGCATCGCGTCGACCCGGACGTGCCGATCGAGGAAACCGTCGGGGCGATGGCGGAACTGGTGCGCGAGGGCAAGGTGCGCGCGCTCGGCCTTTCGGAGGCGGGTGCGGCCACCATCCGCCGGGCACACGCCGTGCATCCGATCGCCGCCGTACAGAGCGAATATTCGCTGTGGACACGCGACCCGGAGCCCGAAGTGCTGCCGGCCTGCCGCGACCTCGGCATCGGCTTCGTACCGTTCAGCCCGCTCGGGCGCGGTTTCCTGGCCGGGGCGATCCGGTCGTCGGACCAGCTCGGCTCCGACGACTTCCGCCGCAAGCTGCCGCGTTTCGAGGAGGAAAACATCAAGCGCAACCTGGCCGCGGTGGCGAAGCTCGAAGCGCTCGCTGCGGCGAAAGGCGTGACCGCGGCGCAACTCGCACTCGCCTGGGTGCTGGCGCAAGGCGACTTTATCGTGCCGATCCCCGGTTCGAGGAAGATCGCCAATCTCGAGCAGAACGTGGCCGCCGCCTCGATCGTGCTCAGCGACGCCGAGGTGGCGGAGATCGGCGGGCTCGTCGCGCCGGACGACATCGCCGGCGCGCGTTATCCGGAACAGATGGCCCGCGACGCCAACAGGTAAGGCCGGGCCGCTCCTGCCCTACCACGGCACGACCGTGACTTCCGGCCAGTTCCGACGCGCGCGGGCGCCTTTCTCTTCATGCGTGGCGCGGTTGTCGAGCACGCGGTTCGGCGTCATGCGGAAGGAGAATATGTCGTCGAGGCCGAACGGCGCTTCCAGTTCGACCTGACCGGCATCGTCGAGGCGGATGCCGACGGCGTGGGTACGCGAGGCAAACTGAGCGATGGAGGCACGGCAGGAGGCGAGCGGCGCGCGTTTCTGCCCGAAATGGTCTTCGTACCAGAGATGGACGCGGGCCTGATTCCTGATCTCGACCGGCTTCGGCAGCCCGGCGAAGATCGCACTGCCACGCCGGATGACAGCATCCTCGGCCTCCCAGGAGAGATCGCTACCGTCGAAATAGAACAGGTCGACATCCTTGAGGCCGTGGCCTGACGGGCGTCCGGTCAGTGCGTTCCAGACAGTGTTGTAGAGTGCGCCGGAGACGATCCACCAGTCGGGCAGGCCGAGCCGGCGGGCACCGCCAAGCGCCGCAGCCACCAGCGGGTCGGCCATCACGATGTCGAGAAAGGCGGCACGCTGTACCGACCCCGGCTGACCGGCGAGGCGCAAATGATCCATGGCGCCGCGCCTCCGAAGGTCAACCGCGCAACACGCCGCCAGTCTGCTTTTTCACGTTCTCCACGATGCGGCCGGCGAGCGCCTCGAAATCCTCGTCGGTCAGGGTCTTCTCAACCGGCTGGATCTGGACCTCGATCGCGACCGACTTGCGGCCCTCGCCAAGCGACGCGCCCTCGAAGACGTCGAAGACGGACACATTGGTGATGAGCTTCCTGTCGGCGGCCGCGACGGCACGCGTCAGCACACCGGCCTCGACATCCTTTTCGACCACGAAGGCGAAGTCGCGCCGCACCGCCTGGAACGGCGACAGGTCGAGCCGCGCCTTGGTGCGCGTCGCCTTGGCCTTGGGTTCGGGAACGGCATCGACGAAAATCTCGAATCCGCAGAGCGGGCCGGAGACGTCGAGCGCCTCGAGCGTCTTCGGATGGAACTCGCCGAACGTGCCGAGCACGACCTTGGGCCCGAGCTTGATGGTGCCGGAGCGACCGGGATGGTACCAGTCCGGGCCGCCTGCCTCGACCGTCAGCTTGTCGACCGGGGCGCCGCAGGCCTCGAGTGCTGCCAGCGCATCGGCCTTGGCGTCGAAGACGCCGACGGTCGGCGCATTGCCGGCCCAGTGGCGGCCGGCACCTTCCAGCGTCGCCGTGCCACGGCGCACGCCGCTGGCGACGCGGCGCTGGTCGTCGGGGCCATCGCCCTCATAGGTGCCGGAGACCTCGAACAGGGCGACGTCGTTGAAGCCGCGATCGGCGTTGCGCTGCGCGGCGGCGATCAGCCCGGGCAGCAGCGAGGGCCGCATGTCGGACATCTCGGCCGCGATCGG
Organism: Nitratireductor mangrovi; assembly: GCF_007922615.2. NCBI lineage: Bacteria > Pseudomonadati > Pseudomonadota > Alphaproteobacteria > Hyphomicrobiales > Phyllobacteriaceae > Nitratireductor > Nitratireductor mangrovi. Next base: position 4,118,678 of record NZ_CP042301.2, on the reverse strand, counting down.
GTTCGACAGCTTCAGCCGCGGCTGGCCACCGCCGAAAAGCGCAGCGTGTTTTTCCGGGATGAAGGACCAGGTGACCGCCTCCATCATGCCGCGCACGGCGAGCGCGCGTCGGGCGGCGCGGGTGCGCAACTGAAGCGTGGTGAGGATGCGGCCGTTGACGGCGTCGTGGCTGACCATCGCCTGCGGCGCGATCTCGTCGACGCCGTGAATGCGCATCACCTCCTCGACGAGATCGGCCTTGCCCTCGACATCGGGACGCCAGGACGGCACCACGAAGCGGACGTTCTCGCCGTCGGTCGCGCCCTTCGGCATGAAGCCGAGGCGCCTGAGGATGTCGATGCTTTCGGCCCGGTCGACATCGAGCCCGGTCAGACGTTTCGTCTCCGCAAGCGGGAAATCGACTTCGCGATAATGATGGCCGGTTTCGCCGACGATTTCCCCTTCGGTGGAGGTCGGCGTGCCCAGCACGATTTCGGGCCCGGTGGGCGTGCCGCCGCAGAACTCGAGCACCATGCGGGTGCCGAGCTCCAGCCCGGCGCCCATGAACTCGGGGTCGACGCCGCGCTCGAAGCGGTAGCGCGCATCGGTGATAATGCCGAGCTCGCGGCCGGTGCGCGCCGTGACCATCGGGTCCCAGAGCGCCGATTCGATCAGCACGTCGGTGGTGCTTTCATCACAGCCGGACAGCTCGCCGCCCATGATGCCGGCGATCGATTCGACGCCGTTGTCATCGGCGATCACGCACATTTCGGGCGTCAGCTCGTATTCGTAGCCGTCGAGCGCCAGCACCTTTTCACCGGCGCGGGCCCGGCGGACGACGAGATTGCCCTTGACCTTGGCGGCGTCGAAGACATGCAGCGGGCGGCCTCGGTCGAAGGTCACGTAGTTGGTGATGTCGACCAGCGCATTGATGGGCCTGAGGCCGATGGCGACGAGACGCTGCTGCAGCCATTTCGGCGAGGGGCCGTTCTTGACGCCCCTCACCAGACGGAGCGCGAAGCCGGGACACATGTCCGGCGCCTCGATTGCCACCTTCACCGGGCATTCGCCCTTGCCTTCGACCGGCTCGACAGCTCCCGGCTTCAGTGTGCCGAGGCCGGCGGCGGCAAGGTCGCGGGCAATGCCGTGGACGCCGGTGGCGTCGGGCCGGTTGGGCGTGAGGCCGATCTCGATCACCGGGTCGTCGAGCTTCGCCCATTGGGCGAAGGAGGTGCCGACCGGCGCGTCCTCCGGCAGGTCGATAATGCCGTCGTGCTCGTCGGAGAGCTGCAACTCGCGCTCGGAGCACATCATGCCGCGGCTTTCGACGCCGCGGATCTTGCCGACCGAGAGCGTGACGTCGATGCCGGGGATCCAGGCGCCGGGCGCGGCGAAGGCGCCGACGAGGCCGGCGCGGGCATTGGGCGCGCCGCACACGACCTGCACGGGATCGCCGGAGCCGGTGTCGACGATGAGCACCTTGAGCTTGTCGGCATCGGGATGCTTTTCCGCCGTCAGCACGCGGGCGATGACGAAAGGCTTCAGCGCCGCCTTGTCGTCGACCGATTCGACCTCGAGGCCGATCATGGTCAGCCGCTCGACGATCTCGTCGAGCGAGGCCTCGGTCTCGAGGTGGTCCTTGAGCCAGGAAAGGGTGAATTTCATCTCGTCATTCCGTCGGTCGGGGCACGCTGGATTTCACATGGCGCGGCAGCGAATCCGGCATGTGCACGTAAGGAAGCTGTTCGCGCACCCAGGCGTGGTGGGTGGGCTTGTAGGCCGCCGGCTGGTCCATGGCGCCGAGCATGATCCAGATGTCGGCGGCAAGCCGGCTGTCGGCATAGGCGATCGGCGAACCGCAGGAGGCGCAGAAACTGCGCGCGACCGGGCCGTTCTCATGGCGCCTCGGGGCCTCGCCCTCGAAGCTGACACTGTCGGCGGCAAAACCGACAAAGGCGGAGACCGGCGCGCCGGAGGCACGCCGGCAGTCGACACAATGGCAATAGCTGACGTGATGCGGGGCGGCCGCGGCCGAAAAGCGCACGGCCCCGCAACGGCAGCCGCCGGTGTGGGGCGTGTCGGTCACGAGCTCAGCCCCCCGAACAGCGTCGGCAGGTCGAGCGGGCGGAAGCCGTAATGCTGGAGCCAGCGCACGTCGGCGTTGAAGTAGTCGCGCAGGTCCGGCATGCCGTATTTCAGCGTCGCGATGCGGTCGATGCCCATGCCCCAGGCAAAACCCTGATATTCGTCCGGGTCGAGCCCGCCGAAGCGCAGCACGTTGGGATGCACCATGCCGCAGCCGAGGATCTCCATCCAGTCGGAGCCCTCGCCGAAACGCACCTCGCCGGGCTTCGAGCGGTCGCACTGGATGTCGACCTCGAGCGACGGTTCGGTGAACGGGAAGAAGGACGGCCGGAAACGCATGTTGAGCGAGGAGACCTCGAAGAAGGCCTTGCAGAACTCCTCCAGTACCCACTTCATGTTGGCGACATTGGCGGTCCTGTCGATGACCAGCCCTTCGAGCTGGTGGAACATCGGCGAGTGGGTGGCGTCGGAATCCTGTCGGTAGGTCTTGCCGGGGATGACGATGCGGATCGGCGGCTTCTGTGCCTCCATGGTGCGGATCTGGACCGGCGAGGTGTGGGTGCGCAGGAGCTTGCGCTCGCCGCTCTCGTCGGGCGGGAAGAAGAAGGTGTCGTGCATCTCGCGCGCAGGGTGGCCTTCGGGGAAGTTCAGCGCGGTGAAATTATAGTAGTCGCTCTCGATGTCCGGCCCTTCGGCGATGGCGAAGCCGAGATCGCCGAAGATCGCGGCGATCTCGTCGATCACCTGGCTGATCGGATGGATGCGGCCGCGCTCGGCCGGCGATTGCCGCACCGGCAGGGTGACGTCGACCTTCTCGGCGGCAAGGCGCGCGGTAATGGCGGCGTCGCGCAACTCGGCGCGGCGGGCGGCCAGCGCCTCGGTGATGCGGTTCTTGAGCCCGTTGATGGCCGGGCCCATCTGCTGGCGCTCCTCGGGGCTCATCGAGCCGAGCAGCTTCAGCCGCTCGGAGACGGAGCCCTTCTTGCCGAGCGCGGCCACGCGCACCGCCTCGATCGCAGGCTCGTCGGCGGCCGCCTCGATCTCGGCGAGCAGCGTCGCCTCCAGGGTCTTCAGGTCAGTCATCTGTTCGGTCACGACGTCGCTCTTTCGTCTCGGCTACCGTGGTGCGTAGGACGCGGTTGCAAAGAAAAACCCGCGCCGGCCCTGCCAGCGCGGGTTTCCCAATTACCAGTTTTCGAAAGCTTGGGAAGGCGCTGGTTAGGCTACAGCGCTCTCAAAAGCGTTCGGCGTGGTGTCTTTCAGGTATTCGAGCGCGCCCTTCGACTTGGCGACCAGCGCGGCGAAGGCCTGCGGCTCGTGGATCGCCATGTCGGACAGCACCTTGCGGTCGACCTCGATGCCGGCCTTGTTGAGGCCGTCGATGAACCGGCCATAGGTCAGGCCGTGCTCACGCACCGCGGCGTTGATGCGCTGGATCCACAGGGCGCGGAAATTGCGCTTGCGGTTGCGGCGGTCGCGATGGGCGTATTGCAGCGACTTCTCGACCGCCTGCTTGGCGATGCGGATGGTGTTCTTGCGGCGGCCGTAAAAACCCTTGGCGGCTTTCAGGACCTTCTTGTGCTTGGCGTGGGCGGTGACGCCCCTTTTCACGCGTGCCATTGTCGGTTCTCCTTAATCTACGCTGTCGGGACGGGGCTCAGATGCCGCCGCCATAGGGCATGAACTTCTTCACGATCCTTGCATCGGGATCGGAGAGGACGGTCGTGCCGCGCGCATTGCGGATGAACTTGTTGGAACGCTTGATCATGCCGTGGCGCTTGCCGGCGGCCTGAACCTTGACCTTGCCGGACGCCGTGATCTTGAATCGCTTCTTGACCGAGGACTTGGTCTTCATCTTGGGCATTTTGCTGTCTCCGTTGTGGCTCACGGCGTGTTCGCTTTCGCTCACCGCCTCCGCCGGGGCGGCCGATCACGGCCGACGCGCGGTCGCGCTTGCCTCGCTTCGCTCGGAAAGCGCCTTTTGAGCTGTTTAAGCATTGAGAACCGCCACGGCATGCCCTGCCGGGCGGTTCGGAACGCGGCCTTATAGCGATGCGCCCGCAAAAGCGCAAGGCATCGAATCGGCCGCCGCGGATGGAAATTGCCGGCCGGGCGTTCCCGACCCAGCCGCTATTTCGGCGCCAGCACCATCATCATCTGGCGGCCTTCGAGCTTGGGTTCGGCCTCGACCTTGGCGATCTCCTCGACCTCGGAGCGCACGCGGTTCAGAAGCTGCATGCCGAGTTCCAGATGCGCCATCTCGCGGCCGCGGAAGCGCAACGTCAGCTTGACCTTGTCGCCTTCGTCGAAAAACCGGCGCACGGCCTTCATCTTGGTTTCGTAATCGTGGTCATCGATGTTGGGGCGCATCTTGATCTCCTTGATCTCGATGACCTTCTGATTGCGCCTGGCCTCGGCGGCCTTCTTCTGGGTCTGGTATTTCAGCTTGCCCAGATCGATGATCTTGCACACAGGCGGCTGCGCGTTGGGTGAAATCTCGACCAGGTCGAGACCAACGTCCTCGGCGGCGTCGAGCGCCTGCTGTAGGGGGATGACACCGCGGTTCTGGCCGTCGGCGTCAATGAGCTGGACCTCGGTGGCCCTGATGTCGCGATTGGCGCGCGGGCCTTCCTTGACGGGCGCCGCGGCTTTGTAAGGTCTGCGAATGGTCGTGTACTCCTCGATCTGATGACGTTCGGGACGATATTAGGCGGGACAATTTCGGGCCCCGGCCCGCATCGCGCGGTCTATGTCGGTGCGCCCGGGCGCATGTCAATAGCACGACAGTGCGAAAAAGACCACGCTTGAGCGGATTGCGGGCGGCAGGCTTTGCGTCGCCTCACGGCTGTGCCACAAGGCCGGCAGGAGGACAGGCATGGCCGCATTACCGTACGAAACCATCACCGTCGACAACACGCCGATCGCCGTGCGGCGGCGGGCAGGCAAGGCGCCCGGCGTCGCCTGGCTCGGCGGCTACCGCTCGGACATGCTAGGGACCAAGGCAGAGGAGCTCGACCGATGGGCCGCCGCCAACGGCCACGCCTATCTGCGCCACGACTATTCCGGACACGGGGAATCGGGCGGCGCCTTCCGGGACGGCACCATCTCGCGCTGGCTCGCCGAGAGCCTGGCCGTGTTCGACGCCTATGCCGAAGGGCCGCAGGTGCTGGTCGGCTCCTCCATGGGGGCGTGGATCGCGCTGCGCATGGTCGAGGAACTGAACGCAGCCGGCAAGGGCGACCGCGTCGCCGGGCTGGTGCTGATCGCGCCGGCGCCGGATTTCACCATCGAGCTGATGGAGCCGCAATTCTCCGACGCGCAGAGGGCGGCGCTGGAACGCGACGGTTATTTCGAGGAGCCGTCGGAATACGGGCCGGAGCCGAACATCTATACGCGCGCACTGATCGAGGACGGGCGCCGCAACCAGGTGATGAAAGGCATCGTCGAGACCCACTGCCCGGTCACCATCCTGCAGGGGATGCAGGATCCCGACGTGCCGTTTTCGCACGCGCTGAAACTGGTCGATCATCTGCCGGCCGAGGATGTGACGCTGACCCTGATCCGCGACGGCGACCACCGCCTGTCGCGGCCGCAGGATCTGGAACTGCTGATCCGCGCCGTGGCCGACATGGCGGCGCGCGCCTCAGCGGACTGACGGCGCGCCCAGAGGGTCCGGACCGCGCGGCTTCCGTCCCGAAAAACCGTCCCCTTTACAATACTTTACAAAGGCGGGCCGGCGATCCGTCTTGAATCCTTCCATGGTTGTTCCCATTTCGAAAACACGCAGCCGGATGGGCTGCCTCGAATGGAAGGAACCGAGACAGATGACCACTAGTGCACTGATCCGTCCGGCATGGACCCCGGCCACGATCGCGCTGATGGTGCTGGGCTTCATCGTCTTCTGGCCGCTGGGCCTGGCGATGCTCGCCTACATCCTGTGGGGCGACCGGCTTGACGGTTTCAAGCGCGACGTCAACGAGGCGACGGATGGCTTCTTCGCCTCCTGCCGCAAGGCCAAGGGCCGCCATCACGGACGCCACGCGCGCACCGGCAACGTGGCCTTTGACGAATGGCGCACCAAGGAGCTGGAGCGTATCGAGGAAGAGCGCCGCAAGCTAGACGAGATGCGCGAGGAATTCGACGCTTACATGCGCGAACTGCGCCGCGCCAAGGATCAGGAAGAGTTCGACCGCTTCATGGCCGACCGCGACCGCAGGCGCAACGAGAAGCCGAGCAACGACGAGACCGGTCTGCTCGACGACTGACCTCCGGCAGCAGTTCGAAAAACGACGGCGCCGCACACATCGTGCGGCGCCGTTTCTTTTGGTGTGAAACGGGCCTGACCCTCAACGGCCGCGGGCCTGACAACCGCCTGCGGCGCGGCATGACGTCTTGGCAGGCGCCTGTTTCGAACCCTTGTCGTTCGCCGACGTCTCACGTTCGATCGAGGAGACCGGCTGCTGCTGGCGGGCCTGCTGCTGCTTCAGGAGCTTGCGATAGACATGCGGCGGCGGGCCGCCGCCATCGCGGGCATAGGCTTCGCTGGCGAGCGACAGCGCGACCGTGCTGGAGGCCGCAATCAGCGCGACGGTGAGGATTTTCCTGAACATGGCTTTCCCTTCCCTGATTGGCGGCGGGCCTTTCCCGCCGCTCACCGTTGGTCGCGGCGCGCAGGGAAAAGGTTCACGCCTCCGCCCGGCGAGGCCGGCAAGGTCGGGGTCCGCATCGCATACGGGAGACGCGGCAAAACGCCTGTCATGGAGCAGCGGCATGATGGTCGTCTCCCCGTCCGCACCCGAATCGCTTAACGTCGCGCCATGATTCCCGGGTTTCGCAAATCGTCTTCTGCTCTCCCTCGCGCGGCCGCGCCGGAGCGCGTGCACGAGGTGGGCGGGCGCGCCCTGCCGCTGAAGATCGTGGAGAACGAACGCGCCCGGCGCCTGACGCTGAGGATCGACGCCGGCGGCCAGGGGTTGAGGGTCACGGTGCCGCCGGGGCTTTCGCCGCGCGAGATCGACCGCTTCCTGGAAAACCATCGCGGCTGGCTGGAAGCGCGGCTGGAAAAGTTTCCCGACCGGCCCCAGGTGCGCCCCGGCGTGAAAATTCCGCTGCGCGGCGTGCCGCATGTCATCGTGCACGAGCCGGGCAGGCGCGGCACGGTGACATGCGGCAGCGAGGGCGGCCTGCCGGCGCTGATCGTGCATGGCGAGCGGGCCTATCTGGGGCGGCGGCTCGCCGACTTCCTGAAACGCGAAGCCAAGCGCGACATCGAGGCGCTGGTGGCCCGGCATGCCGGGCAGGTCGGCCGGCCGGCGCGCGCCATCCGCTACAAGGACACGACCAGCCGCTGGGGCTCATGCACGGCGGACGGCGTGCTGTCCTTTTCCTGGCGCATCATGATGGCGCCCCCGACGGTGATCGACTACCTCGTCGCCCACGAGGTGGCGCATCTGAAGGAAATGAACCACGGGCCGAGATTCTGGAAGCTGTGCCGGGAACTGTGCCCGCGTACCGACGAGGCCAGGGCGTGGCTGAAGCGCAATGGCGGCGCGCTGCAGGCGATCCGGTTCGCCTGACGAGGCGTATCAGTCGCCGCGCGCCTGTCGCACCGCGGGAAAGATGTTGCTGACGATGGCGTACACGATCAGCAGCGCCGGGATGGCGACGAAGCCGCCGATCGGGCCCCAGACCCAGATCCAGAAGGCGAGCGCCAAGAGCACCAGGAAAGGGTTCAGCGTCAGCGTGCGGCCGAGCACCATCGGGGTGACGAACTGCGCCTCGACCAGATTGACCGACAGATAGGCCAATGGCGGCACGAAACTGCCGCCGAGCGTGTCGAAGGTGGACAGCCCGACGCCGAAGAGCAGCGCCACCATGACTGTCGGGCCGATGTAGATGACGAAGTTGAGCAGCGCTGCAAAGGCGCCCCAAAGCGCCGGCGACGGCACGCCGACGGCCCACAGCGCCAGGGTGACCGCAACGCCGAGCCCGGCATTGATGACGGCGATCGAGAGCAGATAGCGCGACACCAGCGCCTCCACGTCACGGAAGATATGCGCCACGCGCCAGCGCAGCCTGCGGTCGAGACAGAAACGCAGGATGCCGAGGCGGATGTCGTGCCGGGTGGCGATGAAGAAGAACAGGCTGGCCATGAACAGAAGCAGCTGCGCGACCAGCGCCGGCGCCATCACGGCGACATCCTCGACGCCGGCGCCCTCATCGACCTGAACGGTGACCTGCGAGCCGCCGGTCACCGACCGCAGTTCGCTCTGCAGTTCCTTCAAGGTGTTGATGGGCTCGCGCAACTGGGCGAGCTGGAACTGCAGTCTTTCCCAGATTCGCGGCAGTTCGCCGGCCCAGTAGGTGAGAGGACCGATCAGTGCGAGGAGAACGGCGCAGACCAGCACGATGAACAAAAGCACGACGATGGCGGCGGAAAGCCAGGCGCGCAAACCGCGGCGCTCCAGACGCGTCGCAACCGGCCCGAGCATGAGCCCGACGACCACGGCGAGGGTCACCGGTGCCAGAATGAACTGACCCTGGATGAGCGCGACGACGAAACCGAGCACGCCGAGCAGGACGATCGACGCGACCGCGGCGCGCGCCAGGATGGTGTCGAGATCGGGTTTGGCCCAGGACCAGCGCCCGGCCGGCCGCGGGTCGAGGAAAGGTTTCATGAAAAGCCCGCCATACAGCAGAACGTTCAACGCGGCAGGACGCGGTTGGTTCCAACCCGTCGTTTCACTATCGCCAGCATGTGCTGGAGCCGAGGTCGGGCCCAGGGCCCGGCGGCCTCGACAATGCCGCATGCGACCGCTATTGCCACGGGATGGACATCAAGATTTGCGGGCTGAAGACGGCGGAGACGGTCGCCGCCGCGCTGGACGGCGGGGCGAGCCATCTCGGCTTCAATTTCTTTGCCAGGAGTCCGCGCTATGTCACGCCCGAGGCGGCGGGCGGGCTGCGGCATGCCGCGCGTGGACGGGCGGAGGGCGTCGCCGTCATCGTCGATGCCGACGATGCCTTCCTCGACGAGATCGTGTCGGCGATGTCGCCTGACATGCTGCAGCTTCACGGGCGCGAGACGCCGGAGCGCGTTGCCGCGGTGAAGCAGCGATACGGGCTGCCCGTGATGAAGGCGCTGGCCGTTTCCGAACCGGCCGACCTCGAGCGGATCGGACCCTATCTCGGCGTTGCCGACCGGTTCCTGTTCGACGCCAAGCCACCGAAGGGCTCCGAGCTGCCCGGCGGCAACGGCCTCGCCTTCGACTGGCGCGTGCTGGCCGAACTTGACCGCGGCGTCGATTACATGCTTTCGGGTGGCCTCGGTGCCGCCAATGTCGGCGACGCGGTGCGGCTGCTCGACCCGCCCGGCATCGACCTGTCGTCGGGCGTGGAGAGTGCACCGGGCGTCAAGGATGCCGGTCTTATCGCGGAATTTTTCGCGGCCGTGGCGGCGGCGAGGACGGAGCGCATCGCGTGACCTGATGGCGGCGGCGCCCGACGATGTTACAGCGGTACGGGCGGAGATCGTCCGGCCCGGTTTTGAGGAATAGGCCATGGAAGCCGCGACGGCTACGAACTCGTTCCGTTTTGGACCTGACGAGAGCGGGATGTTCGGGATTTTCGGGGGTCGGTTCGTCGCCGAGACCCTGATGCCGCTGATCCTGGATCTGCAGGCGCACTGGGACGCCGCGCGCAAGGATGATGCGTTCCAGGCCGAACTCGAACATCTGGGCCGGCATTATACCGGACGGCCGTCGCCGCTCTATTTCGCCGAGCGGCTGACCGGGAAGCTCGGCGGGGCCAAGATCTATTTCAAGCGCGACGAGCTGAACCACACCGGCTCGCACAAGATCAACAACTGCCTCGGCCAGATCCTGCTCGCCAGGCGCATGGGCAAGACCCGCATCATCGCCGAGACGGGTGCCGGCCAGCACGGCGTGGCGACGGCGACGGTGGCGGCGCGCTTCGGCCTGCCCTGCGTGGTCTATATGGGGGCGACCGACGTCGAGCGGCAGGCGCCGAACGTCTTCCGCATGAAGCTGCTCGGCGCGGAGGTGCGGCCGGTGTCGTCGGGCCACGGCACGCTCAAGGACGCCATGAACGAGGCGCTGAGGGACTGGGTGACCAATGTCGAGGACACCTATTACCTGATCGGCACGGCGGCGGGCCCGCATCCCTATCCGGAGCTGGTGCGCGAGTTCCAGTCGGTGATCGGGCGCGAGACCCGGGAGCAGCTGATGGAGGCCGAGGGCCGGCTGCCGGACCTGCTGGTGGCCGCCGTCGGCGGCGGCTCCAACGCGATCGGGCTGTTCCATCCCTTCCTTGACGACCGCGAGGTCGCGATCGTCGGCGTGGAGGCCGGCGGCAAGGGGCTTTCCGGCGACGAGCATTGCGCCTCGCTGACGGCCGGCCGGCCCGGCGTGCTGCACGGCAACCGCACCTATCTGCTCCAGGACGGCGACGGCCAGATCAAGGACGGGCATTCGATCTCGGCAGGTCTCGACTATCCCGGCATCGGGCCGGAGCACTCGTGGCTGAAGGAAGCGGGCCGGGTCGACTATGTGCCGATCATGGATGACGAGGCGCTGGAGGCGTTCCAGCTCTTGACCCGGGTCGAGGGCATCATCCCGGCGCTCGAGCCCAGCCATGCGCTGGCCGAGGTGGTCAAGCGGGCGCCGAGGATGGGCAAGGATCAGATCATCGTCATGAACCTGTGCGGCCGCGGCGACAAGGACATCTTCACCGTCGGCAAAATGCTGGGCATGGAGCTCTAGGCACGTTTCGAGGCAAGCCATCCGGGAGGTGGACGCATGTTCGAAATCTACCGATCCAGACACAATCCGCATCATTACGTGGCGATCCGCACCGATGATGCGCGCGAGAACCCGCAAGGCATCCGCGAAAGCCGCAACCTCGCCTTCATGACGCGGATCGAGGACGACAACGAGCCGCGCATCGCGTTTGACGCCGGCATGGCGCGCAGCCGTATCGAGCGCGACGGCTTCTACGCCTTCGCGGTCACCATCGAGGTGCGCGAACATGCCGAGTGAGGTACGGCGATGATCGAGGTCCACGTGACGTTCGCCAGCGCCGAAGAGGCGGCCAGGCTGGCGCGCGCCGTCCTCGAGGCGCGACTTGCGGCCTGCGCCAACATCGTCGAGGGCGTGCGTTCGCTGTTCTGGTGGGACGGCCAGATCGCCGACGAGGCCGAGACGCTGGCGATCTTCAAGACCGGCGCGGAGCGCGCCGAGGCGCTGGAGGCGTTCATCGCCGAACATCATCCCTATGACACGCCGGCCATCATCCGCCACATGAATGTCGGCGCAAACCCGGCTTTCGAACAATGGATCGCGGCCGAGACCACGGCAGAAGGAAACGCATGACCGAGACCCGCATCGACCGCCGCCTGGCGAAGCTGAAGGCCGAGGGACGCCCGGCGCTCGTCACCTATTTCATGGGCGGCGATCCCGACTACGAGACCTCGCTGTCGATCATGAAGGCGCTGCCGGGCGCGGGCAGCGACATCATCGAGCTCGGCATGCCGTTCTCCGACCCGATGGCCGACGGGCCGGCGATCCAGGCGGCGGGCCTGCGCGCGCTCAAGGGCGGGCAGACGCTGAAGAAGACGCTTCAAATGGCGACGAGCTTTCGCGAAGATGACGACGAGACGCCGATCGTGATGATGGGCTATTACAACCCGATCTACATCTATGGCGTCGAGCGTTTCCTGACCGACGCCAAGGCGGCCGGCATCGACGGCCTCATCATCGTCGATCTTCCGCCGGAAATGGACGCCGAACTCTGCATCCCGGCCCTCAAGGCCGGCATCAACTTCATCCGACTGGCGACGCCGACCACCGACGACAAGCGGCTGCCCAAGGTGCTCGAAAACACCTCCGGCTTCGTCTACTACGTGTCGATGACCGGCATCACCGGCTCGGCACTGCCCGACACCAGCCGCATCGGCACCGCGGTGGCACGCATCAAGCACCATACCGAACTGCCGGTGTGCGTCGGCTTCGGGGTCAAGACCGCCGAGCAGGCGCGGGTGATCGGACAGGCCGCGGACGGGGTCGTCGTCGGCACCGCGATCGTCAACGCGGTCGCCAATGTCATCGGCCCCGATGGCGCCAAGACCGCCGATCCGGCCGAGGCGGTGACCACGCTGGTCTCGGGCCTTGCCAAGGGCGTGCGTGCGGCCCGCCTTGCCGCCGCCGAGTAGCGGCCCCATCTCTTTCCGGAAACGGAGCGTTCCATGAACTGGATCACCAACTACGTCAGACCGAAGATCAACTCGATGCTGGGCCGGCGCGAGATGCCGGAGAACCTGTGGATCAAGTGCCCGGAGACGGGCGAGATGGTGTTCCACAAGGATCTCGAGGACAACCAGTGGGTGATCCCGTCGTCGGGACACCACATGAAGATCCCGGCCCGTGACCGGTTGCGGTTCTTTTTCGACGGCGGCGAGTTCGAGCTGCTCGACAACCCCAAGGTCGCCGTCGATCCGCTGAAATTCCGCGACGAGAAACGCTACACGGACCGGCTGCGCGAAAACCGCGCCAAGACCGGGCTTGACGATACCGTGCTCGGCGCCAGAGGCACGCTGGAAAGCCTGCCGGTGATGGCGGTCGTGCAGGATTTCGCCTTCATGGGCGGCTCGCTCGGCATGGCGGCCGGCGAGGCGATCATCCACGCCTTCGAGACGGCATTGGCGGAGAAACGGCCGCTGGTGCTCTTCGCCGCGTCGGGGGGCGCGCGCATGCAGGAGGGCATCCTGTCGCTGATGCAATTGCCGCGCACCACCGTCGCCGTCGACCGGCTCAAGGAAGCCGGACTTCCCTACGTGGTGGTGCTGACCAACCCGACCACCGGCGGCGTCACCGCGTCCTATGCCATGCTCGGCGACGTGCATATCGCCGAACCCGGTGCGCTGATCGGATTCGCCGGACCGCGGGTGATCGAACAGACGATCCGCGAGAAGCTGCCGGAAGGCTTCCAGCGCGCCGAATATCTCATGGAACACGGCATGGTCGACATGGTGGTGCCGCGACCCGAGCTGCGTGCGACGATTGCGCGACTGGTCAAGATCCTCGTCCATGCGCCGGCAACGCAGGCGCAGCCCGAAACGACGCCGGAAGAAGCGCCGACGCCGCTTCCCGAGGCGCCTGCCGAGCAGCCGCAGGCCTAGGATCGATCCAGGCCGGGCGTGCCCGAAGGCGGCCGCAGCGGCCACCAGAGCGGATACCGACAGGACATGCAGTCGATGACGACGAAAGCCGACCGCGAGATCGCGCGGCTGATGACACTCCACCCGAAAGGCTTCGACCTTTCCCTCGACCGCATCACGCGGCTGCTGGACCGTCTCGGCAATCCTCAGGAGAGGCTGCCGCCCGTCATCCACATCGCCGGCACCAACGGCAAGGGTTCGGCGGCGGCGTTCTCGCGTTCGCTGCTGGAGGCCGAAGGCCACAAGGTTCATGTCCACACCTCGCCGCATCTCGTGAGCTGGCGCGAGCGCTACCGGCTCGGCGCCCAGGGCGGCGGGCGACTGGTGGAGGACGATGTGCTGGCCGACGCGGTGGTGCGGGCGGCCGAGGCCAATCGCGGCGAGACGATCACGGTCTTCGAAATCCTGACGGCGGTCACCTTCCTGCTCTTTTCCGAACATCCGGCCGACGCGGCAATCATCGAGGTCGGGCTGGGCGGCCGCTTCGACGCAACCAACGTCATCGCGCGACCGGCTACGGCGGTGATCATGCCGATCTCGCTCGATCATGAAGCCTATCTCGGCGACAAGGTCGAACTGATCGCGGTCGAGAAGGCCGGCATCATCAAGCGCGGCGCGCCAGTGGTGATCGGAGCGCAGGAATCGGAAGTCGCCCGCGACGTGCTGATCGAAACGGCCGACCGCCTGGAGGCACCGGCGATCATCTACGGGCAGGACTTCCTCGCCACGCCCGAACACGGGCGGCTTTCCTATCAGGACGAGGACGGGCTGATGGATCTGCCGCCGCCTCGGCTTGCCGGGCGGCACCAGTTCGCCAATGCGGCAGCAGCGATCGCGGCAGTCAAGGCGGCCGGTTTCGCAGTGTCGCTAAACGCCGCCGAACGCGCGATGGAGCAGGTCGAATGGCCGGGCCGGCTGCAGCGGCTGGAGCAGGGGCGGCTCACCCAGTTCGCGCCGGAAGGCGCGGAGTTGTGGATCGACGGCGGCCATAATCCCGGCGCGGGCGCGGCGATCGCCGAAACGCTGGCCGAGCGGGAGGAACGGCATCCAAGGCCGCTTTTCCTGATCTGCGGCATGATCAACACCAAGGACCAGACCAACTACTTCCGGGCCTTCGCCGGGATGGCCCGGCACGTCTTCACGGTGCCGGTCAACAGCAGCGACGCCGGCGTGCCCAACGCCGAACTCGCCCTGCGCGCCGGCGAGGCAGGGCTTTCTGCGGAGCCGGTGCATTCGGTCGCCAATGCGCTGATGCTGTTGCGCGACACCTGGGACCACAAGGAGCCCACGCCGCGCATCCTGATCTGCGGCTCGCTCTATCTGATCGGCGAGGTGCTGGCCGAAAACGGCACGCCGCCCGCCTGAACACCGGCCCTGCAACGAAAAAGCCCGGCCGGAGCCGGGCTTTCGAAAACATCCTCAAGCGAAAGACCGTCAGGCGATGGCGTTGCCGATCCAGGCCGACAGCGCGGTCTTGGGCGCCGCGCCGACCTTGATGTCGGCCACCTCGCCACCCTTGAACACCATCAGCGTCGGGATCGAGCGGACACCGAACTGGGCCGCCAGTTCGGGATTCTCGTCGATATTGACCTTGGCGACCTTCACCTTGCCGGCCATTTCCTGCGAAATCTCCTCCAGCGACGGGGCGATCATCTTGCACGGCCCGCACCACTCCGCCCAGAAATCGACCACGACCGGCTCGGCGGATTCGAGCACGTCGGTCTGGAAGCTGTTCTTGTCCGTCGTTACGGGGGACATGGCGTTCTCCTAAAAAGTCGCGTCGCGCAGCATGTGGGGATGGGCGTTCAGCCCGTCAAGCATATGTTGTGTCACGCCGGCGTGAGTCGAACAAGGGCCCCGTCCATAGCCTCCGCCGGCACATGCAGGAGCATCGGCGCCTCGGTGAACAGCAGCGCCGCCGTCACGCGGCGGCCCGGATAAAGCGGGCGCAGCAATTCGCGATAAAGCGCCATCTGCGCGACATGCCCGAACGGCACCTGCGACACGTCAGACGGCGGCGGACGACCGGTCTTGTAGTCGACGATCAGGACCTCATCCCCGGCGACCGCTATCCGGTCGATCTTGCCCGAAATGGCGCGGGGCACGCCGCCGACCTCGAGCGTGCCCATCAGGGCGACCTCGGCGCGGGAGCCGGGCGCGAAGACGTCGGCGAAGCGCGGCTCGGCAAGGATCGACATCACCGCCCGCAGCGCGGCCTCGCATTCGCCCGCCGGCCAGCCGCTTCCAACGCGCTCCAGATAGGCGGCCGCAGCCTCTTCGCGGGCTGTTACCGGCAGCTGCGGCAGGCTTTGCAGAAGGCGATGCATGGCGGTGCCGCGCGCGGCGGCAAAGGAGGGTGCGGCCGGGTCGAGAACCGGCGAGACGTTGGCCGCGACCGGGCCACGATCGGGCTCGATGATCGCGGAGGCGCCCGATGGCGCCAGCGGGCGCGGCAAACGCGCGGCGTGCGGCAGCGGCGCATGCAGGAAAGCGGGAACGGCCTGCGCACGAGGTTGCGGCGCGGGTTCCTCTTCCGCCCCGGCGCGGGGCCGCGGCGCCGTCACACGGAAATGCCTCACCCCAAGATCGGCGACGGGATGGCGTTCCTCGGTCGTCACCTCGTCATCCAGCGCCGTGCGCACCAGCGTATGCCAGATGCCCGGATCGGGCTCGTTGACGCCCCGATAGCCGCAGACGATCAACCGGTCCTCGGCCCTTGTCATGCCGACATAGAGGAGCCGCCGGTATTCCTCGCGCGCCTTGGCGGCGATGGCCTGCGATATGGCCAGCGAACGCGAATTGGCGCTGTCCCTGCCGGCGCGCCAGACAAAACCCTCGCCCTGCCACAAGCCTTTTTGCGACCGCATCGGCATCAGCCGCGGCAGGTGGCTTTCAGAGAACGGCGCGCTGCCATTGTCGACCAGGATGACCACCGGCGCCTCCAGCCCCTTGGAGGCGTGAACGGTCATGATGCGGACCTCGTCGCGCGACTGGTCCATCTCGCGGCGGATATCGGGGCCGGCATTCTCAAGCGTCGCCAGGAACGCCTCCAGGCCTTCGATGCCGGCCTTTTCGGACGCAAGGCAGAAGCTCAGGAACTCGTCGAGGATGTCGCCCGCCTCGCGGCCGAGGCGGCGCACCATCTGCTGGCGCACGCCGTCGCGCCCGAGAATGGCGGCGTAGAAATCGAAGACCGTCCTCGTGTCTGCCTCGTTGCGCCAGCGCGCAAGGCGCTCCTCGACGGCGGCCCAATGCGGCTCATGCTGCGCCTTGCGGCGCAGCGCCGCATGAAGGGACAGGTCACCGCGGTCGGCCGCAACGTCGAACAGGTCTTTTTCGCCGACGCCGAAGACCGGGCTTTTCAGGAGTGCCGCCAGAGACAGGTCGTCATGCGGCTGCAGCACGAAACGCCCGAGCGCGATCATGTCCTGCACGGCGATGTGGGTGCGCAGGTTGAGCCGGTCGGCCCCCGCGACCGCGATGTGGCGGTTCTTGAGGCTGCGCGACAGGGCATGGATGAAACGGTCACGCTTCCTGACCAGCACCAGCACGTCACCGGGCGCGATGCGTCGGTCCGGGCCTTCGAGGCGTTCACCCGTCTTGAGCCAGCGGTCGATGGTGGCGGCAACGATGTCGGCCAACCGGGCGGCCGGCGCCGTGGCGTGGTCGATCGCCTCGGTCCAGTCGTCAGGTTCATCGACCTGCTGTGGTGCAATCTGCTCCCATAGCTCGACATGGCCGGGATCGCCAACGCGGATCGCGCGGTGGTCGATCGGATCGCTGTCGCGCGTCAACCCGGCGCGCGCCTCGGGGCGGCGGAAAACGCTGTCGACCGCTTGAAGCACGTCTTCGGTCGAGCGGAAGGAGTGCGGCAAGCGCACACGCTCGAACCTGTGGCCCGCCGCCTCGACCCGGGCCGCGAAGTGGCGGCGGTAGTTCTCGAACGCCTCGGGTTCTGCCCCCTGGAAAGAATAGATCGACTGCTTTTCGTCGCCGACCGCGAAGATGGTGCGGATATCGTCGTCGCGGGCGCCGCGCCCGGCGAAGAACTCCTCGGCCAGCCGCGCGACGACACGCCATTGCTGCGGGCTGGTGTCCTGGGCCTCGTCGACCAGGATGTGGTCGATGCCCTGATCGAGCTTGTACTGGATCCACGGCCCGACGTCGGTCCGCGACAGAAGCGATGCGGTGCGGTTGATAAGGTCGTTGAAATCGAGATAGCCGCGCGCCGATTTCAGGCGCTCGTAGCGGGCGATCAGCCAGTCGGCGATGACAAGCGCAGCCCGGGTCTGGCTGGCCATGTGCCAGGCGGCGAGGCGGTCGACGGTGGCGGTGAAGGTCTGGGCCGCGCGGGCGAACTCGGCCTCGAACTCAGGGAAATGCTCGGCGACGCCTGCCGCCATGATCTGCCTGGTCTTGCGCGGGACCCAGACGCCGCTCTTCTTGTTTTCCAGAAAAAGATCGCGCGCCGCGGCAAAACCCGCAGAGGGCGAGGCGTCGCAGGCAGCGGCCAGAAGCTCGCCGAACCGGGTCGCAGTCTTCTTGCCGGCCGCCCTCGCGGCCGTCTCGAGCCGGGCGGCAAGGGCGGCATCGAACCAGGGATCAGGCCAGGCTGAGGCGATGATGCTCTCTTCGTCCTCGTGACCAGAGAAGCCGAACTCTTCGGCGACATCGCCGAAAGGCGGAGCCGTGCCGGCAATCTCGGTGATGAAGGCGCGCAAGGCATCGCGCTTCTGCACGATTTCGCCCAGCAGTTCCTCCAGCCCGTGTTCCCCTCCAGCCTTCAGCACGGCGGCAAAGGCCTCCGCCAGTTCCAGCCGCGCCGGATCGTCGATGCCGGCAAGCAGGTCACGGCGGGCTTCGGCGACCAGCGCCTGTTCCATGCGGCCGTCGAGAAGTTCGAAATGACCGGCGATATTGGCTTCGAGCGGAAAGCGGTGCAGCACCGCCTCGCAGAAAGCATGGATCGTCTGAATCTTGAGGCCGCCCGGTGTCTCCAGCGCGCGGGCGAAGAGCCGCCGCGCCAGCCGCAGCCTTTGCGGGCCGGGGCGGCGCTCTTCCAGTGCCTCGACCTCTTCGGCCAGCGTCGCATCGTCGAGTGTCGCCCAGCGGGCGAGGTCGCGGAAGACGCGCGTCGACATATTGGCGGCAGCGGCCTTGGTGTAGGTCAGGCACAGGATGCGTGAGGGGTCGACCTGGTCGAGGAGCAACCGCATCACGCGCCGCGAGAGCACATGGGTCTTGCCGGAACCGGCATTGGCCGAGACCCACGCGGACAGCCGCGGGTCGGAGGCACGCAGCTGGCGCTCGGTGGTGTCGGGCGGGATGGGGTGCTTCCGGCTCACGGCTCGCCCTCCGCGTCGTCCTCGGCACCGGCCGACCATTCGAGCACGCGGGCGAGATGATCGTAGTCACCGTCAGTGTCGCCCTCGCGGAAGGGCAGCGCGCGCGACAGATAGCCGGCTTCGGGATCGGAATAATGTGCCACCAGTTGCTCGAGCCGGCGCCAGGCATCGTCGGAGAGTTCGCCCGCCGGGCGCCGCTTTCGCTTGAACTCCAGGATCGAATCGACCAGCACTTCGCCGTTCGGACGCAGCCGCACATAGACGAGGTCGGTGGGATCGGCGGCACCGAGCGTGGCAAAGCCGCCGCGCTTGAGAACCGCGCCTTCAAGGGCAAGCTGCGGAGCCACCAGCGTGTGGGCCTGGCGGCGGGACGGCGAACTGCCGGTCTTGTAGTCGAGGACATCGGCGCGGCCATCATGAAGGACGTCGATACGGTCGGCGCGCCCGGTGATAACCGCGTCGGTGGCGCCGATCGGCAACGGACTGGCGGCGACTTCGGCGTGGCGCGAGCGCAGATGGTCGACTCGGGCGCGCTCGAACGCGATGATGTGCGGCGCCATGGCGGCAAAGCGCGGCCACCACACCGCCTCGACGTCGGGCGGCAGCGTCGCCTGACCGAAGCAGGCCCGCCCGATGGCAAGCAGCGCTTCGAGCGCCCGCCGGTCACGGGCGTCGACGCCCGATTCGGTGAACCGATGCAGAATCTCGTGGAAAAGCGTGCCGCGCTCGGCGGCTCCCGGATCGCTGACCAGCGGATCGAGCGGCGCCAGCCGCAGGATGCGCTTTGCATACACGGCGTAGGGATCGCGGCGCAGCGTCTCGACCTCGGTGACCGAGAACCTCTTCGGTCGGCTGGCCAGCGGCGGTTTCGGTTCCGGCCGCGGCACGAAATCGATGTCGGGCCCGGTGTCGATGTCACGCGCCCATTCGAGGAAACGTTTGCCCCGGTCATGCAGGCCGGCTGCGGCCGGTTCGCCGACGACCGCGAGGATTCGCTGCAGCCAGCGCGAGGCGACCGAGGGTGCGTCGCCCTGGCGCTGGGCGCGCGACAGGATGAGCTGCGGGCTGCCGCAGGCCATCATGAAATCGTGCGCGGCAAGGCCGATGCGGCGTTCGGGCGGCTCGAGCTCCATGCCGGTCTTCATGATGCGCGACATGAAGCGGTCGGCTTGTGCACTCGCCGGCCAAGTGCCTTCGTTGAGGCCGCCGATCACCAGCATGTCGACGCTCTGCAGGCGGGCCTCGAGCGCGCCCCAGATCGAGACGCGGCTGTCGGACGCGACCGAAGGCTTGACGGTTTCGCCGGACATCAGCGCGGCCAAGACGTCGGGCCATTCCATGGCGGCGAAGGCGAGGCTTGCTTCGGAAGCGATCAGGCCGCGCAGGAAGTCGGCCAGCTTCTCCCCGGCGTCGCCGCCGTAGAGCGCTTCGATGCTGCCGGCAGCATCGCGGGCGAGTGTCTCGACGACGGCAACGGTATCGCGCGCAAGCGCGGCAATATCCGCTTCACCCTCGTGCCTGCGCACGACAAGCGGCGCCAGTGCCGCGTCGAGGTCGCGCAACAACGAGCGCGCGGCGGCAATGTCGGCGGCGGCGAGGCGAGGAAGCCAGAACGGCTTTCGCGGCGCGGCCGCGATCTCGGCCCAGCGGCGCTCGAAATCGGCCGCGAGCGTCGACGCGTCGGGCCGGCCGCTGCCGCCGCGCAGGACGACCAGTTCCACCAGCTCGACCAGATGCCGGGTCTCGGCGCGTCCGCGCCCGAGCCGGAACAGGGGATGCTTCATCAGGGCCAGGATCGGCAAAGGATCGCCGGTGGAAAAGGCCGCCGCCAGCAACCCCGCCAGGAAACTGCCGGGCGGAGTGCGCGACAGCGGCGTGCCGCCGGAATCATCGGCGCGAATGCCGAAGCGCAGCAGTTCGGCCGCAACGCGTCGCGCCAGCTCGCGATCGCCGGTCACCAACGCGACGTGCGCTGCTGGTTGCTCCTCAAGCGCGGCCCGCAGGGCGATGGCGACCGCCAACGCTTCCTCGCGCTCATTGGCCGCCTCGATGAGGGCGACGTCGGCAAGCGCGCCAGCCTCGAGCGCAGCGTCGATGCGGACGCCGGCCGCGACCCAGGCGTCCGTCGTCTCGGCCGGGCGAAGCGCTTCGCAAACGATCGCCGCGCGGGCGGCAAGGGCATGCGACCGGCGGCCGATCTCCGCAACGTCGCCGCGCAGCGCGCCGATCACCGACAGGAGCTTCTTGAGCCCGAATTGCGGGTGGCCGAAGGCGGAGGCCGGCGAGCGGCTTTCGCCGATCGCCTGCCAGGAGGGTTCGTCGAGTCCGACGTCAAGCCCCGGAAGCACGACCGCGCCCAACGGCAGGCGGGCGACCACCGACAGGAGCCGCGCAGTGGCGGGAATGGAGCCGGTGGAGCCGGCGGCGACCACCGGCCCCGGCGGCGGGTTGCGCTGCAGCCGGATGGCTTCGGCCGCGATCATGG
Source organism: Nitratireductor mangrovi (assembly GCF_007922615.2). NCBI lineage: Bacteria > Pseudomonadati > Pseudomonadota > Alphaproteobacteria > Hyphomicrobiales > Phyllobacteriaceae > Nitratireductor > Nitratireductor mangrovi. The sequence goes on along the minus strand of NZ_CP042301.2, from coordinate 4,097,551 downwards.
CGCTGCGGTGAGCAGCGGGATTGGAGCGGTCGCGCTCTGCCAGCACGGCCGGCCAGGCCTCGGTGACGATCGCCAGGAAGTCGAGCGTCACCTGCCACCACGCGGCCAGATCGCCTTTGACCAGCGATGCGAGCGCAGTCCAGTCGGCGTCTTCGGTCTCGACCTCGTCCATCAGCGCGGCAAGGTCGCGCGCCAGCCAGATCGCGTCGGCGGTCGAGGCCGGCACGACGACATCCTCTTCGAACAGGGCCGCGACATGGGCCGGCAGCCGGCGCTTCCAGGCCCGCACCAGCGGCGCCAGCGCCAGCAGCCGGTCGAGCGCCGGGATCGGCGGCGAAAGGTCCAGTGCGGCGGGGCCTTCGATTTCGAAGAGGTCGGCATCCTCGTCGAAATCGCCGAGCGGGCGGATCACCGGCAGGATCGCCGAACCCCGGTCAAGGCGGTCGACGAAGGTACTGCGCAGGGCGCGCGCGGCGCGGCGGGTGGGCACGTAGATGGTGACGTCGGCCAGCGTGAGGGGATCGCCATCATGCGAGAAACCCGGCACCAATTCGCCCGCGAGCAGCGAGTCGGCAAGGGTCGACAGAAACGGAGCCCCCGGCGGTACCGAAAAAAGCCGCGGAGCCGCGCGGCCGGTCACGGTGCCCCGGCCATGGCCGCCTCGACCGCGGCTTCGGCAAGCGGGATCGCATCGGGCGTGCCGACGGTGATCCAGCGGCCGGTCATCCTGTGGCCGAACAGGCGCCCGGAAGCGATGGTGTCGTCGAAATAGCGATTGAGCGAATGCGGCTCGGGGTGAGCATCGACAAAGACGCGCGGATGGATGATGGCCGCGCCGGCATAGACCAGCCCGTCGGCCGCACCGGCGGCGCGGGAAAGCCGCCCGTCGCCATCGACCTGGAAATCCGTCTTGCCGTTGTGACCGGTCGTTGATGCCAGATCGACAAGCATCAGGAGGATGTCCATCCTGGCGGTGTCCCAATGCGCGGCAAGGGAGACAAGACCGGGATCGCCGGCATCGATCCAGAACGTGTCGGCGTTGACGACGAAGAATGGCTGGCCGCCGAGATGCGGCAGGGCCTTCACGATGCCGCCGGCCGAATCGAGGAGTCGCGGCGTCTCGTCGGAGATGACAATGGCCGGGGACCGGCGCGGGCTCAGGTGGTCGACGACCTGACCGGCCAGGTGGTGCACGTTGACGACGGCGCGCTCGACGCCGGCCGCCGCGAGCGCGTCGAGCCCCCAGTCGAGCAGCGGCTTGCCGCCGACGCGGACCAGCGGCTTGGGAAGCGTCTCGGTGATCGGGCGCATTCGCAAGCCGAGGCCGGCCGCCAGCACCATGGCGCATTTCGGGACGGGCACGTTCAAGCTGCCTCCTGCGGCGTGAAGCCGAACTCCTCATAAAGCCTTGCGACGGGCGCGAGAACCGGGTGGGCGAGCACGCGCAGCAGATACTCGCGGATACGCGGCAGGTGAACAATATAGACGGGCTTGCCCTCGCTGCGGTCGAGCCGCACGAAGATTCCCAGTATCTTGGAATTGCGCTGCGCCGCCATGACCGCGAAATCGCGCTCCAGCCGCGCCAGGTCGAACGCTGCTCCGGATTGCCTGGCTTCCGCGTAGGCGGCGACGATGCGGTCCTGCAGGCCGACGGGTATGGCGACGCGCGCGTCCTGGGCAAGCGAGGCGAGGTCATAGGCGGTCGAGCCGATCAGCGCATCCTGAAAATCGATGAGGCCGAGGCGGTCGAAACCTTCGCGCTCCTCGCGCCAGACGATGTTGGGCGAGTGGTAGTCGCGCAGGACCAGGCCTTTCTCGCCATCCTCGACCTGATCCAGCACGGCGTTCCAGGCGGCATGGAAGCGCGAGCGCATTGCGTCGGTCGGTTGGTGTCCGGTCGCAAACGGCACGTACCAGTCTAGGAAGAGTTCGGCCTCGGTCAGCATCGCGTCGCGATCATAGTCGGGCATGATATGGGGCGCTCCGCCGTGCACGGGCAGGCGGCGCGGCCAAGGCCGGCCGTGCAGAGCGGCGAGCAGCCGGGCCGCCTCGAGGTAACGCTCCTCCACCGGATGGCCACCAGGCGAAAGGAACGAGCCGGTGCCGAGATGTTCCAGCAGCAGCAGACCGAGGTCGAGTTCGGCGGCCTCGATGCGGGGCGCGGCAAAACCTCTTTCCCGCAGCGCATCCGCCATGGCCACGAAGGGGTGTACGGAAAGCGCTCGATGAACGATCTCGGCGTAGGAGCGGCTGCCGCGCAAAGCAGGACCCGCCGGCTGGCGCGGCGCGTTCATCAAAATCAGCTCATCGCCACCGACCACCACCGTCTCATAAGCCCGGTAGGAGGCATCGCCCTGAAGATGACGGCGGTGCGCATTGCGTTTGCCGTTCGCTTCCAGGAAAGCACGTATCCGGCATGAACCGCCAAACCGCGCAAATGCCTCGTCACCGCCCGAAACCTCGGCCAGGCGGCCGGCGCCCCGATGGTCGAGACGCACGGTCAGCGCTGCTTCGCCGAGGTGGTCACCGGCATTTTCCGGCCATTCGACCAGGACCGCACCGCGTTCGGCCATCTCGTCAAAACCGAGTTCATCGAGCTCGGCCGGGTCGGCAAGCCGATAAAGGTCGAGATGATGGATGGGAATGCGCAGTTCGTAGCTTTGCACGAGCGTGAAGGTCGGGCTTGGCACTTCGAGATCGTCGTCACCGGCGACAGCGCGGATGATGGCGCGCGCGAGCGTGGTCTTGCCGGCGCCGAGGTCGCCCTGAAGACAGACGACGTCACCCGCCCGCAGCGCGAGGGCGACGTCCTCGCCGAGCAGGATCGTCGCTGCCTCGTCCGCTAGCGCGATCTCGATCGGGCCGGATGTCATCGGTGGCTACTCCGCCGCCGCCTGCGCCCCTCGCGGCACGGTCGGGAAGCGGCAGATGACCGACGTGCCGCGCGCCTTGCCGGTGTCGATCTCGACGCTGCCGCCATGCAGTTCGACGAAGCTCTTGACGATCGACAGGCCGAGGCCGGCGCCGCGGCGGCGACCGCCATTGGCGTGAGGCTCGAAACGCTCGAAGGCGGCGTCGAGGATTTCCGGCGGCATGCCCGGCCCGTCATCATGGACGCAGAACTCGATCTGGTCGCCGTTCTGGCGGCAGGACAGCGTGATCGTGCTGCGTTCGGGGGCGTAGTTGGCGGCGTTGGAGAGCAGATTGAACAGGACCTGACGCAACCGGTTCTCGTCAGCGAACAGGGTGGGTGGCGCGGCCGCGGTATCCATCGCGATGGCGATCTGATGCTCGCGCAGCTTCTCGCCGATCAGCTCGGCCGCCTCGCCGACGATCCGTGTCACCTGCACCTCGCCGATGTCGAGTTCCATGATGCCGGCGTCGACTGTCGCCAGGTCGAGGATGTCGTTGACGATCGTCAGGAGCACAGACGAGGAGGAGGCGATATGGTCGACATATTCGCGCTGGCGCTCGTTCATCGGGCCGGTGTCCGGCATGGTCAAAAGCTCGGTGAAGCCGATGATGTTGGTGAGCGGCGAGCGCAACTCGTAAGAAACGTGCTGGACGAAGTCGTTCTTGAGCTGGTCGGCCCGCTGCAGCGCCTCGTTCTTGTCCTGCAGCGCGCGCTCGAAATTGACGCTGTCGGTCACGTCGACGAAGGTCATCATGATCTGACCGTTGGGCAGCGGAATCAGCGCGTGGCTCAGAATGGTGCCGTCGTGGAGTTCGACCTGGCCATGGGTCTCGCGCCGCTCGTCGTCGAAGCCGGTGACGGCGGCGACGAAGTCGGGCCAGGGGCTTTCCGCGCAATGGCGCTCGCAGGCCTTGCGAATGAGGGCGATGTGGGTGTCCGGTGCGATGCCCTCCTCCTCCAGCCGCCAAAGAGTGACGAAAGCCGGGTTGAAGAGCCTGAGCTTGCCGTCCGGACCGAACACGGCGACGCCCTCGGCCAGGTTGTCGAGGGTCTCGCCCTGAACGCGCACGGCGGCGTTGTAGCGGCTCTCGAGGTCGAAGCGCTCGGTGAGGTTCTCGAACACCCATGTCACGCCGCCGCTCGGATGCGGGCTGGCGACGACACGCAAAGTGCGGCCGTCGGGGATGTGCCACCAGTGTTCCTGCGGCTCGACGGAGCGGTAGGCTGAGAGCAGGTTTTCCTTCCAGCGACGCCACTCGGGCTGCTCGGCAAGCTTGCCGTCGCTGCGCAGCCGGTCGAGCACCATGGTGTTGTCGGGCTGGCTCTCGAGGAAGCCGGGCTCGAACTCCCAGAGCTTCTGGAAGGCCTGATTGAAGAAGCGCAGCTTTTCGTCGGCGTCGAAGATGGCGACCGCGGTGGAGAGCTGGTCGAGCGTCTCGGCATGGCTGCGCAGTGTGCGGTCGTGCTCGGCCCTCAAGGCCTCGATGTCGGACTTGTCGACCGCGATGCCGGCGGCAACGCCGTTGCTCGAGACGCTGGTGACCGCAAACAGCCGCCTGTCGCCGCCGACGACGATCGGCAGGGTCTGCTGGAAAAAGGGCTCGGTGAGGTGGTGACGCGCCATGTCCTCGCGCGCCCGCGTCGCCAGCAGTTCCTTGCCGGCGGCGATCGCCGCCTCGGGTGTCTCGGCCTCGACAGCAACCGCGTAGGCCTGGTTCACATAGTGGAGGCGGCCGGTCGCGCCGCGCAGCCAGAGCGGCATATCGAGGTCGCCGAGAAGCGCCTGGAGGGCTTCGTGGTCGGCCGCAAGCGACGCATGCTCGGCCTTCAGCCTGGCAAGCTCGCGCTGGCGCTCGGTCACCGAGAGGAACCGTACCACCGCATGGGCGCCGGCCTTGCGGCCCTGGACTTCGAGCAATGCGCCGGCCTGGGTCTCGGCCACAATGTCGAATTGCGTCCCCGCCTCGCGCAGCGCCGCTACCGCATTGTCGAGCGTCGCCGCCGAACGGGGCGTGAGCCAGCGGCCGAATGCGAGGAAGGTGCTGCGTTCCTCCGGCACGCCGGCGACGCCCGAAAGCATCCCGATCAGGTCGGGGCGCCGGCGATCGCTGGTCCAGACGACGGTGCGCTGGTCCTTCGTGGTCAGCATGGCCTCGGAACGCTGCAGGATGGCGTTCAGTTCGGCGATGCGCTCGCGCAGATTGAGGTTCTCGGAAGCGATGCGGGCACGCTCGCGGATCAGCCAGATGGCCGACAGCATCGCGGCACCCATGATGCCGGCGAAGGTGGCGAACTGGATAACCTCGTAGGCGCCAAGGTCGGACGAGCCGAGCACCGACAGCGGACGGTCCTGGGCCAGGGCGAAAACCGTCGAGGCGAGCCCCGTCGCCAACGCCGTGGACCCCATGAGCAGCCCACGCACCGGCGCCCGCGGCCGCGCGCCAGACGCGTTGTCCCTTGCTGTTTGCCCGCCGATCCCCAAAGCCCGCGGGGCTGGTCCTCGCATTCCCTCTTCCTCTCCGCCGCAAGAAGCCCGAGCCGCCTGGCCATCCTTCGGCGAGCCCCGCCCCGGGCGCGCCGTCATGGCGAATCACCTCACTGTACCGGCCCAGCGAATCGGCGTGAAGAAGCACAGGGCGACAAAATGAAAACGGGCGGTTTGTCAACCGCCCGTTTTCAACATCTTGTGGCTTGTGATCGTTCGATCAATACCTGTAGTGGTCAGGCTTGTACGGACCCTGCGGCGTCACGCCGATATAGGAAGCCTGGTCGTCGGACAGCTCGGTAAGCTTTGCACCGAGCTTGTCGAGATGCAGCCGCGCCACCTTCTCGTCGAGGTGCTTGGGCAGGACATAGACCTCGTTCTGGTAGTTCCGTCCCTTCGACCACAGCTCGATCTGGGCCAGCACCTGATTGGTGAAGGAGGCCGACATGACGAAGCTCGGGTGGCCGGTGGCGTTGCCGAGATTGAGGAGGCGGCCTTCCGACAGAAGCAGAATGCGGTTGCCGCCGGGGAACTCGATCATGTCGACCTGCGGCTTGATGTTGGTCCATTTGAGATTGCGCAGCGCGGCGACCTGGATCTCGTTGTCGAAATGGCCGATGTTACCGACGATCGCCATGTCCTTCATCTTGCGCATGTGGTCGATCGTGATGACGTCCTTGTTGCCGGTCGTCGTGATGACGATGTCGGCGTTCGGCGCGGCATCGTCAAGAGTGACGACCTCGTAGCCATCCATCGAAGCCTGCAACGCGCAGATCGGGTCGACCTCGGTGACCTTGACGCGGGCGCCGGCGCCGCGCAGCGAGGCGGCCGAGCCCTTGCCGACGTCGCCGTAACCGCAGACTACGGCGACTTTGCCGGCCATCATGACATCGGTGGCGCGACGGATGCCGTCGACCAGCGATTCCTTGCAGCCATATTTGTTGTCGAATTTCGACTTGGTGACCGAGTCGTTGACGTTGATCGCCGGGAAGGGCAACAGGCCCTTCTTCTGCAACTGGTAGAGGCGGTTGACGCCGGTGGTGGTCTCCTCGGTGACACCCTTGATGGCGTCGCGCTGACGGCCGAAGAAGCCAGGCGTCTCGGCCATGCGCTTCTTGATCTGGGCAAAGAGGATTTCCTCTTCCTCGTTGCCGGGCTTGGAGAGTACGTCCTCGCCGGCCTCGGCGCGGGCGCCAAGCAGGATGTACATGGTGGCGTCGCCGCCATCGTCGAGGATCATGTTGGACGGTTCGCCGTCCGACCACTGGAAGATGGCGTCGGTGTAGCGCCAGTAGTCCTCGAGCGATTCACCCTTGATGGCGAAGACCGGCGTGCCGGTCGCGGCGATGGCCGCTGCGGCGTGGTCCTGGGTCGAGAAGATGTTGCACGAAGCCCAGCGCACGTCGGCGCCAAGCGCCTTGAGCGTCTCGATCAGCACCGCGGTCTGGATCGTCATGTGAAGCGAGCCAGTGATGCGCGCGCCCTTGAGCGGCTGCGTTTCGCCGAACTCCTCGCGGCAGGACATCAGACCCGGCATCTCGGTCTCGGCGATGTCGATTTCCTTGCGGCCCCACTCGGCCAGCGAAATGTCGGCGACCTTGTAGTCCAGTTTTTCAGCCATCTTTGTCTCTCCAGAATTTCCTGCTTCGCGGCGCAAGCGCCGCATCGTCCGGCCCTGTCTGAATTCGCTTCATGGGCCGGCGCTGATGTGACTTTTCGGGCGGAGCGCCGGTAGGCGGCGCATGCGGCGGGCGACCTCGTCCAAGGCCCGGCCCTGCCCCGGCCGCGGATCATCTAGCAGATCGCCCGCCGACCGACAATAGGACATAAGGAAATCATTATCTGTGCATATGGCCCTTGCCGGACCGGCCTGCCCGTCGCGCGCTCAGCATTCCTCGCCGAAACGGTTGGCGACGAGCTCCTCGAGCGCGGCGACCGCGCGCTCCGCCTCGGGCCCGGCGGCGGAAATGCGGATCAGGCACCCGGGGCTGGCGGCCAGCATCATCAAGCCCATGATCGAAGTGCCGCCGACGGCGACGCCGTCCTTTTCCACGGTAATCTCGGCATCGAAGCCGCCGGCCACCTGCACGAAACGAGCCGAGGCGCGGGCATGCAGACCGCGTTTGTTGACGATCGTCACATCGCGGACGACCGCGGCCTGCGGAAGCACGGAGGTCATTTGCCGTTCAGGACCTGGCTGGCGACATTGATGTATTTGCGCCCCGCCGACTGCGCGCCTTCAAGCGCGGCCGGCATGTCATTGCCGACCCGCACACTGGTGAGCTTGATCAGCATCGGCAGGTTCATACCCGCGATCACCTCGACGCGGCCCGGCTCCATGACCGATATCGCGAGATTGGAAGGCGTGCCACCAAACATGTCGGTCAGGATGATGACGCCGGAACCCTCATCGACACGCGCAACCGCGTCGACGATGTCCTGGCGACGGCGCTCCATATCGTCTTCGGCCCCGATGGCGACGGTTTCGAATTTCTCCTGCGAACCGACCACATGCTCGACAGCGTGCCGGAATTCCTCGGCAAGTCGACCGTGCGTGACGAGCACGACTCCGATCATGAACGATCTGCTCCCGTCGGCGCCCTCCGGCCGGGCGCGGTTCTTCTTATGGGTCGCCGAACCGCCAACGCGGCGGCGGGTGCGCTATCTTGTCGACGCATCCGGCTTTGACAAGCCCCAATCTTGGCCGGATACGTCATCCGGCTACACCGACGCAAGCGCCGCGTGAGGCGCCGCTATCGGCAATGCGAGCCATGACGGCGGGCAAGGAAGCCGCGACCACGCGTTGCGGCACGGCGAGCGAAGGAACGGCGATGCCGACAAATTCCGCGGCCTCTGCGGGGTCGAGCCTTGGCACCTCGGAGGCGGGCAGGAGCTGCACGCAAAGGTCGATGACCGCACTCGCCTCGAAGGCAACCGGGCGCGCCCCTAAGCCGTGAATTTCTGCCAGCCCGGCAATGCGTGCGGGCGCTCGCGCCAACAGACGGCCATTGGCGGCGGAGAGGACAAGACGGTCGTCCCCGAGCAGCCAGCCCGGCGTCGCCGTCGCCGCGCAATGGCGCAAAAGCGCGAGCACAAGGGTCGATTTGCCGGCGCCCGACGGCCCGGTCACCATGATGCCGCGATCGCCGATGACGAGTCCGCTTGCATGGACGTTGGTCATGGCAATGTCACGCCGGACCCGGTTCAGCCCTCGGCGGGCAGCTTGACGATGAAGCGCGCCCCGCGCACGTCGCCGGCCTTGGAGCCGGGAATGTTCTCGGCCGTCAGCGTGCCGCCATGAGCCTCGACGATCTGGCGGCTGATCGACAGGCCAAGGCCGGAATTCTGGCCGAATGCCTCGGCCGGCGGCCGGTCGGTGTAGAAACGTTCGAAGATGCGGTCGATGTTTTCGGCGCGGATGCCGGGTCCATTGTCGTCGATGGTGACGATGACGTGGCGAGCCGAGCGGGCCAACGAGACGACGATGCGCCCGCCCTCGTCCGGCACGAAGGACCGCGCATTCTCGATCAAATTGGTGAAGACCTGGCCGAGGCGAAGGTCGTGGCCGTTGACCAGAAAGCGACGTGCGCCCTGATCGGCCTTCGACATCCGCAATTCGACCGAGACGCGCTTGCGGTTGCGGGTGTTGTCGTTGGCGGCGCCGACCAGGTCCTGGAGAAATTTCCTGAGATCGAGGCGCGCGGCGTCCTCGCGCGCCAACTCGGCATCGAGGCGGGAGGCGTCGGAAATGTCGGTAATCAGCCGGTCGAGCCGGCGAACATCGTGCTGGATGATGGCCAACAGCCGGTTGCGCGCGTCCTCGTTGCGAGCGAGGGGCAAGGTCTCGACCGCGCTGCGCAGCGAAGTCAGCGGGTTCTTCAGTTCGTGGCTGACATCGGCAGCGAAACTCTCGATGGCGTCGATGCGGGCATAAAGCGCGTTGGTCATATCGCGCAGGGCGATGGAGAGATTGCCGATCTCGTCCTGGCGTTCGGAGAAGTCGGGAATCTCCTCGCGCGCCCGCACCCCGCGCCGGACGCGAACCGCGGCGGCCGACAATCGGCGCAGCGGGTTGGCGATGGTGGAGGCGAGGATCATCGACAGGATCGCGGTTACCAGCGCGGCAACGCCGAAAACGCGGAAGATGGCCTTGCGCTCGTCGGCGACGATCTTGTCGATGTCGCCACCCTGGGTCGACAGGAGCAGGACGCCAAGCACGGCGCGGAAGCGCTGCACGGGCACGGCGACCGACACGATCATCTCACCGTGTTCGCTGATACGCACGATAAAGCCGGGCGTGCCGATGAGCGCGTTCATCACCTCGGGATAGGCGGCGCCGTTGCCGCCCGGCTGCTCGCGGTAAAGCGGCAGGTCGGAACGGCGGAAAAGCTCGGAGACGAACTTCAGCGCGCGATCGAAAACGTCGGGCTGGGCCTCCTCTAGCGGCGGCAGGTCGTAACGCAGGATCTGGCCGCGCGAATAGAGGTGGCGTGAATCGAGCAGCAGGTTGGCGTCGCGATCGTAGATGCGGGCACGGGTGCGTGTCGGCGAGATCAGGCGCCGCATCACCGGCGCGACACGCTCGGGATTGATCGGGAATTCGAGGCTGTCAAGCTGATCGGTGCCGGGCGCGATGCTCTCGCCGGCCTGCAACTCGAGCAGCTTTTCCGGATCAATGGTGATGGTGTCGGTCTCGACCGTCGCCGAGGCGGCGACCGCCGCGGCGATGATCTCGCCCTGCGTCATCAGACTTTCAACCCGCGCCTCGATCAGCCCGTCGCGGAACTGGTTGAGGTAGAGAATGCCGAGCACCAGCACGCCGAGCGCGGCCAGGTTAAGGAAGAGAATGCGCCGGGTGAGGCTGGAAAAGACGTGGTGGCCGAGAAACCGGCGCAACGGAACGGTGAGCCAGCCGACGACAGAGGTACCGCGCCGCGCACCATTCACCTCACCCGCCCTGGTATGTTCGGTTTCGGCCACCATCTGCTGCCGGGTTGCGCCCCCGACGCCCGTCAGGCCTCGCGGAAGCGGTAACCCACCCCGTAGAGCGTTTCGATCATGTCGAACTCCTGATCGACCGCCTTGAACTTCTTCCTGAGGCGCTTGATGTGGCTGTCGATCGTACGGTCGTCAACATATACCTGTTCGTCATAGGCCGAATCCATCAGCGCGTCACGGCTCTTTACGACGCCGGGGCGCTGGGCAAGCGAATGCAGGATCAGGAATTCCGTCACCGTCAGCGTGACGGGCTCGCCCTTCCAGGTACAGGTATGACGCTCCTGATCCATCACCAACTGTCCGCGCTCAAGCGATTTGGTCTGCTGGCCGGGCGACTTGGCCGCCACCTCGCGCGCATTCGCGCGGCGCAGCACGGCCTTGACCCGTTCGACGAGAAGGCGCTGTGAAAACGGCTTTCTGATGAAGTCGTCAGCGCCCATCTTGAGGCCGAACAATTCGTCGATCTCGTCATCCTTGGAGGTCAGGAAGATCACCGGCAGGTCGGTCTTCTGGCGCAGGCGACGCAGCAGTTCCATGCCGTCCATGCGCGGCATCTTGATGTCGAGGATGGCGAGGTTGGGCGGGCGGGCGGAGAACCCGTCGAGTGCGGACGCACCGTCAGTATAGGTTTCGACGCGATAACCCTCCGATTCAAGGGCGATCGAGACCGACGTCAGGATGTTGCGGTCGTCGTCGACAAGCGCGATCGTTGCCATGTCAAGCGTATCCCTCATGAGCGGGCGTCCCTTCCTGCTTCGAGAAAGGGCTATAGGCGGACAAATTGGGTACAAAATGTGGCACAGATCACAGCCCTTGTCACACAAGGGCTTGCGAGGCGCCGCGCCTCGACCTGCGCTCGGCGGTCGCGAAACACAGGCGAACATTTACCATCAGGCGAAATCCCCACACCTTTTAAACGATTTAGGAGAATTTCAAAATTTTTAAATCGATTAATGATTTGATGCAAAAGCGTTTTTCTGTTTGTCACCTTTGATCCGAGCTGCCGGGCCCACATCCTGGCGCAGACGGCCAGAACATTCGCCAGCAGACGCCAGGGAGCGAAACGAATGCGAGAGACCGGAAAACGCAATCCCGACTGCGGGATCGACGTCATGGGCCTGGGTGGCGCGGCGGCCGCGCACTACAATCTCGGGGAAGCCGACCTTTATGAGGAAGCGCTCAAGCGCGGCGAGGCAAGGCTGACCGCGCATGGCGCGCTGGTGGCGCTTACCGGCCAGCACACCGGCCGCTCGGCGAAGGACAAGTTCGTCGTCCGCGACGCGACGACCGAGCCGGCGATCTGGTGGGACAACAACAAGCCGATCTCGCCGGAACATTTCGAAACGCTGCTGGCCGATTTCCGCAAGCACGTCGGAGGGCGCGAGCTGTTCGTGCAGGATCTGGACGGAGGCGCGGACCCCGACAACCGGCTTCGGACACGCGTCGTCACCGAATATGCCTGGCATTCGCTTTTCATTCGCAATCTGCTTATCCGCCCGGAGCGTTCGACGCTCGACGGTTTCACGCCCCAGCTGACCATCATCGATCTGCCCTCCTTCCGCGCCGACCCGGCGCGCCACGGAACGCGCAGCGAGACGGTGATCGCGGTCGATCTCGACCGCATGATCGTGCTGATCGGCGGCACGTCCTATGCCGGCGAGATGAAAAAGTCCGTCTTCACGGTCTTGAACTACCTGTTGCCGGAACGCGGCGTGATGCCGATGCACTGCTCGGCCAATGTCGGGCCGGACGGGGACGCCGCAGTGTTTTTCGGCCTGTCGGGCACGGGCAAGACGACACTTTCGGCCGACCCGCGCCGCACCCTGATCGGCGACGACGAGCACGGCTGGGGCGAGGACGGCATCTTCAACTTCGAGGGCGGCTGCTACGCCAAGACCATACGCCTGTCGGCGGCGGCGGAGCCCGAGATCTTCGCCACCACGCGCCGCTTCGGCACAGTGCTCGAAAATGTGATCCTGGACGAAGACCGCGTTCCGGACTTCGATGACGCTTCGCTGACCGAAAACACGCGCTGCGCCTACCCGCTGTCCTTCATCCCGAATGCCAGCGAGACCGGACGCGCCGGCCACCCGACCAACATCATCATGCTGACCGCCGACGCCTTCGGCGTGCTGCCGCCGATCGCGCGGCTGACGCCAGCGCAGGCCATGTATCATTTCCTGTCCGGCTACACCGCAAAGGTCGCCGGCACCGAAAAAGGCGTGACGGAGCCGGAGGCGACCTTCTCGACCTGTTTCGGCGCGCCCTTCATGCCGCGTCATCCTTCCGAATACGGAAACCTGTTGCGCGAGCTGATCGCACGCCACGGCGTGAATTGCTGGCTGGTCAACACCGGCTGGACCGGAGGCGCCTACGGCACCGGATCGCGCATGCCGATCAAGGCGACGCGCGCCCTGCTCACGGCCGCACTCGACGGTTCGCTGGCCGAGGCATCCTTCCGCACCGATCCGAATTTCGGATTCGAGGTGCCGCTCGCCGCGGCGGGCGTCGATGCGACCATCCTCGACCCGCGAGCGACATGGGCCGACCCGGTTGCCTATGACCGGCAGGCCGCAAGGCTTGTGGGCATGTTCATCGACAATTTCGCCAAGTTCGAAAGCCATGTCGATGCCGGTGTCCGCGGAGCGGCTCCCCAGGTGCAGCAGGCGGCCGAGTAAGGCCGGGACCGCCAGCCAAGAAACGCCACAAAGGCCCGGGCCGCGGACCGGGCCTTTCTTTTTGGCTCGCCACGGGGCATGTCTCGAAGCCGAGGAGACAGCCCATGAGCCGCGAGGGCGAGATAGCCGTCACCGACGGCGTGACGATCGACGAAAGCGATCTTGAGGAAAACTTCATCCGAGCGTCCGGCCCGGGCGGCCAGAACGTCAACAAGGTAGCGACGGCGGTGCAACTGCGTTTCAACGCCGCCGGTGCCTCGGGACTGCCGCAGCCGGTCCGGGCACGGCTCCTGAAGATCGCCGGGCAGCGCGCCACCAAGGACGGCGTCATCATCATCGAGGCGAACCGCTTCCGCACACAGGAGCGCAACCGCGACGATGCGCGGGACCGCCTGATCGCCCTCGTCGCCAGGGCGGCGGAGCCGCCCCCTCCGCCACGCAAGAAGACACGGCCTTCAAAAGGTGCCGTCGAGCGCCGTCTCAAGGCCAAGGCCGGCCGGTCGGCGATTAAGAAGATGCGTGGCCGCGTCGAGCGAGATTAGGTTGAAGGCCTACTGTTGCACAGCGGACTCACAGAGCCGCTGCCAGTAACCATGATCTCGGGACAGTTCAGGTCGTGAATTGACACGAGCGCCCGATCACACTTAATTTTTTGTTAACAAGAACTGCGAGGCGCAGGGGGCTAGAGCAGATGCAGGGTAGGATTGCGTCGGGATTCCGGGCACTTGCGTGTGTGGCGGCGCTCGCAACGTTGCCGCTGACGCCGGCAATTTCGGGTCAAATCGATTCGATGGTGACCGGCAGCCTGACGTCGCAGCCGATCGGCCACTACGAATTCTGCAAGGCCAACCCGCGCGAATGCTCGATAACCGAAGCCGACCGCGGACCTGTGCGCATGTCCAAAGGCCTTTGGAAAGCGATGGCCAGCGTCAATTCCAGCGTGAACCGCGCGGTCAAGCCGATGAACGATATCGACGTGTTCGGCAAGGACGAGGTCTGGAGCTACCCGAACGGGGTTGGCGACTGCGAGGACTATGTCCTGGAAAAACGTCGCCTGCTGCGCAAGCGCGGCGTCTCGTACTCCAACCTGCTGATCACCGTGGTGCGCAAGGCCGACGGTGAAGGGCATGCGGTCCTGACGGTGCGCACCGACAAGGGCGACTACATCCTCGACAATCTGCGCGACGACATCCGGCCGTGGCGCCAGACCGGCTACCGTTTCCTGAAGCGGCAGGCGAGCAACCATACCGGTCGCTGGGTCAATCTGCGTTCGGAACCCGGCATGCTGGTCGGCTCCGTCAAGCGCTGAAGCGGTCATGAATCCGGAAGAAGCGGGCGCCGGCAGCGGCGCCTCTTTTTGACTGTCACAGAGGCAGAACTTTAGCTCTTGGTGCTGTCGGGACGACTGCAGCCTGGTCGTCGACCCACGCGCAGCCTGTCCACTACCTCAGCGGAGGGCACGCTCAGGCCGCCTGCGCCAGCCGCTCGGCGCCGACACGACAGGAGATCGCCTCGGCGAGATGGATGCGGCCGACATTCTCCTCGCCGTCGAGATCGGCCAGCGTGCGCGCCACCTTGAGGACGCGGTGATAGGCGCGGGCGGAAAAGCCGAGCTTGTCGCTGGCGTCCTGCAACAGGGCCGCGCCGGCGCTATCGGGCCGGGCGATCTCCTCGATCAGCGACGTCGAGCAATGCGCATTGGTCATGACGCCGGCGAGCCCCAACGCCTCGAAGCGTGCGCGCTGGATGGCACGGGCGGCGGCGACGCGAGCGGCGACATCGGCGCTGGGTTCGGCGCGCCCGGGCCGGATCAGGTCGCTCGCCGAGACGGCCGGCACCTCGATCCTGATATCGATGCGGTCGAGCAGCGGGCCGGAAATGCGCCCCTGGTAGTCGGTCTGGCAGCGCAGGCCGCGCGCACAGCGATGTCCGGGCTCGCCGGCGCGGCCGCAACGGCACGGGTTCATGGCAGCGACCAGTTGAACCCGGGCCGGATAGGATACGCGGTGATTGGCGCGCACAATCACCGCCTCGCCCGACTCGATCGGCTGACGCAGGGAATCGAGCACGGCCGGCGTGAATTCGGGCAGTTCGTCGAGGAAAAGGACGCCGTTGTGCGCGAGCGATACCTCGCCCGGCCGCACCCTGAGCCCGCCGCCGACCATCGCGGCCATCGATGCCGAATGGTGCGGGGCACGGAACGGCCGCCGGTCGGACAGGCGGCCGCCCGCCAGTTCACCGGCGATCGACTGAATCATCGAGACCTCGAGCAATTCACGCGGCAAGAGCGGTGGCAGGATCGACGGCAGGCGCTGGGCGAGCATCGACTTGCCCGCGCCGGGCGGTCCGCACATGATCATAATATTTACATTGGGTCTCAATTGCCCTGTTCGGGTTTCTGTGTATTAGTCCCTTGAGGGCTTTCGGGGGGCGGATTTGCTGGCAACTGCGTTATCGTTTGTAGGGCAACAGTATCCTCAAGCAACTGGCGAAGACTTCACCGGGCACCATGTGGCTTCGTACGTACGTGGCGAACTAGCAAATGCCATAAGGGATGCCCTTGGCACGAAAAGCTCAAGCTACATAGTTAAAGGGTCGGCTGGGCAGTCAACGTGGGCGGCAGTACCTTGGGCGTCAATCTTCGATCCTCTTGTCACGAGCGGCGCCCAGACTGGATACTATGTTGTCTACCTTTTCGCTTCCGATGGAAAGCGGGTCTTCCTTTCGTTAAATCAAGGCGCCACCGCAGTCGAACGTGAATTCGGGAGAGGAAGGCGGGATAGTGTGCTCCGTGACAGAGCTGCGCTTATGCGTGCGCGGCTGCCTGAATTCCTCGAAGGTTTTGACCTTCCTGCAATTGACCTGGCTTCGACGGCCAATCTTCCATTGGGCTATATGGCAGGCCATGCCCTTGGGAAGGCCTATGAGATTACGTCTTTGCCGTCGGAAGCAGATTTGCGCTCCGACTTGGAACACATACTACATGCATATTCAGCGCTCACTTTTCGGGGCGGTCTCGAACCGTCTCCTGAGGCCGGAGCGTTAGACGAAGACGTTCCGCCTGGGTCATCTGTGATCGAGACCAGACAGTACAAATTTCATCGCAGGATTGACCGTCATCCTCAAGCTTCCAGAATGGCAAAGCAGCATCATGGAACCAGATGCCAAGGTTGCGGTCTCTCCTTTGGCGAACGTTATGGAACGCTGGGCGAGGGGTTTATTGAGGCACACCACCTAAAGCCACTGAGCTCGCTGAAAGAGGGCGAGACGTTCCAATATGACGTCAAAAAAGACTTTGCGGTGCTGTGTAGCAATTGTCACAGGATGATTCATCGTACGTCCGATTCATCCGATTTGGAAGCGTTCAAGAAGTTGCTCGTAACGGCATGACACCACACTTCAAGAATTGCCACTGATTCCGATCTGTCGCGAGACCCCTGCCTATCTCGTTGCCCGGCGGCCGCCACCCTCATTTTGCGCAGGGGGAGGTAGTCAAGGGAGACAATAGGGAACCCATTTGGGCGGCAAGGGGGGAGCGACACCCTTTGTCACGTAGATAGGGTGTCTCGCGCGATGCACCCATTTTGCCAATCCAGTGCTAGGCACAGGGCAGACTTAGAGACCATGTTGGAAAATGGGGGGAGGATCACCCCACCCCCCGCTCATTGACAAGGAACCGCTCGCAGTGCGCTAGAGGTCAGTCACCTTGGGGCTCTATACCTAGAGGGGCTTCTTTGTCTAGTAACCGCCAATTAGCAACCTGTTGAAATAGCGTTGCTTTCTGCCTCCAACTTTAGGGAATTTTCTCCTAGTCTTGGGGAGGGGAGGATGCTTTTCCCCGCCCCCAGTTAGCACCTTCAACCTGTAGGTATCGCTTGGCGCTCCACTTCCCTTTGTAGTCCACCACGCGCAATCGTCCTGCCTTCTGATGGTGTCTCAACCAAGCCGCCACACGGTCTACGTGCCAGCCGCGATGCTTCCGCGTCATGTTCGCTGGCTTACCTTTGCGGCCCCGCCAGTCGGCATACCAAAGGTCTACCAGATCACGGGCGGTCTTGGCGTATGTCGCCCGCAGCATGTGCTGGCGGCAGCGCTCTAAGAGACCATCGGAACCTTGTACAAGGCGGAACCCTATGGGGGAGGGCTTGCGGTACGCCATGCGCCCCTAGCCCCCTTGCCGATCTTGGTGCCATGCGTCGAGCCACGGCTTGGGGTCCTTGCCTTCGCACCAGTCGGCCAGGAAGTCGGCAACCTCGAAGGCGTCCAGATGGTCGAGCGCAAAGGCGATAGCCTCGGCATCGGTGGTCGGGACGGTCGGTGCGATGGCGGTGATGGTCATTAGCTATTCTCCTCTTCCAGCCGGGTTGCAATCCTATGGGTCTCGTCGGCGGCTTCCCACCTGGCGCGGGCGATGTCTGCCCAGTTTGCGGGAAGGTCGGGGTTCATGTGCTTCGCCAGGGCGGTGCAGGCATGAATGAATGACGTGCGCGTGGCCACTTTTGCAGGCCCGCCCGTCTTGGTGAGGCAGGAGCGGCGATAGTCGGCGGTGCGCTCACCCTTGCGGCGGGTCACTTTCTCGCCCCCCTGTGCATCCATCACAAGTCGGCCAACCTGAAACGGCTTTCCGGTCCAACCTGTCAGGGTGCCTAGGCGCTTGGTATCGCTGGTCAGCTCCAGACGCAGCCAGCCGCGTTCTTGACCGCTTTCAAGCTGCTTCTCGCGGTCGCTGTCAAAGGCCCCCCATAGGGCGGCGGTCGGTGCGATGCAGAAGGCAATTGCCATGGCATCCATCCAGTCGAGCATGAAGGCGGCATCTTCTGTCCTAACCCCACATGTGCCTTCTGGTCCGCCCTCGCCCGGTCCAAGATAGCGGAGCGTAAGCGGTCCTATTCGGTGCTCTCGCCCGTCTCGCAAGCGGAGCAATTCATCATCATTCATCGGCTTCCTCTCGTGTTCGGCCATATGGGTGAGCGCACTAGGAGATACGGCCAAAGCCTCCTATCGACATGTCGGTTTCCCCGCCTTGCAGCCAATGGAAGGTGAGGGATGATGCGCGGCCCGCTTCCTCATCGCGCGGCCACACGGTGACGTATTCGAGGGTTTCCCGGAGGCGAGCGTTCACAACGCCTGGGTCGAGGGGATCGGCTTGCAGGGCCGCTTTCAGGGCCGCTAGACGGCCAGCGAGCATGTTCGGGGTCTCCCGTGCCAGCCGCTCGGACAAGGCCCGCGTGGTCTCCTCCAAGGCCCGCAGATTGGCTTCTTCGCGGCGTAGAGCGTCAGCAATAGCGATAGATGCACCGCCCCGTGCAAGCTCCTGTGCGAGCCTGTAGACGGCTTCCTCTGAGCCCGCCCGCTCGGCTTCAAGGCTGGCCCATTCCTGCCGCGATGCTTCGTTACCGCTAGGGGCTTCATCGACCCACGCCGCATCGTCATCCGTTAGGGCGTCAATCACTTCGGAGAGGGGAATGCTGCGATATTTGCACCCTGCGCTCACCTTCGCCCTAGAGCACACCAGACGGGGTGTTGAACGGCTTCCCTTCTGGACGCGTGTCATCGTCGCGCCGCAGTCCCCGCACCGCGCCAAGCCTGCTAGGGGATTGGTGATCGCATTGCCTTCCCGCCGATAAGTCGCCCGTGTGCCGTCAAGGCGGTTCTGCACGGTGGCGAATACCTGGGGGTCTACGACTGACGGATAATAGCCCTCGACGGGAGCACCATCGGGAATACGCTTCCGCTTGCCGCTTCCGTCATCGGCCACGCGATGCGGCTGGTAGGTCCCCACCGCGGCAGCATTGCGCAGTATCTTGGCGACCGTGCTCTTGTGCCAGCGATCACCACGTCCGAAGGTCGGAACATCATCGGCGTTGAGGCTGCGAGCGATAGCTTCCTGCCCAGCACCATCAAGGAACTGCTGGTAGATGCGCCGCACGATCTCGGCCCGATCTTCAAGGATAGTGAACCCTGCGCGGTCCTCGTTGAGCGATAGCCAGTAGGGGCAGATGGCAGTCAGCTTCTCGTCTGCTGCGCGGCGCCTCTTTGCGGCCCACGCCTCTCCTACGCGCCGCCCCTTTTTGGAGCTCTCTTCGTTGGCACGGATCGCCACTAGGTAGGCGACCATGAAGCACATCGGTTCGCGGTCTAGTCGCGCGGTGTCGTATTGCTGACCATCGTCTAGCGTCACCACAACAACGCCAGCCTCGCAGATTTCCTCTAGGAGGCGCACCGCCTTCCGGGGGATGGAGCGGCTGAGCCTGTCCATGCTCTCAACCAGAAGGACACTGCCGCGAGGAATGTCTCCCGCTTCGACGGCATCAAGGAAGGTTCGCAGCGATCCTTCGCGGGCGTTCTTGCCCCTATAGGCCGAGACGCCAAGGTCCGTATAGGCGCGTTCATCCAGTGCCAGCCCATGCCGCTCCGCATACCGCCGAGCCGCTTCGGATTGACGTCGATAGCTGTCTCCGCGCTGCTGCTCTGGCGTAGAGAAGCGCACGTAGGAGAAGGCGAGGGTTTGATGATCCGTCGTGTTCATGGCCACCACATAAATCGAAAGCGGGGTCCAATGTCAACACATTAATCAGATTGTGGCCGCCGGCAGCGGCGACCTCGAGCGCCCGCTTGGCGCTTTCCTGACCCTTGATCTCGGCAAGGTCCGGCAAGGTGGCCGCGGGTGAGTGGATCTTCGCCTCCGGCCGCGACAGGACTTGCGTGCCGCGGAAATGATTGGCGATGGCAATCAGGCTGCGTGGGGCGAGAATGTCCATCTCGGCGTCCGCCCAGGCGGCCTCGGCGCCGGAGGCCTGCGGACAGATCAGGCCCTTGCCCTGCGCATTGGCGCCGATCGCCGCCGGCAGCGTCCCGTCGACATGGGAAATCGTTCCGTCAAGCGAAAGCTCGCCAAGCACCACGTAACCCTGGAGCGCATCGCCCGGGATGGCGCCGAGAGCCGCCATCAGGCCAAGCGCGATCGGCAGGTCGTAATGACTGCCTTCCTTGGGCAGGTCGGCGGGCGCCAGATTGACGGTGACCTTCTTCGGCGGCATCGACAGGCCGGAGGCATGCAGCGCGGCCTGGACCCGCTCCCGGCTCTCGGCCACAGCCTTGTCCGGCAGGCCGACGATGTGCATGTTGATCTTGCCCGGCGCGATCATCACCTGCACGTCGACCGGAACCGCCTCGACGCCCTGGAAGGCGACCGTGCCCACCCGAGAAACCATGTGCGCTGCTCCCGTCCCGGAGCGCCCCTGCCACAACCCTAGGAGTTGTCAGCAGACCGCGCTCGCGCATGACTTAAGCACAGCTTGGCGCAGAGCGGGGATATTATACTTGACAAACCAAGGGCTGACTCCTAAATAAGAATCAAGGAGTTAGCCATGTCCATTCTTTCCCGCCCCTACTTCCACGATGAAGCCGCCGCTTTCGAGCATGTGGAAAGCATTCTGTGGCCCCAGGGTCCGGTTTGCCCGCACTGTGGAAACATGGACAAGCACTACAAGCTGACCGGCGTCCGCACGAAGCCCTCCAAGAAGAACCCGGAAGGCATTGAGCGCCACGGCCTCTACAAGTGCGCCGAATGCAAGAAGCAGTTCACCGTCCGCATTGGCACGATCTTCGAGGAAAGCCACCTGCCGCTTCACAAGTGGCTACAGGCAATCCATCTGGTCTGCTCGTCCAAGAAGGGCATAAGCGCGAACCAGCTTCACCGCGTCTTGGAAGTCACGCTTAAGACCGCGTGGTTCCTCGGCCATCGCATTCGCGAAGCCATGCGCTCGGATGACTTCACTCCGCTTGGCGGCGCAGGTCAGACGGTCGAAGCGGACGAAACCTACATCGGTCGTCTTGCTGGCGTTCCCGTATCGCCCGGCAGCGCTCACAAGAACATGGTGCTGACCCTTGTCGAGCGCGGCGGTCGCGCCCGTTCGTTCCATATCGACAGCGCAACGGTTGCCCGCGTCATTCCCATCGTTCGCGAGAACATCGCGAAAGAAAGCCAGCTAATGACCGACGAAGCGTTGCACTATCGCCGCGTCGGCAAGGAGTTCACCATGCATGGCCGCGTCGAGCACGGCGCTAAGGAATATGGCCGCAAGGAGTACCGCCTAGAGGGCGACACCGTGACCGACGTGAACATCAACACGAACACGGTCGAGGGCTACTATTCGATCTTCAAGCGCGGCATGAAGGGCGTGTACCAGCATTGTGCGGAACACCACCTTCACCGCTATCTCGCAGAGTTCGATTTCCGGTATTCCAACCGGATCGCATGCGGCGTTGACGACACCGCTCGCGCCTTGCTGGCGCTGACAGGGGTCAAAGGTCGTCGCCTGACCTATCGGAGAGTTGGCTGACACGAAACGAACGCGGCCTAGGAAGGCCGTCCAGTTGCAATTGCCGCTTTGGAAAGGGGTGCCGCGGAAGCGCCAAAAGTGATTCTCGATCAAGCAGTTACGCGATAACTAGTTGATTCACTTTACTTTTCGGCCAAATCACCCCATATTTGTGAGTGGCGGGAAACGCCGGGAAAAACTTCGGGCGGCACCCTAGGTGTCGCAGTCTCTAGGACGGTCCCTCAATTGGATGGGGGCCTACAAAGCCGGGGATGGTAACGAAGCCGGGGCCCGCCGCCTCTACATTTGATATCCGTAGAACCGGAAGATCGACTTCTGTGCGGCTGTTAGCCGGCAGGTCCAGTTTCTCCACGGCAAGAGGGTCACTCCCTCATTTGCGTAGCCCTCGCTGGTCGAGGCCATTCTGGGCTTCAACGATTCCGCGTGAGCCGTATTCCATTTTTTCGTGCCAGCGTTTGCTGCTTGAAAAAACGCGCTGGCGACAACGTCCGCGATTTGACAGCCGGCGCTCTTATTGTGGTCGATCACCTCTATGAGGCGATGGTCAATGACCCGAAAATCGGGAACACGGGCCGTCTGGTAGATGCGGCCGTCCCTCACTTGATTGGCCAAGAGGTGGATGTACGTCTGGATATGGCGGTATGAATGACCGCCCCGGCGAGAGAAGACCAACTTGACGTGTTTAGGCTCGCCGGTCTCATTGATGGAGCGAGCAGCACACCAATCGCTAATGCGCTCCAGGGCAACCCTAATGCAATAGTTGTAGAAGTAGTCATTCGGGTGAACTGACAGCTTCTCGGCGGCTGGGTTCCGATATCGGCGCATATTGGGCTTATGCGAGACCACCACGAAAAAGCGCATCGGTTCGGCTGCGAAAGCCTCGCATACCGCCTTCTTCTTGTGTTCCTTCAGGTTCCGATAATGCAGGTCGGGGCTCTGCGTGGAAAAGATAGACGCTTTGATGTCCCGCACTAGATCCACTAGATTAGGTTCGTTCGCAGCACGCACGACGGCACAACCTAAGGTGAACCACTCACTGGCCCCATTCGGGTCGATAGGTGCTACAGTCTTGATGCCCGGATCGCCCGCTTCATCAAAGTAAGCGACGAAGTAGGGCTCTGGGACGCTCCCCTCAGAGGTCATGTAAAATGAAGACGACCGACACGCCAAAGAGTCAAGTCGACAAGTTCCGTGAAGCCGCCCGCGAGCTCGAAACCGACGATTCCGAAGAGCGCTTTGACCGGCTTGTGAAGGACGTTGCGAAGGCGCCGAAGCCGAAGGACGGCGACGCGGAGAAGAAGTAGTCCTTCAGCTTTGCGATGGCTCTACGTCGGGACGTTGAGTTGGCGTTGGTGCGGAGTCGGGTAGCGAGGGCGAATTTTCATGCTTGGAAAGCTTTTTGGCTTTGGCCTTCTGCCTTCGGTCGCGTCTCTTAGACTTCTTGGGAGCGACATAGACACGATCCGTGCGAGCTTTTTGTTCGCCTTCAACAAGAACCGATTTTACCTTGGCTTTTGCCTTGGCTGGGTTTGCGCTTTCAGCGTCAATACCCTTGCCGTTCTCTACGTTTTCTAGGATCGCAAGGGCTGCCTTGTAGAACTCAGCCGATGCGGCGCTGTCCGCCTTTTGTAGCTCGTAAGATGACCATTGGATATATAGGGTGATTATCGCGGCGAAAACGCCGACTGCTCCACCTATTTTCAACGCCCGTTCAAGAATTCGGGCCCAGCGAGAGTCGATCTTGCCGGCTTCGGCAATGGCCTCCTGAGGTGTTATCTCGCCAGACTGCGCTTTTTGCGCAATGTCCCGAAGATGTTCCAGTATCGCCTTTGTCAGCGGTGGCCCTGATACAAATTCCAGGCCCTTACCTCTCTCATTGAAGGTGCCATTTACCAACCGAGCCTCGCTGCCGCAGCGGGGGCAGCGAGTGATAAAATTTGCTGAGAGTCTGATGTTCAGGGAATGTTTGATGTTGATGACGTTGTTGACGAAAACGGCGCCGCATTTTCGGTTGGTGCAGTATGCGGGTATGCCAGCCATCTAGATCGTCCTCAACACGGGAGATTGGTCATGGACGCGATCAGATTTGCACTGATCCGCCTGCTTGCCGGCAGGCGGATTGTTGTGCTGAATGCGCATATCGCTTCGGTTCAGCCTTGAACCCAAGCGTCTTTCTTGTCCCATGTGTGGGTATTGCCGCACGCAGGGCAAGAAACTGAGTTGCCAGACATGCTCGATGACTGGAACGACCCCTTATCCATTCCGATTCCGGTTGGAATCACTTTGCCGGTTTTCGGGCATTTGATGACTACCATTCCCATTGATGCCGACTCCTATGGTTGCCGCGTCAATGCTTGTTCAACCTATACGATTCGCGTGGGTTTGTCAGGTATAATATCCCCGCGCAGAGCACAAGAACATTAAGGGAACAAACAAACGCATAGGCTGCAGCCGGGTTGCGAGCGGTTGCAGCGGTCGAACGGAACGGAAACGCCAAGGGTGCGGAAGCGGGAGTGGCCTCAGCCACGCCTGGCTTCGACCGCGTCCCAGAACAGGGCGGCAATGTCGGCGCCGCCGAAACGTTTCACCTCGCGCACGCCGGTCGGCGAGGTGACGTTGATTTCGGTCAGCAGTCCGCCGATGACGTCAATGCCGACCAGAAGGAAGCCGCGTTCCTTCAGCGCCGGACCGATGCGGGCACAGATCTCGCGCTCGCGTTCGGTCAGATCGGCATGCTCGGCGCGGCCTCCGACATGCATGTTGGAGCGCGAATCGTGCTCGGCCGGCACGCGGTTTATGGCGCCGACCGGCTCGCCGTCGATCAGGATGATGCGCTTGTCGCCGGCGCGCACCTCCTTCAGGTAACGCTGAACGATGAAGGGCTCGCGGAACATCTGCGCGAACATCTCGAGCAGCGAGGCGAGGTTGCGGTCGGCCTCGTGCAGATGAAAGATGCCGGCGCCGCCATTGCCGTAGAGCGGCTTGACGATGATGTCGCCATGGTCCTTGCGAAAGGCGTCGACCTCGCGCGGATCCTTGGTGATCAAGGTCTCGGGCATCAGGTCGGGGAACTCGGTAACGAAGATCTTCTCCGGACTGTTCCTGACCCAGGCCGGGTCGTTCACCACCAGGGTCTTCGGGTGGATGCGCTCCAGAATGTGGGTGGTGGTGATGTAGTTCATATCGAAGGGCGGATCCTGGCGCAGGAGCACCACGTCGACGCCGGCAAGATCGAGCTTTCGCGGCCCACCCAGAGTGAAGTGCGAACCGGCGACGTCGCGCACCTCAAGCGGCTCGGCCCAGGCATAGACCTCGCTGCCGCGCATCGACAGCCGGTCCGGCGTGTAGTGGAACAATGTGTGTCCGCGTCGCGCGGCTTCAAGGGCGAGCGCGAACGACGTGTCCCCGGCTATCGAGATTGTCGAGACATGGTCCATCTGCAATGCGACAGTCAGCGGCATCGGGTGCTCCGGCAAGGCTGCGAGGAAGGCTCAGGCGATGTAGCCAATTCACCGCCTTTTGCCAATCGGCCAGCCATGCCCATTCTGTGCAACCAACGGTCGTCGGCGCGATGATATGACACCCAAATAATGGGGATCGCCGCGATACGGTTCCTAAACGCTTTTCAGCAAGAATGTACTGAATGAGCCAAACCTAAAACAAGAAAGTTCCATGAACGGGCCGATGCTTGGCGCAGACGCGAGTGGGGACCACGGCGACCTGGCATACACCGACCCTCTGACCGGGCTCGGTAACAACAGGCGCTTCACGACCAAGATCAAGAGGTTGATCGGCGAACGCGCCGACGACCCGGCTCCGTTCGCCATCGGTATCATCGACCTCGACGGCTTCAAGCCGATCAACGACCTGTTCGGGCGCGCCGCCGGCGATGAAATCCTGATGCAGGTAGCCTTGCGCCTGCATGCGGCAATGGACCGGCACTCGACGGTGGCCCGGATCGGCGCCGACGAATTCGCGTTCCTGTTTCCGATGACCTTCAGCGAGGCCGCGGTCGCCGAGCAGGCGCGCATGCTGATCGAGATCCTCTCGGCACCCTATGATCTCGGTGAGCGCAGCGCCAGACTTTCGGCCTCGGTCGGCTGCTCGCTCTACTATATCGGTAACGAGACGGCGGAAGACCTGATCCGCAAGGCCGAAACCGCACTCTATCACGCCAAGCGCAGCGGCCGCGGCCGCGTGGTCGTCTACACCCAGGAGATGGAGGAGGCGGCGAAGCGAATGACGCGCATCGAGCAGGCGTTGCGCCGCGCGGTCTCCGCGGAAGAAGTCGAGCCGCATTTCCAGCCGATCGTCGAGATGACGACGAAGAAGGTGATCGGTTTCGAGGCGCTGGCGCGCTGGACCGACAAGGATCTCGGTTTCGTTTCGCCCGGCCTCTTCATCCCGATCGCCGAGGAGCGCGGGATCATCAGCGCACTGTCGCAACTGCTGCTGCGCAAGGCCACGCGGGCGGCACAGGACTGGCCGGACGAACTCTTCCTGGCGTTCAACCTGTCGCCGTCGCAGCTCGTCGACCAGAACACCGCCGAGCAGATCCTATCGATCCTGCGGCGCGCCGAGTTCGAGCCCAGGCGGCTCGAGGTGGAGATCACCGAAACCGGTATGATGAGCGACCCGGCCTCGGCGGAAAAGATCGTCCAGGACCTGCGCGCCGAGGGCGTCCGCATCGCGCTCGACGATTTCGGCACCGGCCAGTCGAGCCTGGGCCGACTGCGCGAGTTCCACTTCGACAAGCTGAAGATCGACCAGGCCTTCGTCGCCTCCATGTTCGAGGACCGGTCGTCCGAGCACATCATCCGGGCCATCCTGGCGATGTGCGAGGGCCTCAACATGGAAGTCGTCGCCGAGGGCATCGAAACCCAGGAACAGGCGGCCCGCCTCAGCGAAATCGGCTGCCGCGGCGGCCAGGGCTATTTCTTCGGCCGACCGGTCGACGCCGCGGCCACGCTGCGCTACCTCGGGACCAGCGCGAGCACGCCGCCAATCGCACGCTTCGGCTGACCAGCCACCGTTTCATCACTGGCGGAACGCTCCCCTTTTGCAGGCTTGCAACGCCGGCCGCGATGGCGAATGGTGTCGCCCGCCTGAAAGAGCGAGGGGGAAGCCGGCGCCATGATGACAGATGCGAACTATCCGGACCTGAACGGAGCGTCCGTGCTGATCACGGGCGGCGGGACCGGCATCGGCGCCAGCCTGACCGAAGGCTTTGCCCGCCAGGGCGCCAAGGTTGCGTTCATCGACATCGCCGAAGACGAGAGCCACGCGCTTTGCGACCGCGTGGAGGCCGGCACCGGAAGACGGCCGCTGTTCCTTGCCACCGACCTGCGCGACATAGCGGCCTTGCGCGCGGCGGCGGAAAAGGCGGCCGAAAAGCACGGGCCGGTGAATGTCCTGGTCAACAACGCGGCGCGCGACGATCGCCACAGGGTCGAGGAGGTGACGCAAGAATTCTGGGACAACAATCAGGCGATCAATCTGAGGCCGCAATTCTTCGCGATCCAGGCCGTCGTGCCGGCGATGAAGCAGGCGGGCCAGGGTTCGATCGTCAACTTCACCTCCACCTCCTATATGATCAACGGTGGCGGCTTTGCTTCCTATACCGCCGCCAAGGCGGGCGTGGTCGGCCTGACCAAGGGGCTGGCCGGCGAACTCGGCCCCTTCGGCATCCGGGTCAACGCGATCGCGCCCGGCTGGGTTTTGACCGAGCGCCAGCGCCGGCTCTGGGTCACCGAAAAGGGACTGAACGCGCATCTCGACCGGCAATGCCTGAAGGAAGAAATGCACCCCGATGATATGGTCGGCCCATGCCTGTTCCTGGCCTCGTCGGCCTCGCGCATGGTCACGGCCCAGACGCTGGTCGTCGACGCCGGCTCGGTTTGAGGGGGAACAGAATGACCGACGACGTCAGCATCTTCTGCGACATCGCCTGCGAACTCGGCGAGGGACCCGCCTACGATCCCGACCGCAACCGGCTCTACTGGTTCGACATCAGCGGCAAGAAACTGCTGGAAAAGGCGTGGCCCGACGGCACGACGGTCGTTCACGACCTGCCCTTCATGGCGAGCGCGATTGCCGTCATCGACGACGAACGCCAGTTGATTGCCGCCGAGGACGGCCTGCATGTGCGGGACGCCGCATCCGGACGGCTCGAGCGGCTGGTCGCGATCGAGGCCGACAACCCGCTGACGCGGGCCAACGATTCCCGGGTCCATCCGTGCGGTGCATTCTGGATCGGCACCATGGCCAAGGACGAAGGCGGCAGCGCCGGCTCCATCTACTGGTTCTTCAAAGGTGAGTTGCGCCGCCTTTATCCTGATATCGGCATCCCCAACTCGATCTGCTTCTCCCCCGACGGGCACATCGCCTACTTCACCGACACGCCGAAGGGACTGCTCCACAGGGTCGCTTGCGACCCATCGACAGGCTTGCCGACCGGGGAGCCGGCGGTTTTCCTCGACTGGCGCGGCAAGAAGGGCTTCATTGACGGTTCAGTCGTCGATGCCGACGGAGTGCTATGGAATGCTCGCTGGGCCGGTGGCGCCGTCGACGCATGGTCGCCCGACGCCGAGTTGATCAGGACGCTGAGCGTACCGGCTTCGCAGTCGACCTGTCCGGCCTTCGTCGGTCCCGATGCCTCGCGGATGATCGTGACGTCGGCATGGAAGGGGCTGAGCGAGGAAAAACGTCGGTCGCAACCGCATGCCGGCAAGACCTTCCTGCTCGATGTCACCGTGCGCGGGCGCTTCGAGCCACGGGTGAAGATCGCCTGACGGGAGATGTACGCCGGGCGGCTGGCGTCAGCCAACCGTCGTCATGCAGACCTTGGCGTGGCCGGCGCGAATGAAGCCGAGCTTCTGTGCCGCCGCCTTCGACAGGTCGAGCACGCGGCCGCGGATGAAGGGGCCGCGGTCGTTGATGCGTACCACCACCGAGCGGCCATTGCGCTGGTTGATCACCTTGAGCCGTGTACCGAAGGGCAACGTGCGGTGGGCAGCTGTCATCGCCGCCGGATTCATTCGCTCGCCTGACGCGGTCCTGGAGGTGAGCGCATACCAGGAAGCGCGACCGCATTGTGCCGAGGCGGCGCCGGTGGTCGCGGCGAGAACAAGGCCGACGGCCACGAGACGCGCGGCGGGCGCGTGGAATGCTGATTTCATGTGGTGGCCCGTCCCAGGCAGTTTTCGATCGGTGGTGGGCTATGGCCGGAATGTGGCACGGAATGGGCCGGCGCGGCCGGGTTCCATCACGTTGGGAGTCGCCGGGTCACACGGGTTGAGGCGTCGGGTGGCGCTCAACCGTCCCTGCCCTCATAGGTAAAATGGGCGAAGTCGGCCGGCAGCGCCGCGCCACTTGTATCGAAGGCCGCCATACCGATGAAGGCGCCGGTGAAGGAGCCATGCTCGCCGCGACCGCCTTCGTCGGAGATGACACTGGCGTCCAGCACCCGGCCGATCGCCTGCCAGTCGGTGCCTTCCTGCTTCCAGAGGAACTTGAGGCTCGCGCCGTCCACGTCGGCAGCCAGCGACACCGGGCCCTCCGCAGGCAAGGGAACGGGTTCGGCGAGCGGAAACTCCAGCTTGCCGTCGGGCCATTGACCGGGACAGGACATGATCGTCAGTACACGTCCGTGACGCACGTCGTGGGTAATGGCGAGAAAATGCAGCTTGTGGCGGTTGTAATAATGCACGAGGCCCGCCGCCTGCTGGAAATGCGCCGGCGCTGCATCGACAAGCGTTTCGGCACGGAAGGAAAAATGCTCCTGGCGGCGCGCAACCAGCGCCTGCTCGAACCAACTGCCGAGCGATTCACGGCCGATCAAGCGCAGGAAGCCGGGTCTGGCGGTGAGCGAGAAGATGCGCTCGGCATAAGGCGTGCGCAGCCACTGGAATTCGGGCGGCAGGTCGGGCGTGTCGAAATCGCGCCGCAGTCGGTTTTGTCCGGGGGGCGGAGGAGAAGCCCCATTTCCGCCCGGCGCAGGCACATCCAGATCAGGCACGAAGCCGCCCTGGGCAAGGCGCAACCAGCCGTCCTCGCCCCAGACGCATTTCTGGATCGCGGTTTCGCGCCCCAGCGGCGATCGGCGCAAGCCCGGTAACGGTCGCGAGCAGAGATGGGTGTGATAGGCCTCGCCTTTCGGCGTCTCCACCAACTGTCCGTGTCCGGCGCGCTGCAACGGAGCGTCAGGCGCATCCTTCGACGTAATCAGATGCGTGTCGGGATGGAGTTCGTACGGCCCATCGATCGAGCGCGACCGCGCCATGGTGACCGCATGGTCGTAGCCGGTACCGCCTTCCGCAGTAGTCAGGTAGTACCAGCCATCACGCTTGAAGAGATGCGGACCCTCGACGAGCCCGTGCGAGCTGCCGGCAAAGATATTCCTCGCCTCGCCAACCAGCTGACCTGCGACCGGATCCCATTCCTGCAACAGGATGCCGGCAAAGGAAGGGTGCTTCGGCTGGCCGCCGACACCTTGCGAGACATGGTTCCAGACCATGTTCAGGAACCATTTGCGCCCGTCATCGTCGTGGAACAACGAAGGGTCGAAACCGGACGAGTTCACGTAGACGGGGTCTGACCAGGGACCTTCGATCGCTGGAGCGGTGACGATGTAGTTGTGCGCGTCCTTGAAATTGCCGTCGAGACGCTTGACGTCGGTATAGACCAGCCAGAACAGCCCGTCGGAATGGCTGAGGCATGGTGCCCAGATGCCGCCGGAATCGGGATTGCCGCGCATGTCGAGCTGGCTGGCGCGCTCCAGCGGCCGCTTGGCCAGCCGCCAGCTCGCCAGGTCCGTCGAATGGTGGATCTGGACGCCAGGATACCATTCGAAGGTCGACGTCGCGATGTAATAGTCCCCGCCGACCCGGCAGATGGACGGGTCGGGATTGAAACCGGGAAGGATGGGGTTGCGGATCATGCGCCGGCTACCGACCCGTTCCGCTCACGCAGCCTTCGCCTGCCGCCTGCGGGCCAGCAGAGCGCGCGCGTCCTTGACGCCGAGCGCGGCGGGCCGCTCGCAGCTCGTCTTCATCTCGACGAACCGGCCATTGTCGCCCGACTTCAGGATCGCCGTCATGACCTCGATCGTGTGCAGGGCCAGATCAAGACCGCAGCGATGCGGCCGATCCTCCAGGATGGCGATCGCCATGTCCGCGAGGCCGGCAGTGCGGTAGTTGGCCATCATGCCTTCGGAATGCTTGCGGTTGGGAATGCCGAGCACATGGTCCCAGCGCGGCGCCTTGCGGACGAACTTCGTTCCTTCCGTGAACCGAACCTCGCCGCCGAAGAAATTCGGATCGGGCACGTGGAGAGTGCCATTCTCACCGTAGAGCTCCATCGGCGCATGGCCATGGTCCCAGACATCCCAGCTGGCGTTAAAGGTGACGACGGCACCGCTCGCGAATTCGAGCAGCGCGTGGATCGTCGTCGGGGTCGTCACAGGTATCTTTTCGCCGTGGCGAGGCTGAGAGGTGATCGTGCGTTCGCTCGCCGGGATCGACGTCAGCGCGCCGACGCGCCTGACCGGTCCGATCAGATGGATCAGATTGGCGATGTAGTAGGGGCCGAGGTCGAGGATCGGCCCGCCGCCGGGCTGGAAGAAGAAGTCGGGATTGGGGTGCCAGTGCTCCATCCCGTGGCTCATGACATGCGCCGTGCCACTGGTGATGCGCCCGACCCTGCCGGCATCGATCAGATGGCGGGCAAGCTGATGGCTGCCGCCGAGGAAGGTGTCCGGCGCAGAACCGATACGCAGTCCCTTCTTCCTGGCCCGCTTCGCAAGGTCCAAGCCCTTCTTGACCGACAGAACGAAAGGCTTCTCGGAATAGACGTGCTTGCCGGCCTTGAGGATCGCCCTCGATACGTCATAGTGCGCCGACGGCACCGTGAGGTTGACGACGATGTCGATATCCCTCGCCGCGAGCAGCTTCTCGACGGATTCGGCGCGGACGCCGAATTCACGGGCACGCGCTTCGGCGGCTGCCATGTCGATATCGGCGCAAGCGCGCATCTCGATGCCACGAAAAAGCGGTGCGAGGCCGAAATAGGCGGCCGAGATGTTGCCGCAGCCAATCACCCCAACGCCAAGTGTCCGGGCCATGTTCGTCGTTCCTACCAGCTCTGGACCGCCTCGAGGGACCGGCGCGCGAAACGCGCATAGTCGCTGGGACGGTCATGTTCCATGATGAAGTGGCGCGCCGGCGTCCGGGCACGAAGCGTTTCCAGCAGCCCGCGCCAGTCGATGATGCCGTGGCCGACATCGGCCCAGCCATCCTCGTCGGCGGCCTCGCCGTCCGGTGCGATGTCCTTGACGTGCACGGCAACGATGCGGTCGGCGTAGTCCTTGACCCATTGATCGACATCAGCGCCGCCGCGCACCACCCAGGCGACATCGATCTCCCAGCCTACCTCGGGTGCGGCGTCGAAGATCAACGCCTGCGGGATCGAACCGTCGGGAAGCCGCTGAAACTCGAAGTCATGGTTGTGCCAGGCGAAATCGAAGCCGGCCCAGCGCGCCGCCTCGCCAACCTTGGCCAGGCGCTTGCCGAATGCCGTCCAGCCCGCGGCATCGCCTGGCCGCTGCTCGGGCGGCAGGAACGGACAGGCGATCAGCGTGACCCCGAGCGCCCTGGCGATCTCGCGCGCCGCGGAAAAGTCATTCTCGAGCATTTCCAGCGAGAAATGCGCGGTGGGCATTGCGAGGCCGTGGCGGTCGAGTTCGGCGCGGAACCCTTTCGGGTCGGCGAAGACGGCGCCGAAGCCTTCGACGTTGCGGTAGCCGACGTCCGCAAGCGTCGCCAGAACGTCTTCCCAGGGTTGGAAATTGCGGGCGCTGTAGAGCTGAAACGACCAGGTCATATCTGTCCTCGTGAAACGGGCATTCGGAAATCTGTCAGAGACGGTCGCCGCTCGATGAATCGAACAGGGACGCACGCCCGGGGTCGAAACCGATGGTCACCTTCTCGCCAACGCGCACCGGCTTTTCTGCCTCGACCCTGAAGGAGAAGTCGGCACCGCCAAAGCGGGTCCAGACCAGCGTGTCGGAACCCATCGGCTCGACGATCTCGATCCCGACCTCGCGCTTGAAAGGCATTGCGGCGGCGGCATCGCCGAGTGCGACGTGCTCGGGGCGTATGCCAAGCGAGCAGGCAGTGCCGTCGGAGCCGCCGCGATCAAATTCATAGCGCTCGAGCGGCACGTCGACGTCACCTGCGGCGAAGGCAGGCGCGGCGCCGCCATCGATGCGGCCCTCGACGAAGTTCATGCCCGGAGAGCCGATGAAGCCGGCTACAAAGCGGTTGACCGGCCGGTTGTAGATCGCCTGCGGCGCGTCGAGCTGCTGGATCACGCCACCCTTCATGACGGCGATGCGGTCGGCGAGCGTCAACGCCTCGATCTGGTCATGGGTGACGTAGATCATGGTGTTTTCGAGCCGCTGGTGCAGGCGCTTGATCTCGACACGCAGTTCGCCCCGCAGCTTGGCGTCGAGGTTGGAAAGCGGCTCGTCGAACAGGAACACGTCGACGTCGCGCACCAGCGCACGCCCGATGGCGACACGCTGGCGCTGGCCGCCGGACAGCTCCGCCGGCTTGCGGCCCAGAAGCGGCTCGATCTGCAGGATTTCAGCGGCGCGCGCCACCCGCCGCTCGATCTCGTCCCTGGGCATGCGGGCAACACGCAGGCCGAAGGAGAGGTTTTTCTCCACCGTCATCTGCGGGTAGAGCGCATAGGACTGGAACACCATGCCGATGCCACGGTCCTTGGGCTCCTCCCAGGTGACGTTGCGGTCCTTGATGAATATCTGCCCGTCGGAGACGTCGAGCAGCCCGGCGATGCAGTTCAACAGGGTGGACTTGCCGCAGCCGGACGGTCCGAGCAGGACGAGAAACTCGCCTTCCTGGACATCGAGATCGAGCGACTTCAGCACCGACACGGCGCCGAAATCCAGGGAGAGGTTCTTGATCGATACGCTGGTCATTCCTACCCCTTGACCGCACCAGCGGCGATGCCGCGCACGAACCATTTGCCGGAGATGAAATAGACCGCCAGCGGAACCGCGGCCGTCAAGATGGTCGCCGCCATGTGAACGTTGTATTCGCGGATGCCGGTGGTCGTGATAACGATGTTGTTGAGCTGGACGGTCATCGGCATGTTCTCGCGGCCGGCGAACACGACGCCAAACAGGAAGTCGTTCCAGATGCCGGTGACCTGGATGATCACCGCGACAATGGTGATCGGCACCGACATCGGCAGCATGATCATGACGAAGATCTGCCAGAAGCCGGCACCGTCGACGCGGGCGGCCTTGAACAGTTCCGCCGGCAGCGCGCCAAAGAAGTTGCGGAACAGCAGTGTCAGGATCGGCATGCCGAAGATGGTGTGGATGATGATGATACCGGGCAAGGTGGCGAAGATGCCCATCTCGCGAAAGGCGATGATGAGCGGATAGATCACCACCTGATAGGGAACGAAGGCGCCGAACAGCAGCAGCCCGAAGAAGATTTCCGAGCCCCTGAAGCGCCAGTAGCTGAGTGCGTAACCGTTGATGGCAGCGATGACGATCGAGATGATGACGCTCGGGACCGTGATCTTGACGGAGTTCCAGAAGCCCGGGCGCACGCCCTCGCAGTCGCGCCCGGTGCAGGCCTCAGACCATGCCTGTATCCATGGCTCGAAGGTGAGCTCGGACGGCCAGGCAAAGAGATTGCCCTGACGGATCTCCGGCATGGTCTTCAGCGAGGTAACGATCATCACCCAGAGCGGAATCGTGAAATAGATCGCCGACATGACGAGGAAGGCATAGATGCCGATGCGGGCGATCGAGATGCGCCTGGGCTTCGGACCGCGCGGCCCGTCCAGCGCGACGGAGCCGGCGACGACCGCTCCCCGGTCCATGGCGAGCGTCGTCATGTTCGCGCCTCCATCGCAGCCTGGGCGCGTCTCGCCGCGCGCGAGGAGCGCCACTGGAAGTAACCGCGCAGGCCGACCAGAGCCATGATCGGCAGAAGCATCATGGTCGCCGCGGCCATGCCGATGCCGGCATTCTGGCGATTGGTGATGTGCTCGATGACGAAGACCGCAGGCATCTGGGTCGCGATGCCCGGGCCGCCCTGCGTCATGGCGACGATGAGGTCGTAGACACGCACCACCGAAACGGCCTGCAGCACGAAGGCGGTGGCAAGCGCGCCCTTGATCATCGGCAGCACGATGAAGATGTAGGTGCGCCAGTTGGGAATGCCGTCGACACGCGCCGCCTTCCATATCTCGGCATCGACGCCGCGCAGGCCGGCGAGCAGGATCGCCATCGTGACGCCGGTGCCTTGCCAGACGCCGGCGATGATGACGCCGTAAATGGCGGTGGCGGGATCGGAGATCGGCGCGAACTCGAAGCCGGCGAAACCCCAGTTCTGCATCGCCGCCTCGATGCCGAGATTGGGGTCGAGCATCCACTGCCAGACCAGGCCGGTGACGATCAGCGACAGGGCGAAGGGGTATAGGAAGATGGTGCGCAGCAGGTCTTCCTGCTTGATGCGCTGGTCCATGAAGGCGGCCAGCAGATAGCCGAAGATCATGTTGAAGCCGATGACGAGGACGCCGTAGAGCCAGATGTTCTGGACCGAGACGATCCAGCGTGGCGTGTCCCACAGCCGCTCATACTGCATCAGCCCGACGAAATCGAACTTCGGAAACAGCCTCGAATTGGTGAAGGAGAGCGTGATCGAATAGGCGATGCAGATGACGAATACGCCCACCGACACCGCGATCATCGGAATGCAGCCGATCATCGACTGGATGTTGGGCAGACGCCGCGGGCGGCTGGCCATGATATCCTCCCCTTCGCGCGAGCCGGCCTGGCGCGGCCAGCCGGCAGCATTCCCCGAACGGCGCCGAGGTCGCGGCGCCGTCCGGATTTTTGCCTATCCTACGCCTTGTCAGTCGGCGTTTTCGAGGATGGTCGCGAAGCGCTCCTGAGCGTCCTCGATCGAGACCGAGCTGTTGAACGAGAACTCGGCAACCAGGTCGTTGATCTGGCCCGAAGTGTCCTCGGTCAAGAAGCGGTTGGTCGCGGTGATGACCGTCTCGGGGTCGTCGAGCAGCGCCAGGCCTTTCTTCATGCAGGCGTCGGCGAGCGACAGGTCGACGTCGGCGCGAACCGGCAGCGAGCCCTTGGCCAAGTTGAACAGCGCCTGGACGCGCGGGTTGATCATCATCGACGCCATCTTGAGCTGGGCCGCCTCGACCTCGGGATCGTCCTGCTTCGGGAACAGGAAGATGTCGCCGTCGGTGGTCAGATACGGCGTATCCGACGGGCCCGGCAGGCACTCATAGTCGACGCCCGGCTTCTCGCCGGCGACGGCGAATTCACCCCGGGCCCAGTCGCCCATGATCTGCAGGGCGGCCTTGTCGGTGATCACCAGATTGGTGGTGTCGTTCCAGTTGCGGTTGGCCGAACCTTCGTCGATGTAGGAGACCAGCTCGCGCCAGATCTTGAAGACCTCGGTCACTTCGGCGGAGCGGGCGTATTCGGCGTCCTTGTCACGGAAGAGCTTGTAGTAGCCCTCCTTGCCGATCACGCTGACGATGACGGCATTGTTGAAAGCGCCCGAATGCTGCCAGGTCTCGCCGCCGATGGCGAAGGGGATAAAGCCCGCTTCCTTGATCTTGGGCGCGGCCTTGAGGAAGTCCTGCAGATTGGTCGTCACCTCGACACCCGACTTCTCGAAGACCGGGATCGACGCCCAGCCCCACTGCCAGGAATGGATGTTGACCGGCACGCACCAGATCTTGCCGTCCTTTTCGCAGGCGTTGGTCAGGATGCTCTCGGGACGGATGAAATCCTTCCAGCCCTCCTTCTCGGCGAGCTCGGTGAGGTCGAGCAGGTAGCCGCCCTCGATCAGCTCTTCATACTGGCGGCCGGGATTGAACTGCGCCGCGCCGGGCGGATCGCCGCCAAGCACGCGCTGCATGGTGGCCGCGCGCGAATTCGGGCCGCCGGCGATTGCCGTATCGAGCCATTTGTCGTCGCCGAGCTTGTCGAACTCGTCGGCGAAAACGGAAACTGCGGCCTGTTCGCCGCCCGAGGTCCACCAATGCATGACCTCCACCTCGGCGGCAGAGGCGGTCTGGGCCATCGGCACGGCGACCGATGTCGCCAGCAAGGCGGTCAGAAGTCCGTAACGCATGCCATTCCTCCCATTTCTGTAACGTTACAGTTTCTGAATAGGGGAAACGCCGAAGCTCCGCAAGCCGATTCAGCCGATTTTTTTCGATAGGCGAATTAAAAAGGCCTCGATTCTGATTCTGCAACGCAATATTTGCTATTGCACTGCAACATCTCCGACATTTTGTTGCGCTCCCAGGTCCGGATCGGATCGATCGCACGCACAATGGAGACGGCCTCCTGACGCCCGATACCCCTCATTTGCGCATGCAGAAACTCTCCTGTAACGTTACAGCTTGTGGGCATGGAGAGGGATTTCGGTGCACTCCCGCAATACGGCGATTGCCGCCGGCGAACCTCGCTGGTAGGCGAAGACATGGACAAGCGCAGCCCTCGCGCCGCGGCGGTGGAACCCGGCCGCCCGACGCTCAAGACGATTGCCTTCATGACCGGGCTCGGCGTCACGACGGTCTCGCGGGCGCTCAAGGACGCCCCCGAGATCGGCGAGGAGACGCGGCGGCGTGTCCAACTGGTGGCGCGCCAGGTCGGCTACCGGCCGAACCGCGCGGGGGTGCGCCTTCGCACCGGCAAGACCAATGTGATCAGCCTGGTCCTCAACACCGAAGAACAGATCGGCGGCTTCGTGTCGGCGCTCATCTACGGTATTTCGGAGCGGCTCGCCGCAACCCCCTACCACCTGATCGTCACCCCTTATTCGCGCTCCAACGACCCGCTGGAATCGGTCCGCTACATCGTGGAGACGGCATCGGCCGACGGCATTATCATCTCGCGCATCGAACCGGAGGACGCGCGGGTGCGCTACATGGTGGAGCGAGGCTTTCCCTTCGCCACCCACGGCCGCACACATATGGGCATCGAGCATCCCTATCACGATTATGACAACCACGCCTTCGCACTGGCGGCGGTACGCCGGCTTGCCGCCGCCGGCCGCAAGCGCCTTGCCCTGCTGGCCCCGCCAGCGGTGCTGAGCTACCACCACCACATGCGCGACGGCTTCCTGGAAGGGTTGCACGAGGCCGGCCTGTCGGAGGTCTCCTTTCCACATGCGACCGTCGACGACCGCATCGAGGTGATCCGGGCACGAACGCGCGAACTCATGCAACGCAAAACACGGCCTGACGGGGTCATCTGCGGCAGCGGAGCGGCGACCTTCGCCGTTGTTGCCGGCATGGAGGACGAGGGGCTGGCGGTCGGCCGTGACGTCGATATCGCGGCCAAGGAGTCCGCCGGGCTCCTCAACCTTTTCAGGCCGCAGATCCGTGCCTACCACGAGGACGTCAACCTCGCCGGCAGCGAGGTGGCGCAGGCCGTGCTCGGCGCGATCGACGGTCAGCCGGTCGCGCGCCTGCAGAGTCTCAGTGCGCCGCGCGAGATCAACAAAACCTGCTGACCAAGAACAAAGGGCCGGATTCCTTGCGGAACCCGGCCAGTCTGCGGTCACCCCTTGCGGGATTCGCTGCAAAGGACGCTAGAACTCCTGCCAGCCATCCTCCTCAACCTCTATGTCGAGCGCCGTGGCGCCATCGGTGACGGCGAGCCGAACCGGCGGCCGGGTGGGCTGTGGCTGCCGTGCAGGCTCCGCCGGCTGACGGTGAGCCCCGGCTTCGGTACGGAAATGTGAAATCAGCGCCATCAGTTCAGCGCCGTCGCGGGCCAGATTGTGGCTTGTCGCGGTGAACTGTTCGGCCATCGCCGCACCCTGCTGGGTGGCGGTATCGATGCCGCCCATGGCCGAATTGATGCCGCGCAGGCTCTCGGCCTGGTCCTCAGCCGCCCTGGCGATCTCGACAACGATCTCGTTGATGCTGCCGACCTTGCCACTGATACGGCCGATGAACTCGCCTGTCTCGCCGACCAGCTTTGCGCCGCTCTTCACCTGGGCCTCGGACGCCTGGATCAGGCCCTTGATCTCGCTCGCAGCTTCGGCGGAACGCTGCGCCAGCGAGCGCACTTCCTGGGCGACGACGGCGAAGCCGCGTCCGGCCTCGCCAGCACGCGCGGCCTCGACCCCGGCATTGAGCGCCAGGAGGTTGGTCTGGAAGGCAATCTCGTCGATGACGCCGATGATCTTGGTGATTTCGCGCGACGACTTTTCGATACCGTTCATGGCGCTGATCGCCTGGCCGACGACCTCGTCACTTCGGCCTGCGTCGCGCGCCACCTCGGTGACCGCGTCGCGCGCCTCGCCGGCGCCCTTGGCGGTCGACGTCACCGACGAGGTGATGTCGTTGACGGCGGCGACGGTCTCTTCCAGCGTTGCCGCCTGCTGCTCGCTGCGGCGGGCCAACTCGTCGGCGGCACGGCGGATCTCGCCGGTGCCCAATTCGAGTTGACGGCCGGTGTCGACGATGCGGTTCATCGCATCCTGGAGCCGGTCCATGGCCCGGTTGAAATCATCCTTCAGCTTGCGGTAGTCGGCTGGGAAATCGACCTTGAGCCGCGTGGTGAGGTCGCCCTCGGCGAGGCGGGCCAATGCCGCCCCGAGGAGCTTGACGACGGCGGCCTGCAGCTTTGCCGTCGAGGCGCGCGCGGCCTCGTTCTGCGTGCGCTCCTCCTCGATGCCGACGCGCTGGGCCTCGAGTTCGCGATCAGCAGCCATCTTCTCCACCGACGCGACACGGAAGCCGTCGAGCGCCCGGGCAATGACGCCGACCTCGTCGCGGCGATCGAGATGTGCCACCGGCGTTTCGAGATCGCCTGCGGCCAGCGCCTCGATGCGTCCGGTGACGGCTTTCAAAGGCCGGCCGATCACCATGCGGATGGTGAGGAACAGCAGGATCACGAGGAGGGCAGTGGACGCGGTCTGCACCAGCGCGGAGCCGCCATTGAGGGAATCGCGGATATCCTCGACCGCAGCCGTGTTCCAGGCGAGGCCGACATGGCCGAGCGGCTTGCCGTCTGAGGTGCGTCCGGACGGCGCGACCATGACGATGCTGCCGTCAAGCCTCCTGGTCACGATCTTCTCGGGCGCGCCGGCGACGATCTCGGCCATCGCGGCGTCGATCGCCGTTGTTTCCGTTTCGGGCGCGGCGAAGGCAGCGAGTTCTGCCTTTTCGGCATCGAAGGCGATGGCTCTCAGCAGCGCCTTGTCGGGATCCGTCTCGTAGGCCGCATAGGCTTCTGCGACCACGTCGGGCTTCTTCCACTTGATGCCGCCGGCGGCCGCTTCCGCGACCTGCCCGGTCTGCATCGTCCAGCCGTCGATGGCCAGATCGTAGAGGCTGCCTTCGGCGGTGCGGTCGACGAAATAGATCGACGCGGCGAGGCCCGCCACGTTCACGATGACGGCTGCCAGGATCAGCTTGAAGGTGATCGACAGACGGCCGAAGACACTGAACATACGCATACGGTCCTTTCGCGGCTCCCCGTTTGCGACGGCCTTCAGAGGCCGTCGACGTTGATGCCGACCGTGATGGCTCCGATGACCTCACCGCTCGCCGGGTCGGTGATGGCGATGCTTGCCTGCGACTGCAGCGTCTGGGTCGATTCGTCCTTCTCGACCTCGTCGACGAAGATCGCACCGGCGCCGGCGCCATATGATTTCTGCCACTTGGCCTCGTCGCCCTGCCAATAGTCCGAGGTGACCGCGCTCTGGCCGACATTGAGGCCCTTGTTGTCCATGACGAAGGCCTCGGTGATCATGCCGCCGGCCTCGTCCTGCTTGGCGGACAGGAACTGCGACAGCGCGTTGGCAAGCACCTTGTCGATCAGCGGCCGGTCGCTGGCCTCGGTTTCGGCCCGCCACTGCTGGTCGAGCTTGTCGATATCGGCCTGGCCAAGCCCGGCATTGGCGGCGTTCTGCTCCTTGATGGCGGAAACCACCACGGGATCGACGAGCCAAGGCTCGATATTGGCCTTCACATAGTCGGTGACCGGGCCGACATGGTCCTGCGCCATCGCGCCGGTGACCATCATCATCGCCGCGGCCGGAATCGCGGCAAGCTTCAGATATCGGATCATGAATCCCCCTTTGCCCCATGCCCTCGCCCGTCTCGGCGCATGCCGAATCAGGGGCGGGCCTGACGGAGGATGGCCAACAAATCTTGCTCGAATCTTACTGGGCGGTGAAAAAGATCGTTCCAATGCGGCTAATCCCGGAGCGGCGGGAAGGTTGGACCCGGAAGGTTCGACACCCCGGCGGGAGCGGCGGCGAACGCGCCGGATGGCAGCGCCGATCAACGGTTGATGGTGTCGCGGCGTTCGGCTATGTAGCGCCTTGGCCGTCCGCAGGGGCGGCGCCGGCCCCTGGCCTGCACCCGTAGCTCAGCTGGATAGAGCGCTGCCCTCCGAAGGCAGAGGTCACAGGTTCGAATCCTGTCGGGTGCGCCAATCCATTTTGATCTGTCCCGGACGCGGCGGCTTCCTACGAAAGCGCGGGACGTCCTTGTCAAACTCCTGCTGCCCCCGCCGTACCGGGCGGCGTAGTGCTACACGGTTGCGGCTCAAGACTGGCTCTGCTGCCATCGTCCCGACCCCGCGCCGCGCTTGCCCGTCGGCGGCCCGTCGCTGCGTTCGCCTGCCTGTTCTCGCCTTCCCGTTGATAGTTACATATTCGATGGTTACGAATGCAACCAAATGGCTGCAACCGCCTCCGGGAGGCAGAGATGAGCTTTTCCTACATGCCGGGCTTCGGCAACGATTTCGAGACCGAGAGCCTGCCGGGTGCGCTGCCGCAAGGCAGGAACTCGCCGCAGCGTCCCGCCTACGGGCTTTATGCCGAGCAGCTGTCGGGCTCGCCCTTCACCGCGCCGCGCGGCACCAACGAGCGCTCCTGGCTCTACCGGATCCGGCCGAGCGTGCGCCACACGGCGCGCTTTGCCGCCTTTGCGCAGCCGCACTGGAAAAGCGCCCCCAACAACGGCGATCACGAGTTGGCGCTCGGCCAGTTGCGCTGGGACCCGGTGCCGATACCGAACGTCGAGACCGACTTCGTCGCCGGTATCCGCACCATGACGACGGCCGGCGACGTCTTCACTCAGGTCGGCATGGCCGCGCATGTTTTCGTTGCCAATACCGACATGGTCGACGACCATTTCTTCAACGCCGACGGCGAGCTGCTGGTGGTACCGCAGGAGGGCGGCGTGCGCTTCGTCACCGAGATGGGCGTGATCGAGGTTACGCCGGGCGAGATCTGCGTGCTGCCGCGCGGTCTGGTCTTCAAGGTCGAGCTCGTCGACGGCCCGGTTCGCGGTTATTTGTGCGAGAACTACGGCGCCAAATTCACGCTGCCCGACCGCGGCCCGATCGGCGCCAACTGCCTGGCCAATCCCCGCGACTTCAAGACGCCAGCGGCATGGTTCGAGGAG
Organism: Nitratireductor mangrovi; assembly: GCF_007922615.2. Lineage (NCBI taxonomy): Bacteria > Pseudomonadati > Pseudomonadota > Alphaproteobacteria > Hyphomicrobiales > Phyllobacteriaceae > Nitratireductor > Nitratireductor mangrovi. The sequence continues at coordinate 4,055,623 of NZ_CP042301.2, read as the reverse complement.
AAAGAAACGCCCTGCCGACTGATCGTGAAATGGTGCGGCGCCTTCCACGTCACCGAGATCGGCCATTCGCCGCTCGACGTGGTGGCCTGGCACGGCAATTACGCGCCCTACAAATACGACCTTTCGACCTATTCGCCGGTCGGCGCCATCCTGTTCGACCACCCCGACCCTTCGATCTTCACCGTGCTGACGGCACCATCGGGCGAGGAGGGCACGGCCAATATCGACTTCGTCATCTTTCCGCCGCGCTGGCTGGTGGCGGAGGATACCTTCCGCCCGCCCTGGTACCACCGCAACATCATGAGCGAGTTCATGGGTCTGATCCACGGCCAGTACGACGCCAAGGAGGAGGGTTTCGTGCCCGGCGGCATGAGCCTGCACAACATGATGCTGGCGCACGGACCGGACGCGACGGGTTTCGAGAAAGCCTCGCGCGCGGAGCTGAAACCGCAGAAGCTCGACAACACCATGGCCTTCATGTTCGAGACACGCTTCCCGCAGATGCTGACCCGCTACGCAGCCGAACTCGACACCCGGCAGGACAATTACATCGACTGCTGGAGCGACCTGAAGAAGCGCTTCAACGGCACGCCTGAAGGCGACTGGAGTTGAGGGCCGCCTGAAAGGCCCCAAGCCTCGCGCCCAGCGAGGGAGGAGACGACATGCCCCATGTGACGCCTCTGGACCGTGCGGAACTGCCGCAATTCGCGGAGTTGTTCGAGCGCTATGACCGGATTCGCGGTTTCCTGCCGAACTCGATCCTGACCATGGGCAGGCGCCCGGCGATCGCCGAGGCCTTCATGCGCCTCAACCAGGCAATCCTATATGAAGGCACCGTGCCGGAAGCCTTGAAGATGATGGTGGCCTATATGGCGAGTTCGGCTGCCGGCTGCCGCTACTGTCAGGCGCACATGGCCAACCTTTCCAGCGTCTACGGCGTGGCCGACGACAAGATCCGCGCGATCTGGGAGTTCGAGACAAGCGACCTTTTCTCCGACGCCGAAAAGGCCGCGTTGCGACTGGCGCTTCACGCCGGCAGCGTTCCGAACACGGCGGCGGCAGCGCATTTTGATGCCTTGGAGGCCCATTTCACAGACGCCGAGATCGTGGAGATCGTCGCCTCGATCGCGCTCTTCGGATATCTCAACCGGTGGAACGACACCATGGCGACCGAAATAGAGGGCGTGCCGCAAAACCTCGCCGAACGCGCGATCGCACCGGCCGGCTGGCAGGCCGGCAAGCACGGCGCACAGGACTGAACAGGAGCTGACCCGCATGGCCAAACAATTCGCCTCTGCCGGCGACATGACCGAAAAGAAGGTCTCGTTCACCGAGATCGGCCGCGACCTCTGGGCCTTCACCGCCGAGGGCGATCCCAATACAGGCGTCATCATAGGCGACGATTCGGTGATGATCGTCGACGCGCAGGCGACGCCGCGGCTCGCCAACAAGGTGATCGAGAAGGTGCGCTCGGTGACCGACAAGCCGATCAAATATGTGGTGCTGACGCATTACCACGCGGTCCGCGTGCTCGGTGCGTCGGCCTACGGCGCGTCGGAAACGATCATGTCCGACAAGGCACGCGCCATGGTCGCCGAACGCGGGCAGGAGGACTGGGATTCGGAATTCGCGCGCTTCCCGCGCCTGTTCCAGGGCCATGAATCGATCCCGGGCCTCACCTGGCCAAGCCTGACCTTCTCCAGGAGCGCCACCCTTTTTCTCGGCAAGCGCCGCGTCGACCTGCGCTTCCTCGGCCGCGCCCACACGGCCGGCGATATCGTCGCCCTGGTGCCTGACGCCAATGTCATGTTCACCGGCGACATCGTCGAATACCACTCGGCCTGCTATTGCGGCGACGGGCATTTCAAAGACTGGCCGGCGACGCTGGCCGCGATCAAGGGGTTCGGCCTCGACGCCATTGCGCCCGGGCGCGGCGACGCGCTGGTGGGCGAAAAGATGGTGAATGCGGCGCTCGACAACACTGCCGACTTCGTGACCTCGACCTACCGGCCGATCGCACGCATCGCCCAGGGCGGCGGCTCGCTGAAGGAGGCGTGGGACGCCTGCCGCGCCGTCTGCGATCCGAAGTTTGCCGACTATGCGATCTACGAGCACTGCCTGCCCTTCAACGTCGCCCGCGCCTATGACGAGGCGCTCGGCATCGACACGCCGCGCATCTGGACGGCGGAGCGGGACAAGGAGATGTGGGAAAGGCTGCAGGGTTGAGCACGGGTTGGGCTACGATCGAGGTTGCCGGCGCCTGGTTGTTTCTGGCCGGGCTGATCGCCTGGACCATCGGTGCCGGTCTCCATTTCCGCTTGAACTCCGAGCAGTGGAACCGCTGGTTGTCTGCTAGATCGTTTGCCGAACACAAGAGGCAGTCCTGGGATACGCTGCGCGATATCTTTGGCGATCATCGTTCACGATGGCCCGCACTGTTCGGTGCGATTCTGACACTGGCAGGAATCGGGGTTCTGCTGGCTGCGTCATGACAACCGAAATGAAACCGGCAAGGTTGAACGCATGACCCGCATCTTCGAAACACCGCTCTATCCCTACCGGCGCTCGCCCGACCAGGACGCGGCGCGCCCGGTGCGCCATCCGGTGATCGTCGTCGGCGCGGGGCCGGTCGGGCTGGCGCTGGCGATCGACCTTGCCACACAGGACGTGCCGGTGGTGGTGCTCGACGACAACGACAAGGTGTCGTTCGGTTCGCGCGCCATCTGTTTCGCCAAGAGGCCGCTGGAGATCCTCGACCGGCTCGGCTGCGCCGACCCGATGGTCGCCAAGGGCGTGACCTGGAACCTGGGCAAGGTCTATTTCGGCGACCGCCGTGTCTACGAGTTCAACCTGCTGCCGGAGGCCGGTCACCGGCGGCCGGCGTTCATCAACCTGCAGCAGTTCCATTTCGAGAAATACCTCGTCGACCGGCTGCGCGAACTGGAAGCCGCGGGCAAGCCGGTCGAAATTCGCGGCAACAGCCGGGTGACCGGGGTCGAGCAACAGAATGACGGCGTCACGCTGACCGTCGACACCCCGGAAGGCCCATACCACGTCGAGGCCGACTGGGTGGTCGCCTGCGACGGCGCCGGCTCGCCGATCCGTTCCCTGATGGACCTCGATTTCGTCGGCCGCGTCTTCGAGGACAATTTCCTGATCGCGGATGTGCGCATGGAGGCGGAGTTTCCGCCCGAACGCTGGTTCTGGTTCGATCCGCCTTTCAACAGGGGACAGTCGGCGTTGCTGCACAAGCAGCCGGACGGGATCTGGCGTATCGATCTGCAACTCGGATGGGACATCGACCGGGAGAAGGAAAAGAGGCCTGAGAATGTCATTCCGCGGCTGAAGGCGATGCTCGGCGAGGACGCAAAATTCGAGCTCGAATGGGTGTCGATCTACACCTTCCAGTGCCGGCGCATGGAAAAGTTCCGGCACGGTCGCGTGGTGTTTGCCGGCGACTCGGCACATCAGGTCTCGCCGTTCGGGGCGCGCGGCGCCAATTCCGGCCTGCAGGATGCCGACAACCTTGGCTGGAAGCTTAAGCTCGTCACCGGCGGGCTGGCGCCGGAAGCCCTGATAGACAGCTACGATGTCGAGCGCATTCAGGGCGCGGACGAAAACATTCTCAATTCCTCGCGGTCGACCGACTTCATCACGCCGAAATCGGAGACGAGCCGGCTGTTCCGCGACGCCGTGCTCGACCTTTCCGAACGCTTCGAGTTCGCGCGGCCGCTGGTCAATTCCGGCCGGCTCTCGGTTCCCTGTATCCATGACGGCTCGCCGCTCAACGGACCAGATGTGGAAGGCATGCCGGCGCGCACACGGCCGGGCGCGCCGGCACCCGACGCCGAACTCGCCGGCAGCTGGCTGCTCGGCCGGCTCGGCGGCCGGTTCCAGCTGCTGACCATCGACGCCGAGGCGCCCGACCGGATCGACGTCGGCGGCATCACGGTCGAGCGCGTCGCGCTGGCTGCCAAGGACGATGCAAGCGGCGCGCTTGCCGAACGCTATCTGGGCACGGCGAAGAGCGCCGTCTATCTCATCAGGCCCGACCAGCATGTCGCCGCCCGCTGGACGTCGTTCGATCGCGCGGCGGTCGAGGCGGCGGTCAACCGCGCCACCAGCAGGCCCTGAAAGGCAAAACCGCATGGCCAACCTCGTCACATCACCGAACATCACCGGTCCGGACGACTTCTACGAGGAACTGCTCGCGCTGCACGACGGCTTGAGCAAGGAGGCGAGCGACGCGCTGAATGCGCGGCTGATCCTCATCCTTGCCAATCATATCGGCGACCGCGAGGTGCTGAAGGAAGCTTTCGAGGCGGCAGCGCTGGCGAAACAGCAAGCCGGCTACTAATATCGGGCTGCTTCTTCCTTCGCAGCGTCACCGAAGCCCCTCGTACAGACAACGAGGATGCGCGCGCCGTCGGTTCCGGCTGCGGCGTAGAGATGGCCGCGGCCGGAATCGAAATAGATACTTTCGCCGCGATCGAGAACCACCGGAGACTTGTCCTCCAGATGGACAGTGACACGGCCGTCGACAACGAACAGGAACTCCTCGCCTGCGTGCTTGACGAAACGGTCGAAGCGCATCGTCTCCAAAGGGCGCAAGGTGCCGAGCATCGGCGTCATCGCCTTGCTCCACAGGTCCGGGAACAGCATCTCATAGGCATAGTTGTCGGTCTCGTGCAGGCGGAACTCGCCAAGCCGCGCCACCGCCACCTCGCCGGGCCGGAACCGCTCGCCATGTTCCGAAAACAGCGCCGCGACATCGACACCTAGCCCGTCGGCCAGCTGGCTGAAACGGTCATAGGTCAGCGCCATCAGCCCGCGCTCGACCTTCGAAACCGTGGAGACCGCCAAACCGGAACGCTGCGCGACCTCGGCCAGGGTCAAGCCACGTTCGTGGCGGATCTGGCGCAACCTCTCCCCCATCCGGGCGCGGCGGTCGGCAGGGGCCATCACTCCGGGCGCAAGCTGGTCCATTGCCGGAATCTAACTCCGCGCCGACGTCGCGTCCACTTTTTCCGATCGGAAAATTTTGCCGTTTTCTTATTGGAAAATCGTTGCTAGGCTCCGCTTCGAGAATATGCGTTTGAAGGGGGCGTAGCGTGCGGGAAAGCAGGATTGGAACCTGCGACGTGGCCGTCATCGGAGCGGGCATTGCCGGCGCGTCGGTCGCGGCCGAACTGGCGAGCGACGCTCGCGTGATCCTCATAGAGCGGGAGGCCCAACCCGGCTACCACACCACCGGACGTTCCGCGGCTCTGTTTTCGGCCATCTACGGCCCAGCACCGATCCGGGCGTTGACACGCGCCTCGGCGCCGTTCTTCGAAGGCCCGCCTGACGGTTTCTCAAGCGCTCCATTGCTCTCGCCGCGCGGCGCGCTCATGATCGGCCGCGAGGAACAGCTGGGTGCGATCGCCGCCATGGAATCCGAGATCGCGGACGCCGGCGGTATCCGCCGCGTCGAGCGCGAGGCGCTCGAACGCATGGTGCCGCTCTTGCGCAGAGGTTATGCCGCGGCCGCGATCCATGAAACCGATGCGCGCGACATCGACGTGCATGCGTTGCATCAGGGCTATCTGCGCCGTTTCCGTTCAGCCGGGGGAGAGATCGTCAACAACGCGGAAGTGCTGTCGATCGAGCGCGACGGCGACGGGTGGCGAATCGAAACCAGCGCGGGGACGATCGCGGCGGAAAGCATCGTGAATGCCGCCGGAGCCTGGGCCGACGAAATCGGCGCCATGGCTGGCGCTACCCCCATCGGACTGGTTCCGAAACGGCGAACCGCGGTTATCGTTTCGGTACCGGAAGGATATGACGCAGCCGACTATCCGATCGTCGTGGACATCGAGGAAGAATTCTATCTGAAGCCGGATTCCGGGCGCCTCCTGATTTCGCCGGCCGACGAGACGCCGTCGCCCCCCTGTGACGCCCAGCCGGACGAACTCGACGTCGCGATCTGCGTCGACCGCATCGAAAAGGCGTTCGACCTTTCCGTTCGGCACATCGAGAACAAATGGGCCGGCTTGCGCAGCTTCGTCGCCGACAAGGTGCCGGTCGCGGGCTATGATGGCGACGTGCCGGGCTTCTTCTGGCTTGCCGGACAGGGCGGATACGGCATCCAGTCGGCACCGGCGCTGGCGCGGACCGCGGCCGCGCTGGTCATGGGACGCCCAGTGCCAGGCGATGTTCTCGACCAGCGGCTCGACCCGGCCTCACTGTCGCCGGCAAGGCTGGAGCGCGGCTGATGGCCCTGCTTGTCCCGATCGCGGCGCTGTTGTTGCTGCTGTCGGGGCTGGCGCTCGCCTATGTGATCGGCGCCTCCGCCGTGCTGGCCTTCCTGGCGACGGACAATGGGCGCTACCTCGCGATCCTGCCGCAGCAAATCTTCTCGCGCATCGATGTCTTCGCGCTGATGGCGATGCCGCTTTTCATCCTCGCCGGCGAGATCATGAACCGGGGCGGCGTGACGCGTACCCTGATCGACCTGTCGATGGCACTGGTGGGTCGCCTGCGCGGCGGGCTCGGCCACGTCAACATCATGACCAGCGTGTTTTTTGCCGGCATCTCCGGTTCGGCGGTTGCCGACGCGGCCGCCCTTTCCAACACGCTGGTGCCGGCCATGCGTGAACGCGGCTACACGGCCACCTATGCCGGCGCTGTCACTGCCGCCTCCTCGATCATCGGGCCGATCGTGCCGCCCTCGATCATCCTGATCTTCTACGGCGCGCTGATGGGCACATCGGTCACCGCGCTGTTCCTTGCCGGTATCCTGCCCGGCCTGCTGCTCGCGGCGGCACTGTTCGCCGTCAACGCCTTCTTCGCCTGGCGCGACGAACATCCGCGCATGACCCGGGAGGAGGCACCGCCGCTCCTGCCGACCCTGCTGCGCGCGCTGCCGGCCCTGTCGCTGCCGCTGATCATCGTCGGCGGCATCGTACTCGGCTGGATGACACCGACGGAAGCAGCCGCCGTCGCCGTATTCGCGGCGCTGGCCGCCGGAAGTTTCTACGAAGGGTTCAGCCGCACCGGGCTGATCGCCGGCCTGCGCCGCACGGCCACGCTTTCGGGATCGATCTTCATGATCATCACGGCCATTGCCGCGCTAGGTCATCTCGGCTCGCTGGAGCGCCTGCCTGAGGCGATCGCCGCCACGGTGACCGAACTCGGGCTCGGCCCGATCGAATTCATGATCGCCATGAACGTGCTGTTCCTGCTGGCGGGAATGGTGCTCGACGTGCCCGTGGCGCTGGCGCTGCTGGTACCGCTGCTGGCGCCGGTGGCCCTCGCGCAGGGGGCCGAGCCTGTCCATCTCGGCATCGTGCTCTGCTTCAATCTGTGTATCGGCCTGGTTTCGCCGCCGCTCGGCGGCTGCCTGCTCGTGGTCTCGGCGGTCACCCGGACGAGCTATTGGCGACTGGCACGGGCAATACTGCCTTTCGTCGTGGTCGAGATCGGAGTGCTGGCGTTGCTGGTTGCGTTTCCTGGCATCAGTCTGTGGCTTCCGCGTGCCTTCGGCCTCGCCGGTGGAGGATGAGGACGCCAAAAATACCGATGAGAATGAACAACAACAGGAGGTAGGAACATGAACATAGCCAAATGGACTTTCGCCGCGACCCTCGTCGCCGCGTTGGCCGCCGGCGCGCCGGCGGCAGCCCAGGTCAAGGTGGCGCTCGACAGCCCACCCGACCTGGAAGGCTCGGGCAGCTATGTCTGGGCGCACGCCTTTGTCGAAAGCCTCAACGCCAGCGGCATCGAGGCCGAGGAGTATCAGCGCGGAGCGCTCGGCGGCGACGACGAGCTGTTCGATCAGGTCAGCCAGGGCCTGCTCGAGGTCTCCATGTCGCCGCTCGGCATCGTCGGCTCACTCGACAAGCTGATCTACGGCCTGAGGCTGCCGTACTTCTTCGACAACATGGCAGAGGTCGACAAGGCGCTCTACGACGGTGGCATGCTGGCCCGGATCAACGAGGCGACGGCGCCCAAGGGCGTGCGGGTGCTTGCCGTCAACACCGTCGGCCAGGGATCTGGCATCTTCAACACAAAGAAGGAGGTGCAGAGCGTCGCCGACATGGCCGGCCTGCGCATGCGGGCGCTCGACGAGAGCCAGATCGAGCTCTACGAGGCGTGGGGAGCGTCCGGCACCATCGTCAGCTGGGCCGAGGTGCCCAATGCCCTGCAGACCGGGGTCGCGGACGGCTATCTGAACCCGCCCATCGTGCCGCTGCTGTTCGGACATACGGACTTCATCAAGTTCTTCACCGACGCGGAGATCACGCCGTCGTTGCGCATCACCATCGTCTCCGAAGACTGGTACCAGGGCCTTTCGGAGGAAGAGCGCGGCAAGGTCGACGCGGCGGCGGATGCCGCCAACAAGGCCAATCGCGACTGGCTGGCCAAGCAGGACGCCGTCTATGGCAAGCTTGAAGCTGCCGGTGTTGCCATCGTGCGGCTGAGCCCGGAGGCGCGCGCAGCGTTCCGGACAGCGTCACAGCCGGCCTACGAGAGCGGCCTGATCTCGGCAGAGCAGATCAAGGCCTGGGAAGCGGCAAAGGGCATGTGACCCGGTGAAGGCGGCGGCAAACCTCCTCGACCGGGTCTCGGCCTGGCTCGACAGGATCGCGCTCACCGGCGCGATCCTGGCCGTGCTCGTCATGGCATTCGCTGCCGCCTACCAGGTCGTCGCCCGCTACATTTTCGATGCGCCGCCGGTATGGACGGAGGAACTCGCGCGCCGTGCCATGGTCTGGGCCGGCATGCTCGGCGCCTCGGTCGCTTTTCGCGAGCGTTCCGATCCCAACCTGTTCCCGGACCGGGAGGGGATGACGGGCCGGAGCGGCATGGCGCTGGCCCTCATCCGCGCCGCAGGCGTCACCATCTTCGCCTTTCCCGTTCTCTACTACTCCCTGTTCGGGCCGGGCATGAGCCTGGCGCGCGGATTCCTCGGCCGCAGCCTCGACCGCAGCGCCGAGATGATGAACATCCCGATGATCTGGTTCACCGCCGCCGTTCCGGCGGCCTTCGCCATCATCATGATCCACGTTCTGGCGGATCTCGCCAGCCGATTGTCCGTTACCGAGATGGGACCGGGCGGAGAACAGGAACAACGCATCGCATGAGAGTCTTCATCGCCAGCCTGAGCACCGAGACGAATTCCTTCTCGCCGCTGCCGACCGGCCAGTTGAGCTTCGAGGAGGGCGCGATCGCGCATGGCGACGCCACCAGGCACAAGGTCGAATACTGGTCGGCTCCGATGCACATCTGGCGGGAAATGGCAGAGGCGGAGGGCTGGGACGTCGTCGAAAGCCTGACCGCACACGCCCAGCCGGCGGGGCCGACCGTACGCGACGTCTACGAGTCGTTCCGCGACGAGATCCTCGGCGATCTCGAGCGGGCGGGAACGGTCGATATCGTACTTTTGTCGCTGCACGGTGCAATGATCGCCGACGGCTACGACGACTGCGAGGGTGACCTGATCGCGCATTGCCGCGCGCAGGCCCCCGACGCAGTGATAGGCGGCCTGCTCGACCCGCACTGCCACCTGACCCCGGACATGCTGGAAAAGGCAACGCTGCTGGTTGCCTACAAGGAATATCCGCATGTCGACATTCCGGATCGCGCGCGCGACCTGTTCCGACTGGCTGCCGATGCGGCGCGGGGCAAGACAAAACCTGTCATGCGCGACTTCGATTGCCGAATGATCTGCGCCATGCACACGCCCTATGAACCGATGCGCGGCTTCGTCGACGCGATGAGCCGGAGGGAAAGCGAACCGGGCGTGCTGTCGCTGTCACTGGCACACGGCTTTCCGTGGGGCGACCATCCGCGTGTCGGAGCGCGCGCCCTTGCCATTACCGATGGCGATCCGCAACAGGCGGAAGCGATCGCCCACGAACTGGCAGAAAAGCTGTTCGCGCTCCGCCACGAAATCATGCGGCCCTATCCGGACATAGAAGCCGCCCTCGACCGGGCATTGGCTGCTTCGTCCGGACCTGTCGTGCTGGCCGACGTTGCCGACAATGCCGGCGGTGGCGCGCCGAGCGACTCCACCTTCGTGCTCGAGGCCATGCTACGGCGCGGCATCACCAGCGCCGCCACCGGCATCTATTGGGATCCTATCGCTGTCCGCATCTGCCGGGAGGCCGGCGAGGGCGCTTCGCTCGACCTCAGGCTTGGCGGCAAATGCGGCCCGATGTCGGGCAACCCGCTCGACCTGCGCGTCACCGTCAGGAAACTGGCATCCGGCCTGACCCAGCGCTTCGGCAAGCTCCCATCCTCGCTCGGCGAAGCGGTATGGCTGCACGCTTCAGGCATCGACATCGTCGTCAACGACCTGCGCACGCAAACCTTCCATCCCGAGGCCTTCACACAACTCGGCATCGCGCTTGACGAAAAGAAGATCGTCGTTGTCAAATCCTCGCAGCACTTCCACGCAGGCTTCGCGCCGATCGCGTCGGAGGTGATCCACATGGCCACGCCGGGCGCGATCGCGCCCGACTACGCCAACATCCCCTATACCCGTCGTGACGGGAGTTACTGGCCCAAAACGGAGAATCCGTTCGCATGACCAATGCCCTGATTGCCGACCGCGACCGCTTCGCAGCATCCCATCCGGAAAAGCGGGTAACCGTGAACGGCCGCGAATGGGGCATGATCGCCGCCGGCGAGGCTGGCCCGGCGCTGGTGCTCATTCCCGGAACGCTCGGCCGCGCCGACATCTTCTGGCAGCAGATCGAAGCGCTTCGGGGACGGGTGCGCATCCTGTCTCTGTCCTATCCCAGCACCGGCGGCATCGTGGAATGGGCCGACGATCTCGCCGAGTTGATGCGCCGGCAAAACATGGACACGGCCACCGTTCTCGGCTCCTCGCTCGGCGGCTATCTGGCGCAATATTTCGCCGCCGCCCACGCGGACCGGACGGAGCGGCTGATCGCCGCCAACACATTGCATTCGGTCGAGGCGATCCAGCAGCGGCCGCCCTACAATTCCGATCTCGACGGCGGCCCTATCGAGGAGTTGCGCGCCGGGTTCGGCCGCGGGCTGACGGCCTGGGGCGAAACCCACCCCGAACAATCCGATCTCGTCGAGATGCTGATGGCCGAACAGGGCGGTCGCATTCCGGAGCCGGAACTGCGCTCGCGGCTGAAAGCCCTGAAGCATGGTCCGGAACTGCCGCCGCCCGGCATTCCCGCCGACCGGATCGTTACAATTGAGGGTGACGACGACCCGCTGGTCCCGCCGGACATGCGTGACGCCGTGCGCAAGCGGTTGAAGCCGGCGGTCGCCTACCAGTTCGCCTGGGGTGGGCATTTCCCCTATGTCGTGCGGCCTACCGAATACACCACGCTGCTCGAGGAGCAGCTGGGGCTCGAACTGACCGGCGAAGGCTGGGGTGAGGGACGGGCGCGGTCGAAATGATCGTGCTTTCCAATGATGACGTCGCGCAGCTGCTTTCGATGCGGGATGCGCTGGACGTCGTCGAAAGAGCAATGCTTGCCGTATCGGCCGGCCGGACCAATCTGCCGCTGCGCTCGGTGATCGACGTCGGAACGCCCAACCGGATGGGCATCATGCCGGGTGCGGTGCTTCAGGGCGATGATCGCCTGCCGCAATGTTTCGGCATCAAGCTTCTGAGCCTGTTCCCGGGCAACCCTGACGCCGGCTATTCGTCCCATGAAGGCGCCTATGTGCTCTTCGAAGGCGAACACGGCTCCGCCGTTGCGATCATGAATGCAGGCCTCCTGACCGCCCTGCGCACCGCCGCGGCCAGTGGTGTGGCGACACGGGCGCTTGCGCGCGAAGATGCCTCCGTGCTTGCGCTCATTGGAGCGGGCGAACAGGCCGAGCATCATCTCGACGCCATGGCCGCTGTGCGGCCGATCCGCGAGGTCCGGGTCGCCGGACGCCGGGCGGAAAAGCGTGACGCCTTCATAGAGAAGGCGGTCGAGAAGTATCCAGGGCTCGATTTTGTTGCCGCGGACACGGTCCGGGACGCCGTCTCAGGGGCCGACATCGTCTGTACCGTCACCTCATCGGCGGAACCGGTGCTTCTCGGCGAGATGGCCGAGCCCGGCATGCATCTCAACATCGCCGGCGCTTCGGTACCCTCCAGCCGGGAGGTCGACGAAGACCTCGTTGCCCGGGCGGCGCTCTTCGTCGATTACAGGGCCTCGACCTTCGCCCAGGCCGGCGAGGTGATCGCGGCCATGGAGAGCGGCCGCATCACACGCGAACACGTGCGCGCCGAAATCGGCGAAGTGCTGTCCGGGGCGCATGGCGGCCGCGGCAACGCGACGGAGATCACGCTCTACCGCTCGCTCGGCGTCGCGGCGCAAGATCTGGCTGCCGCCTGGCATTGTCTCGAACAGGCCAGAGCGCGCGGGCTTGGCGCCGAGGTTTCGCTGGGCTAAGCGGCGGAAATGCCGCGCCTGCGCGCTGTCTCTACCCTTTGCGGCACGGTCGAAACGGACTATGAAGCGGTGAACGTCGCACACACAAGGGAGCGGCGCCAAAGGCTGCAGGTCGCGGAGAGAAAGACGCCATGACGACGATCGTGTCCAAGCCCAAACGGATCACCGTTTTTGGCGGATCCGGCTTTCTCGGACGCCACGTCGTGCGCGCACTCGCCAGGCGCGGCTATCAAGTGCGCGTGGCGTGTCGCCGGCCCGACCTCGCCGGGCATTTGCAGCCGCTCGGCAATGTCGGCCAGATCCAGGCCGTGCAGGCCAACCTGCGCTACCGCTGGTCGGTCGACCGCGCGATGGAGGGCTCCGACCATGCCGTCAACATGGTCGGCATCCTCGCCGAATCACGCCGCCAGCGCTTCGACGCCGTGCAGGATTTCGGCGCCCGCGCCGTGGCGGAAGCAGCACGCGCGGTCGGCGCCGGCATGACCCAGATCTCGGCCATCGGCGCTGATACCGGCTCCGCCTCTGCCTATGCCCGCACCAAGGCGCTGGGCGAACAGGCGGTGATGGAGACGATCCCACAGGCTGTGATCTTCCGCCCGTCGATCATGTTCGGCCCGGAGGACGAGTTCTTCAACCGCTTTGCCAACATGGCACGGTTCTCGCCCGTGCTGCCGCTGATCGGCGGCGGCGAGACCAAGTTCCAGCCGGTCTATGTCACCGACGTCGCCGAGGCGGTCGCGCGTGCGGTCGATGGCAAGGTCGGCGGCGGCGCCATCTACGAGCTCGGCGGCCCCGAGGTGCTCAGCTTCCGCGAATGCATGGAACACATGCTCGAGGTGATCGGGCGCGACCGCGGCTTCGTCAACCTGCCGGTGTCGATTGCCCGGCTGCAGGCATGGTTCCTGGAATTCATGCCCAACCCGCTGCTGACGCGCGACCAGGTCACCCAGCTGATGGTCGATAATGTCGTCTCCGAAGCTGCAATGGCCGAGGACCGTACCTTGCAAGGGCTCGGCATCCGGCCGCAGGCGATTGAAACCATCCTGCCGACCTATCTGTGGCGCTATCGCAAGACCGGTCAGTTCGTCACCGGCAAGGTGGCCTGACCTGCTCCTGGAGACTTTCGCCGGTTTTCTCCCCGATGCGCTGCCGGGCTTGCCTGCCGCCGTCCTGGTCGTCGCCAGCTTCTTCACCTCGGCGTTGACCGCCGCCTTCGGGGTCGGCGGCGGCGTGGCCATGCTGGCGCTGATGGGGCTGTTCATCCCTGTCGCGGCGTTGATCCCGGTACATGGTGCGGTACAGCTCGGCTCCAACACGGGCCGCGCCTGGCACCAGCGCGCCAATGTCCGGCTTGGCATTGCCATCCCGTTCGTTATCGGCAGCATCGTCGGCGCCGTCGGCGGCGCATTCTTCGTCGTGCAGCTTCCCGACGCCTTGCTCAAGCTGGGCCTCGGCTTGTTCGTGATTGCCGTGACCTGGACCAAGATTCCAGGCGCCGACCGGCTGGGAGCCGCCGGGCTCACACTGGGCAGCGCGGTGCTCGCCTTCGTCACCATGTTCGTCGGCGCCACCGGCCCGCTGCTTTCGGCGTTCTTCGCACAGCTCTTCCCGGACGACCGCAGGGCGCTGGTGGCAACGCACGCCGCCGGCATGACCGTCCAGCATGCCCTCAAGATCGTCGTCTTCGGACTGGCCGGCTTTGCCTTCTGGCAATGGCTGCCCCTCATCGTGCTAATGATCGGGTCAGGCTATCTGGGCACGGTCTACGGAACGAGATTGCTCGAGCGGCTGCCTGAGCAGAGCTTCAGGCGCTGGTTCCGGATCGGCATCACGCTGCTGGCGCTCGACATGATCCGACGAGGCCTAATGGCGCTGATCTGAGGCTCAACCCCAGATCAGCAACGCGATGAGACCGACGCTGCCGACGACGAGCCGCCACCAACCGAACAGGCTGTAGCCGTGGCGGGACACGTAATCGAGCAGGTAACGCACCACAATGACCGCCATCACGAAAGCCAGGACGAAGCCGACCGCGATGATCGGCAGGTCGGAGGCCGAAAGGATGTCGCGGTTCTTGTAAAGATCGTACGCGAAGGCGCCGGCCATGGTCGGCATGGCGAGGAAAAAGGAGAACTCGGCCGCCGACCGCTTATCTGCACCAAGGAGCAGGGCGCCGACGATCGTCGCGCCCGACCTCGAGGTGCCGGGAATCATCGCCAGGCACTGGAACAGGCCGATTTTGAAACAAAGCCCTATCGGATAATCCATCACCTCGGTGTGGCGCGGTTCGATCGCCCAACGGTCGACCCAGAGCAGGATGACGCCGCCGATGATCAGCATCACGCAGATCAGCATCGGCGTTTCGAAGAGCACCGTCTTGATGAAGCCATGTGCGCTGGCGCCGATGACCGCGGCCGGCAGGAAGGCGATCAGAATACCGAGAACGAATCGCCGGGTGCGCGGGTCGGACGGCAGATCACGCAAAATCTGCAGCAGCCGGCTGAAATAGACGGTCAGGATCGCCAGGATCGCTCCGAGCTGGATCAGCACCTCGAACGCCTTGCCGGTCGATTCGAACCCCAGAAAATGCCCTGCCAGCAGGATGTGGCCGGTCGAGGACACCGGGATGAACTCGGTCAGCCCCTCGAGGAGGCCGAGCATCGCCGCATCGACGATCGTCTGCTGTGCCATCGTGATTCTCCGGAGTGCCGATGCGGCTGCGGCTTGCGTGTGCTGTTGCGCGCCCCTAAGAGACGGGCCCTGATTTGCGGTCAGGCGAAAGGCGCGCGAGACTTAGCCCGCCGGCCGCGAAAAGGCCATAGGCTTGAGCACATTGCGGACCATGCTGACACTGTTTCATCACCCTCTTCTTGCCTCCTGTCGTTTCGTCCGGCTCGCCTTCGGCGAGTATGGCGAAGAGCTGCAGCTGATCGAGGAAAAGCCGTGGGCGCGGCGCAAGGAGTTTCTCGAGATCAACCCGGCCGGAACCCTGCCAGTCCTTCTGGCGGAGGGTGATACGCCGATCGTGGGTGCCGGTGTTGTTGCGGAATACCTTGACGAGACGCGCGGCGCGCTGATGCGCGAGCGGCGGCTGCAGGCCGACGATCCCTTTGCACGCGCCGAAACACGGCGGCTGATCGACTGGTATCTGGTGAAGACAGACAATGAGGTCACGCGGCATCTGGTGCGCGAGCGCGCCTTCAAGCCGATGATGACCAGCATGCAGGGCGGCGGCGCGCCCGATTCGACGGCGATCCGGGCGGCGCGCGCCAATGTGAAGCCACACCTGAAATACACCAACTGGCTGGCCGGTACCCGCGACTGGCTGGCCGGCGAACGGATCTCCTATGCCGATCTGGCCGCCGCGGCCGCACTTTCGGTGCTCGACTATCTCGGCGAGGTGCCGTGGGAGGACTACCGCGCGGCGCGCGAATGGTACGGCCGGATCAAGTCGCGACCTTCCTTCCGGCCGCTACTTTCCGACCGTGCCTCCGGCCTGTCGCCGGTCTCGCATTACGCGGACCTGGATTTTTGACCGTGGCTTCGTCCGCGCGGCATGACAAGAGCCCCCTGCGGACCCTCGTTCAACGCGAGGCCAAAGCGGCCGGCTTCGATCTGGTGCGCATCACGCGGCCGGACGCGGTGCCGCAACTGCCCGAACGGCTGCAGGCCTTCGTTGACGCCGGACATCACGCCACAATGGCGTGGCTGGCGGAGCGTGCGGACACGCGCGCCGATCCGCGCCGGCTCTGGCCCGACGTGCGATCGATCATCATGCTGGGCATGAATTACGGGCCCGAGCACGACCCCCTTCTCGATCTTCAGAAGCGGTCGTCGGGCGTGATTTCGGTCTACGCGCAAAACCGCGACTATCACGACGTCGTCAAAGGCAGGCTGAAGCTCGTCGCCGGCAAGCTCGCCGCGCGCAGCGGCGCCGGAGTCAAGGTGTTCGTCGATACCGCCCCGGTGATGGAAAAGCCGCTGGCCGAGGCGGCAGGGCTCGGCTGGCAGGGCAAACATACCAATCTCGTGAGCCGCGACTACGGCTCATGGCTTTTCCTCGGCTCCATCTTCACCACGGCTGACATCGCACCCGACGAAGCGGAAGAAGATCATTGTGGCAGTTGTCGCGCCTGCCTCGACATCTGCCCGACCGACGCCTTTCCCGCGCCCTACCAGCTCGATGCGCGGCGCTGCATCTCCTATCTCACCATCGAGCATCACGGTCCGATCCCGCGCCAGTTCCGCGTGGCGATGGGCAACCGCATCTATGGCTGCGACGACTGCCTGGCGGTCTGCCCGTGGAACAAATTCGCGCAGCGCGCGTCAGAGGCGAAGCTCGCGGGCCGTGCGGATCGCAAGGCGCCGAGGCTGAACGAACTGCTGGCGCTCGACGACGCCGCGTTCCGCCAACGCTTCGCCGGCTCGCCGGTGAAACGGACCGGGCGCGATCGCATGGTCCGCAACGCGCTGGTGGCGGCCGGCAATTCGGGCGATGCCACGCTGGTGCCGAAATGCCGCGACCTGCTCGACGATGCCGCGCCGGTGGTGCGCGGCGCGGCGGTGTGGGCGCTGTCAAGGCTGATGCCGGCTGGGCATTTCCGAGCCGTTGCCACGGAACAACCGGCAGAGAGCGACGAGGGCGTGAGGCAGGAATGGCGCGATGCGCTGGCCGAGACCGGCGGCGCGCGAGGAACGCAGGAGCACGCATGAGGCTGTTCATTTTCGGTGCCGGTTTCTCCGGCCGCGCGATCGCGCGCAGGATGACCGGTGAGGCCGAAACGATCGTCGGCACGACACGCTCGGCGGAGAAGTTCGGTCTGCTCCACGCTTCCGGCATTGATCCCGTCGTCTTTGACGGCCAACTGGATGCGCGGGCTTCCGAAGCGCTCGAGACCTCGACGCATCTCGTGGTCTCGGTTGCACCAGGCGCCGGCGACCCGGTCCTGCAAGCCGTTGGGGACGTCCTTCGCGACCGAATGAAAAACCTCGTCTGGATCGGCTATCTCTCGACCATCGGCGTTTATGGCGATCATGATGGCGACTGGGTCGACGAAGAGACACCGCCGGACCCGGCCTCGCGCCGTTCCGTTGAGCGGGTCGCCGCCGAAGCGGAATGGCTGGCGCTCGGCCAGTCGGTCGGTGTTCCCGTCGCGGTGCTCAGACTGTCCGGTATCTACGGGCCGGGCCGCAACGCCTTCCTCAACCTCAAGAATGGCAAAGCGCGGCGGATCATCAAGCCGGGCCAGGTCTTCAATCGCATCTTCGTCGAGGACATCGCCGGCGCCACCGCGCATCTGGCTGCGGGCAAGACCGGCGGCGTCTTCAACGTGACCGACGACCTGCCGGCGCCACCACAGGACGTGATCGCCCATGCGGCGCAACTGATGGGTGTGGTACCGCCTCCGGAGATCCCGTTCGAGGAAGCGGAGATGACGCCGATGGCGCGGTCTTTCTGGGGCGAAGCCAAACGTGTTTCCAACCGCCGCATCCGCGCGACCGGTTACGAATTCGTCTGCCCCGATTATCGCTCCGCACTCGCCCGAATGTGGGAGGCCGGAAACTGGCAGGCCGAACCCGGCGCCTGATCGCGTCGCGCCTGGCCGGCGGGCATGATATGATTCGCGGGTGGGGGCTCGATCCGATTGTCCGGGAGCGAATGATGCGATTTTTCCGACTGCGCCGCCTTGCCGCAATCCTCGCCGTTCTCGGGGCGGCGGCATCGGCATCGGCCACGCCCGCCCATTCCGAGCAACTGGCCAAGAATCTTTTCGGCCACAAGCAGTTGCCGGCGGCCACGGCGCCGCAGTCCTGGGGCTTTTACTCCAAGGGGTGCTTTTCAGGCGGTGTCGCCATCGCGGTCGACGGCCCCAACTGGCAGGCCATGCGCGTCTCGCGCAACCGGCGCTGGGGCCACCCGCAGATGATCCGACTGATCGAGAGGCTGTCGCGCGAGGCAGCCGCCGACGGCTGGCCCGGCCTGCTCGTCGGCGACATCTCGCAACCCCGCGGCGGACCGATGCTTTCCGGCCATGCCTCGCATCAGATCGGGCTCGACGCCGACATCTGGCTCACCCCGATGCCGAACCGCCGGCTGACGGCGACGGAACGGGAGAACATGAGCGCAACCTCGGTCTTGAAAGGCGACTCGCTTTACGTGGACGATCGCATCTGGACGCCGGCACATGCGGCATTGCTCAAGCGCGCGGCAAGCTATGGCGCCGTTGAGCGCATTCTGGTTCACCCGGGCATCAAGAAGAAGCTCTGCGACACGGTCAGCGGTGACCGGTCATGGTTGCGCAAGATCCGCCCGTTCTGGGGCCATCACTATCATTTCCACATTCGCATCGGCTGTCCGGACGGCTCGCCCGGCTGCAAGGGCCAGCAGCGTACCGCGGCCGGCGACGGCTGCGACAAGTCGCTGGCCTGGTGGTTCACCGACGAGCCATGGCGTCCGGCCAAGGGCCCGGCCAAGCCCAAGGCGCGCGACATCATGACGATGGCGAGCCTGCCGGCTGCCTGCCGCCAGGTGCTCGAGGCTCCCTCGCCGGTTTCCGAGGCTGTGGTGACGATCGACGGTGCCGATGCGGTCGTCGCGCCGCCGGTTGCGGCCAGTGCCTTCGCACCGACACCCGCACGCGAGATTCCCCTGCCGATGCCGCGTCCCTCGCCTTGAGGCGCGACTTCGCCGAAACAACGCGCTTTTCAGCCTGCGGCACTTCGCCTATACGGTTTAAACCGTTTTAGCCGGAAGCGGGACAGCGAGGGGAAATGGCTGCGAAGCTGCGTCTGGCGCTGATCGCGCACGACCAGAAGAAGGACGATCTCGTCGCCTTCGCCGGCAGGCACGAGGCGATGCTGTCCGGCTGCGCCGTGTTTGCCACGGGCACGACAGGCGGCCGCATCGCCCAAGCCTGTCCGTCGCTCGACGTGTCGGCCATGAAAAGCGGACCGCTCGGCGGCGACCAGCAGATCGGCGCGATGATTGCCGAGGGTGGCATCGATGCCCTGATCTTCTTCGTCGATCCCCTGACCGCCATGCCGCACGATGTCGACGTCAAGGCCCTGATGCGGCTCGCGATCGTCTATGATATTCCGATGGCTCTCAACAGGTCGACCGCGGAGATGGTTCTGCAACATCTCCGGCGCCCGACCGGCAACCAGAAGCGAAACGACGGCAAGTGAACATCATGTCCCCTGCAGGTGACGCCGAAACGGTCATCAAGTTCCCGATCCTGATCGGCGATATCGGCGGCACCAACGCCCGTTTCGCGATCCTCGTCGATTCCTATGCCGAGCCCAAGGAGTTCCCGATCGTCGCCACCGCGGATTTCGCGAATATCGACGACGCGATCCAGAGCGCGATCCTGGACCGGACTTCGATGATCCCGCGCTCCGCCGTTCTGGCCGTCGCCGGCCCGATCGACGGCGACGAGATCGCGCTCACCAACTGCGACTGGGTCGTGCGGCCGAAGGTGATGTCCCGTGACCTCGGCCTCGAGGACATTATCGTGCTCAACGATTTCGAGGCGCAGGCGCTCGCCGTGGTCGCGCTTGGCGCGGAACACATGGTCAAGATCGGCGGCGGCGAAGCGGAGCCCAATGCGGGGCGGATCGTGCTCGGTCCGGGTACCGGCCTTGGTGTGGCCGGGCTGGTTCACGCCTGTCACACATGGATTCCGGTGCCCGGCGAAGGCGGCCACGTCGACATGGGGCCGCGGACGGCGCGCGACCTGCAGGTCTTTCCGCATCTGGAACAGATCGAAGGCCGCATATCGGCCGAGCAGATGTTGTGCGGCCGCGGGCTCGTCAACCTCTACCGCGCGGTCGCCCGCGCCGACGGCGGCAAGGAAGCGCTTTCGACGCCGGCCGAGATCACCGCGGCGGCCATCGAGGAGACCGATGCGGTCGCGGTCGAAGCGCTGTCGATGTTCGTCGTCGGCCTCGGGCGGCTTGCCGGCGACCTGGCACTCGTCTTCATGAGCCGCGGTGGCGTCTACCTGACCGGCGGCATCGCACAGAAAATCGTGCCGGCGCTCAAAAAGCCGGCCTTCCGCGAAGCGTTCGAGGACAAGGCGCCGCACAGCGAGCTGTTGCGGGACATTCCCGTCTACGTGATCACGCATCCCCTCGCCGCCCTGACCGGCCTTGCCGCCTACGCCCGTACGCCGTCACGCTTCGGCGTCGAGATCGATCACCGGCGCTGGGTCACGCGGTGACCGCCACGCCGCTCACCCAGCGGCGCAGCTTGACGGCTGTGTTGCGCTGAAGGCATAGGCAACCGGACGACAGGACGCTAAGAGGTATCGCCGCAGCCGGTAGGGCCTCGTCCGGCCGTTGCCCGTGGCCGAAACGATCGGAACAGCACTTGACGATACCCGCAAGCAACAGGGAACCGGTCGATCCCGGCGAAGTCGTTGCGATCCTGCGCCGCGTCATGCGCGAGAACGGGCGCGAATACATCCCGCACTACGCCGTGGCGCTGGTCTGCCTGTTGGCCGTGGCCGGTACCACGGCCTTTGTCGCCTGGATCATGAAGGATGTCGTCGACGGCATCTTCAACGAACGGCGCTATGACCTGATCGCTCTGATCTGTGGCAGCATTGCCGCCGCCTTCATCCTGCGCGGCCTAGCCACCTACGGCCAGGCGGTGATGCTGGCCAAGATCGGCAACAATCTGGTGGCCCGCTATCAGCGGCGCCTCTTTGCCCATCTGATGCGCCTCGGGGTAGACTTCTTCGCCGACCACAGGTCGGGACAGCTCGCCGCGCGCATCAACGAGAATGTCAGCGGCATCCGCGACCTGCTGGCGATGACGGTCACGTCGATCGCTCGTGACGCCGTCCAACTGGTGGCGCTGGTCATCGTGATGATCATCCAGGACCCGCTGCTGTCGCTCGTCGCCTTCCTGATCGGCCCGCCGCTGATTTATACGGTCAACCGGCTGATGCGGCGGCTGCGGCGCGTGACGCGCGAATCGGTCGAGATCAACTCGCACCTGATCGGCGCCATGCAGGAAGCCGTGCAGGGCATCACCATCGTGAAGGCCTTTACGATGGAGAGCCAGCTCTCGGAGAAGCTGTCGCGGCTGATCGCCGATGCCGAGCACCGGGCCAACAAAATCGCCCGCGTTTCCGAGCGCACGACCCCGATCGCCGAAATCCTCGCCGGTTTCGCGGTGGCTGGGGTCATCGCTTATGCCGGCTACCGCGCCGCCTTCGAGCAGGAACCGCCCGGCGCGGTATTCTCCTTCATCACCGCGATGCTGCTGGCCTACGATCCGGCGCGCCGCCTGGCGCGCATCCAGGTCAACATGGAGCGCTCGCTGGTCAATGCCCGGATGATCTACGAGATCCTCGACATCCAGCCGCTGCAAAAGGACAAGGCAGACGCCGCGGAGGTCGAGATCGCGCATGGCGACATCCGCTTCGACCATGTGACCTTCGGCTACCAGCCGGGTCACCCGGTGCTGCAGGACGTGACGTTCAATGCCGCGGCCGGCCGCACGACGGCCATCGTCGGCGCCTCCGGCGCCGGCAAGACGACGATCATCTCGCTGCTCCAGCGCTTCTACGACGTGTGGGGCGGCAGCATCTCGATCGACGGCCAGGACATCGCCAAGGTGACCAAGAGCTCGCTGCGGCGTTCGATCGCCTATGTCTCGCAGCAGCCCTATCTGTTCGAGGGAACCATTCGCGAGAACATTCGCTACGGCCGTCCCGACGCAAGCGACGCCGAGATCGAGGCCGCCGCCGCACAGGCCCATGCCGACGCCTTCATCACCGGGCTGCCACACGGTTACGACACACTGGTTGGTGAGAACGGCATGTCGCTGTCTGGCGGACAGCGGCAACGGCTGTCGATCGCCCGCGCCATTGTCCGCAACGCGCCGATCCTGCTGCTCGACGAGGCCACCTCGGCGCTCGACAATGAATCGGAGGCGCGTGTCCAGCAGGCGCTGGAAACGGTGATGCAGGGACGAACGACGATCGTGGTCGCGCACCGGCTTTCGACCGTGGTCAATGCCAACCACATCGTGGTCCTCGACGATGGCCGCCTGATCGAGGAGGGCAGCCATGCCGCGCTGATGCGCAACCGCCATGGCGTCTACTACCGCTTCAATCAAATGCAGGGCGCCAAAAACCTGGAACTGGTGCGCGACGTCGCAGACGAGCCGGAAACACGCGGCGGGCGCAAGGCTGCCGGGGGTCCGTCATGAGCGACATGAACCTGGTCGTTGTGGGGGCGGCCGGCCGCATGGGCCAGGCCCTGATCCGTGTCATCCACCAGACCGAGGGCGTGCGTCTGTCAGGCGCTGTGGAACGCTCCGGTTCGCCCTTCGTCGGCCGCGACGCCGGCGAGCTTGCCGGCATCGGCATCCTCAACGTGGCGGTCAGCGACGATCCGCTGCCGGTTTTCGCGGCCGCCGACGGCGTGCTCGACTTCACCACACCTGCCGCCACGGTCGAATTCGCCGGCTACGCCGCGCAGGCGCGCATCGCCCATATCGTCGGCACCACCGGCTGTTCGTCGCAGGACGATGACGCCATCGCCGCCGCGGCGCGACACGCCACGATCGTGAAGTCCGGCAATATGAGCCTCGGCGTCAATCTGCTCGGCGTTCTGGTGCGGCAGGCGGCGGCCGCGCTCGACGAGGCGTTCGACATCGAAGTGGTCGAGATGCATCATCGCCACAAGGTCGACGCGCCCTCAGGGACGGCGCTGCTGCTCGGCGAACAGGCGGCAGCCGGGCGTGGGTTCGAGCTTGCCGACAACAGCGTCAGGGTGCGGGACGGGCATACCGGCCCGCGTCCGGGCGGCGCCATCGGCTTTGCCACGCTGCGCGGCGGATCCGTCGTCGGCGAGCATCAGGTGATCCTGGCCGGCGAGGGCGAGCGGGTCGTGCTTTCGCACCTGGCCGAGGACCGTACCATCTTCGCGCGCGGCGCGGTGAAGGCGGCGCTGTGGGCTCACGGCCGCAAGCCGGGGCTTTATTCCATGCTCGACGTGCTGGGGCTCGCGGACAAATGACCAGTCACTGGATCGGCACGGCCGCGGCCGTCCATGTGAAGATCGCCGTCGATGGCGGCTTCGCGATGTTCTCGCATGGCGAACTGAAGGCGATCGAGAAGGTGCTGCCGGGTGACCGGGTCGCCTATTATTCACCGCGTGAAGGCTACAAGGAAGGCGCCGAACTGCGCGCCTTCACCGCCATCGGCACGGTACTGGAAGGCGGCCCGGCCGAGCGCGAGATGACTGCCGGCCATGTCGGCTGGTATCGGCCCGTGCACTGGCTGGCGGCGAAGCCCGCCGACATCTATCCCCTTCTCGACCGCTTCTCCTTCGTCAAGAAGCGCAGCCATTGGGGCATGTATTTCCGCAAGTCACTGTTCCGCATCGGGCAGGACGACTTCAACCTGATCGCCGAGGCCATGGGCGTCGGTGACGATTTCGACCGACAGCAGTAGGAGCTTTCATGTCCGGCACCCTCGTCCTCGTGCGCCACGGCCAGAGCGAATGGAACCTGAAGAACCTCTTCACCGGCTGGCGCGATGTCGACCTGACCGAAAAGGGGCACGAGGAGGCGAAGGCGGCCGGGCGCATCCTCAAGGATCGCGGCTTCTCCTTCGACATCGCCTATACGTCGGTGCTGATGCGGGCACAGAAGACCTGCCAGCATGTGCTCGACGCGCTCGGCCAGAGCGACCTCGAGACGGTGCGCGATCTGGCGCTCAACGAGCGCGACTATGGCGACCTGGCCGGGCTCAACAAGGACGACGCACGTGCAAAATGGGGCGAGGAACAGGTGCACAAATGGCGCCGCTCCTACGACATCCAGCCGCCTGGCGGCGAGAGCCTGAAGGATACCGGCGCGCGGGTCTGGCCCTATTACCTGCACGTTATCCAGCCGCACGTGCTGCGCGGCGAGACGGTTCTGATCGCGGCCCACGGCAATTCGCTGCGCGCCCTGATCATGGCGCTAGACGGGCTGGCACCGGAGGAAGTGGTCAAGGTCGAGATCGGCACCGGCATCCCGATCATCTACCAGCTCAACGCCGATTCGACGGTTGCCTCGAAGGAGATCGTCGACTGATCCGGCCTGCCGTCATTGCCGGCCACAGGCCGGCAAAAGCCGATTGACACGGCCATGCCGCCCGCATAAACGGGGCGGCGCACCTGCCCAGGTGGCGGAATTGGTAGACGCGCACGGTTCAGGTCCGTGTGCCGCAAGGCGTGGAGGTTCGAGTCCTCTCCTGGGCACCAAATCGCTGTTTCACGCAGTCCGAATAAGACCCAGAAACAGCATCAGAAGCCCGGCTAGCCGGGCTTTTTGTTGCCGGCTAGTCCGGGGCGGTCCAGCGCTGGCCGTTGGTATCCCGAAGGAATGTTGGTATCTTTGTTGGTACACAGCTGACGAAGATAGTCGGCACTGACCTAGGATACCAACAATGGCTCTTTCAGACGTCCAGTTGCGATCACTGAAACCCTCTTCAACGACACGGAAAATCAGCGACGGTGGCGGTCTCTTCGTACAAGTGACGCCGAGCGGTTCAAAGCTGTGGCGGCTGGCCTATCGGTACGACGGCAAACAGAAGCTTCTTGCCTTCGGCAGCTATCCTGCCGTTTCGCTGGCGGATGCTCGCACAAGGCGGGACAATGCAAAGCGATTGCTGGCGTCGGGGATCGACCCGTCCTCTCATGCCAAAGCCGAAAAGGCAGCGAGACGGGCGGCCGTCGAAGACACCTTTCAGGCGGTCGCAGACGAGTTCCTGGGCAAAGTCGAGCGCGAGGGAAAGGCCGATGCAACTTTGAAGAAAAAGCGCTGGCTTATCGGCCTCGCTGCCGCTGACATTGGACGGCAACCCATCTCCGACATATCGGCAGCCGACGTACTGGCTCCATTGCGCAGGGTTGAAGCTCTCGGGAACTACGAGACGGCGCGCCGCCTCCGAGCTGTCGTAAGCCAAGTCTTCCGCTACGCTATCGCGATTTCGAAGGCGACCAACGATCCCACATTCGGACTACGGGGCGCCCTGGTCGCGCCCAAGGTGACGAACAGGGCAGCTCTCACGGACTGGCCGAACTTCGCCGGATTGCTTCGAGCGATCTGGTGTTACGAAGGAACCGTAGAGACACGCGCCGCCCTCAAGCTCATGGCGCTGCTATACCCACGCCCCGGTGAATTGAGACAGGCTGAATGGAAAGAATTCGACCTCAACGACGCTACCTGGACCATCCCCGAGTCGCGCAGCAAAATGCGTCGCCCGCACTGTAAACCTCTCCCGGCGCCTGCGCTCGAAGTGCTGCGCGGTCTCAAAGAGCATACTGGCACGCGCCGACTGGCCTTCCCGTCAATACAGTCCCCCGAGCGACCGCTAAGCGAAAACACCATGAACGCTGCTCTTAGGCGCATGGGCTTCTCGCAGACCGAGGCGACATCGCATGGGTTCCGAGCGACGGCATCTACCCTACTGAACGAAAGCGGAATGTGGTCACCAGATGCGATTGAAGCGGAATTGGGACATGTCGGCGCCGACGAGGTCCGTCGCGCCTACCACCGCGCCCGCTACTGGGAAGAACGGGTGAAGATGGCCGAATGGTGGGGGGCGGCCATCCTCAGCAACTCTCGTGGTCGAGTGATCGACGCCGGTAAGTCCTAATGCCTTTACCTCAGGCGACGAGGAAGTTGTCGTTGGTGAGGGCGAGGCCGGTCGAGAGCGATGCGAACTGGACCTGCCCCTGCGCGCCATTGCCGTCGACGTCGAAGAACAGGCTCCCGGTGCCGGCATTGTAGATGATGCGGTCGTCGGCATCGGCCGCGGCCGCGCCAACGCGAAACGCTGCGGCGGTCAAGCCCCCGGCGCTCAATCCGGTAAAGATGCTTGAAGCGAGGCGGATCATGTCGTCCGCGACCACGAAATCGAGGATCGCATCGATATTGCCGGCGCCGAGCGCGGTGTCGAAGATGAAGAGGTCGTCACCGCCTCCGCCCACAAATATGTCGGCCCCCTCCTTGCCGTTGATCTCGTCGTCGCCGGCAAGACCCTCGATCCGGTTGGCGCCCGCGTTACCGGTCAGGAAGTCGGTCAGCGCAACGTTGGTGCCGATCAGGTTCTCGATGCCCGACAGCGTGTCGCCATGAGCGTCGCCACCCAATCCCGCGCCGGTCGACAGGTTCACGTTTATTCGGCCCGTCGAGGCGGAATAGTCCGCCGTATCGACGCCGCTACCGCCGATCAGAACGTCGGCCCCGCCAAGCCCGGCGAGCAGATCATTACCCGCCAGCCCCTGGATATGATTGGCGCCACCATCGCCGGTCAGAAAATCAGTCAACACCGAGTTGGTCCCGATCAGGTTTTCGATGCCGGACAGTATGTCGCCATGCGCGTCACCGCCCAGCCCGGTGCCGTTCGAGAGGTTCACGTTGATCCGCTGCGTCGAGGCCGAGTAGTCCGCCGTGTCGAGGCCGGTTCCGCCAACAAGGACATCGGCCCCGCCGAGCCCTGTCAGGATGTCGTTGCCGGCAAGACCCTCGATCCGGTTGGCGCCACCGTCACCAGTGAGAAAATCGGTCAGCGCGACATTGGTGCCGATCAGGTTCTCGATGCCCGACAGCGTGTCGCCATGAGCGTCGCCACCCAATCCCGCGCCGGTCGACAGGTTCACGTTTATTCGGCCCGTCGAGGCGGAATAGTCCGCCGTATCGACGCCGCTACCGCCGATCAGAACGTCGGCCCCGCCAAGCCCGGCGAGCAGATCATCACCCGCCAGCCCCTGGATATGATTGGCGCCGCCATCGCCGGTCAGAAAATCAGTCAACACCGAGTTGGTCCCGATCAGGTTTTCGATGCCCGACAGCGTGTCGCCATGCGCGTCACCGCCCAGGGCAGTGCCGTTCGAGAGGTTCACGTTGATGCGGCCCGTCGACGCAGAGTAGTCGGCCGTGTCAACGCCGCCCATGCCGTTGATCTGGTCGGCGCCGGCCAGCCCGGCAATGACGTTGTTGCCACCATCTCCAGTCAGGAAGTCGCTCAATGACGAATTGGTGCCAATCAGGTTCTCGATGCCCGACAGCGTGTCGCCATGCGCGTCACCGCCCAGGGCAGTGCCGTTCGAGAGGTTCACGTTGATGCGGCCCGTCGACGCAGAGTAGTCGGCCGTGTCGACACCCCCCATGCCATTGATCTGGTCGGCACCCGCAAGCCCGGCAATGATGTTGTTGCCACCATCGCCGGTGAGAAAGTCGCCCAGCGACGCGTTGGTGCCGATCAGGTTCTCGATCCCGGATAGCGTATCGCCATGCGCGTCGCCGCCCAGCCCGGTGCCGTTCGACAGGTTCACATTGATGCGCTGCGTCGAGGCCGAGTAGTCGGCCGTGTCGATGCCGCCCATGCCATTGATCTCGTCGGCACCCGCCAGGCCGGCGATCGTGTTGGCGAACGCGTCGCCGGTCAGGAAGTCGGTCAGCGACGAGTTGGTACCGATCAGGTTCTCGATCCCGGATAGCGTGTCGCCATGCGCATCACCGCCCAGCGCCGTGCCAGTCGAAAGGTTGACGTTGATCCGGTTTGCCGAGGCCGAATAGTCCGCCGTGTCGATGCCGGTGCCGCCGATCAGAACGTCAGCCCCTGCAAGGCCAGCCAGGAAGTCGTTGCCCGCCAGTCCCTGGATGTGGTTGGCGCCACCATCTCCAGTCAGGAAGTCGCTCAATGACGAATTGGTGCCAATCAGGTTCTCGATGCCCGACAGCGTGTCGCCATGCGCGTCACCGCCCAGGGCAGTGCCGTTCGAGAGGTTCACGTTGATGCGGCCCGTCGACGCAGAGTAGTCGGCCGTGTCGACACCCCCCATGCCATTGATCTGGTCGGCACCCGCAAGCCCGGCAATGATGTTGTTGCCACCATCGCCGGTGAGAAAGTCGCCCAGCGACGCGTTGGTGCCGATCAGGTTCTCGATACCCGAAAGCGTATCGCCATGCGCGTCGCCGCCCAGCCCGGTGCCGTTCGACAGGTTCACATTGATGCGCTGCGTCGAGGCCGAGTAGTCGGCCGTGTCGATGCCGCCCATGCCATTGATCTCGTCGGCACCCGCCAGGCCGGCGATCACGTTGTTGCCGGCATCGCCGATGATCACCTGGGCGAATTCGTTTCCGATCAAACTTACGCCTGTGGAAGCTCCCGAGTTTGCGGCGGCCAGAACTTCGATCTCCGAGGGGGCGGCCAGACGGTAGTCGACCAGCGCGAATACACGATCAAACCCCTGTCCGATATCCTCGGAAACCAGATCGAAACGGCTGTCGACAAAAAAAATGTCATCACCGTCGCCGCCAAAAAGATGATCGTCGCCGCGGCCGCCATCCAGAACATCGTCGCCCGCATAGCCGAAAATCTTGTCGTTGCCGCCGCGTCCGTCAACGTGGTTGGCCGCGTTGTTGGCCGACAGGACGTTCGCCAGTTCATTGCCGACAATGTCTACCGAAGCGCCGCCTGACAGGAGGAAGGTGCTCTCGTCCGGCCCAAGGACGTAGCTGGTGCCGCTTTGCGGATCACGCTCGGGCATGACGCCGTCGTCGTTTCTGATGACGCCCGAAGCCTGAGCCTTGCCGAGTTCAAACCCAGCGCTCGGATTGCGAAGCATAACGGTGAACGTTTCATCAGCCTCAGGGACAGTGTCCGCGGAGACTTCCACCTGAAGCAGCTTGGACGTCTCGCCTACCGCGAAACTGATCAGGCCGGATGGGAAGTTGGGCCCGACGAAATCTCGCACGTTGGCCGGATCGATCCCTTCGCCAAAGCTGAACCATTCCACACTTGCGGCCTCACCAGCAAAGGCCTCGGGCCGGAATACCTCAAATACGAACTGGGCAACTCCGCTGTTCGACTCAGCCCGTTCCGCATGATGCGCCCGAACCTCAAATTCGGGATTCGGATTCGGATCGTTATCGAGCAACGTGTATTTGACAACGTGCTCGGGTGCGCCGTTGGGCAGAACCGCACCTGACACGTTCGTAATCACGGCCAAAAATTCTTCCGTACCTTCATATTTATTGTCATCAATCAAAAATATAAATTCTGGATCAGAAAGTATATTCCCTGACGTTATTGTCGCGGTGAAGGCTTGCTGCCGGTAGTCGACGTCTGCTTCTGCCGAAAGAGGCCGCAGAAAAAAATCGAATGTCACATCATGATCGACAGCATGTGACAGCCGCACCGAGTACGCGCCGCCGATCAGGCCCTCCTTCCCGGTTCCTTCCGGCAATTCTATCCCACCGGAAGTGACATTGTTCGGGTCGATCCAGATGAGGGGTTCGTCGCTTACCAGCGGAGACCCGATGAGGCTGAAAGTGTTGGGGCCGTCGGGTACCGATTCTTCCTGCTCCAAGAGGAGAAAATACTCGCCCGGCTGGAGGGCGGCGCCCTCGGCCAGGGCGTTGGCAATGTCATTTACTTCAATGCCGTCGAACCCTGGCACGTCAGCGAAAACCAGTTCGCCGGCTCCGTCAAAGATAAACTGCGGCCACTCGCCGAAGGAAACGAGGGTGAGCGGTTCGTCAAGCTGGATTCGGTAGATTTGGCTTGTTTCCCCCGGGCCAAACTGCAGATGAAGTCGCTGCATCGAATAAGGATCGATGGTGCCTAGGTCGATGGCCTTGTTGGCCATTTCTTCGGCATTGGTCGGAAAAGGATCCGCGGAATCGTCGTCGACGATTACGATTCCAGTGTCCCAGTCGTCGATCGACCGGCCGAAATAGCCGTTGACGAGGTTTGACAACCTGACGTCGACGACTTCAAGTCGCTCGGCGATGTCGTCGCCATGCAATGTAACAGCAATCTCACCGGAGGTCTGTCCGGCGGCAATCGTGAGAGTTCCGGCGACCGGCACGAAGTCGTCGCCCACGGTTGACGGGAACCCGTTCGAGCCTCGAACGTAGGCCTCGTAGTCCAGTGATACCGCCTCGGAAAGGGCGTGACTGAGCTCGACCTTAAGGATAGCCGTCTGGTTGGCGTCGGTTTCGTAAGCGAGAGTCGGCATGACCGTGACAAGGGGCGGATTGGGGCCATCGTCATTCAAGATCGTGGCCGTCGCCTGCCCGTCTGCAATGAGAACGTTGTCATAGTCGGGATGCGCACGAACGCCGAGAACGAGCGGTTCGTCCGGTTCATTGTCGGCATCGGTGCGGACGGGCACATCAAAAACAATGCGATCCTCACCAATACCAAACGTGAACGTACGGCTGCCCAACCCCCATGTAGTATCATCATTCAGGCTTTGCGGGGTGGTTCCGAGCGTACGTATACCAACACGAACACCGCTCTCCTGATCAAGGTCCCCAGCGCGTGTCAGCTCGAAGCGAAAGTTTGTCGTTCCATCGGGCGAACCATCGCCGTCTACATTCGTCCCTTCCGGCAATTCTGTATCCAGCGCCCTGATCGATACGTAGACATCCCCCGCAGGCGAAGCTGGCGTGTTCCCATCATCGTTGATTATGCTAGCGTAGGCGGTATCATCGAGAACTTTGACGCCCGGGGACCGGGCTTCAGCCGTTACGCGGAAATATTCGTGGGGCTCGCTTTCTCCGTCTCCCCTGACACGAACGTGGAAGTGCTCCCTGGTATCGCCCGGGCCGAAGGTGACATTTAGCGAAGGATAGCCGCCTCCCACAAAATCGTCCGGATCGGCCGCGGCCGCGCCATAACCCTCTACCTCAAAACGCGCCTTGGTGGTCACGCTCAGGTCGCCCGAGCGGTGCAGCGAAAATTCGTAGACGGTTTCCGTACCTTCCGGCCCTTCAACCTGGCTGATCGACGTCTCACGAAGTTCCAGAAACACCGGCCCCGGCGGCATCGTCTCCGGTTCCGGATCGGGGGTAGGATCGCTCTCACCGTCATCGTTGCGGATGACGCCTTTCCTGATTGCGATCAGATCGCCGGAGGCCAGTTCGGCACCGCTCAGGTTGGAAACAATAATCGAGTAGGTTTCATCCGGTTCGATGTCCCGGTCGCCCAGGATGACCACCGGTACGCGGGCCGTCAACGCGCCTGCGGGCAGGACGAAGGTGGTCGCATTGAATTCCAGGTCGACATTGGTTGTCGCCTCGCCATATTTCGTTCCGCCGAGGGCCGAGTAGATGAACGACACGGGGCTTTCAGCCGCGTGGGAAAGATTGACCTCGAAGTAGGCCGTTCGGGTGCCGGAATTCCCCTCCACCACACTTTGCGGAGCGTTCACAAACAACAGGGGTTCCGCCGAGCCGGGCGGCGGCAGGCCGGGCGGAGACGGGTCGGCCTCAGGCAGCGGATCATGCGTAGGCGGCGGGTCATCCTCGAATCGTTCAAGAAAATCCGTCACCCCGATCTCAAAGCCATCAAATATGAGAGATTCGATCTGGACCAGTCGGTCGATACCCTGATCAAATCTCGTCGCCTCAAGGCGGAAATCCAACGGGTTCGCAGCGCCGACCAGCTGATAGTATTCCACGCCATGTTCGAAGACAGCGCGGTCAAAACCGGCGCCGCCATGAAGCGTATCACTTCCGTCGCCGCCAGCGAGGAAGTCATTTCCACCTCGCCCTGAGAGGATATCGTTACCTCCGCCGCCATCGAGAAAATCGTCGGTATTCACCGAGGAGCTTGAGAAAAATTTCTCTGCTCCCGGTCCACCAATGAAAAGCTCGTTTTGTGCCCCGTCCGAGAAGAATTCTCGATTGAGATCGTCGCCAATCGTAATGCTTCGATCAATCCAGTCGTCCTCAAATACATTCCTCAGCAAAGACTCTGATATGGATGTGATTGATCTTTTGTATGGAACATCTCCTCCAAACATTCGATGTTCGTCGACCACCAGATGGAATCCGGGTATCTCTATATCAACAACCCTACCCGAGTGCCGGTCACCCGAAACAATTTTTGGTATTATTCCGTTTGAAACTATGTCTTCCGTGTGGCTTATGTTAACAACTTCTCTCTCCGTCTTTGTGCCATTTATTAGATTTGATCCCGGGGAGCCAAATGTCACTATTCTATATTCAAATTGTGAGTAAAGGGGGTCGTTTTCTGCTTTTGCGGCAAACCTCTCTGCCATAGATCCACCAAGACTATGGCCGCTTATTAATACTTTGTTTATGCCAATGCTTTTTGCATAGCTCAGAGCGCCATCTATCAAAGGTGTAAGCAGTTGAAAGTGGTCATGCTGAGTAACTGCATCAAAATAGTCTTCTAACAGTTTGTAAATAGGGCCGTCTGATCTATATATAAAGCTGGTCGCTGCTCTCAATATTTCGAACTGTGATCCGGAAAACGAGATGGCTAAAGTATCGTCTACTACTGCGGCAAACCCCGCTGCGTTTTCGTTCTGGTAGCGTCCGCCGTCGCCGATCCAGGATTGATTGAGGGAGTAGCGAGCGCCATTCGTTGGCTTCAAGTCCTCAAAAGTGAGGGCCCTCCAATCTGAAGTCGCCAGCTCATTGCGCAGATCGTTGTCATTGTAGTAGGCCAGCGAGGCGAGCCGGGCAAAAACCGGAAGTTGTGAAGCCTTGATCGACATGTTCCACTCCCGCACCAAGGAGGCGCACATGCTCCGCGACTTCTTTGAACCCAATGGTCAAGACAGCCTCGCGGCAAGCACGATCTAGTGTATGCCTGAACTGCGTTTCTATTCTGAATTGTAGCACTGGCCGCCCGCGAGTCTATCGCATAACCTGCAATCCAAATGCGAACGGCGGGGGCATTGCGTGGGTGTCGTCGGTCTCAAAGGCGAACTTCTCAAAGACCTGCTCGAAGCGCAGCGGCGCTCCGGCGGCAATGATCTTGCTGCCTTGTGGGACCGCGTGCCTGGCGGGGCGGCAAAGGAAGAGCCACCCCCGAGCCCCGACAATGCAACTGTCTATCGCTGGATACAGGGGCAACTGCCGCGCAAGAAGTCGTTCATGCGATTGTGCGCCGTGCTGGATGTCGATCCGCTTGCGCTGCTCACCGCGCGCGACGGAGACATGGACAGGGCGATCGAGCACCTTCTCAGTTCCTTTCAGCTCGAGCATTGGCACAATCCGGCCCTGTCCTTTCTGAAGGACTTCTTCGGCCGTCAGAAAAGCTGGCCTCCGGCCGCGTTCGCGCGTCAATGGTACGGGCGGGATTGGATCGAGCAAGACTTCGAACATGAGGCAAGCTCGAAGAGGAACTACTATGCAACGGTCGAGATCGCGGGTTGCGGTCCCGTCTTTTCCGAGCGCCCGCAGATTTGCCATTTCGCGTTTCGTATCCCGGGATTTTTTCGCAACCGCTGGCTGGAATTCGGGATTGTCGAGCGACATGGACGTCAGGTGCGCCTTTTCCACATCAATGGCCATGTCGACAGCTACGTGGCAGAGGATCCGTCCGATCCTTCTCTCGTCGAGATGTGGTTTGGTCCCGGCCCGGCAGTGTTCCGGGTCGCATCGCTGCATGCGTTCTCGTCCAGGGTGACAGGCGAAAGCCGTCCCGATCAGGTGAAGGTGCGCTTCCCGGGCTGAGCGAGCAGTCCGGTTCCGATCATTGGCGACCATACCGAACTTGGCAGTATACTACTCCGCGAATCGTGGAGAGCGAGACAGGTACCCTGCCGGTGGCGAAACTGCCGCAGTTCGATGGGATAGAATATCTTGTTCGCAGGCGTCATCCCGACGGATGCTTGTCGCTACCTGCGGTCGACTCATCATCAAGGCTCAGTCCGGCGCAGCGCGGAGCAAAGGCACTTGCAGATACCTATCGGGCAGAACTTCGCGCCCTGCCGACCAGTGAACTGCAGCGGCTAGTCGATGATGAGCGGGCCGTCGAAGCTGACGAAGCGCGCCAGAAGGCAGTGGCCGACGAGACTGCCCGCCCCTTCAACCGGCCGGATGCCCGGGCAGACTTCAAGTATTGGGCCAAGGCATCCTATTGGACTGTCGAAGAAGCCGTCGCACTGTCGCTCGGCCGTGATCCGCGGTTTGCCAGTTGGGACTATCTCAAGACCCTTGCGGCGACTTCTCCATTCGCCGTGGAGTACGCTGCCAAACGCGAACTGGTCATGCGGGCAAAGACCATGGGCCAGCTGTGGGACCAGACGAGCCCGTCAACCTTCCTCGCATGGGCTGACAGAATGCGCTTCGCGATGCCCGTCGAACTGGTGGAAGCAGTCACGGCGCTAGGCATCCAGATATGCGACTGGAGGACACTTTACGAGCAACAGAAGACGTTCACGGATCAAGCAAGGGAAGAGCTTGCGAAAGAACGCGCCGCTCACGCGGCCGCGCTTCAAGATCATAGCGAATCGCTGGCGAAATCGCGCGATCAGCAAGCCGAACTGACCGAAGGCTACAAGAGATTGCTCGACAAGAAAGATGCGGTCCTAGCGGAGCGAGATGAACAGATCGCTCGCTGCCAAGCACGGATCGGAGAACTTGAAGCGGCCGCGACTACGATTGCGGAAAAGTCACTCGGCACGAAAGAACGCGACAGCCTTCTCAGGATGGTGGGCGGCATGGCAGTCGGCGGCTACGGCCTCACGCCAACAGAAGGCCGGCACAGGCAAACCAAAGAGATCGCCGACGACCTCGAACGTGCCGGCGTACCGATCGACGTTGACACGGTCCGCAAATACCTTGCCGAGGCCAAGCAGCTCCTTCCGGGCGAAGAACCAAGCAAGGACTGAAACCGAATTCGGTCAGGCCCAAACCGAATTCGGCCACCATACCAGCCGTCCTTTCTAGAACCGCCTCACCCCCAACAGCACGAGGCGGCACCATGACAAACGAACTTCCCGTGACCGGCTTCGTCCGGCTTGCGTCGATCCTCTCGCCGGGCGGCCCAATCCCGGTGAGCAAGTCGACCTGGTGGGCGGGCATAAAGGACGGCCGGTTTCCGAGACCTGTCAAGCTGGGCGCGCGCATCACGGTCTGGCGTGTCGAGGACATACGCGCGCTGATCGAGAACGGGGCGGACTGACATGGCGCCCCGCCGGTCCGGACGAGGCGTGAAGCTGCATCGCAGCTACACCGTCGACGAGGCGGCGCGCGCAACCGGAGCCAGCAAGGGCACAGTGCGGCGCTGGCTCCGGAATGGCCTGCCCGCGATCACGGACCAGCGACCTCTCCTGATCATCGGCGAAGACCTGATCGCTTTCCTCGGTCGACAGAAGCGCCAGCGCCAGCAATGCAAGCTGCACGAATGTTATTGCTTCTCGTGTCGCCGGCCGCGTTCGCCTGCTTTCGGTGAAGCCGAATTCTTTCCTCTTTCGGCATCGAGCGGCAATCTCCGCGCGCTTTGCGAGACGTGCACAACGATCATGCACAAGCGCCTCGCGGTGTCGAAACTGGACGAACTGGGCGCAATTCTCGATGTCACGATCCAGCAGGCCGACCAACACCTAAGTGAGATGCCGAAGCCCTGCCCGAATGATCACTTCGCAAAGGAGGGTTGATCCCATGCGAAAGCACCATCCGAAGAACGAAAGGATCAAGCGCCGCTATCTGGCCTATCTGGAAGAGGCGAAGCGCCAGTCGCCGGCCAGTGTCGACCAGGCGGCGGCGGCGATCGCGCAATTCGAGGCGTCGACCCGCTGGAGGGATTTTGCCCGCTTTCATATCGAACAAGCGCGAGCCTTCAAGCGCGAATTGGCCGCTCAGAGAAATGCCGCGACGGGCAAGCCGCTGGCGAAAGCTACGATCCATTCGCGGCTGATGGCGCTGAAGGCGTTCTTCCACTGGCTGGCGGGCCAGTCGGGCTATCGCCGGATCAGCTATTCCGACGTGGACTATTTCAACCCGTCTGCCAATGACAGCCGCGTCGCCACCGCGCGGCGCGAGAAACCGGCGCCGAGCATCGATCAGGTGCGCCATGTGGTGAACTCGATTGCCATCGAGAACGACATCGACCGGCGCGACCGCGCATTGATCGCCTTCGCGCTGCTTTCGGGTGCGCGCGACGACGCCATCGCCTCTCTAGCGCTTCGCCATGTCGACACCGAGCGGCGAACCGTGTTTCAGGATGCGCGTTGCGTGCGCACCAAGAACCGCAAGACCTTCACGTCATGGTTCTTCCCTGTCGGCGATGACATCGAGGCGATCGTCACCGACTGGATCGCGCATCTGAAATGCGATCTCCTGTTTGGGCCGGATGATCCGCTGTTTCCGGCAACCCGCGTCGCGCTTGATCACAACGGCTATTTCGGCCCGGCCGGTGTCGACCGCACATTCTGGAAATCGGCGGATGCGATCCGTCGCATTTTTCGCCAGCGCTTCGCGGCGGCAGGCTTGCCCTATTTCAATCCGCATTCGCTCCGCACGACATTGGCGCGGCTGGGCGAAAAGGTTTGCCAGTCGCCGGAAGCGTTCAAGGCCTGGAGCCAGAACCTCGGCCACGAACAGGTGCTGACGACGTTTACCAGCTATGGTGCTGTTGCCAGCCACCGGCAGGCCGAGATCTTCGATGCGTTGCGCAGGCATGGCGGGGGGCTTCGCGATGGCGCGCCGGACGCCGCAACGATACAGCATGTGCTGGATCATCTGCGCGAAAACGCAGGTTAGTCAAGCTGACGTCGCCGGGTTGCGTCACGGCCTGTTTCCGATTCAATAAGTGCGAGGGCAGAGCGACGGCGGTCGCAAGTCAGTCGGGGATGGAATGTACGAAAACGCATTCAACCAGATCGAGCGGGCGCTGCGCGCGGAAGAGGGCGTGGCCAACGAGCTGGACTATGTCGAGCAGACCTCCTGGGTGCTGTTCCTCAAATATCTGCACGACCTCGAAAGCGAGCGGCGCGACCGCGCCGAGCTGAACGGGGAGGCCTACCAGCCGATCATCGACGGGCCGCACCGGTGGGATGTGTGGGCAGCGCCTAAGGACAGGGCGGGCGACTTTGACCACAACGCGGCCAAGGTTGGCGACGATCTGGTGACCTTCGTCGACCGCGAGCTCTTTCCCTATCTCGCGTCCTTCCGGCAGTCGGCCACCGGGCCGCGTACCATCCAGTACAAGATCGGCGAGGTGTTCACCGAACTCCGCTCGAAATTCCGTTCAGGGTATATCCTGCGCGACGTGCTGGAGATCATCGACGGGCTGTCGTTCAACACTCAAGATCAGCGCCACGAGCTGTCGCAACTCTACGAGACGCGCATACGCCGCATGGGCAATGCGGGCCGCAACGGCGGCGAATATTACACTCCACGGCCGCTGATCCGCGCCATGATCAAGGTCGTCGATCCGAAGATCGGCGAGACGATCTATGACGGCGCCGTCGGCTCGGCGGGCTTCCTGTGCGAGGCCTATGACTATTTGCGCGCCGGCAAGCTGTCGGCGTCCGACTACGAGACGCTGCAGACCAAAACCTTCTTCGGGCAGGAGAAGAAGGGGCTGGCCTACATCATCGGCATCATGAACATGATCCTGCACGGCATCGAGGCGCCGAACCTGGTCCACACCAACTCGCTCAACGAGAACGTGATGGATATCCAGGAGAAGGATCGCCACGACCTCGTGCTGGCCAATCCGCCCTTCGGCGGCGGCGAGCGGCGCGAGGTGCAGCAGAACTTTCCGATCCGCAGCGGCGAGACGGCCTATCTCTTCCTGCAGCATTTCATCAGGAAACTGCGCGCCGGCGGCCGCGCGGCGATCGTCATCAAGAACACGTTTCTGAGCAACACGGACAACGCTTCCGTGGCGCTGCGGCGCGAGCTGCTGGAGGCGTGCGAGCTGCACACAATCCTCGACTGCCCGCAGGGCACGTTCCAGGGTGCCGGCGTCAAGACCGTGGTGCTGTTCTTCGAGAAAGGCGCTCCGACGCGCGACATCTGGTTCTATCAGCTCGACCCCGGCCGCAGCCTTGGCAAGACCAACCCGCTCAATGACGACGACCTCGCCGAATTCGTGACGCTGCAGAAGACGCGGGCGACCGGGCCAAAGAGCTGGATCGTCGACCGCGCCGGCCTCGACGCCGAAACGTGCGACATATCGGTGAAGAACCCCAACGCGCCGGCGGCGGCGGCGCTGCGCAACCCTGAAGAGATCATCGAAGCTATGCTGGCGCGTGACGCCGAGACGGCGGCGATCCTGGAAAACATCCGGGGGATGCTGTGAAAGCGGGGTGGTCCACCAAGAGGCTCGACGCAGTCGGCACTCTTCAGCGCGGCTTTGACCTGCCCGCACCACAGCGTACGCCAGGACCTTATGCACTCGTCACGTCAAGCGGTCCCACCGACACACACACTGAAGCGAAGGTCAGAGGGCCGGGAGTGGCAACAGGGCGTAGCGGTAGCATCGGGAACGTCTTCTTTGTCGAAGGCGACTTCTGGCCGCTCAACACGGCGCTGTATGTCAAGGATTTCCACGGGAACGAACCTCGGTTCGTCTACTACCTGCTGCAGCTCATCGGGCTGGAGCGGTTTGCCACAGGGGCCGGCGTACCGACGCTCAATCGAAATGACGTTCACGGCGAGCTTGTAGCAGTTCCAGATTCACGCGACGAACAGCGGCGGATCGTTGCCATTCTGGACGAGGCTTTCGAGGGGCTGGACCGCGCCCGCGCAAATGCCGAGGCCAATCTAGCAAGCGCGCGGGAGTTGTTTGAGGTACGCCGTGCGGAAATCTTCTCTCGGGACGCGGAAGGCGAAGACGTTGCCCTTGGAGAGGTTTGCACCAATTTCGAGTATGGGACGGCGGCAAAATCGAAGCCTACTGGTGCGATACCAGTACTGCGGATGGGCAATCTTCAGGATGGCGAGATTGACTGGAGTGATCTTGTCTATTCTGACGATGAAGCAGATTGTTCGCGCTACCTGCTGAGAGCTGGAGACGTCTTATTCAATCGAACGAATAGCCCGGCACACGTCGGCAAAACTTCGATATTTGATGGCACGCGTCGCGCAATCTTTGCCGGGTATCTCATACGGGTAACCCCTGACAAGAAGAAGCTACGGCCGGAATTCCTGAATCATTTTTTGAACAGCGACATTGCGAGGGAATACGGTCATTCGGTGATGGGAACCAGCGTTAATCAAGCTAATATCAGCGCCGGGCGCCTGAGGGGCTATAGGATGCGGTTGCCATCACTTGCTCGGCAATCTGAACTTGTCGACGAACTTGATGAATTGAAGAGAGCCATAAAGCCACTTCAGGCGACCTTCCGTGCGAAAATTCGAGATGTCGCTGACCTTCGCCAGTCTCTCCTACAAAAAGCCTTCGCAGGCGAGCTGACATAGTCCCAACCGGGGGGGCCGATCATCATGACCACTTCAAAGCGCAAGCCCGGCGACATCAATCCGAACGACCAGATACTGATCGCGCGGACGGACCGGCCGGGCACCGACCACCTGCAATATGTCTGGGTGCTGGTCTGCGCGCGGCGCGAGCCCGGCGGCGCGATCTGCGGCCACCGCTACGGGGCGAACGGCTCCGACTTCCACCTACGCAAATGCCCCAAATGCCAGGGTGGCGCGCCCGGGCTGGAGATCTAGGGGCTGTTGTGAGCGGTGCAGGAACAAGCAAGGCGAGTTGATGCCTTTTCGCGGACCGACCGACCTAGCGACAGACTGGGCGAGCAACCACGATGGCAGTCTGGAGGCGCTTCGCCGCGTCCAGGGCAATCTTACGGTCGACCTGATCATGGTGCGACGGGACGCCTTCGACACATGCTCGCTCGATGAAACAGCCGCCCAGATCAAGCGGCGCAACGCCAAACAGTTCAGTTATTTCCCAGTTGCCGACGCCGAGGAGCAGATACTCGGCCTCTACAATGCAGAACGGTGGTTCACAGTCGTCCCGCCGGACACGAGAGTGGCGGACGATTTCGAGGGGCTGTCCGAAGACATGCTCATCGGCGCGGACGCAAGTATTGTGGACTTTGTCGTCCAGGCCGACTCGCATCCGACCAACCTCGTCGTTTCCGGTCGGCAGATCGCTGGACTGGTCAGTCTTTCCGACATTCAACAATTGCCGGCGCGCGCTGCGATTTTCGCATTGATCACCAGCCTTGAAATGGCAATGTCCCTGGCGATCTCAGGGCGGTATCCTAACTGCGGCGACTGGATG
The DNA here is from genome assembly GCF_007922615.2 of Nitratireductor mangrovi. Lineage (NCBI taxonomy): Bacteria > Pseudomonadati > Pseudomonadota > Alphaproteobacteria > Hyphomicrobiales > Phyllobacteriaceae > Nitratireductor > Nitratireductor mangrovi. Next base: position 4,015,170 of record NZ_CP042301.2, on the reverse strand, counting down.
GCCTTGCTCAGCGAGGAACGACGCATTGGACTCCTGGAGGAAATCGAGAAGGCCCAGCAACGAGACATATTCCTCAGCGAAATCGCCTTTACACAAATCCACGACAAGGCATGTATCGTGGGCAAGTCGGGGCTGCTGGACCGTAGCCGGACCAGCGTCGAAAAATCGTTCAAGAAAATCCGCGCGCTACGCGACAACGTCGCGCACGCGAACAACTATGCAGCGACCCCTGCCGAAGCACGTAGCGTTTGCGGTGTCGTCCGAGACGTTTACAAAATGAAATCAGAGTTGTTGAAAGTGATCGAGCAAACGTAAGAGTTGCGGCTAGTCGAGTCCACGGGCTGAGCGGACTCGGAAACATGGCTCTAGAGGGAGACGCGGGGTGCCTCCTCCCATCGAGAAGAAACTGCGACTGCCGATCCGACTGGTCGACGGAACCTGGGAGCTTGAGTTCGGGGGAACGATCCCGGTTCGCGACGGTCAGATCGCCGAACTGGTCGTGCCGGTTTCCGCGATCACAGACCCGCGGCTGGTTCACGCCATGAGGTCGGTCGCCTTTATCAATATACTGAAACGCGGCACGAAGCTGCGGGCCCATCTCGCAACAAAGGACTTCGAAGGCGTGTCCGACGACCAGCGAAAGTGCCTGCTGCGGTGGAATGATTGGCGGAAGGAAGTGGCGTCGGCGGGGATCGAGAACTGGAGCGGCGGGCCGTTGCACTTCTTCGAACTGACGATCGGACCTGCGACGGAAAAACAATCACGCGATCTGCTCACGTCGACGGGCGGGCTCTGGTTGATCGTCAAGGGCGGCAAGGCGAAGGGGCTGCAATCTTCGCAGTTCGAACTGCCTGCCTGTGTTTCCGACAAGCCGGCCGGGAGCCTGAACCATGCCTTCACGATCCTTTCGGAAGTCTACGAGCCGTGGCGCATCTCGCACACCGGCAACGTCTACGATCGGTTTCTCTACAAGGAAGCAAACGGGCTCTGGTATCCGCTCTCGCATCTTCGCGATTTCAGATTGGCAAAACAGGAAGAGGCTATCGCGTATGGTCTCTGGCAGCAGTTCCTAGGCCGCATGTCCAGCGCGGGAGCCGGAAGGCCGTGAGCATCTACGACGAGACCGAAGCCGAGACCCGTACAAACCGCATCCTGCCGGTGCTGCAGGCGGCCGGATGGGGCAAGATTGACGGTTCGCGAATCCGCGAGGAGCTGATCTGTCCGGGCCGCATCCAGTCGGGGGGAACGCGCGGTAAGGCGCTGTCCTGCGATTACGTGCTCATGCACAAGGGGCACAAGCTGGCGGTGCTGGAAGCAAAGCGCGCCGGCATCAGCCATCGCAACGGCGTCGGCCAGGCCAAGGACTACGCCGGGCGGCTCGGCGCGCGCTTCGCCTACGCATCCAACGGGCTTACCTGGTACGCCATCGACATGGCGAGCGGCGCGGAAGGCGACCTTACGCTTCCCTTCCCGACGCCCGACGAGCTTTGGGCGCGAACCTTCGCCGATCACAATAACTGGCGCGAGCGCTTCGGCGCGGTCGATTTCGAGACCGACGGCGGCAAGTGGGAACTGCGTTACTACCAGCACAAGGCGATTACCGCAGCACTTGAGGCCATCGCCAAGGGCGACCGACGCATCCTGCTGACGCTCGCCACCGGCACCGGAAAAACATCGATCGCCTTCCAGATCGCGTGGAAGCTGTTCCATGCAAAGTGGAACCTGACAGGCGAGCCGGTGCGCCGCCCCCGCATCCTGTTCCTCGCGGACCGCAATATTCTCGCCGACCAGGCCTACAATTCGTTCTCGGCTTTCCCGAGCGATGCAGTGACGCGGATCGACCCCGACACGATCCGCAAGAACGGCGGCCGGGTGCCGAAGAATGCCAGCATCTTCTTCACGATCTTCCAGACTTTCATGGTCGAGCGGGGCATGACCGGCGAGAGCGAACCGGTCTTCACGCAATATCCGGCCGACTTCTTCGACTTCATCATCATCGATGAATGCCATCGCGGCGGCGCCAACGACGAGAGCGAGTGGCGTGCGTTGCTGGAGTATTTCGAACCGGCCGCGCAGCTTGGCCTGACGGCAACGCCGAAGCGCAAGCACAACGCCGATACCTACGCCTATTTCGGCGAGCCGGTTTACACCTATGCGCTGCGCGACGGCATCGAGGACGGCTTCCTGACGCCGTTCAAGGTTCGCCAGATGGCGAGCACGATCGACGAATACGTCTATGATGGCAGCGACCAGCTTATCGCCGGCACGGTTCAAGACGGCGAGAGTTTCGGCGAGCGCGACTTCAACACGCGCATCGTGATCCGCGAACGCGAGCTAAGCCGCGTCAGGGAATTCATGAACCAGACCGACCAGCGGCAGAAGACGCTGGTCTTCTGTGCCACGCAGGACCACGCGGCACTCGTGCGCGATCTGATCAACCAGGTGAAGACCAGCACAAATCCGAACTATTGCCACCGCGTCACCGCCAATGACGGTGCCGTTGGCGAACAGCACCTTCGCGACTTCCAGGACAACGACAAGACAATCCCGACAATGCTGACCACGTCACAGAAGCTTTCGACCGGCGTTGACGCGCGCAACGTGCGCCACATCGTCCTGATGCGGCCGATCCGTTCGATGATTGAATTCAAGCAGATCATCGGGCGCGGGACGCGAACCTATGAGGGCAAGGACTTCTTCACCATCTGGGATTTCGTGAAGGCGCACGAGAATTTCAACGATCCCGAATGGGATGGCGAGCCGCTGGAGCCGGAACCGCCCGGCGATCCACGATTGCCGAAACCGACCGGCGAGGGCGCCGACGGCGAGCCGGAAGGCGGCGGCGAAGATGGAGGCGATGACCAGCCGCCTCGCGAGAAGATCAAGGTGCAGCTTTCCGACGGCAAGGTTCGCGCGATCCAGTACGTAGCCACCACGACCTACTGGAGCCCGGACGGCAGGCCGATTTCGGCCGCGCAATTCCTGGAGCGGCTGTTCGGTGACCTGTCGGCGATGATCCCTGACGAGGATGCGCTCCGCAAGGTCTGGAGCGACCCGGACAATCGCGAGCACTTCCTGCAGCAGCTTCTCGATCGCGGCTACGATCAAGACCGGCTAGACGACATGCGCCGGCTCATCGACGCGCCGGACAGCGACCTCTTCGACGTGCTGTCCTACATCCTCTTTATCCATCCACCTAAGAGCCGCGTCGACCGGGCCAACCATGTCAGGGCTTCCGGCATGTCCGATTTCGAGGGCGAGATGCGCGAGCTGATAGCGAGCATCCTGCAGGCCTATGCTGCCAACGGCGAAGGCGAACTGGGAACCCAGAAACTCGGCCATTACCTCACTGCGCGTTATGGCAGCGTCGGCGAGGGCAAAGCGAAGCTCGGCGATCTCGGCACGATACGCGGCGCTTACAGGACCATGCAGCAGAGGCTTTACGAGAATTGACGCGGGCGGTGCTGCGGCAGGCTGTCGCACCGTTCGCGTGATCTGCAATGCCAGGCGCTTTTGGGCATTTACGACGGGATTTGTTGGTATCTTTGTTGGTATCGTGAGAATCGAACAGAAAAAGATTTCATTATAACAATCCCATAGTTCGAGAGTGCGATGCCTCTCCTGGCACCAGTTCACCTTCCCGAAGGTGAACGCGAGCTGTCAAGGCCTCGCCATCTCGCAAGATCGCCTGGCGGGAAGCGCGCGAGACCCATCCTCGTCAGCCTGCCACGCCCCTCTGCGGGCAGTGCCCCGACGAAGGCGCTCATTCATTGCCGGGATCGGCGTTGCGTGACCGCCCATCGGCCACCGCCTTGGCGATATCCTCGATACTGCGCAGGGCGATGTCGCGCTGCGGGAACGGAATTCCGATTCCGGCCTTGGCGAGCTCGCGATAGACCTCGAACGCCAGCTCCGAGCCGGGAACGCGCCATGCTGAGATTTCAGCGATTGGCGGCACCGCGTGAACGCACCGCGCCGAGCGCCTTTTCCAGCGTCGCTTCGGCACGGCGGCGCGCCTCGGCGTCGAGCTTGCCGACGTCGAGGAAGAGCGAAAGGCCGCTTCCGGTTTCGCTGATCGTATCCGGCTGGTCGCCGCCGCGCTCGTAAATGCCCTCGACCGCATAAGGCACGACCTCGCCCGAAATGCCCTTCAGCGTGATCGGCTCGAGCACCCGGGCACGCACCCGCTCGCGCACATGCGCCCAGGTCTCGTAGGCGATCACGATGCCGCCCGGTTCGGCGATGTGCTGCAGACGCGCGGCAAGGTTCGCTTCGGCGCCGATGATGGTGTAGTCCATCCGGTCTGCGGAGCCGAAATTGCCGACATTGCAGTAGCCGGTATTGATGCCCATGCGGACCTCGAACGGCTTTTCGATGCCGCGCCGTCGCCATTCGGCCTTGAGCTCGACCATCCGCCGCTGCATGGCGATCGCCATGTCCAGACAGGCGTTGGCATCCTCGCGCGCACCCTTCGTGGTGGGATCGCCGAAGAACGCGAGGATGGCGTCGCCGACGAACTTGTCGACGGTCGCGCCGTGGGCGTGGGCAATCACCGACATTTCCGTGAAATATTCGTTGAGCAGGCTGGTGAGCTCCTCCGGCTGGAGGTGTTCCGACGTTTCGGTGAAGTCCTTGATGTCGGAAAAGAAGATCGTCAGCTTCTTGCGCTCGGTCGAAAGCGTTACGTCCTTCTCGCCCGAGAAGATGCTCTTGTAGACCTGCGGCGACAGATATTTCGAGATTTTCATCGAGACCGAAGCGAGGAAGCCGTTGGCCTCCTCCAGCTCGCGGTTCATGCGCCGGAACGCGTTTGCCTGGCGCCAGTTGAGACCGGTAAGCGCGATGCCGAAGGCGCCGGCGGCAGCGAAATACAGGAACAGATATTTGAAAGAGAGGATATTGGTCGCGATCGGCTGGTGAACGGTGATCGCCTGGATGCCACGGACGTCGCCGACCTGCCAGTCATGGCGGGGGCTGAGCGGATGCGAATTGTGGCACGACACGCAGGCCTGACCCAGCACCACAGGCACCGCCATGCGAATGCGGCGTTCGAACAGCGAACCCTCGATTTCACTCGCCACCGCTTCCGGATCGCGCGAGGCACGAAAAGCGGCAAGCGCAGCCTTCTCGAACGTGTCGAGGGTGTGCGGCGCCCTGTTGGCGAATGTGGCGTCCGACACGAAACGGTAGCCGATCTCCTCGCCGCCACGCGTCCCGATGACGTTGCCGAGCTCCAGCGAAAGCGTAGCCGGAATGGGCACGGCACCGGGAATGTCCTCATAGTTGTGCGCGGCAATACTGTCGCCTTCGAATCCCTGCACCCGGGCGACGACGTTGGCGCCGTAGTAGCCGCGGATGTCGTTCAGCATGCCGTTGAGTGTCCGGGCCTGAACGGTCAGGGCGCGATCGGACAGGTTCTTGAGGTCCATCCAGACCGCGACCGGAAGCAGGACCAGCGCCAGCGCGACGACGGCGCCAAGCAGCCACGGTCGCTCCGCTGCGTAAAGCCATAGGCGTTCAACGGGGCGTTCGGCATTGTCGGCGGAGGTCGGCACGGGCATTCTCCGTTCTTGCCGGTAAGGGCAGGACGCGAAGATAGCCAAACGCCGGGCGCGTGACGAGCCGGCTTCCACGCGCGGCTGCTACAGCGGCGAAAGCGACGGAGTTAGCACGAGAGAGATATTGGTGGAGCCAAGGGGAGTCGAACCCCTGACCTCTTGAATGCCATTCAAGCGCTCTCCCAACTGAGCTATGGCCCCACACCCGGCCGAAGCCGGCGCCGTTTCCGGCGAAGAGGTCTTGCTTCGGCGGACCGAAGCCAAGTGCTGGCGGCTTCTATCTCCGCGCGCGGCGAAGATCAAGCCCGGCGGACGGCCTGATCCGCAAATTCGTCGCAACCCGATATCGGCGCCGGAGGAACCCATGGATCGAAGCGACGCCGGCCGCGAAAATCGCGTCGGCGGATGGCCGGATCAGGTTTCCTCGTCGTCCTCACCGCCAACGCCAATGATGCCGCTGACGTCGTCATCCTCCTCCTCGTCTTCGAGGAAGGTATCGTCGTCATCGTCACCAAGGTCGACGTCGTCATCATCGTCGTCGCCATCGACGTCGGGTGCATTGTCCGACGACTTGCCGGATTCCTCCTCGTCGGCCTCCTCGAGCGAGACGATTTCGGCGCCGCTCTCCTCTGCATCGAGTTCCTTTTCGACCACTTCCTCTTCCTCCTCCACCGAGGAGCCATCCTCGAAGTAGGAGAGCGGGTAGGTCGCGCCAGTATAGGGCGACACGATCGGATCCTTGTTCAGATCGTAGAATTTGCGCCCGGTCTCGGGGCAGATGCGCTTGGTGCCTAATTCCGGTTTCGCCACGGCAACCCTCGTCGTGATGGCGGCCCGCATCCGTCCGGCTGTGCCGCCGGGCGCCTCGTTTCTGGCGGGCCTGCTTCCTGAAAAAAAGATCGGTCCCCATAAACACAGAATGCCCGGCTGTCAAAGGCAAATGGCTGCAGTTTTTCCCGGTGCGCGTCGGCTTGCCGGGCAGGGATGACCGGCATGCAAAGCCGTGATAGGAAACCGCCGCCGGCGAACCTGAATCCCGCTTCGGATGCGGACGCCGGAGACGCCGGGACCAGCACCATGAACGCTCACGCCAAACCCATGCCGGCAACGGCCAGCAAATCGCCAGCGCTCGCAGGCCAAGTACGGGTGCCGGGCGACAAGTCGATCTCGCACCGCTCATTGATGCTGGGCGGGCTCGCCTCTGGCGAAACCCGCATCACTGGCCTGCTGGAGGGCGAGGACGTCCTGCGCACCGGCGATGCCATGCGCGCCATGGGCGCCCGTATCACTCGGCAAGGCTCGGAATGGATCGTCACCGGCACCGGCAATGGCTGCCTCCTGGAACCGGAAGCGCCGCTCGACTTCGGTAATGCCGGCACCGGTTCGCGCCTGACGATGGGCCTGGTCGGTCCCTACGAGATGACGACGCGCTTCATCGGCGACGCATCGCTGTCGAAGCGCCCGATGGGCCGTGTGCTCGACCCGCTGCGGCAGATGGGCGTGCAGGTTCTGGAAGCCGGCGCCGGCGATCGCATGCCGCTGACGCTGCGCGGGCCGCGCCACGCCGCGCCGATCACGTACCGGGTGCCGATGCCGTCGGCGCAGGTGAAGTCGGCCGTGCTGCTCGCCGGACTCAACGCGCGCGGCGTCACCACAGTCATCGAACCGGTGAAAACACGCGACCATACCGAAAAGATGCTGGCCGGCTTCGGCGCGGCGATCGAGGTCGAGACCCCGGCCGACGGCGAACGCCACATCCGCGTCGAAGGGCAGGGCAGGCTGGCGGGACAGGTGATCGCGGTGCCGGGCGACCCGTCGTCCGCCGCCTTCCCGCTGGTGGCGGCGCTGATCGTGCCCGGTTCCGACGTCGTGATCGAAAACGTGCTGATGAACGAAAGCCGTACCGGGCTGGTTACCACCCTGATCGAGATGGGTGCCGACATCTCTTTCGAGAACCGCCGCGACACCGGCGGCGAAGAGGTTGCCGATCTGCGGGTACGGGCCTCGGAACTTGCGGGCGTTGTCGTGCCGCCGGAACGCGCGCCGTCGATGATCGACGAATACCCGGTGCTCGCCGTCGCCGCCGCCTTCGCGAAAGGCGAGACCAAAATGCTGGGCCTCGATGAATTGCGGGTCAAGGAAAGCGACCGCCTTGCCGCTGTGGCGCGCGGGCTGGAAGCGAACGGTGTCGACTGCGAAGAGGGTGCCGACACGCTCGTCGTGCGCGGCCGTCCCGACGGCAAGGGCATCGGCGGCGGCACGGTCGAGACCCACCTCGACCACCGCATCGCCATGGCGTTCCTGGTGATGGGCCTGGCGGCAGAAAAGCCGGTGACGATCGACGACCGGGCCATGATCGCGACCAGCTTCCCCGAATTTCTGACGCTGATGACGGGGCTGGGGGCGGAGATTGCGTAGATGTACCAGCCGCCGCATTTCCGCGAGGACGATCCTGCGACGCAGCATGCGCTGATAAGGGCGCATCCGCTCGGCCTGCTGATCACCGCCGAGGCCGACGGCGCGCCGGTCGCCAACCTCATTCCGTTCCATCTCGACGGCGCGCCCGGCAAGGGGCGGCTTCTCGGCCACATGGCGCGCGCCAACCGGCAATGGCAAGCCATCCGCGACGGCGCCAGGGTACTGGTCGTGTTCCAGGGTGAAGAGGCCTACATCTCGCCGAGCTGGTACGCCGCCAAGGCCGAGACCGGCAAGGTGGTGCCGACCTGGAACTATGCCGTCGTCCAGGTGCGCGGCCCGGCGCGGGCGATCGAGGATCGCGACTGGCTCCGGCACCAGGTCGGCCTGATCACCGGCGAGCATGAAGGCAAGCGCGCCGCTCCCTGGGCCGTCGAAGACGCGCCGCCGCCCTTCGTCGAGGCACAGCTGAAAGGCATCGTCGGCGTCGAGATCGCGATTGCCGAAATCGAAGGCAAGTGGAAGGTCAGCCAGAACCGGCCGGAGGCCGACATCGCCGGCGTGACCGCCGGACTGGAGGATGCCGCGAGCGCGCATAACAACCCGGCGATGGCGGCTTTGGTGCGCGAACGCGGGTCAAAACGCCAAAGCTGAAAGGAAAGACCAGATGGCAGTCAAGGTCGCGATGATCGTCGGCGGCGGATCGGGCATGGGTGCGGCCGCCGCACGCAAGCTTGCGGGCGACGGATTTTCTGTCGCGGTGATGTCGTCTTCGGGCAAGGGCGAAGCGCTCGCCAGGGAGTTGGGCGGACTCGGCTTCACCGGCTCCAATCTGGAACCCGACGACCTGAAGCGGTTCTTCGAGCTGACCATGGAACGCTTCGGCCGCATCGACGCCGTGGTCAACGGCGCCGGCCATGGACCAAAAGGCCCGGTACTGGAGATCAGCGACGACGACTGGCACCGCGGCATGGATTTCTACCTGCTCAATGTCGTGCGCATGGCGCGCCTGGTGACGCCGGTGATGCAGGCACAGAAATCGGGCGCCATCGTCAACATCTCGACCTACGCCACCTTCGAGCCTGAGGCGGCGTTTCCGACCTCCGGCGTCTTCCGCGCCGGTCTCGCCGCCTTCACCAAGCTTTTCGCCGACGAATATGCCGGCGCCAATATCCGCATGAACAACGTCCTGCCGGGCTTCATCGATTCCCTGCCGGAGAAGGAAGACCGCCGCAGCCGCATCCCGATGGGCCGCTACGGCACGGTCGACGAAGTGGCCGAGCTGATCGCCTTCCTGGCGTCGGAAAAATCCGGCTACATCACCGGCCAGAACTTTCGCATCGACGGCGGCATCACCAGGGGCGTGTGAGGGCTGACGAGCGGAATCTTGTCCACTAGGACATAATTCCTCTTACTCTTCAGGCTCCGAAGAAAGGAGCCGTCGATGCCTATTCCTTGCTTGCCTGACACAAACGTCATGGTGCGTATCCGAGCCGAGATGGCGGCGCTACGCCTTCGTTTCGCGTTCGAGCGGCTTCGAATGAAGGCCGGTTTCAATCCCAACCAACCGCGCGTGCCGGCAGGCAACCCGGATGGCGGGCAATGGACAGCCGGGGAGATGGGCCGCGGGCCGTCGGCGAGGCTGGGAAGGGGGCGCCGTTCGCACACATCAGCAACGACCAGCGCTGACGGATCGCTGAATACACGCATTGTCCGCGACCGTTCCGGCGACAAACCCTGGTCATCCTATGCCGAAAGCCACCGTCGCTCCGACGGGAAGCTCGTCTCGCGAACGGTGACGAACCGCGATGGCAGCCGAATTGGCGCAGAACCACTGTCTCCACGGGCTGAACGGAATACGGTCACCCTGAAAGATGGAGTTCGCTTCACTTTCGAGAACGATGGCGACACTTTCCGGGTGATCGACAGCAAAGGGCGCCTCATCAGCGAGGCCGTCTGGACCGCGAACGGTCCCAAGCCACAGCCCATCCCGACGCCAGCCTTCATCGACTCACGCAGTGCCAACGACACGCTACTTGCAGGGGCCGCTCTATTCAATTGGCTCTCCAGTCTGGAAACTCCTGGTCTGGCGGCCGTCGCCGTATTCAACGCTACTGAGTTCCTGAGCCGCGACGGGCGACCGAGGCTTCAAGCTGAATGGCTTGGGCAGAGAGCGGACCAGGAGATCGACACGCTTTGCAAGAAGTCTGGACTGGTAAAGGAACTCGCGGAGGGCGCTGCCGCCAGTTCGCCTCAGGGATTGTACCGTAGCGCAGCGGCTAGAGGGACCGACATCCACGTCAAGGTCAAGAAGGAAGTCGACAAGCTTGCGAACGATGACTTCCGGGCGGAGCTATCAATTCTTAAGGCAGCCGAAGATAGGCGCGCTGAGGTATCAAATTACGGTATGCGAGATTCGATTCGAATCGACATCTTCGAGAGACTCGGCGACCTGGTATGTGTCTACGATCTGAAAACCGGCAAAAGGCGTCTGAGCGGAGGTCGTATTCACGAAATCGCAGACAATGTTTACAGCGTCTACCCACGGACACGCCGTATCCTCGTTATCGAAGTGAGGGTAAAGTGAAGTAGGTCGCATGAGCAGCCCATCTCGCACGAAACGCCTGCTTACGCCCCTCTTGAGGCGCAATTCCGATGTCGTCTACACAAGAGACCGGGCCGTGCTGCTACCAATTCGCAATGTGCTTCGGTCCATTCACCTCGACCAGACCTCCATGAAGGGCATCTTTCGACCCGCTTGGTCCGTGACGGACCTGCTCTTCATGCAGCCTTCACCGGGCATTGACGGTTTCATCTTGTACCATCGTTACAGCACGGGCCCAGACTTCTATGGCGATCTGGACGAGCAAGCTCAATCGGACACGCTGTGTGCGCTGATCGAAGAGCACACGATACCATTCCTAAGGTCGGTTGATTCGTTCGAAACATACTATCGGCTTCGGATCCATTGCCTTCAGCCGATCGCATCGTGGCCGGCCATGCATTTCCGCCTGGAACTTGCATTGGGACATTTCGAGATCGCGCATTACCTCGTCAGCAAACACCGCAGCGAGTGGTTTGCCAACCCAGAGTTTAGCAAGACGCAGTCGCTGGTTTCTCTTCTCGAAAAACATGACCACGCGGGTATTGCCGCGCTCCTCCACGAATGGGAAGCGATCACGGCAAAAAACTTCAAGATCGAGCATCTCTGGGAACCGACGCCCTTCCCCTTTGAGACGGCTTGAAGGCAGGCGGTGCATCGATCCTCCGCTAGGCGCGCTGCAGGCCGAGTGGCGCGCGGAAAGCGCAAGCGCCGGCCGGCGGAAGAAGAATGATCGCCCGCGTCATCGCGCCCTTGCCTTTCGACATGCCTTCCGCTTCAACCCCGGCATGAGCTTGATCATCGCCATCGACGGGCCGGCCGCGTCCGGCAAGGGCACGCTGGCGCGCCGGCTGGCGGTCCGATACGGGTTGCGCCACCTCGATACCGGGCTCACCTACCGAGCCGTCGGTCATGCTCTGCTGGCAGACGGCAAGCCTCTCGATGACGAGGCCCTCGCGCTGGAGGCGGCGCGCGGCATCGATCCTGGCGCGCTCGACCGGACGGTTTTGTCGCAACATAGCGTCGGCGAAGCCGCCTCGAAGGTCGCCGTGATGCCGAGGGTACGCCAGGTGCTGGTCGAAAAGCAGCGCGCCTTCGCCGCCGCGCCGCCCGGCGCGGTGCTCGACGGCCGCGATATCGGCACCGTGGTGTGCCCCGACGCCGCAGTGAAGCTCTACGTGACGGCAGGTGCCGAGGTCAGGGCGACGCGGCGCTACCGCGAGATCGTCGACGGCGGCGGGACGGCCGACTATGCCGCGATCCTCGCCGACATCGAGCGCCGCGACGCGCGCGACATGGGACGGGCCGATTCGCCGCTCAAGCCGGCGGCCGACGCGCACTTGCTCGACACGTCCGAAATGGATATAGAAGCCGCGTTCCGGGCGGCGAAGGCGATCATCGACGACCGCATCGCGGCGCGGAACACGCTCTGAGGCAAGGCGGCGTCCCGCTTTCCCCGCCAGACGGGGAAGGGGCGAACCGCCCTTTTGCTTTGGAGGGTCAAACAGCCCGTCCGCATCCGGATGCACCGGACCGCCGCCGAAAGCGGCAATTGCTCGATCAGAGCGGGGTGCGGGACAGGCCAACGCAACACGAACCGCCGGTGCCGCCCGCCATGCCGGGCACCCAGGAGTTTCAATGTCACAATCCAATCCCACCCGCGAGGATTTCGCGAGCCTTCTCGAAGAGTCCTTCCAGGAAACCAATGCCGGCGAAGGCCAGGTCGTGAAGGGCACGGTCACCGCCATCGAGAAGGACATGGCCATCATCGACGTCGGCCTGAAGGTCGAGGGCCGCGTTCCGCTGAAGGAGTTCGGCGCCAAGTCGAAAGACGGCCAGCTCAATGTCGGTGATACGGTCGAGGTTTATGTCGAGCGCATCGAGAACGCGCTTGGCGAGGCGATGCTGTCGCGCGAAAAGGCCCGCCGCGAGGAGAGCTGGGCGCGCCTCGAGGAGAAGTTCGCCAAGAACGAGCGCGTCGAGGGCATCATCTTCAACCAGGTCAAGGGCGGCTTCACCGTCGATCTCGACGGCGCCGTGGCCTTCCTGCCTCGCTCCCAGGTCGACATCCGGCCGATCCGCGACGTCACCCCGCTGATGCACAATCCCCAGCCATTCGAGATCCTCAAGATGGATCGCCGCCGCGGCAACATCGTCGTATCGCGCCGCACGGTTCTCGAAGAGAGCCGCGCCGAGCAGCGCTCGGAGATCGTGCAGAACCTCGAAGAGGGCCAGGTGGTCGAGGGTGTGGTCAAGAACATCACCGATTACGGCGCCTTCGTCGACCTCGGCGGCATCGACGGCCTGCTCCACGTGACCGACATGGCGTGGCGCCGCGTCAACCATCCGACCGAAATCCTGTCGATCGGCCAGACCGTCAAGGTGCAGATCATCCGCATCAACCAGGAAACCCACCGCATCTCGCTCGGCATGAAGCAGCTCGAAGCGGATCCGTGGGAAGACATCGGCACCAAGTACCCGCTCGGCAAGAAGATTACCGGCACGGTCACCAACATCACCGACTACGGCGCCTTCGTGGAGCTGGAGCCCGGGATCGAGGGCCTCATCCACGTGTCCGAGATGTCGTGGACCAAGAAGAACGTGCATCCGGGCAAGATCCTGTCGACCTCGCAGCAGGTCGACGTGGTGGTGCTCGAGGTCGACCCGCAGAAGCGCCGCATCTCGCTCGGCCTCAAGCAGACGCTGGAAAACCCGTGGGAGGCGTTCGCCGCCAACCATCCGATCGGCAGCCAGGTCGAGGGCGAGGTCAAGAACAAGACCGAGTTCGGCCTGTTCATCGGGCTCGAGGGCGATGTCGACGGCATGGTGCACCTTTCGGACCTCGACTGGACGCGTCCGGGCGAGCAGGCGATCGAGGAGTACAACCGCGGCGACGTGGTCAAGGCCCAGGTGCTCGACGTCGACGTGGAGAAGGAACGCATCTCGCTTGGCATCAAGCAGCTGTCGCGTGATGCCGTCGGCGATGCCGCGGCCTCCGGGGATCTGCGCAAGAACGCCATCGTCACCTGTGAAGTCACCGCCATCAAGGACGGCGGCATCGAGGTGCGGCTGGTCGACCACGACCTGGACAGTTTCATCCGTCGCGCCGACTTGTCGCGCGACCGCGACGAACAGCGTCCGGAGCGTTTCGCGGTCGGCCAGAAAGTCGACGCCCGCGTGACGATGTTCGACAAGAAGACGCGCAAGATCAACGTGTCGATCAAGGCGCTCGAGATCGCCGAGGAGAAGGAGGCGGTGGCCCAGTACGGCTCGACCGACTCCGGCGCCTCGCTCGGCGACATTCTGGGCGCCGCGCTGAAGAAGCAGGGCGACAACTGATCAGCCTGAGCGGCGGTCGGATCGCCGACCGTCAAGCGTGAAGACAAGGCCCCGCTGGTTTGCGCCGGCGGGGCCTTTTCCTTGCTGGCCTCCGAGCGGAAGCAGTCAGTTCGCGGCGACCTCGCCTGCAAGCAGCCACATGCACATCGCCTCGATATCGGCGAGCCAGCGCTTGCGGTCGAAATGGCGCGGTTCCGCCAAAACGACGTATCGGCGCGCGCCGAGCGCGGCCGAAAACGCCGCCTCGACCTCATGGTCGGCAGGCCGGCGCGGCAGGTCCGTACATGCCGCAACCGCGCGCTTCCAAGCCCCGAGCAGTTCCTCGTAAGCGCGGCGGTGGTGCTTCGGCTCGGCATACTCGTTTTCGATCAGGAGCATCGTGCGGTCGAAATAGGGAAGGTCGGCCGGCTTCGGGTTGGCGGTCAGCCGCACCAGAAGCCCCAACCGCTCACGCCATGTGCCGGCAGCTGTAATCACATCGACCTCGATGCGATCGAGCAGTTCGTCGATGGCATGGCGTTCATAGCCGGAAAGCAGCGCCAGCCGGTTTGGGAAATAGTCGTACAGCGTACCGACTGCGATGCCCGCCTCGGCGGCAACGTTGCGCGTCGTCACCCGATCCCAGCCGTCACGGCACAGAATCCGAACAAAGGCCTCGTAGATGGCCTTGACCGTCGCCCTGGCGCGCGGCTGGGCCGGGCGTTTCAGCGGTTTGCGACGCGCTTCGGCAACCTTCCCGACATCCCCCGCAAATCCGAACCGGGCACGGCCAACGCGATGATATGGTTGCTTCATGCGAAATCCGGGAGGAACGGGATGGACAAGGCAACGGCAAGCATAGCGCGGATCGAAACCAACAAGAACGACCTTGGCAACATTCGGGTGATCAGCGGGCCGGCCCCGGCAGCGGCGGGCGACGGCGAAGTGGTGCTGCGGCTCGATCGTTTCGCGCTGACCACCAACAACATCACCTACGCCGCGTTGGGCGATGCGCCAGGGCTGACCTATTGGCAATTCTTTCCGACAGACCATGAGGGCTGGGGCCATATGCCGGTCTGGGGGTTCGCGGATATCGTCTCTTCCGGCGTCGAAGGCATCGAGGTCGGTGAACGTTTCTACGGCTATTTCCCGATCGCCGAGATGCTGCGCATGCACCCGATACGCGTCAGCCCGCGCGGCTTTTATGACGGCGCCGAACATCGGCAAGGGCTCGTATCGGCCTACAACCAGTATCAGCGCTGCTCGACCGACGCGGCGTATGTCGCCGACCGCGAGGCGCTGCAGGTGATCCTCCGGCCGCTCTTCATCACCTCCTTCGTGCTCGACGACTATCTGCGCGACAACGACTTTTTCGGCGCCGAGCAGATCGTCGTCTCCAGCGCTTCGGCCAAGACGGCATTCGGAGCCGCGTTTTGCATGAAGGCTAACGGTGCGCCGCATCGCATCGGCCTGACCTCGGCGGCAAACCGGGATTTCGTCACCGGCCTAGGCTTCTACGGCAGCACGGCGGTCTATGAGGAGATCGAGCAACTCGACGCGTCCGTACCCACGATCTACGTCGACTTTGCCGGCAAGGACACGCTCAGGCAGCGCATGCACGCGCGTTTCGGCGGCAAGCTGGTCCATGATTGTCTTGTCGGCGCCACCCGGACGTCGACCTTCGACGCCACGACGGCGCGGGACGGAGGCCCGACCTTTTTCTTCGCGCCGAATCAGATCCGAAAGCGCAATGCCGACTGGGGTGCGGCCGAAATGACGCGCCGCTTCAACGAGATGCAGATCGCCTTCTTCACCCACCTTGCGACATCCGGCGCCGGCGCACTGGTGGTCGAGGACCATCGCGGCGCGGAGGCGGCCGCACAGGTGATCCGCACGCTGACCGCAGGCAGTTCCGATCCGCGCAGCGGCCACGTCGTCAGCATGGGTTGAACCGCGCCGGCTGACTGCCCAACCGCAAATATTCCACATTCAGCATCAAGATTGCTCGGTGAGGTGGCCGTCCGCGACGCTTCTCCTTCACCGAATTGTCGCGCAGCCGCAATATTGGCTAAAACAGGCTGGCCCCTGGGCACGGGCAGCAGCGAATCAAGAGCGGGTGGGTGATGGCTTTCTGGCGGCTTGGCATTTTTCTTCCAGGGCAATGGGCGTGCGCCGTCGCGGCGCTGGCGCTTTCGGCGAGCGTGACCGCGGGCTCGGCGGCGTTCGACCCGCTGACCGGCATCCGGATCGAGCAGGCGATTGCCGCCGGCGATGTCGAGACGGCTGCAAGCCTGATCGAAACCGCGCTCGAATCCGAAAACGACCAGCGCGCGATCAAGGACCTGCTCGCCCGCAAGGCCGACCTTGAAGCCGCCAGCGGCGATCATGCGGCAGCGGCGCAAACACGCTTGCAGCTGGTAGCTGTGATTGAAGCGGACGAGGGAGCGACTGCGCCGTCGCTCGTCGCACCGCTGCGTCAGGCGGCGGAAGATCTTCTCGCCGCAGGCAATCAGCAGGAAGCCGTCGACCTTTTGGCGCGCGCGCTGGCGATCATCCGCTCCTCGGCACTCGAAAACGCCGCCGAACCGATCCTGGAAACACTGAAAAGCATCGCTGTGGCCGGCGAGGGAACCGAGGCCGGTGAAACGGCGAGCGAGACGGTCAAGGTGCATGAGGAGAGCGGGCGTGGATTCTCCCCGGACGGAGGCCAGAAATTCACCGAGGTCAAGGTCTATTACGCGACTGACAGGGCTCGCTCGGGCAGCGAAGATCCGAACGAATTCTACGGTGGACAGCGCGGCGAGCTTGAGATGGGCACCGCGATCGTGAGCATTCCCGACGTCCACCGCCCCGGCCAGATCGAAAAGCCGACATGGTGGACCTTCCAGTTCCGCGAAGACCCGGAACGCCACATCGTGCTCCACTCGGTGACGCCGAAATCGGGCGACGACGTCTTCGCCGAGATGCGGGCGCAGACGGAGGAGATGGAGTCAAAGGAAGCCTTCGTCTTCGTCCACGGCTTCAATGTGCCCTTCAACGAGGCTGCCCAGCGCACCGCGCAGATGGCGCACGACATGAATTTCGACGGCCTGCCTGTGCTTTATTCATGGCCCTCGCGGGCTTCGGTGATGAGCTACATCGCCGACACGGCGGTGGTGAACCTGTCAGGCCGACGGCTCAGCCACTTTCTCGAGGACCTGGTGGCCCGGTCGGGAGCAACTCGAATCCACCTGATCGCGCACTCGATGGGCAACCGGGCGATGACGGACGCGCTGGAACTCTTCGCGTTGCGCTACCAGGGTCCGCGACCGGCGTTCGACCAGGTGCTTTTCACCGCTCCCGACCTCGACGCCGGCCTCTTCGCCGAGATGATGAAGACCATCCGCCCGGTCGTGAACCGGATCACCCTCTATGCATCGAACAAGGACTGGGCGCTGGCCGTTTCACGTCAGCTGCATGGCGACGCGCCGCGCGCCGGCCAGGGTGGCCGCTCGATCCTGCATACCGCCGAGGTCGACAGCATCGACATGACCGAGATCGGCGAAGACATGCTCAAGCACAGCTACTATGCCAACAACCCCTCGGCGTTGACCGACATCCTGTCGCTGTTCTGGCGCGACGCGCCGCCGGACAAGCGCTGCGGAATGACGCGGGCCGAAGGTGAACATGGCACCTATTGGCAATATTCGCCCAATGCCTGCGGCAATGACGACGTTCTGCTCAGCACGCTTTCCTTCCTGCGCCACGGCAGTGTCGGCAGCTTCAAGGAGGCGCGGCAGTTCTTCGACTACTACCTCTCCTCGCCAAACACGGACCCGGAAGAGCGCTCGAAGGTCCGGCAGGCGCTCAGCAAGCTTTTCGGCCAGTAGACCAGCCGCTCAGGGGCGCGGCGGAATGTTGAGCGCCTTCCTGCTGGCGGGGCGCTCCAGGCAACGTTCCAGCCAGTCGATCACCCTCGGGAAGCGCACTATGCCGACGATGTCGCCGGCCTGGTAGAAGTCACGCAAGGTCCGCACCCATGGAAAGCAGGCAATGTCGGCAATCGTGTAGTCGTCGCCCATGATCCACTGGCGCCCCGCAAGGCGCGCCTCAAGCACGCCGAGCAGACGCGTCGATTCCTTGACATAGCGCTCGAGCGGCCGCTTGTCCTCGATGTCCTTGCCGGCAAATTTGTAGAAGAAGCCGACCTGGCCGAAGATCGGGCCGATGCCTCCCATCTGGAAGAACACCCATTGCAGCGTCTCGTAGCGGGCGTCGTCGTCGTGCGGCGTCAGCTTGCCGGTCTTGTCGGCGAGATAGGCGAGGATCGCGCCGGATTCGAACAGGCCGAGCGGCCGGCCGCCCGGGCCGTCCGGATCGATGATCGCCGGAATCTTGCCGTTCGGGTTGAGCGCCAGAAACGGTTCGGTCCAGGTCTCGTTGTCGAGGATGTTGACCAGATGCGCCTCGTAGGGAAGGCCGCTCTCCTCCAGCGCCGCTGACACCTTGATGCCATTCGGGGTGGGAAAGGAATAAAGCTGAAGGCGGTCCGGAAGTGTGGCCGGCCAGCGCTTGTGGATGGGGAAATCGCTCAGCCTGTTCATTAGACCCTCGTCAGCATAGCAGTTCGCGGCCGCTCGACCCGCTGTGTCTGGCGGCAATCCCCGACGTCTAGATCTGCTTGACGGCGATCACGGCATTGGTGCCGCCAAAAGCGAAGGCGTTGCTCAGGGCGGCGCGCACCGGCCGCTCCCTGGCCGTGTTCGCCGTCACGTCGAGCGGGCAGTCGGGATCGGCTTCGCGGTAGCCGATGGTCGGCGGCACGATGCCCTCGCGCACCGCCATGACGCAGGCTATCATTTCAAGCGCTCCCGACGCGCCGAGGCAGTGAGCGTGCATCGACTTGGTCGACGACACGGACAACGCGCCCGAGTGATTGCCGAACACGGTCTGTATGGCGCGCGTCTCTATCAGGTCGTTGGCCTTGGTCGCGGTGCCGTGCGCGTTGACGTAGTCGATCTCGTCATTGGCAAGGCCTGCATCATCGAGGCAGGCACGCATGGCGGATACCGGCCCCTCGAGTGTCGGGGCGACGATATCGGAGGCGTCGGCCGACATGCCGACGCCGGCAAGTTCGGCAAGGATCGGCGCTCCGCGGGCGCGAGCATGTTCGTAGGTTTCAAGCACCGCCACGCCGGCGCCCTCACCGAGCACCAGCCCTTCCCGGTCGGCCGAAAACGGGCGGCACGCCTCCCTGGCGAGCACCCGCAATGCCTCCCAGGCCTTCAGCACGCCGTAGACAAGCGGGGCGTCGCTGCCGCCGGCGAGCATCACGTCTGCGCGGCCGGCGCGCAACTGGTCGGCCGCGGCGGCAAAGGCGTGATTGGACGAAGAACAGGCCGACGTCACCCCGAAGACAGGGCCGCGCAGGCCGTGAACCATGCTGACCTGGCCGGCGGCGGCGCCCGGCATGACGCGGGGCACGGTGAACACGTTGGCGCGCGATTTGCCGGCAAGGAAAACAGCGCGATAGCTCTCCTCGATCGCTTCCCAGCCACAGACCCCGGTACCGATGACGGCGCCGATGCGGCTCCGGTTCATCCTTTCCATGTCGACGCAGGCGTGGCCCAGGGCCTCGCCGGCGGCGATCGTCGCCAGTCGGCTGAAGCGGTCCATGGTCACGAGCTGGCGCCGCTCGAGGCCGGTGTCGGGCAATTCGGCGATCTCGCCGCCGATGCGGACCTTGAGATCATGCAGCGGCACGGTTTCGATCGGACCGATGCCGTCGCGCCCCTCGGTCATGGCGCGCCAGATCGTCGGGGCGTCGCAACCCAGCGAACAGATGCCGCCAAGGCCGGTGATGACGATCCGTGGCCGCTCCGTCATGTCAGGATTTCGCGTCAATCAGCTTGCGCAGGGCCGCCACCACATCGCCGACATTCTTCAGCTTGCTCCAGGCCTCCGAGGTGTTCATCTCGATCTCGACATCGTACTGCTCCTCGATGTCGAAGATGATCTCGGTCAACTCCAGCGAATGGATGCCGAGTTCCATGAGGTCGGTGCTCAGCGAAATATCGTTCTTGTCGAGCCCGGCGTGCGCGGCGACCTTCTCGACAATGTCGGCTTCAAGTTGATCGCTCATTGTCGCGATTTTTCCCCCTTCCCCGACACGGATCGACGGGCCTTCAAACCTTCTAATCGCTTAACCGCCCCGCCACAACCGCGCTGTTCTTCACAGGCAAGACGGCGAGAACGAGCGACGGACCGGGAGGATGCCGACCGCCGGCCCTTTTGGACCGCGAGCGAAACAAAAAGATGCCAATGTTGGCCGTGAACCACTAGTCTCGTTTCCAGCAAGACAGGACAGGCATGGAAGCGGCACTGGATATCCGGCATGAGGACAAGGCGCAGCGCGTCGACGCGCGCGCCCGGCTTGTCGTCACGCATGACGGCCGGCGCACGCGGGTTGCGCGGCTCTTCCAGGAAGGCGCCGCCAAGATCAGATGGCCTCGGAGCGATACGGAGCAACTGGAGGCCGTGCTCATCAACACTGCCGGGGGGCTGACTGGCGGCGACCAGTTGTCGTGGTCGTTCGACGTCGGCTCGAATGCGGCGCTGTCGCTGACCACCCAGGCCTGCGAGAAACTCTACCGCGCAAGCAGCGGGAGCGCCCGCGTCGCGGCCGAAATCACGGTGGGCGACGGGGGGCGTATCGACTGGTTGCCGCAGGAAACCATCCTCTTCGATGGCGCCGCGCTGCGCCGCACGCTCGACGCCGACCTGGCGCCTTCGGCACGCGGCCTGTTCGTCGAGGCGACCATCTTCGGCCGCGGCGCCATGGGCGAGACCGTCCGCCAGGCCTCGATGGCCGATCGCTGGCGTATCAGGTGCGGCGGACGGCTGGTGCATGGAGAACACCTTTTCATCGGCGGCGACGTCGAAGAAACGCTGGCACGGCGCGCCACGGCCAATGCCGGCCGCGCGGTGGCGACGGTGCTGCTGGTGGGTGAGGACGCGCCGGCGCTCTGTTCGCAAGCGCGGGCGATCGTGGGAGACGGTGGCGTCTCGGCCTGGGAGGTCGGCGGATATGGCAAGCTTCTTGCGAGGCTGGTTGCCGGCGACGGCTACGAGTTGCGAAAGCGGCTGGTGCCGCTGATCGGGCTGCTCAGCGGACAGGCAGCCGCGCCCAAATTGTGGTCACTTTAGGAAACGCGCATGCATCTGACGCCGCGGGAAAAAGACAAGCTGCTGATCGCCATGGCCGCGCAGGTGGCGCGCCGGCGGCTGGAGCGCGGGGTGAAGCTCAACCATCCCGAGGCGGTAGCGCTGATCAGCGATTTCGTCGTTGAGGGCGCGCGCGATGGCCGCTCCGTTGCCGACCTGATGGAGGCCGGCGCCCACGTCGTGACGCGCGGGCAGGTCATGGAGGGCGTGGCCGAGATGATCCACGACGTGCAGGTCGAGGCGACCTTCCCCGACGGGGTGAAGCTGGTCACCGTGCACGAGCCGATCCGCTAGGAGGCATAAGCGATGCTCGCACTCAGGCCGAACTGCGAATGCTGCGACAAGGGTCTGCCGCCCGACGCACCGGACGCGATGATCTGCACCTTCGAATGCACCTTTTGCACGGATTGCGCCACCGGCGTCCTCGCGGGCGTGTGCCCGAACTGCGGCGGCAATTTTTCGCCGCGGCCGATCCGGCCGGCGCACCTGCTGAAAAAGTTTCCACCTTCCGACAAGCGTGTCCTGAAGGCCGAGGGCTGCGCTCCGGCCGGCCGGGCCGCCTAGGTACAATCGTGGGCAAATCTAGAGGAAACAGATGATCAGGAAATCCGCTATCGCCGCCGCTCTGCTTGCGGCCAGCACTTTGCCCGCATTCGCGCATCTCGACCCCGGCGAGCACGGGTCGTTCATGGCCGGCTTCTCGCATCCGCTCTTCGGAACCGACCACATCCTCGCGATGCTCGCCGTCGGCCTGTGGGCAAGCCTGCTCGCAACTCGCAAAGCCCTTTGGCAGGTGCCGGCGGCGTTCGTGGGAACCATGTTCGCCGGCTTCCTCGCCGCGATGGCGGGCGTGCCGCTGCTCTTCGTTGAACCCGTCATCCTCGCCTCGGTCATCGTGATCGGACTGCTCGCAGCCGTCGCGCTCAGCGTCCCGGTACCCGCCGCCATGGCGATGGTCGGTTTTTTCGCATTCTTCCACGGCTATGCACATGGCGGTGAGATCGGCGCCGCCGGCGCCACCATCTACGCGCTCGGCTTTTCGCTCGCGACCGCTATCCTGCATGCGGCCGGCATCGGCTTCGGCATATGGCTGGGGCGGGCCTTCGGCGCGCGCTCCGGGCGAACTGTTGCGCGGATCGCCGGCGGCCTGGCCGCCACGGGCGGGATATTGCTGGCCCTCGGCGCCTGACGGGGGGAAAGATGATACCCGGCGAGATCATCACGGCCGAAGGCGACATCGAGCTCAACGCAGGCGCACCGACCGTCACTCTGAAGGTCGCCAATAGCGGCGACCGCCCGGTGCAGGTCGGCAGCCACTACCATTTCTTCGAGACCAACCCGGCCCTGCGCTTCGACCGCGACAAGGCGCGTGGCATGCGGCTCGACATCGCCGCCGGCACCGCGGTGCGTTTCGAACCCGGGCAGGAGCGCGACGTCACGCTGGTGCCGCTCGGTGGCGGGCGCGCCGTCTACGGGTTCCGTCAGCAGGTGATGGGGAAGCTGTAGGTGGCCAAGAGCACCGCCCGGCAGACGAACCTACTCGACCGGCTTTGCCGCGGCAAAGATGGTCACGCCGTTATCGGCGTCGAACTCGACGGCGAGAACGTCGCTCATCATGACCGAGCGGGAATCGATCGCATGGTAGAGCATCGCGTTGCCCTCGATTTCGCGGCGAAGATCGGCGATCTCGTCCTCATGCTCGGCCAGCTTGGCGTCGATCTCCGAAGGCGCCTGGTCGTCGGCCGCGTCGGGCAGGAAGACGATGTCGATGCGGTCCAGACTGAACTTGCGCCGCACCTCACGGGTGTTCGAAGCGGTGTTTTCGATCGCGCTCACGATTCGCTCGGGCTCCGCCGATGCCTGCTTTTCCTCCTTGACCACCTCGGAGCCGACGATCTTGTCGATCGCCTCCTCGCTCTCAAGCCCCTGCGCCAGAAGCGGCGCGCCGGGCGCGACCGCCGCGATCAGCACCGCGCCGAAAAGCGCATGGAGCAGCCGGTGGTCGCGATCCATCGTTTCGAGCATGCAAAAATCCCCTTCCTTTCGCTCGTCTCGGCCGTGTGCTCTCCCCTGAGAGCAAACGTTTCGCCGGCCATTGTCGTTCCCAATCGGTCGAGAATGTGATGTCGCAGCGGCTTTTCCCGGATTACCGCGTGCTCTGGATGGACCCTGACGGCGTCCCTGCGAGCTTTGCGGAGCCGGCCGTCGCGCATTGCTGCGACGACATGACGGCGGCGATTGCCAACGACTGCATCGAGCATGCCGACGACCCATTCGCCTGCGCCGACATGCTGATCGCCTACAGCCCGGTCATCGGCGAATACGGGCTGATCGTCCATGATGGCGGCGCCTCGACAGTGACCATCCGCCATTGTCCGTGGTGCGGCGCCAAGCTTGCCGAAAGCCAGCGCGAGCGCTGGTTCGACGAACTCGAAGCTCTCGGCTTCGACGACCCGCTCAGCCAGGACATCCCGCAAGAATACCGCTCCGCCGCTTGGCGGTCAAAAAAGGAGGCCTAGACCGTGCCGGCAAGGATCTCACGCTCAGCCTATGCGCAGATGTTCGGGCCGACGGTCGGCGACAAGGTTCGCCTGGCCGACACCGAGCTGTTCGTGGAGGTCGAGAAGGATTTCACCGTCCGCGGCGAAGAGGTGAAGTTCGGCGGCGGCAAGGTCCTGCGCGACGGCATGGGCCAGGGCCAGGCGAGCCGCGCCGACGGCGCCGTCGACACTGTCATCACCAATGCGCTGGTTGTGGACGCGACCGGCATCTACAAGGCCGATATCGGGTTGAGGGACGGACGGATCGCGGCGATAGGCAAGGCCGGCAACCCCGACACCCAGCCGGGCGTCACCATCATCGTCGGCCCGGGCACCGAGGCGATTGCCGGCGAGGGCCGCATCCTCACCGCCGGCGGCTTCGACGCCCATATCCACTTCATCTGCCCGCAGCAGATCGAGGAAGCGTTGATGTCGGGCGTCACCACCATGCTCGGCGGCGGCACCGGCCCCGCTCACGGCACGCTCGCCACCACCTGCACGCCGGGGCCGTGGCATATCGGGCGCATGATCCAGTCCTTCGACGCCTTCCCGATGAATATCGGTCTCGCCGGCAAGGGCAATGCCTCGCTACCGGCGGCGCTCCACGAGATGGTGCTGGGCGGCGCTTGCGCGCTCAAGCTTCACGAGGACTGGGGCACCACACCTGCGGCGATCGACAATTGCCTGACGGTCGCCGACGAGCACGACGTGCAGGTGATGATCCACACCGACACGCTCAACGAGAGCGGCTTCGTGGAGAGCACCGTCGAGGCCTTCAAGGGGCGCACGATCCATGCCTTCCACACCGAGGGTGCCGGCGGCGGTCACGCACCCGATATCATCAAGGTCTGCGGGCTTCAAAACGTCATCCCGTCCTCGACCAATCCGACCCGGCCCTACACGGTCAACACCATCGCCGAACATCTCGACATGCTGATGGTGTGCCATCACCTGTCGCCGTCGATCCCGGAGGACATCGCCTTTGCCGAAAGCCGTATCCGCAAGGAGACGATCGCCGCCGAGGATATCCTGCACGACTTGGGCGCCTTCTCGATCATCTCGTCGGACAGCCAGGCCATGGGCCGGGTCGGCGAGGTGCTGATCCGCACCTGGCAGACCGCCGACAAGATGAAGCGCCAGCGCGGCCGCCTCGCCGAGGAAACCGGCGACAACGACAATTTCCGGGTCCGCCGCTACATCGCCAAATACACCATCAACCCCGCCATCGCGCAGGGCATGGCGGCCGAGATCGGCTCGATCGAAGTCGGAAAGCGCGCCGATCTGGTGCTCTGGAACCCGGCCTTCTTCGGCGTCAAGCCGGACATGGTGCTGGTCGGCGGCTCCATCGCCGCGGCCCCGATGGGCGATCCCAACGCCTCGATACCGACTCCGCAGCCGGTCCACATGCGGCCAATGTTCGGCGCCTTCGGCAAGGCGGTCACCAATTCCTCGGTCACCTTCGTCTCCAAAGCCGCGCTCGACCGCGGGCTCAAGGCAGCGCTGGGCGTCGAAAAGGACATGGTGGCGGTGGCAAATACGCGCGGCGGCATCGGCAAGAAGGCGATGGTGCTCAACGACGCCACGCCGCATGTCGAGGTCGACCCGGAGACCTACGAGGTGCGCGCCAACGGCGAGCTTCTGACCTGCGAGCCGGCGACGGTGCTGCCGATGGCGCAGCGGTATTTTCTGTTTTAGCCATGGCCTGGTTCTGGCGCACGCGGTCACTGCTGGAACCGGATGACGAGGAATGGCTGCTGGCGTGCTGGCATTGGCTATCCGAAAAGTTTCCCGGCACGGGCCTGCAAAGCGACCGCGAACTGGTTCTGCCCACTGCCGCGTTCTTCTCCGTTGCCACAGGCGATGGACACGAGGCCGCGCTGCATTACTCTACACAGGTCGCCAGCCACCTCGGTGTCGATCCAGGCCAGTTCGAACTCGTGGCCCAAGAGGCGTCTGTGGATGCGATTTTGGGCCCGATGCAGGTCGTCGAGAATGCGCCCGGTGGGCCTGCGGGCACATTCTCCGTCGACGGCGAGCGTATGGTCATTACCTACGAGCCGAGCCTCGTGAACCATCCGATGGAACTGATCGCCGCATTTGCTCACGAACTGTGCCACCCGCTGTTGTTTTCGATTGGTGAAGGTCCGCCGGGCGGCGAGGACATGGAGGAATTCGCAACCGACCTTGCGTTACCAATTTCGGTTTCGGGATTTTCAACTGCAACACCGCATCGCAGTTCCGGCAGTACAGCGATGCAGCCACCGGCACCCAGGGTTGGTCTTTCAAGCGACAGGGTTACCTTTCACCAGCCGAGCGGGCCTTTGCCCTCGCGTTGTTCGTCATCCACGATCCGGCCTGGCAGGCGCTGGCTCGCTCCCATCTCGGCAGCGGGCCCGCCGCCTATTTCCGCAAGGCGCTGCGCTATCTCAAGGCGAACCCGGGTGTCACCGACCGCAGCGGCGCGTGACGCACCTCGCACCGAAATGTCAAGGTTGCGCTACGACCGTTACGGAGCATGATGGCGATCCTGCAGTCAGCGGTGTCGCTCCGCATATGATCGATCGCGAGCAATGACCGAGAACGCAACGGCGCAGGCCGCCATCGGCGAAATCTTTCCCCATATCCGCATCGTCATGGGCATGGTGATCGGGCTTGGCGTCACCCGATTGCTCTCCGGGGTGGCGCGCATCGTGCAGCATCCGCGCCAATACCCGCTCTATCCGGTCCATCTGGCCTGGGTCGCCTCGCTGCTGCTGATGCTGGTGCATTTCTGGTGGTGGCAGTTCGGCCTGTTCCACATCGAGGAATGGACCTTCGGCGTCTATTTCTTCATCCTCGCCTATGCCGTGCTCCTGTTCCTGCTCTGCGCGCTGCTCTTCCCGGATTCGATGTGGGACTACGCCGGCTACGAGGAGTTCTTCTTTGCGCGGCGGGCATGGTTTTTCGGGCTGCTTGGTGCGACGTATCTGTTCGACGTCGTCGACACGCTGATCAAGGGCGAGGCGCATTTCGCCCGATTCGGCCACGAATATCTGGTCCGCACCATCGTCTTCGCGTCGCTTTGCCTGGTGGCGATCGCCACCACAAACCGGCGTTTCCACGTCGCCTTCGTTGCCTTCACGCTCGTCTACCAGATATCGTGGATCTGGCGCCTGTTCGACACGCCGAGTTGAGGCGGGAGCGGACGGCTAACAGTCGGGGAGTGTGCGAATGTACAAGGCGGTCGGATCGCGCGGGTCGAGGGTCAGCCGCGTCCTGTGGATGCTGGAAGAGCTTGGCGAACCCTACGAGTTCTCCGAGGTCAAGATCCGCTCGCCGGAGGCCTATGCGCTCAATCCGTCGGGCAAGGTGCCGATGCTGATCGACGGCGATCTCGTCATCACCGATTCCGCTGCGATCTGCTGCTATCTTGCCGAAAAACACGCCGACAAGGGCATGGGTCCCGAGCCCGGACTCGCCGGTCGCGCCGAGATGGACAGCTGGATGTTCTTCATCCAGTCGGAGCTGGAGGCACCGCTGTGGAACAAGCTGCGCCACCGTTTCCTGCTGCCGGAAAAGCTCCGGGTCGATGTCGGGCCCGCGACGGCCTTCGACTTCGGCAACGAGATCAAGGCGCTCGACCGACGGCTCGATGGCCGCAACTATGCGCTCGGCGACCGCTTCTCGGCCGTCGACGTGATGCTCGGCGACATCGGCAGTTGGGCGCGCGGCGGCAAGTTCGCCGTCGAATCGGACCGCGTGAACGCCTATTTCGACCGCGTGCTGGCGCGCCCGGCAAGAGCGCGCTCGCAGGCCAATGGCGGCAGCTTCTGATGCTGCGGGCGACCACATTTCGGCGCGCCGCCAACGTCGCAGCCGACCCGGGCCGGCCGCTGCCGTTCGATGTCGCGGTGCTTGCGCATGACGAGCGTCATCTGCGTCGCAAGGCAGTGTCCCTTGCCCATGGCGACAAGGTACTGGTCGACTTTGCCGAACCGGTGGCGCTGGAGGCGCATGACGTGCTGGTTCTGGAGGACGGCCGTCACGCCGAAATCATCGCGGCCGAGGAGGACCTTTTCGACGTCCGCGGCCGCGACCGGCTGCATCTGGCCGAACTCTGCTGGCATATCGGCAATCGCCACCTCGCCGCGCAGATAGAGGACGACCGCATCGTGATCCTGCGCGACCATGTCATCCGCACCATGCTGGAGGGGCTGGGCGCGGCGGTGCGCGACATCTCCGAGCCGTTCACACCGTTGCGCGGTGCCTATTCCGGGCAAGGTCACTCCCACGCTCACGCGCATCACCACGACCACTCGGACGACCACGAACATGCCCATCACGCCGGACATGGCCACGGCTGAGTGCGCCGCGCCACGGCCGTACAACGGCAAACCACAAGCCTGAGCGAGGACGGACGAGATGGTCCTATTCGATCCCGACAACCGGTCGCGCTCCGACCGCCACCGCCGTATCTGGGCCGCCTACGAACTCGGCTACACCGTCGTCGACTTCTGCGCTGCCCTGCTCTTTCTCGTCGGATCGGTGCTGTTCTTCTATCCGGCGATCGAGACCGCAGCGATCTGGTTCTTCGTTGTCGGCTCCGCCTTTTTCGGCCTGAAGCCGACCATCCGGCTCGTGCGTGAACTGCACCTCCTGAGGATCGGCGACCTCGACGATCTCGCCGCGGCGGCCAAGCGGTGACGACCGGCCTCGTCCGTTTGCTCGCCTGGCTGTCGCCGGCATTTCCGGTCGGCGCGTTCAGCTACAGCCACGGGCTGGAAAGCGCGGTCCATGACGGACTGGTCAACAACCCGGTCACGCTCAGCAACTGGATCGAGACGCTGCTGCGCCAAGGCTCGGGCTGGAACGACGCCGTGCTGTGCCGCGAAGCGTGGCGACAGGCAGGCGACGGCGGCAACCTCGCCGAACTGAACGAACTGGCCGAGGCGCTCGCCGGCTCGAAGGAACGGCATTTGGAAACGATGCTGCAGGGCATGGCGTTCCGGCAGGCCGCCGCTGCCTGGCCCTGCGAAACGCTGGCGCGGCTGCCGGAAGATTGCGCCTATCCGGTCGCGGTCGGGGCCGTCTCCGGCGGCCACGGCGTCGCGAGCCGCGACGTGCTCGCCGCCTACCTTCAGGCTTTCACCTCCAATCTGGTGCAGGCGGCAATCCGTCTCGGCGTCACCGGGCAGAAGGACGGCGTCGCCGTGCTGGCCGAACTCGAACCGACGATCGAGGCGGTGGCGGAATGCGCCGACAGCTCGACGCTTGACGATCTCGGCGGCGTGGCGCTCATGTCGGAAATCGCCGCGATGCGGCACGAGACGCTGCATACGAGGCTTTTCCGCTCATGATCCTGATCGCCTTTGCCCTCGCGGCGGTTCTGTTCGCCATTGCCGCGCTGCACGCCTATTGGGGCATTGGCGGCGTCTGGCCGGGAGAGGACGAGCGCTCCTGCGCCCGCGCCATCGCCGGCTTCAAGGGTATCGAGCGAATGCCTTCGACAGCGGCGAGCTTCGCCGTGGTCGCTGCCTTACTTGTTGCCGCGCTGGTTGCCCTCTCGCTGGCCGGCGCCGTCGTGCTGCCTGTTCCTTCAGCGTTCGCCATGATCGCAGGAGCGGGTGCGATGCTGGTGTTCCTCGGCCGCGGCGTCGCCGGCTTCACGCCGGCATGGCGGCGGTTGACGCCGGAGCAGCCTTTCGCAACGCTGGACGTGCGCTATTATTCGCCGCTCTGCCTCGCGATCGGCGCCGGCTTCCTGTTGCTGATTTTCAAGGGATATTTCGCATGAACTCGCAAAACGGCCCGCTTCGCGTCGGCATCGGCGGCCCGGTCGGCTCCGGAAAGACGACGCTGACCGAAAAACTGTGCAAGGCAATGCGCGAGGAATTCTCGATCGCGGTCGTCACCAACGACATCTACACGACCGAGGACGCCAAGATGCTGGCCCGGCTGCAAGCGATCTCGGAAGACCGCATCATGGGGGTGGAGACCGGCGGCTGCCCGCACACGGCGATCCGCGAGGACGCCTCGATCAATCTGCAGGCGATCGCCGAGCTGAACCGCAGGATTCCGGGCCTCGACATCGTCTTCATCGAATCCGGCGGCGACAATCTGGCGGCGACCTTTTCGCCCGACCTCGCCGACCTGACGCTCTATGTGATCTCGGTCTGCCAGGGCGGCGACATCCCTCGAAAAGGCGGGCCGGGCATCACGCGTTCCGACTATCTGGTGATCAACAAGGCGGACCTGGCGCCGCACGTCAATGTCGACCTCGAACAGATGCAGGCCGATGCGGGGCGCATGCGTGGGACAAGGCCGTTCAGCTTCACCGACCTGTCGCGCGGCCGCGGGGTGGCGGAGATCGTCGACTTCATCGTCGAGAACGGCGGATTGCGGCTCGAAAACCCGCGGAAAACAGCCTGAAACCCACGGAAAATTCGGGCAGAAACAGGAAAAATCGGGAGAAACGAACCATGATCGTCACCCCTTTGCAGGCCGACCGGAAGCCGAACCTGACCTTCTACGAAGAACGCGTCGACCTCGCCGCGGCGTTCCGCTGGACGGCGCGGCTCGACATGCACGAGGCGGTCGCCAACCATTTCTCGCTGGCGCTCGACGAGAGCGGCCGCCGCTTCCTGATCAACCCGAACATGATGCATTTTTCGCGCATCCGGGCGAGCGACCTCCTGGAGCTGGACGCCGACGATCCGGAGACCATGGAGCGGCCCGATGCGCCGGACCCGACCGCCTGGGGCCTGCACGGAGCACTGCACCGGCACTGCCAGCATGCGCGCTGCGTCATGCATGTGCATTCGGTGCATGCAACGGTGCTGGCCTCGCTCGCCGATTCGACCCTGCCGCCGATCGACCAGACCTCGGCGACCTTCTTCGAACGCGTGGTGGTGGACGAGGGATATGCCGGGCTGGCCTTCGAGGAGGAGGGCGAGCGGTGTGCGGCGCTGCTGTCGGACCCCAAGGTCAAGGTTATGGTGATGGGCAATCACGGCGTTCTGGTGATCGGCGACAGCGTCGCGGAGACCTTCGACCGGCTTTATTATTTCGAGCGTGCCTGCGAGACCTACATCAAGGCGCTGTGGACGGGAAAGCCGCTGAGGCGGCTGCCCGACGAGGTGGCGCGCAAGGTGGCTCAGCAGATCGACGACTACCCCGTGGCCGGGGCGCGCCGGCACCTCGACGAACTCAAGGCGATCCTCGACGAGGAAGGCTCGAACTTTCGCAACTGAGCGCGGCGTTTTCTGCCGCGCGCAAGGCCGCAATACCCGGATCGCGCGCGGCCTTGCCTGACAGCCGCTCGAGGCGCCGGAACGAACTCCGACGCCCGGCTCCGGTGCCGGACTCCGGCACCCCTACTCCCAGCCGGCGACCGACTTGACCTCGAGAAAATCCTCCAGGCCCCAGCGCCCGCCCTCGCGGCCAAGGCCGGACTGCTTATAGCCGCCGAACGGCGCGCCCGCCGAGCGCCAGGCACCGTTGAGATGCACCATGCCGGCGCGCAGCCGGCGGGTGACGCGGCGCAGCCTCTCGACATCGCCGGACTGCACGTAGCTCGCCAGCCCGTAGGGCGTGTCGTTGGCGATCTCGACCGCCTCGTCCTCGCCGTCGAACGGAATCATCGCCAGCACGGGCCCGAAAATCTCCTCGCGCGCGATCCTCATCTCGTTGCTGACGTCGGCAAAGACGGTCGGGCGCACGTAATAGCCACGGTTGAAACCTTCCGGCCGCCCGAGGCCGCCCTCGACCAGGCGCGCGCCTTCCTTGATGCCGGCCTCGATCAGCGCCTGCACCTTGTCGAACTGCACCTGTGAGGAAAGCGGGCCGATATGGTCGCCGTCCTCGGCCGGATTGCCGACCTTCTGGCCACGCGCGAAATCGGCGGCGATGCCGACCGCCTCGTCATAGACGGAGCGCTCGACCAGCATGCGGGTCGGCGCGTTGCAGGACTGGCCGGTGTTTTCGAAGCAGTGCGCGGCGCCGCGCCTGACCGCGTCGGGCAGGTCCGAATCGGCAAAGACGATGTTGGGTGACTTGCCGCCGAGTTCCAGCGTGACGCGCTTGACGGTGTCGGCGGCGGCCTTGCTGACCGCCACGCCGGCCCGGGTCGAGCCGGTGAACGACATCATGTCGATGCCCGGGTGGCGCGACATCGCCTCGCCGACGCCGGGGCCGTCGCCGTTGACCATGTTGTAGACGCCGGCCGGGAAGCCGGCGGCGTCCATGATCTCGGTGAAGACGATCGACGAGATCGGCGCGATCTCGGATGGCTTGAGGATCACGGTGCAGCCGGCGGCAATCGCCGGCACCACCTTGAGCGTCACCTGGTTCATCGGCCAGTTCCACGGCGTGATCAGCCCGCAGACCCCGACGGGTTCGTGCATGATCATGTCGCGCGGGCTGCGCTCGTTGAGGATGTGCTCGAACTGGAACTCCTTCAGCGTGCGGATGAAGGTCTTGATGTGCCCGAGCCCGGCTGCGGCCTGCGATTCGGTGGCGAGCCTGATCGGCGCGCCCATCTCGTCGGAGATCGCTTTCGCCATGTCGGCCATGCGCGCCTTGTAGGCCTCGGCCAGCCGTTCGAGGGCAGCGATGCGCTCCTCCTTCGGCGAAACGCTCCAGGCCGCGAAGGCACGGCGGGCCGCGGCGACCGCCGTGTCGACATCGGCCTTGCCGCCCAGCGAGATGACGGCGAAAGGCTGCTCGTTGGCCGGATTGACGACCTCGAGCTCGTTCGGCGCCGCCGGCGCCACCCATCTGCCGTCGATGTAAAAGTCGGTCCTGCGCAGCATGAAACACTCCCCGAGAACGAATCCGATCGCGATCCCCTGCACATAGGCGATCACCAAGGCCGGCGGAAGCCGCCGCGGCGACCGCGGCCGCCGGAACGCACAAAATCGGTTGGCCCAGCGGCCGGAGAGAAGCTAGCGCGCGCCCGCGCCCGGGCGCGCAGGCCAACGACGCCGGCTTGTGAAAGAACGACATGTGGGCTAGGCCGGACCGTCAATCGGAGACCCGGACTTGGCCGCAACCACCCACCAGGACAGCCTGATCTATCCCTTCCCCGAGCCGCCGGCGCCGGGCGCGGTGACCGAGGTGGCGCCGGGCATCTTGTGGGCACGCATCCCGCTGCCGTTCCGGCTCGACCACGTCAACATCTTCCTGATCGAGGATGGCGACGGCTGGGCGGTGCTCGACACCGGCATCGCCAATGATCCGACGCGGGCGATCTGGCAGGCGCTCGCCGACGGGCCGCTGGCCGGGCGCAGGCTCAGCCGGCTGATCGTCAGCCACTACCATCCCGACCATATCGGGCTCGCCGGCTGGCTGTGCGAAACCTTCGACCTGCCGTTGCTCACCAGCCATTCGGCCTATCTCGGCTGCCTCAACATCTCGCTCAGCCCGGGCGCGCTGGAGGCCAAGCCCTATCACGATTTCTACCGCCGGCACGGCATGCCGGAGGAGATGGCGCAACTGGTCAGCACGCAGGGCCACAACTATCTGCGCATGGTGACGCCGCTGCCGCCGACCTTCCGGCGGCTGGTCGCCGGCGACCGGCTGACGCTGGGCGGGCGCGATTTCGAGGTGCTGTCGGGCAACGGCCACGCGCCGGAACAGCTGATGTTTTACTGGCGCGACGGCAACGTGCTGCTGGCCGCCGACCAGGTGCTGGCCAAGATCACGCCCAATATCAGCGTCTGGGCAGTGGAGCCGGAGGGCGACCCGCTGGGGCTCTATCTGCGCTCGCTGAAGGCGCTGGAGGCCGACATCCCGGCCGACGCGCTGGTGTTGCCGGGCCACCAGCTGCCGTTCCGCGGCCTGCACACGCGCTGCCGGGAACTCGCCGAACACCATGACGAGCGCTGCGCGATCATCGCCGACGCGTGCCGCGAGCAGGCGCGCTCGGTCGCCGGGCTGCTGCCGTTCGTGTTTCCGCGCAAGCTCGACCCGCACCAGACCAGCTTCGCCTTCAGCGAGGTGCACGCGCACGTCAACCGCATGCTGTGGCAGGGCGAACTGGTGCGCGACGAAGCGAGCGAGGACGTGCACCGCTACCGGCTCGCCTGAGGCGCGCGGCGAGACAGTCCCGGAAAGTCTTGCAGGCAGGAAGACGCCCCCAAGGTTTGTGCGACGGGGGAGTGTGCTAAGCAAGCCCGCGAACAACGGGGACCGGGCTATGGCGCGCGACCATCTCTTAATCAACCGGGATCTGTGGGATGCCGACGCGGCCAACTGGGTTGCGGTCGGCGAACGTCTCTGGAGCCTCGACAGCCCGGAATGGGGCAACTGGGGCAACCCGGACGAGGGCCTGAGCCTGCTTCCGCCCGACATGACGGGCATCAAGGCCATCGAACTCGGATGCGGCACGGGCTACGTCTCCGGCTGGATGGCCCGGCGCGGGGCAAGCGTCACCGCGATCGACATCTCCACCGAACAACTGGCCACCGCACGCCGCCTCGCCGCCGAACACGGTGCGGACATCACCTTCATCGAGGGCAACGCCGAAACCACCGGCCTGCCCGACGCCGCGTTCGACTTCGCGATCTCGGAATATGGCGCGTCGATCTGGTGTGTGCCGGAGAAATGGCTGCGGGAAGCATGGCGCCTGCTGCGGCCGGGCGGGCGGCTGGTCTTCCTCGGCAACCATCCGCTTTCCCTGATCTGCTCGCCGCTCGACGGGTCGCCCTGCGACCGGACGCTGCACCGGCCCTATCGCGGCATGTGGGGCGCCGACTGGACCGAGGTCGAATTCGAGCCGAGCGGCGTCTGCTTCAACCTGACGATTTCGTCCTGGATGGAATTGTTCGCAGCCATCGGCTTCGATGTTGCCGGGTACCAGGAAGTCTTCGCGCCCGAGGGGGCCTCGGGGACGCGCGCGGCGATCCCCGCCGACTGGGCCAGAAACTATCCGGTGGAGCAGGTCTGGCAGATCAAGAAGCCTGGATGACAGGCCGTCGGCCAATCAGCGCCCATGCCTCCGTTGGCGATGTTTCTCGAAATCGATAAGGTCTTCTCCCAGGGAGAGCATGCTATGTCAGGTTACTTCGGTTCGGAGGAGCAACAGCGCTTGCAAAGGCAGGCTGAGGCGAACGCCGATCTAATCACCAATACACCCGGCGCATGCCAAACGGGCCGCACGATGGGTTGTGATGACCCCGATAAACTGGGTTGGGATCGGATTACCGAATTTCTTGATCGCGACGGCATCTGCGGGTTCCGCCTTCTCTCCCCCGAGGCGGCTGACCAGATCAGGGCTCGGCTTCTGGGACAGGATTATCGGTTCGATGCGTGGGATGTTTTCCTCGCCCCGCGCGCCGCTGCGCTCGCCGCTGCGGAAGCAATCCTAGCTCGTGGGCTACCAGACGGGTTGGCCGAACTGGACCGGCCGACCGATCCGAAAAGCGAATACGTCACGAAGATTCAGGTGCTGATGAACGCGGCGGGGGTAGTACCGTTCTCTGGCTCACTACTCGTCGGAGCCCTTGGTCCGGCGACGACCACGGTCATAGGTGATAGGCACGGGGAGATAGTGGCAGCCGCACATTGCTACCTGCCTCACAATGCCCACAGCCCCTATCACCGATATGCTTGGGGAGGACTCGTCGCCGTATTGGAGTCGAAAAGGGGAAGCGGGCTTGGCAGCTACATCAACGCCCGGATGATTGTGAGTGCCTTTCGCGACCTCGACGCAACCCACATATACGAGCTCGTATCGGCTACCAACGTCAGCTCGCGAAAAATGGTCGTGGCGTCCGGCCTCCGGCTCGAACCAACACTGATCTGTGGTGTCGTTGCAGCGAAAAAAGGCGCTCGCTTCACCCGATAACTGACGCGACAGGCGTCTTGTTGGCGCATGAGACAGAATTTGCAGTTCTGGCTCACCGTTAGCACGACCATGGCAACCTGAGCGTGCGATATCCTCCGCTGGGCCTGTCCACAGGCAGAGAGGCCAGCCGCCCCGACGCCTTCGCGACGGCCTAAAGCCAGCGCCCGGCCCGAACTTTTGCTCGAAAGGGCGCTGCTCGCGCAGGACAACTAATTGACCTGGCTAGGAGTATGTCCGGAAGCGCGACCCGCCCCTGCAAGATCATCCTTGCCTGCGCCATATTGCTGTTTGAGTATGCTTACCGACCCCTGGGCTTGGGAGATTGCCGGTGCGGATCGTCTTTGCGGCGATATTTGTTGTCGTCACGGCAAGCGCGGCTTTCGCGGAACGGCGCGTGGCGCTTGTCTTCGGCGCCGACCGCTACGAGGCGATCCGCCCGCTCGCCAATGCCGTCAACGACGCCCGCGCGGTCGAGGAGGCGCTCGACGCGCTCGGCTTCGAGGTGTTTTCCGAGGCAAACCGCGACTTGCGCCGCATGCGCCGGGCCCTGGAGGATTTCGCCGAGGATGCGGCCGGCGCCGACGTCGCCCTGATCTTCTTCGCCGGCCACGGCGTCGAGGTCGCCGGCGAGAACCGTTTGCTGCCGACCGATGCCGACGCCTCCTCGCTGGAGGCGCTGGAGGCCAGCTCGCTGCCGCTGGAGGAACTGCGCCGGACGGCGGCCGAGGTGGCGGACATCGCGCTGATCGTGCTCGACGCCTGCCGCAACGATCCTTTCGGGGCATCCCCCGACCCGCAAGGGCGCGGCGCGAAGGCGCTGAGGCTGCCGGCGACGGTCAAGCCCGGATTGGGCCGGCTCGGCCGCGCCGAGAACACGCTGTTTGCCTTTTCCGCCGCGCCGGGCGAGACGGCGGCCGACGGCGAGGGAGACAATTCCCCCTTCACCACGGCGCTGGCCAAATATCTCGGGACCGAGGGGCTGGAGATCCGCTCGGTGCTGACGCTGGTGCAGCAGGAGGTCTACGACCGCTCGCGCGGCGCGCAACTGCCCTATGTGGAAAGCGGCCTGCCGGCGCTGTTCTTCGCCTCGGAGGCCTCCGGCGACCTGCCCGAGCGGGAGCGGCTGCTGCTTGCCATGGCCGATCTCAGCCCGCAGATGCGGGAAGACGTGGAGCGCATCGCAGCGGACGCCGGCATGCCGCTGGCGCCGCTTTATGGCGCGCTGATCGGCGGCGATGTCGCCGGCCTCAACCGGGAGGAGCGGACCGAGAAGCTGCGCGAGGCGGCCGCTTCGTTCACCAGGGTGCGCGACGAGCTTCGCACGCTGCGTTCCGGCGACGAACGCGTGACCGCGCTGCGCCGCGCGGCGGAAGAGCAACTGGCGCTCGGCGCGTTCGACGGCGCGCGGGCGAAGCTGAGCGAGGCGGCAAACATCGACGCGACCTCGCGCGAGACGCTGAAGGC
Source organism: Nitratireductor mangrovi (assembly GCF_007922615.2). Lineage (NCBI taxonomy): Bacteria > Pseudomonadati > Pseudomonadota > Alphaproteobacteria > Hyphomicrobiales > Phyllobacteriaceae > Nitratireductor > Nitratireductor mangrovi. Next base: position 3,978,246 of record NZ_CP042301.2, on the reverse strand, counting down.
GAACTATGTCGAACGGACCCTGTCGGAAGCGGCGACCCACTACCTGAACGGCGGCGCGGCGGCGGCGGAACTGAAATACCAGCTCGCCATCGCCGACTACGAAAAGGCGGCGGCGCTCTACGCGGAAGTCGACGGGGAGCAAACCTTTTCCGAGCATGATCACTTCCAGTATCTGCGCGTGCTGTGGTCACTTGGAGAAACACTCGAGACTACCGGCAACGCTCCCGCCGCATTCGAGACGTTTGGCGTTCTGCACGAAAGGGTCAGAGAGCTCGCAAGTTCCGATCCGACCGACGTCGTGTGGCAGCAAAATCTGTCAGCCGCCTATGACAGACTGGGCAATATTCAACTTGCCTTAGGCGATCTGGACGCAGCATTGTCTACCTTCGAGCAAGGTCTGCAAATCGCCAAAAGGCTTGCAGCTTCCGAGCCCCAAAACCTAACTCGGCAACAAACACTTTCGGCGTTTCACCTTAGCAAGGGGGATGTACAGGTTTTGCTCGGCAAACGGGCCGCCGCCAAAATATCATTCAATGAAACTCTGGCGATCAGCAAAAAGCTGATGGTTGAGCACCCGGAAAACAGGGGCGTACTGCACGATTTGATAGCTGCATACCAACGGATCGCCAATTTGGAGCTGGCGCAAGGCGACCTGCCCGGCGCTCTCAAATCTTACATGGCAATATCGGTGTTCATCTATGAGAACGCCGGAGACGAGTGGGACGACCCCACAATGCAGCGTAACCGCTCGGTCGTCTATGGCAATATCGCTAGAGTTAAGTCGAGGCTTGGCGATCTGGAAGATGCCCTAAGGTACAATATTTTCAGCGTCGCGATAGCCGAGCGGCTCGCGGCGTCTGATCCTGGCAATGCTCGGTTACAGCACGATCTGTTGGCGGCTTACACGACGGTTGGCGACGTGCGGACGGCTCGGGCCGAACTTGCTGATGCAGCGGTCGCTTACGGTGATGGCCACGTAATTGCCGAGCGGCTGGCGACCTCCAATCCGGACCATGTCGGCTGGCAGCGCGGTCTGGCGATCAGCCACGGCAAGATCGGCGACGTGCGCAAAGCTCAGGGCGACCTCGCCGGGGCGCTTACCGCCTATGAGGCCGGTCTTGCCATCGCCGAACGGCTCGCCGCCGCGGATCCGGGCAATTCGGAATGGCTGCGCGACCTGGTGGTTGTGTATTTCCAGATGGCCGAAGCGGGCAGCGAACCGCGTGAGAACTATCAAAAGGCGCTCAACATCATACTGAAGATGCAGGAGAGCGGCATACTCGCGCCGTCCGATGCGTCCATACTTGGTATCCTGCGCGGCAGGCTCGAAGGTCTGGGGACGCTAGAAGCCGCCGAATGATCTCACGCTCGTCATAAATGACAGCATCGCCTTGCCGGCAACGCTTGCCCCTTGGCAACAGCAAGATCGCAACTGGCAGATCGACGGCGCATCATGCGGGCGGGCGCCCGCCCTCAGATATCCAGATTGGCGACCGACAGCGCGTTGTCCTGGATGAATTCGCGGCGCGGCTCGACCTCGTCGCCCATCAGGCGGGCAAACAGCGCGTCGGCGTCGGTGGCGTCGGCGACCTTGACCTGCAGCAGCGAGCGCGCCTCGGGATCGAGCGTGGTTTCCCAGAGCTGCTCGGCGTTCATCTCGCCAAGGCCCTTGTAACGCTGCATGGTGATGCCCTTGCGCCCGGCAGCGAAGACCGCGTCGAGCAGCCTGATCGGGCCTGACATCGCCTCCGAAAACTCCTTGCGGCGCAGCACCGGCTGGGTGCGGTAGACCTCGTCGAGGCGGCCGGCATAGCGGTGCAGCGCGCGCGCGTCGGCGGAGCCGATCAGCGCCATGTCGAGATGGACGGCGTCCTTCACGCCGCGCACGGTGCGCTCGAAGATGAAACCACCGCTGCCCTCGTTGGAGGTCGCGGTGCGGCCTTCCCAGCCGCGCTCGGTGTCCTCCGAGATCATGTCGAGGCGCTCGGCGATCGTCTGCGCCATCTGGTTGGCGCGGCCGAGGTCGATGAAGACCTCCGGCGTGAGCGCGCCGGCGATCGCCGCCTGCTCGACCACGGCGCGGTCGTAGCGGGTGTGGAGCCCGTTGATGAGCGAACGCACGGCGAGCGCGTCGTCTATCGCGGCGCGCAGATCCTGCCCGGCGCGGACCTCGCCGCTGGCGAGCTCGAGCGCGGTCTCCTCGAGGCCGCCGGCGATCAGATATTCCTCGAAGGCCTGCTCGTCCTTGATGTATTGGGTGCTCTTGCCGCGCGTCACCTTGTAGAGCGGCGGCTGCGCGATATAGAGGTGGCCGCGCTCGATCAGCTCCGGCATCTGGCGGAAGAAGAAGGTCAAGAGCAGGGTGCGGATGTGGGCGCCGTCGACGTCGGCGTCGGTCATGATGATGATCTTGTGGTAGCGCAGCTTCTCGGGGTTGAACTCGTCCTTGCCGATGCCGGTGCCGAGCGCGGTGATCAGCGTGCCGATCATGTCGGACGACAGCATGCGGTCGAAGCGGGCGCGCTCGACATTGAGGATCTTGCCGCGCAGCGGCAGGATCGCCTGGTTCTGGCGCGAGCGGCCGCCCTTGGCCGAGCCGCCGGCCGAATCGCCCTCGACGATGAAGATTTCCGACTTGGCCGGATCGCGCTCCTGGCAGTCGGCGAGCTTGCCGGGCAGCGAGGTGATGTCGAGCGCGCCCTTGCGCCGCGTCAGTTCACGCGCCTTGCGGGCCGCCTCGCGGGCGGCGGCGGCCTCGACAACCTTGGTGACCAGGGTTTTCGCCTCGCCCGGATGCTCTTCGAGCCAGGTGTTGAGCGCCTCGTTGACGAGGCCCTCGACCACCGGGCGGACCTCTGAGGAGACCAGCTTGTCCTTGGTCTGCGAGGAAAATTTCGGATCCGGAACCTTTACCGAGAGGACCGCGGTCAGCCCCTCGCGGCAATCGTCGCCGGTGAGCGAGACCTTCTCCTTCTTCACGATGCCGGCGTTCTCGGCATAGCCGGTGACCTGGCGCGTCAGCGCGGCGCGGAAGCCGGCGAGATGGGTGCCGCCGTCGCGCTGGGGGATGTTGTTGGTGAAGCAGAGCACGTTCTCGTGGTAGGAATCGTTCCACCACATGGCGACCTCGACGGTGATGCCGTCGCGCTCGGCGCGGATCGAGATCGGGACCGGGATCAGCGACTTGCGGGCGCGGTCGAGATAGCGGACGAACTCCTCCAGCCCGCCGTCGTAGAGCAGTTCGTGAGTGACGACGTCGGCGTGGCGGCGGTCCGACAGGACGATGCGCACGCCGGAATTGAGGAAGGCGAGCTCGCGCAGCCGGTGCTCCAGCGTGCCGAAGTCGAACTCGGTCTTCGAGAAGGTCTCGGGCGAGGGCAGGAAGGTGACCTCGGTGCCGGTGTCGGAACCGGCATCGCCGGTGACGGCGAGCGGCGCGTCGGCGACGCCATGGGTGAAGCTCATCTCGTGCAGCTTACCGGCGCGGCGGATGGTGAGCTTGAGCGATGTCGAGAGCGCATTGACGACGGAGACGCCGACCCCGTGCAGGCCGCCGGAGACCTTGTAGGAGTTCTGGTCGAACTTGCCGCCGGCATGGAGCTGGGTCATGATCACCTCGGCGGCGGAAACGCCCTCGCCGGGGTGGATGTCGGTCGGGATGCCGCGGCCATTGTCGGTGACGGTGACAGAGCCGTCCGGGTTGAGCGACACCGTCACCCGGTCGGCATGGCCGGCCAGCGCCTCGTCGATGGCGTTGTCGACCACCTCGTAGACCATGTGGTGCAGGCCGGAGCCGTCATCGGTGTCGCCGATATACATGCCCGGGCGCTTGCGGACCGCATCGAGGCCCTTGAGGACCTTGATCGATTCCGCGCCATATTCGGGCTCGGCGCCTGGCCGTGTCTCGGACGATTCGCTCATGGACTACCGCTGTTTTCTGCCGCTGGGACGGCGCGCCCGCTTCACCCCGAATCACGCGCCGGAAGATGCCCGAGATATAGGGGTTTCGTGGCCAAATTCCAAATCGGCGCGGGCTTTTGCCGCTGCTGCCGGCGACCTTTCCAGAGGCTTCCGCAACGCGGCCCGCTCATCTTGCCGCGTGAGCGAAAATTTGCCGAAACTTTGCGGCGATCCTAAGTTGTCGGGCAGATGATTGCGTCCGCCCGGAAGACGACCATGGACACCTCGCCCGCCCCCTTCGTGCCGCCGGCGCCGAAGCCGCGCAGCTCGCCGCCCTCGACGCTGCAGATGATCCGCATCGTCTACAGGAACCCGCTCGAACTGTGGGGCGAGCCTTCCTACAACGAAAAATGGATATCGATCACCACCGGGATCGGCGGGCCGCTGGTGATCGCCAACGATCCGCGGCTGATCAAGCGGGTGCTGGTCGACAACGCGAAGAACTACAAGATGGCGCGGGTGCGCCAGAAGATCCTGCGGCCGATCCTGCGCGACGGGCTGCTGACGGCCGAAGGCGAGGTTTGGAAACGCTCGCGCAAGGCGATGGCGCCGGTGTTCACGCCGCGCCATATCCACGGCTTTGCCGGGCCGATGCTGGAACGGTCGCGGCTTTTTGCCGAGCGCTACGAAGACGGCGCAACGGTCGACGTCGCCCGCGACATGACCATGCTCACCTACGATATCCTGGCCGAGACGCTGTTTTCAGGCGAGATCGCCGGCGAGGCCGGCAGTTTCGCCAAGCAGGTCGACCATCTGTTCGAGACGATGGGCCGCGTCGACCCGCTCGACCTGCTCGGCGCACCGGACTGGCTGCCACGCATCACGCGGCTGCGCGGGCGCAAGACGATGGCCTTCTTCCGTCAGATCGTCGCCGACACAATGGCAATGCGCAAGGATCGGCTGCGGGCCGACCCGGACGGGGTGCCCAACGATTTCCTGACGCTGCTCCTTAAGGCGGAGGGCCCGGACGGGCTCGGCGCCGACGAGATCAAGGACAACATCATCACCTTCATCGGCGCCGGCCACGAGACGACGGCGCGCGCGCTCGGCTGGACGCTCTACTGCCTGGCCGAGGCGCCATGGGAGCGCGACAGGGTCGAGGCCGAGATCGACGCGGTCACGGCCGGCGAACCGGACCCGGTGAAGTGGCTGGAAAAGATGCCGGCGACGCGCGCCGCCTTCGAGGAGGCGATGCGGCTCTACCCGCCGGCGGCCTCGATCAGCCGCGAAGCGGTGGAGGAGGACAGGTTCGAGGACCTCCGCATCGTCAAGGGTGCGCAGATCCAGGTGATGCCTTGGACGGTGCACCGGCACCGCAAGCTCTGGGACAACCCGGAAGCCTTCATGCCGGCGCGCTTCCTGCCGGAAAACCGCGACCGGATCGATCGCTTCCAGTATCTGCCGTTCGGCGCCGGGCCGCGGGTGTGCATCGGTGCCAGCTTCGCCATGCAGGAGGCGGTGATCGCGCTCGGCGTGCTGTTGTCTCGCTACCGCTTCGACACGGTCGCCGAAACGAAACCGTGGCCGGTGCAGAAGCTGACGACACAGCCCGAGGGCGGGCTGCCGATGCGGGTCAGCCGGCGCTAGCACAGAGCGCCGGCCAAACAGCTGCCGCGCGCCGCCTCAGACCATGGCGAACAGCCGCGACGGGCCGCCGGTGCCGCCGCGCAGCTTGGGCGCGCCGACGATTAGGGTCGCGCCGCTGGCCGGCAGGCTTTCCAGGTTGGCGACACATTCCAGCCCCCAGCGCCCCGAGGGCAGCCAGGCGTAATGGACGGCGAAATCCGGCGAAGGGCCATGGTCGAGCGACAGCGTGTCGACGGCGATGCCCTTGACCGAGGGCGCCTCCATCAGCATCTCAGCCGCCTCGATGTGGAAGCCGGGGAAATGCATGATCTTGCCGTCGGCATCCGGATTGCGAAACTTGTCAGTGCCGAGATGCGCGCCCCAGCCGGACAGCATCGCCACGCAGGCGCCTTCGGGAATATCGCCATTGGCGCTCGTCCAGGCCAAGATGTCGTCGGGCGTGACCTGTGCGTCGGCGTTTTCGGCTGCCTTCTCGCGAATGTCGACGATGACCAGCGGGCAGACGAGATCGTCGACGGGGATTTCGGCAACCGACCTGCCGTCGGCCGAAAAGTGCAAAGGCGCGTCCATGTGCGTACCGGTGTGCTCGTTGAAGCGCCACTCGTTTATGTTGAACTTGTGCTCGTCATAATTGAAGAGCACCTCTTTGAACAATTGCTGCTGATTGAAGAAGGTCGGGAACTCCTCGTAGAGCTCGTGGGTCAGGTCCTCGGCCCTGGTCGGCATCGCCTTCTGGGCGAAAAGCGGCGCAGGCGCGGCGGCCGATGCTACGGCGGCCGCGCCGGCGACGGCCGAACCCTTGAAGAAGTCGCGGCGCGAGAGCATTCGCTCCTTGACGCTGTCGATGACGCAGTGATGGCACATTTCGATTACTCCTGAGGGAATGATCCTGCCGCATCAGCGGCAGAATGGTCCCGACAGGCTGTTGACGCAAGGGAAGGCATGCCCCGTGTCGCGGATGCTGCTTCAGAAGCGGCCGGAAAAGACGTTCTCGACGTGGACCGGCCAGCGCCAGGGCAGGATGGCGACGAGGTCGAAGCGGACGGAAAGGCGGGCGTAGTCGCGCTGGCGCGACAGCCACATGTCGGCCGCACCCTCGATGCGGCGCGCGGCGAGCGGCCCGACCGCCTCCATCGCCGCGGCGAGCGTCGGACGCGCCTTGACCTCGACGAAGGCAACGAGATCGCCGCGCCGCGCGATCAGGTCGATCTCGCCGAGCCGGGTGCGGTAGCGGCGTGCGACGATGCGGTACCCCTTGGCGCGCAGCGCCAGCGCGGCAAGGCGTTCGCCGTAATGGCCCTTGCGGTAGGCGCGTTGCCGGCGCGCGGGGCCGTCAGCTTCCACGATTGCTTTCCTTGAGGGCGACCAGGCGGCGGTAAAGCTCCTGCCTCGCCAGCCCGGTCTGGCGCGCGGCCTCGGCCGCCGCCTTCGCCGCCGGCATCTCGGCGACCAGCGACAACAGCAACGCGTCAATGTCGACATCGACCGGTGGTGCCCCAGCCTCGGGCGGAGCGACGCAGACCACCACCTCGCCCTTCGGCGCGCCGGCTTGATCATAATGCGCAGCAAGTTCGGCGAGGGAACCTCGGCGGGTCTCCTCGAAGGCCTTGGTGAGTTCGCGGCAGACGGCGGCGCGGCGCGCGCCGCCGAGCGTCTCGGCCATGGCGGCGAGCGAGGCGGCGAGGCGGCGGGGCGATTCCAGAAAAACGAGCGTGCCGGGAACGGGCGCGATTTCCTCCAGCCGGGTGCGGCGCTGGCCGGCCTTCACCGGAAGGAAGCCGGCAAAGAAGAACGCGTCCGAAGGCAGGCCGGAGGCGACGAGCGCGGCCAGCACGGAAGATGCGCCGGGGATCGGTACGACCCGGTGACCGTCTGCGATCGCCTCGACGGCGAGCCGGTAGCCGGGATCGGAGACCAGCGGCGTTCCGGCGTCGGAAACGAGCGCGACCGAACCACCATCGGAGAGCGCCGCGAGCAGGCGCGGGCCGGCCTCGGCGGCGTTGTGCTCGTGGTAGGCCATCATCCGGCGCCTGATCCCGTAGCGTTCGAGCAGGATTCGGGTGACGCGCGTATCCTCGCAAGCAACGATGTCGGCGCCGGCCAGAACCTCGAGGGCACGCAGCGTGATGTCGGCGAGATTGCCGATCGGGGTTGCGACCAGATAAAGCGCCGACTCCAGCGGCCGCGCCGTCATTTCGGCCTGTCCGATCACATAACCGCGCTTCTTGCCGGGCCTCTCGTCCATGCCGCTCCGGTTCCGCTTCGACCGCCGAGTCTTCGCATGTGCGCACCGGCTTGCAAAGTTGCCGGCAGCGCAACGCTGGCGACGCGCTCAGCGCGCCAGGTCGGCGACGACGGCGTCGAGCACGATCATGCCAGCCGGGGTGGCACGCAGGCGCGAATTGCCGATCGGCGCCAGCAGCGCCTCGCCCGCCAGCAGCGCGATGCGGTCATTGGCGAGCGGCTTGCCGGACAGTGCCTCGTAGCGGGCAAGGTCGATGCCCTCCGCAAGGCGCAGCCCCATGAGCAGGAACTCGTCGGCCTCCTGCGAGCGGGTCAGGATTTCGCCGTCGACGACACCATGGCCACGATCCTCGACCAGGCCGCACCAGGTCTCTGGATGGCGCTCGGTGATGGTGACGATGCGTCGGCCGTCCTCGACAAAACGGCCATGGGCGCCGGGGCCGACGCCGACATATTCGCCATAACGCCAGTAGACGAGGTTGTGGCGGCTTTCCGCGCCGGGGCGGGCGTGGTTCGAAATCTCGTAGGCGGGCAGGCCACGCGCGGCGGTGACCTGCTGCGTCATCCGGTAGAGTTCGGCGGCATGCTCGCCGTCGGGCACGGCGAACTTTCGCGCGGCATGGAGCGCGAAGAAGGGCGTGCCTTCCTCGATGGTCAACTGGTAGAGCGACAGGTGATCGGCGGCGAGAGCGATCGCCTGTTCCAGTTCCGCGCCCCACGCCTCCGGGGTCTGGCCGGGGCGGGCATAGATCAGGTCGAAGGAGAGGCGCGGGAAGGTGTCGCGGGCAATCTCGATGGCGCGGCGCGCCTCGGCGACGTCGTGCAGCCGGCCGAGGAACCTCAGGTCGGCATCGTTCAGCGCCTGCACGCCGAGCGAGACGCGGGTGACGCCTGCGGCGCGGTAGCCGCGGAAACGCTCGGCCTCGACAGAGGACGGGTTGGCCTCGAGAGTGACCTCGGCATCACCGGCGACGGTCCACAAGCGCCCGATCGCGTCGAGGATCGCGCCGACGGTCGCAGGCTGCATCAGCGACGGCGTGCCGCCGCCGATGAAGACGCTGGTGACCTCGCGCGGGCCGGTGCGGGCGCGCATATGGGAAAGCTCGGCTTCGAAAGCGCGCACGAAATGCGCCTGGTCGACCGGCTGGTGACGGACATGGCTGTTGAAATCGCAATAGGGGCATTTGGCGGCGCAGAACGGCCAATGCACATAGACCCCGAATCCGGGAGCGCGGTCGGGGTCGGTCATGCCGGTTCCAGCATCGCGGTAGCGAATTTGGCGAAGGCGCGGGCGCGATGCGACAGGCCAAGGTCGCCGCGGCCGGCTTCCCAGGCGTGTTTTTCGCCGGCGCTCATCTCGCCGAAGGTCTGATCGTAGCCGTCGGGCTTGAAGACGGGATCGTAGCCGAAGCCCCGGTCGCCGCGCGGCGGCCAGACAAGCGTACCTTCGACCTCGCCGCGAAAATATTCGGCATGCCCGTCCGGCCAGGCAAGGCAGAGCACGGCAACGAAGCGGCCGGCGCGCTTGTCGGCCGTGGTTGCGTCCTGCTCCTGAAGGCGGTCCTCGACCGTCCGCATCGCCATCAGAAAGTCGCGCCCGGAACCGTCGGGCTTCTCGGCCCAGTCGGCGGTGTGGACGCCGGGCTCGCCGCCAAGCGCGTCGACGCACAGGCCCGAATCGTCGGAAAGTGCCGGCAGGCCGGTGGCCAAGGCGGCCGCAAAGGCCTTGGTGTAGGCGTTTTCCTCGAAGGTGGTGCCGTCCTCGGGCGGCTCGGGAAGACCGTAGTCACCCGCCGACTTCGCCTCCAGCCCGTATGGCGCGATGAGCTCGGAAATCTCGGCCAGCTTGCCCTTGTTGTGGGTGGCGACCACGATCCTTGTCGTATCGAGACGGCGCATCAGAGGCCCCAGATTTTCGGTTCGGCGAATTCGAGCGAATTGCCGGCGGGATCGCGGAAATAGATCGAGCGGCCACCCTGCGGCCATTCGAAATCGGCCTCAATCGCCACGCCGGCATTCTGAAGACGGGCTTTCCAGCGTACGATTTCGTCGCCGGAAGCGGCAAAGCAGAGATGGCCGGGCCCGCGCGCGCCGTGCGGCGGCACCGGCAGGCGGGCATCCTGCGCCGGCGGTACCTCGGTCGCTTCGGCATCGAAGAGCAACACCAGGGCGCTCCCACAGCGGAAAAAAACGTGGCGGCCCTCGACTGCGGAGATGCGCGTCAGTCCCAGGGTCTCGCCGTAAAAGGCCTCGGCTGCGTCGAGGTCGTCGACATAGAGCGCGGCTTCGAGGATGGCGGCGGGGGTCATGGCGCACTCCGGGCAGGCAGGAGAGGCGCTCGGTCGCGCCCCCCTCTGTCCTGCCGGACATCTCCCCCACAGGTGGGGAGATCGGACGGCTGCAAGGACTTCGCCAACTGCCGGGGGCCGGCAGAGAGCGCCTTCGACAGCGACGGCAAATCCGCCACCTGACGAGCACGATGCCCGGCAAGCGTTTGAACGGCACGGTCAAGCACCGAGGCCATCGGCCCTACCCGATCGCCATCTTCTGCAGTTCGACGAGTCGGCCGATGCCCTTGCGGGCAAGCTTCATCAGTTCGGAGAACTGCTCGTCGGTGAAGGGCTCCCCCTCGGCCGTGCCCTGGATCTCGACGATGCCGCCCTTGCCGGTCATGACGAAGTTGGCGTCGGTGCCGGCGGCCGAGTCCTCCAGATAGTCAAGATCGAGCACCGGCTCACCATCGTGGAGGCCGCAGGAGATGGCCGCGACATGGTCCTTCAGCACTTTGGAGACCGAGGTCATGCTGCGCACCTCCATCCAGGCGAGGCAGTCGTGCAACGCGATGAAGCCGCCGGTGATCGAGGCGGTGCGGGTGCCGCCATCGGCCTGCAGCACATCGCAATCGACAGTGATCTGGACCTCGCCCAGCGCCTCGAGATCGACGACGGCGCGCAATGAGCGGCCGATCAGGCGCTGGATTTCGAGCGTGCGGCCGCCCTGCTTGCCGCTGCTGGCCTCGCGTCGCATGCGGTCGCCGGTCGAGCGCGGCAGCATGCCGTATTCGGCCGTCACCCAGCCGCGGCCGGAATTGCGCAGCCATGGCGGCACCCGCTCCTCGAGGCTGGCCGTGCACAGGATGTGGGTGTCGCCGAACTTGACCAGGCAGGAGCCCTCGGCATGTTTGGAGACGCCGCGCTCGAAGCCGATGGCGCGCATCTCGTCGGGCTTCCGTCTGGAAGGGCGCATGATGTGATTCCCGTTCAGGCTTTGCTTGAGAAGGCGCTTTTAGCGGTCCGGCCAGCGCGACGCAAAGGAAAAGCCGGCATTGCGGGCTTTGCCGGTGCCCTGTGGAGGACTATATATTGCCTCAGGCTATCGTCATGGCAGACCACTTGAGAACATGACCAAACCGCTGCTCGATCAGACACTTGAAGCGCTCGACAGCCGCTCGCGCGACATCTTCCGGCTCATCGTCGATTCCTATCTGCGCGACGGCGACCCGGTCGGCTCGCGCAATCTGTCACGCATGCTGCCCTCGTCGCTGTCACCCGCGACGGTACGCAACGTGATGAGCGATCTGGAGCATCTCGGGCTCATCTATTCGCCACACATCTCGGCGGGCCGGCTGCCAACGCAGAAGGGCCTGCGCTTCTTCGTCGACGCCTTCATGGAGATCGGCGACCTGTCGGAAGACGACCGGCGTGTCATCGAGGCGCAGGTCAAGGCCTCGGGCAGCGACGCCTCGCTGGAGCACATGCTGACCGAGGCGAGCCAGATGCTCTCGGGCATGTCGCGCGGCGCAGGGCTGGTGCTGGCGGCCAAGAGCGAGACCGGGCTGAAACATATCGAGTTCATCCAGCTGGAGCCGCAGAAGGCGCTGGCGGTGCTGGTTTCGCAGACGGGAGACGTCGAAAACCGCATCATCGAACTGCCGGCCGGGGTTACGGCGGCGCAGCTTCACGAGGCGTCGAACTTCCTCAACGCGCATATCCGCGGCCGCACGCTGGGCGAGGCGCGCGCGGAGATCGCACGGCTGATGGAGGAGACCCGTGCGGCCCTCGACACGCTGTCGCAGGATCTCGTCGAAAAGGGCCTCGCGGTCTGGGCCGGCGCGGACGCCGGCGCGCCGGCGCGGCTGATCGTGCGCGGGCGCGCCAATCTTCTGGAAAACCTCACAGCCGAGGCCGACATCGAGCTCCTGAAACATCTGTTCGACGATCTGGAGACCAAGGAAGGGCTGGTGCAACTCCTGAACCTTGCCGAGGAAGGCTCGGGCGTGCGCATCTTCATCGGTTCCGAAAACAAGCTCTTTTCGCTGTCGGGCTCATCGCTGATCGTGGCGCCCTATCGCGACCAGGAATCGCGGGTGATCGGCGCGCTCGGCGTGATCGGTCCGACCCGGCTCAACTATGCGCGCATCGTGCCGATGGTCGACTATACGGCGCAGGTGATCTCGCGGCTGATGCAGTAGGCGTGCGGCGTGGCTGCCTGTGCCCGTCGCTGGCCTCGGCTTCAAAGGACATCGTTTCCGACATAATGTGGGTGGGCTGGCGAAAACCGCCACGACGGTCGCAGGGCAGGATCATGGGTTCAGACGAAGACTTTGCCGCGCTGGAACGGCGTGGATGGGCCGAGGAAGAAACAGCCAAAGCCTATGCCAGAGATTTTGCAAGGGCATCCGAAATGGCGGTTCCTCGCCTTGTCTCCGATGTGATGGCCAAGCGTGGAATGAAGGTGCTCGATCTGTGTTGCGGTCAGGGCATCGTCGCGCGTGGCCTGGTTGAAGCCGGCGCCGAGGTAACGGGGCTAGATTTTTCACCCGCCATGCTGGTCATTGCCTCCGATGAAGTCCCAGAGGCGACCTTTGTCGAAGGCAACGCTATGGCTATGCCCTTCGAAGATGCGTCCTTCGACGCAGTGACAATGGGTTTCGGAATGCCGCACGTACCAGATCCGCCGGCAGCGATGGCAGAGGCCCGCAGGGTCTTGAAACCCGGCGGCCGCTTCGCCTACTCCGTCTGGCAAGACACCGAACTTTCGGCTTTCACCTACGTTTTCACGGCCATCGGCAGACACGGGTCGCCGCACATCACCTTGCCGCCCGGACCCGGCGCAACCGATTATGCCGATCCGGCGCGTGCATTTCCGGCGATGGAGGCGGCAGGCTTCACGGAGGTAAGTTTGGGCGAGGTCGACAGCCGCTGGCACATCGACAATCCGGGCGCTCCCTTCGATTTCTTCCTTGAGGGAACCGTACGGGGAGGTTCGCTCCTACGTCCGCAACCGGCCTCGAGCAAGAAAGCGATCCGTTCTGCGGTCGCTGACATCGTGATGGCGAATCATGGACCAAACGCACCCTGGGACGTTCCCATGCCGTCCGTAGTTGTTTCAGGCACGGCGGAATGATCGCAGAACGAGCATAAGCCACGGTGACCGTCCTTGACGCCGCGTCCGACGCCTGTCCGCAGCGTATATGACCGCATTGCCCGACCAGTGCACTTCGCAAGCCGTCACCGCCACCTGTCCTTCCCCTTAGGCCTGCGCACGGTGTTCCTGACGACCTAGTCTAGACCTTTCGGATACCGATGTTTCTCGGTCGCGCTGGGCATGCCGCATGTTTGACGGACCCAGGCCGATCAATGCTTGTCTTGGGATCGATCAGGGCACTGACGTCCTGCGTGTACGGCTCGAGCCTCCCGCACGAGTCAAGCGCTCGTGCGGAGACCACGCTCAGGCTTATGCAAAGATACCGAATGCAACGTTAGGTAGGCGGTTGAGGGCGATCCCGTCGGCGCAAGGGAGGGGTATTCACTCAGCGTGATCCTAGATGAGCCCATCCAGGCCTGCGTCGATACGTTCCAGAGCCCGCAACAAGGTGCCGCTCGCAAAAGCTGGCGCCAATGCGCCTTTTGCCCATCGATCACCAGATATGTTGATCTTGAGGCGCAGAAGCAACTCCGCCGTTTCGATGCCGTCGAGAGCGCCAACGTCGATCGGGAGCCAGGCTTCGCTGGAGTGCCCATGGCGTCGCAGAAACTCTTGCAATTCCGGGGCCGGAGGGTTCAAGCTCCAAGCAAAACGAGCGATCTTGTCTCGCACCGGGTGATAACTCAGCGAGGCAGGGGAGAAAAACTCCTCGGATAGCAGTCCTCTCAGTTCGGACAAGATCGCGTTCAACAGCTGGCGCGCGTCGTCTCTAGGGAGATTTTCCATGCAGCGGAGTCCTGCGATCTAGGCGTACTTTCGATTCTATTCGGACCTTCGATAAATACAAAAGTCCAGGTAGTTGAGTTTTCCCAATACCTCCTTCGTCACAACGAACTCTATTTCTAGGCTATCAAGCTTTGCCGGGTGGCCCGCGTCGAAATTTGTTGCAACGACCTCAGCATTCTCCCGCTCTATCTCTGTAGGCTCGCTTTCCATATAGAATCGAAATTTGGCTGAAACCCCGCGGTAGCCGAATGCGATGGCCCGCATGTGCCGGGTAACTTCTCCGCTGATAGAGCGCAGTGCCAAGACAATTATGTCGTCCGGTGGTTTCATCGCGGAGACTCAATCACCTTGCTTCGAAGCGATGAATAGCCGCCAATCGACTTAATCCAGGAAATCCCATGATATCTCTCATTTGAACATCGCAACGGTCTGTTCCGACAGCTCCAACGGAACCTCGACCCTATGGAGGGTTACTTCGCGGCTTCGTTTCGTATCGTCGCGGAAAATCTCCAATACCAAATCGCCGTCGATCAAAAGCTGGACACCGATTCCGTCGCGATCGCCTACTTCGCTTGCGATCATCCAGGTTATCTTCGGCTCGGCGGCCATGGAACCTCTGAGTACGTGGCGAGATGAAGAAGTTTGCCCAAGGATCAAGGTCGCATACCGGCGACGAAACAGAAACAGCGAATACCGAGGTAGAATGCAGTGCTTTGCCCGTGCCGCGTCAACAGCACCACCTCTCTACTCGACCCCACCCCTTGATTTTTGGCCTCCAAGACTCGATATCGGGCGCGAAACCAACCAGTTTTGCGACATACGGGATCAGTCGATGAGCGACCATCCAAAGGATGAACACGGCGCCGGGGACAAGGCGGAAAACCCCGACATCGCCGCCGCCAAGAGCCAGTACGCCGAAATGGGCTCGGATGCGGCGGCTGAGGCCGCCGAAACCGGTGACGCCGAGGAAGCCTTCGACGCCGAGCGCGAGGCGCTGCTGCGGCTTGCCAAGGAGAACGAGGAGCTGAAGGATCGCGCCCTGCGCCTGGCGGCGGAGATGGAAAACCTGCGCCGACGCACCGCGCGTGACGTCAGCGACGCCCGCAACTACGCGATCGCCAATTTCGCCCGCGACATGCTGTCGGTCTCCGACAACCTGCGCCGGGCGCTCGACGCGATCCCGGCCGAGGCGCGCCAGGAAGGCGGCGCCGGCTTCACGGCGCTGATCGAAGGCGTGGAAATGACCGAGCGCGCCATGCTTTCCGCACTTGAGCGGCACGGGGTGAAGAAGATCGAGCCCGAGGGCGAGAAATTCGATCCCAACTACCACCAGGCGATGTTCGAGGTGCCCAACGCGGATGTGCCGGCCAACATGGTGGTGCAGGTGGTTCAAACCGGCTACGTGATCGGCGAGCGGGTGCTGCGGCCGGCGATGGTCGGCGTCTCCAAGGGCGGACCCAAACAGGCGGCCGGCAGCGGCGAGCCGGAACCGGGGCCGATCAACGAGCAGGCCGAAAAGGACGCCTGATCTTTCAGGCGACCCGGCCTTCGGCTACCGATAGGGCGGGAGGCGCTGCCGGATGGACCCGATCCTTTTGCTCGACTATGCCGGGGTGGCGGTGTTTGCCGCCACCGGCGCGCTGGCGGCCTCACGCAAGGAACTCGACTTCATCGGCTTCCTGTTCCTGGCCGGGGTGACCGGCATCGGCGGCGGCACGCTGCGCGACGTCGTGCTCGGCGACCTGCCCGTGTTCTGGGCGGAAAACCCCGACTATCTGCTGGTCTGCGCGACCGTGGCGGTCGTGATCTTCTTTTCCGCGCATCTGGTTGAATCCCGCTACAAGCTGCTCCTGTGGCTCGATGCCCTGGGGCTGTCGGCCTACAGCGTCATGGGCGCGGCGATGGGGCTGGCGGCGACCGGTTCGCCTGCGGTGGCGCTGGTGACGGGCGTGATGACGGCGACTTTCGGCGGCATCCTGCGCGACTTGCTGGCGGGCGAGCCGTCGGTGCTGCTGCGGCCGGAAATCTATGTGACGGCGGCGCTTGCCGGCGCGGCAAGCTTCATCGCGCTGTTTTCGGCCGGGGTCGAACTGACGCTGGCGGCGATCGCCGCCTTCGCCATCGCCTTCCTGGTGCGGGGCGGCGCGCTGCGCTTCGGCTGGACCTTCCCGCGCTACAAGAGCCGGCCGGGGCGGCGGCCCGAGGACATTCCCTGAGCCTCGAGCCGTTCATCGTTTCAAAAGAATCGTCGAACGGCTCTGACCGCTTGTTCCTGCGCAGTTCCGGACGGAGAACCGGTTTCCACTTATCCCGGAATTGCTTTAGGCCGCGTCCGGCGCCAGCAGTCCCGACTGCTCGGCAGCCTGGCGCAAGTTCTTCTGCGGGCGCGGGCCGATCTGCTGGATCACGATTCCAGCGGCAAGCGAGCCGAGGCGGCCGCAATCGGCCAGGCTGCGCCCGGTCACGTAGCCATAGAGGAAACCGGCCGCATAGAGATCGCCGGCGCCGGTGGTGTCTACCAGTTCGTCGATCGCGATGGCCTCGATGGGGATGATCTCGCCGCCGCGCACGATGACCGAGCCAAGCTCGGAACGGGTGACGGCAGCGAGCTTGCAGTCCTTGCCGATCTGTTCGAGGCCGGCTTCGAAGGACGAGGTCTGATAAAGCGATTTCAGCTCGCTCTCATTGGCAAAAACGATATCGACCGTGCCCGAGCGCATGAGCTCAAGGAACTCGTCGCGGTAGCGGTCGACGCAGAAGGAATCCGACAGCGACATGGAGACTTCGCCGCCGGTCGCGTGAGCATATTGCGCGGTCAGCCGGATCGCGTCCTTGGCGCGCGGCGGATCCCACAGGTAACCCTCGAAATAGACGAGCTTCGCCTTCTCCGCCTTGTCGCGCTCGACATCTTCCGGTCCGAGCTCGACGCAGGCGCCGAGATAGGTATTCATGGAACGCTCGCCATCGGGCGTGACGAAGATCATCGAGCGCGCCGTCGGCGGTTCGCCCTCGAGCGGGCGGGTGTCGAAAGCCACGCCCTGGGCGCGGATGTCGTGCGCGTAAATCTTGCCAAGATGATCGTTGGAGACCTTGCCGAAGAAGGCCGAGCGGGCGCCAAAGCTGGCAATGCCGGCCGCCGTGTTGCCGGCGCAGCCGCCGGAGGCCTCGATCGCCGGACCCATTCGGCCGTAAAGCAGTTCGGCGCGTTCGGCATCGATCAGGTTCATGGCGCCCTTCACGATGCCATTGGCGACAAGGAAGTCGTCATCACAGCGCGCGAACACGTCCACAATCGCATTTCCGATACAAAGCACGTCAAACTGTTTGGCTAAGGTCACCTTCACGTTCCGTTGGTTGTTGAGGGGAAGTGCCCGCCGGTTTAACGCATCGCCGACAGGATACAAGGCCCCCGGCCGCGTGAGCCGCGAGTAGCGACGGCTTGCGGGCGCCCTTCGGCCTCCCTATGTCGCGAGCAGAGCGACGGAGAATGCAATGATCCTCGAGGCAGCACGCGCGGCGGCCGGTCACCTGTTCACGGCCGAGTTCCGGGCCGTGTTCTGGAAGTCGCTCGGGCTCACCGTGCTGGCGCTGGTGGCGCTGTGGTTCGGGCTGCAGCAGACGTTCGACGCGCTGGCGATGCCGTGGATCGACGCCCTTTTGCCGGGTTTTCCGGCATGGGCCGGCTGGCTCGGCACGATCGCGGCGATCGCGGCCGGCATCGGACTGGCGATCGGCCTCGCACTGCTCGTCGCGCCGGTGACGGCGCTGGTCGCCGGGCTGTTCCTCGACGACGTCGCCGAACTGGTGGAGCGGCATGATTTTCCGCTCGAACCGCCCGGGCGGGCCTTGCCGACGGGCCAGGCGATGTGGCTGGCCGTCAAGTTCTTCCTGGTCGTCGTCCTTGCCAATCTGGTGGCGCTGCTGCTGCTCCTGATCCCCGGCGTCAACATCGCCGCGTTCTTTCTGGTCAACGGTTACCTGCTCGGACGCGAATTCTTCGAGTTCGCTGCCATGCGGCACCGTTCCGAAACCGACGCCAAGGCGCTCAGGCGCCGGCATGCCGGCATGGTGTTCGTGGCGGGGCTGGTGATCGCCGCCTTCCTCGCCGTGCCGCTGCTCAACCTTCTGACACCGCTTTTCGCGGCGGCGATGATGGTGCATCTGCACAAGACGCTGTCGGCCGACTTGCCGCGCACGATAGCCTGACGCCGCTCAGGCGGCGTCGGCTCGGATCATTTCGGCCGCCTTTTCGGCGATCATGATGGTCGGAGCGTTGGTGTTGCCCCCGACAAGCGTCGGCATGATCGAGGCGTCGACGACCCGCAGGCCTTCGAGCCCGTGAACGCGCAATCTCGGATCGACGACAGCCATGTTGTCGGTGCCCATTCGGCAGGTGCCGACGGGGTGGTAGATCGTGTCGGCGCGGGCGCGGACATGCTCCATCAGTTCGGCGTCGGTCTCGTCGCCACGCAGATAAAGCTGCTTGCGGCGATAGCGCTCCAGGGCCGGGGCCGAAAGGATCGACCGCATCATCTTTGCACCCTTGAGCATCAGGGCGGCATCGCGCTCGTCAGAGAGATAGGCCGGGTCGATCTCCGGCGGCGCGAGCGGATCCGCGCTTGCCAGCCTGACCGCGCCACGCGAATGTGGCCTAAGCACGCAGACATGGCAGGAAAAGCCGTAACCGGCGTGGAGGCGGCGCGCATGGTCGTCGACGACCGAGATGACGAAATGAAGCTGCAGATCAGGGCGCTCCACGCCGGGGTCGGACTTCAGGAACGCGCCGGCTTCGGCGAATGGAGTCGCGATCATGCCCGCGCCGGTGCGCCGCCATTGCAGGATGTGGCGCAGGATGTTGACGCCGGCGCCGAACCCGAGACCGAACATGTCGGTGTCGGCCGATTTCCACGACATGATGAAATCGAGGTGGTCCTGCAGGTTGCTGCCGACACCCGGCAGATCCTGGACCGGGGCGATGCCGTGCCGGGCGAGTTCGTCAGGCGCGCCGACGCCCGAGAGAAGCAGGAGTTGCGGCGAGCCGAAGGCGCCGGCCGAGAGGATCACCTCGCGCGAAGCCTCGACCCGTTCGTCACGGCCGCCACGCCGGTAGCGCAAACCCACCGCGCGGCTGCCGTCGAATACGATCCCCGTCGCATGGGCCCTGGTCAAGACCGTCAGGTTCGGCCGGTCCATGACCGGGTGCAGATAGGCGGCGGCGGCGGAGCAGCGCTCGCCCTTGCGCGGCCCGTCCCAGAACTGCGTCACCTGGTAAAGCCCGGCGCCTTCCTGTTCGGGGCCATTGAAATCGGCATTGCGGCGCACCTGCGACTGCGCACAGGCCTCGACAAAGGCACGGCTGATGGCGCGCGGGCTCTGCTGCTCGCCAACCCGGAGCGGGCCTTCGTCGCCGTGCAGCGCATCACCGCCGCGCTGGTTGGCCTCGGCGCGGCGGAAGAGCGGCAGCACGTCTGACCATCCCCAGCCCTCGCAGCCTGCCGCAGCCCAATCATCGTAATCGCCGGGATGGCCGCGGACATAAAGCATGGCGTTGATGGCGCTGGAACCGCCAAGCGCCTTGCCGCGCGGCTGATAGCCGCGGCGACCGCCAAGTCCGGGCTGCGGGACCGTCGAAAAGGCCCAGTTGTTGATCTTCGGCCGTCCTGGCAGCAGCGCGACAACGCCGGCCGGCGCGCGGATAAAGAGATCGCGGCCCTCGCGCCCGGCTTCGACCAGGCAAACGGAGATCGAAGGGTCTTCCGAAAGGCGCGCGGCGAGGGTTGCTCCGGCGGAGCCGCCGCCGGCGATCACATAGTCATACGGCATCGAAGTCCCCTCCCAGGACCGGCCGGTTGCACCGACCTCTCTGACGCCATGAGAGCAGGCCGCCAAGCGGGTGTAAAGCGGTCGTCACTTGATATTGACACTGTCAAGATCGATGCCTATGTCCGACGGACACATGCAACCCGAAACGTCATGGAGCGTCCGACATGATCGCCGACTTCGTGCTGGCCTCGATCCATCACGTGCTGGTCTTTTCGCTGGCCGGCATCATTGCCGCGGAGTGGATGCTGATCCGCCCCGGCCTTACCGGCAACGCGCTCGGGCTGCTGGCCAGCATCGACCGCGTTTACGGCGGGGTCGCCATGCTGGTGCTGGCGGCAGGATTTCTGAGAGTCTTCCATGGCACCAAGGGCTCGGAGTTCTATCTCGAAAACCCGGTTTTCTGGACCAAGATCGGCCTGTTCGCGCTGGTCGGGCTGCTGTCGGTGCCGCCGACGCTCAGGATCATGCGCTGGGGCAAGGCACGGCGTGAGGACGCCGGCTTCGTCGTGCCGGAGACGGAGGTGCAGGCGATGCGGCGCTACGTGCACGCCGAGGCGGCGCTGTTCCTGCTGATTCCGGTCGCCGCCGCGGCCATGGCCCGCGGCTACGGCTACATCTGACCGGAAAAGCCCAGGCAGGCGAGATCAGGCGGCGGGGCGGCGGCGCCAGGAGTAGCGGGCGCCCTTGTCGGCCGGCTTCGCCGCCGGCTGGTAATAATGCGGCAGGCCGCCGACACGGCCGGCCTCGAGCCGGGCGAGCGCGGTCGGATGCGAGACCTCGAACTCGTCGAAACCGGTCCTCAGCATCAGCGGAATCTGGTCGATCAGCACCTGGCCGGTGGCGCGCAGCTTGCCTTGATAGCCATAACGGCTGCGCAGCAGTTCGGCCTTGGAGAAGCTGCGCCCGTCATTGAAGGCCGGGAAAGCGAGCGCCACCAGCGGAATGTCGGCAAGGTGGCCGGCAATCTCGGCAAGCTCGTCGCCCGGCGCCAGAAGCACGCCGATGCGGCGGGCCTGGGCGGCGCGGGTTTCCGCGTCCAGGCCCTTCCAGACCGCGAGCGGCAGGATGACACCGCCATTGCCGGCGAGCCCCTCGGCATCCTTGGCATGGCGCCATTCGTCATCATGGAACCCGTCCTGGGTCCAGAGCCGCGCAGCGGTCTCGTTCGCAGTCTCGGTCATCAAACAATCCTAATGCGAGGCCTTGGCCGCCGATTCCATGCCGGGGAGATGAATGCCGCACTCGGTCTTGGCCTGACCGGCCCAGCGCCCGCTGCGCGCATCCTCGCCGGGCTTGACCGGCTCGGTGCATGGGAAGCAGCCGATCGACAGATAGCCATAAGCGACCAGCGGGTTCTCGCGCAACTGGTGGCGGCGCATGTAGTCGGCAAGATCGCTGGTGCCCCAGGACGCCAGCGGGTTGATGCGGATGCGCGGCCCGACCGCCTCGAAGACGGGCAGTGCAGCGCGGGTCGTCGCCTGGAACCGCTTGCGCCCGGTGAACCAGGCACCGAAGGGCTCGACGGCCCGGGCCATCGGCTCGACCTTGCGGATGTCGCAGCAGGCATCGGTGTCGCGCTGGTGCAGGGTGCCCTCGGGATCGTACGCCACCAGGAGATCGTCGCGCGGCGTGACGATGCGCAGATCGCCAATGCCGAGATCGGCGGCGAGCAGGTCGCGATATTCCAGCGTCTCACCGAAATGCTTGCCGGTGTCGAGGAAGAGCACCGGCACCGACGGGTCGACGCCGGCCAGCATGTGAAGCAACACCGCCGAGTCGGCGCCGAAGGAGGAGACGGCGGCGACATCGTCGGCGAAAAGCTCCTTCACCGCGGTCTCGATCACCGCGGCCGGAGCCAGTCCGCCGTGACGCGCTTCGAGTTCGGCGGCGAGCGCTTCGGCGTCGGCCTCAGGCAGCCTTGGCTTCGTGGCCATAAAGGGCCTCCTTGAACGGTGCAGCACCGACGCGGCGATAGGCGTCGATGAAACGCTCGGACGGATCGGTGCGCAGGCCGAGATAGGTGTCGACGACGGTCTCGATGGCGTCGGTGACCTGGTCAGGCGCAAAACCACGACCAACGATCTCGCCGATCGAGGTGTTTTCGTCACCGGAGCCGCCAAGCGTGATCTGGTAAAGCTCGGCGCCCTTCTTCTCGACGCCGAGAATGCCGATATGGCCGACATGGTGGTGTCCGCAGGCATTGATGCAGCCAGAGATCTTCAGCTTCAGCTCGCCGATGTCGCGCTGGCGCTCCAGCGAGGCGAAACGCTCGGAGATCTCCTGGGCGACCGGGATCGAGCGCGCATTGGCGAGCGCGCAATAGTCGAGGCCGGGGCAGGCGATGATGTCGGTGATCAGGTTGGAATTGGCCGTCGCCAGACCGGCCTCGGCCAGCGCGGCGTAGACGGCCGGCAGGTCGGCGCGGGCGACATGAGGCAGGATCAGGTTCTGCTCGTGGCTGACCCTGATCTCGTCGAAGGCGTATTTTTCGGCCAAGTCGGCGACCAGCTCCATCTGTGCGTCGGTCGCGTCGCCCGGCGCCTCACCGATGCCTTTCAGCGAGATCGTGACGGCGGCGTAATCGGGATGCCGGTGCGTGGTGAGGTTTTGTTGCGCCCAATCGGCAAAGCCCCTGGAATCGAGCCCGGCGACACGAACCGCCTCATCACCTTCGGGCCTGTCGACCAGAGCTGGCGGAGCGAAATAAGCCTCGATGGCGCGGATATCGGCGTCGGGCAGCTTGAGTTCGGTGTCCTTCAGTGCCGCGAACTCGGCCTCGACCTGGCGCGTCAGTTCCTCGGTGCCGGTCTCGTGGACGAGAATCTTGATGCGTGCCTTGTATTTGTTGTCGCGACGGCCGTGCAGATTGTAGACGCGCAGGATCGCGGTGCAGTAGGCGAGCAGATCCTGCTCGGGCAGGAAGTCCCTGATCTTCTTGGCGATCATCGGCGTGCGACCCTGACCGCCGCCGACATAGACGGCGAAGCCGAGCTCGCCCTCGGCGTTCTTCTTCAGATGCAGGCCGATATCGTGGACCTGGATCGCCGCGCGGTCGCGCTCGGCGCCGGTGACCGCGATCTTGAACTTGCGCGGCAAATAGGAAAACTCCGGATGAACGGAGGACCATTGCCGCAGGATCTCGGCATAGGGGCGCGGGTCGGCGACTTCGTCGGCGGCGGCGCCGGCGAAATGGTCGGCGGTGACGTTGCGGATGCAGTTGCCCGAGGTCTGGATAGCATGCATCTCGACGCTGGCCAGGTCATCCAGGATCGCCGGGATGTCGGACAGCGCCGGCCAGTTGTACTGGATGTTCTGCCGCGTGGTGAAGTGGCCATAACCCTTGTCATAGGTGCGCGCGATATGGGCAAGCATGCGCATCTGGCGCGCGCTCAGGGTGCCATAGGGGACGGCGACACGCAGCATATAGGCGTGAAGCTGCAGGTAGACGCCGTTCATCAGCCGCAGCGGCTTGAACTGATCCTCGGTGATCTCGCCGGCCAGGCGGCGCTCGACCTGGTCGCGCAGTTCGGCGACGCGGGCGTTCACGAAACTCTGGTCGAATTCGTCGTAGCGGTACATGGCTCTGGTCTCTTTCAGCGCGCCGCATCAGGCGGCGTGCGTATCTTTCGCGGTGGCCTGCTTGCCGAGATCGAGTCGGTTGGTCGGGCCGGCGGCGCGGATGCGCTCGCGCAGCCTCTTCGGCACGATGACGCCGCCATCGAGATCGACGTCGATCAGGTCGACGTCGACGACCTCGTTGTTGGCGGCCGCCCTTTCGCCAATCTGGCGCAGCTTCTCCTCGTTATCGCTGTCGCGCGCGATCTCAGCGCCGGCGATCACCTCGATCCAGCCGTTGTCGGCGGAAAACCAGACGGCTTCCCCATCAACGAGCCGGTTTGCGGTCAGAACCTTCATGGCTTCTGTTCTTTCCGGTCAGGCCGCCATTGCCGCGGTCCTGCGGGCGGCGAGCGGGGTCGAGCGGTCGAAATTGGCGCCGGCCACCGCATCGCCGATGATGGTCATGACCGGGCCGGTCAGGTCAGCGCGGTCCTGGAGCGCGGGCAGGTCGGCGAGGGTGCCGTGATAGAGCCGCCGGCCTGACAGGCTGGCGTTCTCGACCACGGCGACGGACGTGTCGGACGAAAGGCCCGACGCGATCAGCCGGCCGGCGACCTCGGCGGCGACCGAGCGGCCCATATAGACGGCGACGGTGGCACCGGAGATGGCGAGGCGCGCCCAGTCGGGCAAGGTGTTGCCCTTGAGGTCGTGACCCGTGGTGAAGACCATCGAGGAGGTTACCCCACGCAAGGTCAGCGGCAGCTCGAAATCGGCAGCAGCGGCAAAGGCGGCAGTCACGCCGGGCACGACCTCGTAATCAATGCCGGCATCGCGCAGCGCCTGCATTTCCTCGCCGGCGCGGCCGAAAACCAGCGGATCGCCGCTCTTCAGGCGCACCACGCGCTTGCCGGCCTCGCCGTAGGCGACCAGCATGGCGTTGATCTCGGCCTGCGACTTGGAGTGGCAGCCCTTGCGCTTGCCGACCGCGACACGCTCCGCATCGCGCCGGCCCATCTCGACAACCGCTTCGGGCACGAGCGCGTCGAAGAGGATGACGTCGGCCAGCATGAGCAGGCGCTGGGCACGCAAGGTGAGAAGGTCCTCGGCGCCGGGCCCCGCGCCGACCAGCGCGACGTGGCCGCGCTGGGCAGTCTCCTGATGCAGCAGCCGTTCGGCGGCCTCCTGCGCCTCGGAGATGTGGCCGATCTCCATCAGCCGGGCAGGCTCGCCTTCGAAGAAGTCGCGCCAGAAGCGCCGCCGCACGCTGCCGCGCGGCAAAAGCCGCTCGACCGCGTCGCGGTAGGCGGCGGCCATGCGCGCCAGCGGGCCGAGTGCCGGCGAAAGCATGCGGTCGATGCGGGCGCGGATCATCTGGGCGAGCACGGGCCCGGCGCCTTCGGTGCCGATCGCCACCGCGACGGGGGCGCGATTGACGATGGCCGGGGTCAGGAAATCGCAGATCTGCGGGCGGTCGACGGCGTTGACCGGGATCTTCCGCAACCGCGCATCGGCGACGATGCGGCCGTCGGCGGCCTCGTCGCCAGTCGCGGCGAAGACCAGCACGGCACCGTCCAGATGCGCATCGCGATAGGGCTCAGTGATGAACTCGGCGTCGAAACGTCGTGCGAAGGCCGCGAGTTCTGACGCGGGCTGCTCGGCGACGAGGCGGATTCTGGCCGTGCACTGCGCGACGAGCCGCGCCTTGGCGAGCGCTTCCTCGCCGCCACCGACGATGACGACGGTCCGGTCCTCGACCCGCATGAAGACGGGAAAGGTGTTCAGCTTGCCTGCGTCCGCAGCCATTGCGGCCATTCTCCTTCGATTGGCGCAATTGTCGTCGAATGGCTCGTTTTGCAGAAGAAACCGCCTCGCGCTGGCGGTTACGGGCCGCAATCCGTTTTCTGTGCTGCGCCCCAGAGCGGGAAAAAAATTCCCCGCTCACCATGCGCCGGGACAGCGACAGGAACGCAATTCTTTGCGATACGTTTCCGATAGTCGGAGGCGGCGGTACCCACGACGGCCGGCTTGCCTCCCGTCAAGGACAAATCACTGGGAGCATGACATGGCGCTCGCGAAACTGGAAACCGGCACCTGGGTGCTCGTGGCAGACGGCGAAAGGGCACTGTTCCTGCGCAACGAAGGGACGGCCTTCGAGCCCCGGCTCGAAGTGGTCGACCGGGCCCAACAGGAAAACCCGCCAACGCATGATCAGGGCACCGACCGCCCGGGGCGGCTCAATGACGGGTCGGACCACCATCGCAGCGCCGTCCAGGAAACCGATTGGCACCGCATCGCCAAGGAGCGCTTTGCCGACGAGATCGCGGACAAGGTCTCTGCCCTCGCGCTGAAGGATGCCTTCAAGCAGATCGTGCTGGTCGCGCAGCCGCATGTGCTGGGTGAACTGCGCAAGAAGCTGCACAAGGAGGCGGAAGGGCGGATAAAGGCGGAAGTGCCGAAGACCCTGACCAACCACTCCCTGCCGGAGATCGAAAAGGTTCTGATGGACGGCTGATCGGGGCCGCTACTGGGCCAAGAACTCGCGCAGAAGGGCAATTTCCGCCTCGCTCGCCAGCGTCGGAGCATGGCCGCAATCGGGAAAGGTCACCAGCCGCGGTTTGGGGCCGCGTCGGGTCATCTCCTCGGCGACGGCTGCCGGCAACACGTCTGAGGCGGCGCCGCGCAAGAGCAGGCTCCTGGCGGTGACGGCGTCATATTTGTCCCAGACGTCGAGGTCGCCCTTGTGGAGCGTGAACTGGGTGACGATCGCCGGGTCGTAATGGACCGTCACCTTGCCGGAATCGGTACGGCGCATAGAGGTGTCGGCCATGCGGCGCCAGAAAGCGTCCGTGTTGGCGCCAAAGGGCGCGTAGTTCTCGCGCAGCCAGGCCTCAAGCTCGGCAACGGTATCATAGACCGGCGGATTGCCTACATAGGAAGCGATGCGGCCGCTGCCCTCGGCGGGAATGTCGGGACCGATATCGTTGACGACGAGGTGGCTGATGCGATCCTTCAAGGCGCCGGCGGCGAGCGTTACCCCGATCAGCCCGCCCATCGAGGTGCCGACCCAGCGCAGCCGGTTGATGCCATAGTGTTTCAGCATGGCAAGCGCGGTGTCACCGAAGGTCTTGTACGAATAGTCGCCGCCGCCGGGCCGCGACCAGCTCGACAGGCCGCGCCCGAGCGTGTCCGGGCAGAGCACGAAATATTCGTCGGATAGGGCGGCGGCGGCCTCGTCGAAATCGCGGCCGGTGCGGGCCAGCCCGTGCCACATGACGAGCGCCGGACGGGCCGGATCGCCCCACTCGGTGACGTGCAGCTCGTGCCCGGCGGCGGGAACATAGGTCGAGCGTGGCGAATGCATCAATGGTTTCCCTTTTTCATGAGGGTTCCCGCGATTCCCGCCGGGAAAAAATACACCAGCAGGATGAACAGCACGCCGAGCCACAACAGCCAGCGGTCGGGATTGAGGAGCTCGGGCAAGAGCGGCACGCCGGCAGTCGCCTCCGCCGCGACCTCCATCAGGTCCTTGAGGTAGAACTGGGCGAGGCTCATCAGCACAACGCCGATGACGGCGCCGATCAGCGTGCCCATGCCGCCGATCACCACCATCAGCAGGATGTCGATCATGATCGCGAAGGAGAGTACGACCTCGGGCCCGACATATTTGAGCCAGACGGCACGCAGAACGCCGGCGAGCGCGGCGATGACGGCGGAGATGCAAAAGATCGCGGTCCGGTAGCCGACGACGCGGTAGCCGATAGCCTCGGCGCGCAATTCGTTCTCGCGGATCGCCTGCAGCACGGTGCCCATCGGCGAGGCGACGATGCGCATCATGAAGAGGAAGAGGAGAAAGCTGCCGACGAAGACGAAATAGTAGGCGGCGATCTTGCCGTTGATAGCGACATCGAAGAAACGCAGCGTCTTTCCGTCGGCGTCGGTCAAGAGCTTGAAGGCCGGCGAGAACAGCCGCGGCACCTGGTAGGTGAAGCCGTCCTCGCCGCCGGTGAAATCCGACAGCTGATTGGCAAGCACCATCATCACCGAGGCGGCGGCGAGCGTGACCATCGCGAAGAAGATCGCCTTGACGCGCAGCGACAGCATGCCGATCAGCACCGCCAGCACGAAGGCGGCAACGACCCCGGCGCCGCCGCCGATGATAATGGCGTCCCAGCCCGGGCCCCAGCTCTTCAGAGCCATGGAGGTGCCATAGGCACCGAGGCCGAAGAACATGGTGTGGGCGAAGGAGACGATGCCAGTGTAGCCGATCAGGAGATCGTAGCTGGCGACCAGGACGATGAAGACGCAGATGCGCGCGGCAACCTCCTGGGCGCGGACATCGGGAAACAGGAACGGCGCGAAGGCAAGGCAGAGCCCGATCGCCAGCGCAATGGCGTAGACCGCGAGGCGGCCGACGGGAATGCGGCGCGGGCGTGCCGGCGCGGAAGCAAGGTCGGAGATCGACTGGTCGGACATGGCCGCTACCCCCTGATCGCCGGCTTGAGCCCGAACGGACGCCACAGCAGGATCGCCATCATCAGGATCATGTTGGAGGCGAGCGAGAGCTTCGGGAACAGGAAGGCGACATAGTTGGAGAGGAGCCCGACCAGGATGGCGCCGAGGAGCGATCCCTCGATGGAGCCGAGGCCGCCGATGATGACGACGATGAAGACCAGGATCATCAGTTCCCCACCGAGCGCCGGCGTGATCAGTCCCTGATAACCGGCCCACATGGCGCCGCCCATCGCGGCCAATGCCGACCCGGCCATGAAGACGCCGATGAACAGCCGGTCGATGCGGAAGCCGAGCGCTTCCACCATCTCGCGGTTCTCGACGCCTGCACGGATCAGCAGCCCGATGCGGGTGCGGTTGAGCGCATAATGCATGGCGACGTAGACCAGAAGCCCGAGCAGGAAGGCAAAGATGCGGTAGATCTCGATCGCCACGTCGCCGATGATCAGCGAGCCGTCGAGCACGCGCGGACGCGGCACCGCGACCGGGGCGCCGCCCCAGATCGCCAGCAGAAGCTGCTCGGCGACGATCAGCGCGCCAATGGTGATCAGGATCTGGCGCAGATGGTCCTTGTAGACGGGCTTGACGATGACGCGCTCGAAGAACCAGCCAGCCCCGGCCCCGAAGGCGGTGGCAGCGGCGATGGCGAGAATCAGCGCCGCGACGTTGAGCACGGCACTTTCGCCGCCGACCCAACCGGCCAGCGCCGCCAGTGCCGACGCGGCGATGAAGGCGCCGAACGAGACGAAGGCGGAGTGGCCGAAATTGAGGACGTCCATCAGCCCGAAGATGAGTGACAGGCCCGACGCCATCAGGAAGATCATCATGCCCATGGCGAGCCCGGCGACGGTCAGCGTGACCCAGGTCGACGGCGCGCCGATGAGCACGAAGGCGAGGAGCGCGATCGCGACGGGCAGGAGGTAGACGCCGCCGAGGCGGCTCAGCATTTCGGAGAACGCGTTCATCATGCGCCCCCTCCACCACTTTCGGTGGTCCTATTTCCCCGCTCCGCAGGGGAGGATGTGCGCCCTCCAGGCAGGATGTCTGCGGCGAAAATCACGGTTCGGTCCCTCAATGCGCTTCAAGCGAAAGGCTGAGCAGTCTGGTCTGCAAACCCTCGTCCGCGGCGAGGGCTGCCATGTCACCGTCATGAACAATGCGACCGTCGTCGATGACGGTGACGCCACGGCCCAGCGAACGGGCAAAAAGAAAATTCTGCTCGACCAGCAGGATGGTGGTCTCGGCGGCGATCTCCCGGAAGGCGTCGATCATGGCGCGGATGATCGCCGGGGCAAGGCCCTTGGTCGGCTCGTCGATCAGGATCATCTCACGCTTCTCGATGATGGCGCGCGAGATGGCGAGCATCTGTTTCTGGCCGCCGGAGAGCGCAAAAGCCTGCTTCGCCCAGAACTTTTCCATCGCCGGGAACAGCGCGAAGACGCGGTCGAGCCGGTCCTTGTCGAACTGACCCGAAGTGGTCGCCAAACGCATGTTCTCCTCGACGGTGAGGCCGCCGAAAATGCCCATGTTCTCCGGGACGAAAGCGATGCCGAGACGAGCGATGTCGGGCGTCGGCATGGCGGTGATGTCGTGATGGCGGAAGACGATTGCTCCCTTGCGCGCCCGCCACAGCCCCATGATGGTGCGCAGCGTCGTCGTCTTGCCGGCGCCGTTGCGGCCGAGAAGCACGTGAACACCACCTTCCGGCACGTCGAAGGAAACGCCATGCAGGATCTGGTACTGGGCGATATCGGTGTGGACGTCGTCGAGCCTAAGGATGGCGTCGCTCATCACGCGGCCTCCTCGTCGGCGCCGACGCCGAGATAGATCTCGCGCACGATGTCGAGCGCCATGACCTCGTCGGGCTTGCCGTCGGCGACGAGTTCGCCGTTGTGCAGGACGACGATGCGGTCGGCGAGCGCCCGCACCACATCCATCTTGTGCTCGACCAGGAGCACGGTCTTGGACGTGTCCTTCTTGATTTCGGCGATCAGGTCGAGGATTGCCGGCGCCTCGTCGACCGACATGCCGGCAGTCGGCTCATCGAACATGTAGATGTCGGGCTGCATGGCAACCAGCATGGCGACCTCGAGCTTGCGCTGATCGCCATGCGGCAGCGCGGCAGCGGGATAGTCGGCGACCGCGGCAAGCCTAGCGCTTTCGAGATGGCGGGCGGCTTCGGCGCGGACGTCGTGAAGCGCGGCAGCGCGGCGCATGATGCTCGGCCCGGCGCCCTGCCGGGCCTGCACGGCGAGGCGGACGTTTTCGAGTACCGACAACCGGGGAAACAGGTTGGTGAGCTGGAAGGCGCGGCCGATGCCGGCCTTGGCGCGCGCCGAGGGCGCGAGCCCGGTGATGTCCTGCCCGTCCTTGAAGATACGCCCCTCGCTCGGCCGCAGCTGGCCGGAGACGAGGTTGAACCATGTCGTCTTGCCGGCGCCGTTGGGACCGACGATCACGGTCAGCTCGCCCGGCCTGAAGGCGCAGGTGACGTTGTCGACAGCGGTGTGCCCGCCAAAGCGGATCGTCAGGTTTTCGGTATGGAGCGAGGGGCCAGGCATCGTTCCCAGGTTTCTGTTGCCGGCTATGGATAGCCTTATCCGTCGGCGACTCTTCCAGAGGGTGGCCGAGGAGAGCGAGGTCGGATGAGGGGTGCCGCAAGAGCACCCCTCGGCTGCATCCTATTCCTGGTTGTTCCGGCCGATCGGGATATCCATCTCCTCCGGCTTGATCTCGCGGACCAGCTCGGGGATCGCCCAGTCGACATTGTCGTCGACCTTGATCTTGAAGTGGTACATGGACTGCAGCGCCTGATGATCCTCGGGGCGGAACATCATCGTGCCCTTCGGCGTCTCCCAGCTCATGCCTTCCATGGTCGAGATCAGGGTTTCGGTCTCCCAGTCCTCGGCGGTTTCCAGCGCCTTGACGATGGCGAGTGCGGCCGCCATGCCGCCGGCCGTGAAGAAGTCCGGAGGCGAACCGAAGCGATCCTGGTGTTCCTTGACCAGCCAGTCGTTGATCTCGTTCTTCGGGTTTTCATAGTAATAGTAGATCGCGCCTTCCATGCCGGGCACGCGCTTGTAGGTCGGCAGCACCGGCAGGATGTGGCCACCGGTCGAGATCTCGATGCCGTAGCGGGACGGATCGGCCGAGACCAGTGCGCCCATCGGGTCACCGGAGCCGGCGACGTAGATCAGCACGACCTTGCGGCCTTCCTTGTCCTTGAGCGCGTTGAACAGGCGCTCGATGGTGGCCGTGTAATCCGTAGTCTTGAGCGGCACATATTCCTCGGCGACGACCGTCGCGCCGGTGCCCTCGAGCGCCTTCTTGAAAGCGGCGATACCGTCCTTGCCGAAGGCATAGTCCTCGGCGAGCGTCGCGACACTGAGGTTCGCGTCCGGCTTCAGGGCCAATGCCTGGGCCTGCATGTCCATCGACGAATTGCGCGAGGTCTTGAACACGTAGCGGTTGGAATCCGGGCCGGTGAGGGAGTCGGCGACGGCCGGCTCGACCAGAAGAATGCGTTCATATTCGGCGGCGATCGGCAACATTGCCGTGGTCACGCCCGAAGACGTGCCGCCGACGGCGATCAGCACCTCGTCGTCGCCATAGGCTTCGGCGAGCACCGAACGTGCGACGTCTGGCTTGAACTGGGTGTCCTTCTCGATCACCTCGATCTTGCGGCCCTTGACCTCCATCGAACCGCCGGTGGCGTATTCGAGGCCGAGGTTGAAGCCGTTGGTGGTCTGCTTCGAGAACGCCTCGAGCGGCGAGCCCGAAAGGCCATGGATCAGGGCGATCTTGACCGGCCCGTCCTGCGCCAGCGCGCCGGAGAGACCGCCGACGGCGAGCGCCGTGGCAACCGTTAGTGCCGATAGAAGTCTTTTCATCGGTTTTCCTCCTTTGGATATGCGAAACTCCTAGCGCCTCGCCCGGCCGCCAAAGGCAGGCAGGACAGTGCTATGATGAGTGTGTGCGGGGCGCTCGACATCAAGCGTCCTCCCGGTGCGGCCGCGCGGCCAGCATGGTGCGCAGCTCGGTCTTCAGCACCTTGCCGTAATTGTTCTTGGGCAGCGCCTCGACAAAACGATAGGTCTTCGGCCGCTTGAAGCGGGCGATACGGTCAAGGCAATGGCCGTCGAGGAGCTTTTCGGACGGCGAGGTCCCCGGTCGAGCGACGACGAAGGCAATGACGGCCTCACCCCATTCGGGATCGGGCTCGCCGACGACCGAAACCTCGTGAACGTCCGGATGGGACAGCAGCGCCTCCTCCACCTCGCGCGGATAGATGTTGGCGCCGCCGGAGATGATGACGTCCCTGGAGCGATCCTTGAGCGTCAGGAAACCGTCGGAGTCGAGCGCGCCCATGTCGCCGGTCCAGAGCCAGCCATCGCGCAGAGTGGCGGCGGTGGCCACCGAATTTTGCCAGTAGCCGCGCATGACGGGCGCGCCGCGCACCACGACCTCGCCGGTCTCGCCTGCAGGCATGTCGCGGCCTTCGGCATCGACGACGCGGACCTCCACGCAGGATTGCGCGATGCCGACCGAGGCAAGGCGCTCCCGCCAGCGCGGGTGGGAGCGGCTAGCGACGAGATCGCGCGCAAGCGCGGTGATCGTCATCGGGCTCTCGCCCTGACCGTAGATCTGGCAGAAGCGCGGCCCCATGACGTCGACCGCTTCGACGATGTCGGCGAGATACATCGGCCCGCCGCCATAGACGATGGTGCGGATGCCGTCGCCATCTATGCCCGCGGCCTTGGCGGCGTCGACCAGACGGCGCACCATGGTGGGTGCCGCGAACATGTGCACGTCGCGCAACCTGGCGGCGTCCTCGAAGATTTCGGCCGGGTCGAAACCGGCGGATTCAGGCACAACGTGGCGGGCCCCCTTCAGCACGTGCTGGACGTTGTAGAGCCCAGCGCCATGGCTCATCGGCGCGGCATAGTAGGCCGCGTCGCTCGAAAAGACGGGATCGACGTCGACAAAGTAGGAAAGGGCCATGGCGTGGACATTGCCATGGGTGATCATGACACCTTTCGGCTTGCCGGTGGTGCCGGAGGTGTAGAACAGCCACGCCATGTCGTCGCGGCCGCGCGATACCGGCGCTGACAGCGAGTCGCTTGCGCAGGCTGAAGTGAACTCGGCCGAGCCAAGATCGATCATTTCGCGGCAGCTAGCCGGCATCTGCGGCGTCAGATCGTTGCCGAGATTTTCGGAGACGAAGGCAAGCTTGGCGCCGGAGTCCTCGAGAATCCACGCTGCCTCGCGCGGATGCAGCTTGGCGTTGACGGGTACCGCCACGGCGCCGGCGAACCAGATACCGTAGAAGGCCTCCAGATATTCGGTCGAATTGGCGGCGAATATTGCGACGCGGTCACCCGGCGCAATCCCCAAACGGGCACGGAGCGCATGGCCGAGGCTGGCGGCGCGTGACGCGAAACCGCGATAGTCCCGCACCACGGACGTGCCGCGCAGCAGCGCCGGTTCATCCGGGCGCATGGCCGCGCTTCTGACCAGCCATTCGGCCAGGTTCATGCCAGTCTTCCTCCCAACGCACTTCGCCGCCGCATCCATTCTTTTGTTGCGGGACGGCACGCAGTGGTACTATCCGACTGGCAGGGTCAGGGCACAATATCGTACAAATACGCATGACGGACCGCGAAGACACGCTTCGGGAGCTCGCCTTCGAACACGCGCCGGTGGGCATCGTGCTGACCGAAAACCGGGTCATCCGGGCCTGCAACATCACCTTCGCCGAGATGTTCGGCTATGCCCGGCACGAGCTTGTCGACCAGCTGTTCGTGATTCTCTATCCGTCCTTCGAGGAGTTCGTGCGCATCCGCGACGTGGGCGTCGAGCCGCTCAGGACGACGAACCGCTATTCCGACGAGCGCATCATGGCACGCAAGGACAAGAGCCTGTTCTGGTGCCGGGTGCGCGGCCATTCCTTCACTCGCGAGGAGCCGCTGGCGCGCGCGGTCTGGACCTTCGCCGACCTTTCGGCCTCGCGCCCGGTGATGCGGCTGACGACGCGCGAACGCCAGATCGTCATGCATCTGGGCGAAGGCCGCACCAGCAAGGAGATCGCGCGGCTGCTGTCGATATCACCGCGCACGGTGGAAGCGCACCGGGCACGGCTTCTGAAGAAATTCCACGCCGCCAATGTTGCCGAGCTGCTCGCGAGCTTGAGCGGCATGCCGCATTGAGCCAAGGCCAGGCCTAGGCCTGGCGGCGCCGTCGATCGTGTTAACGTTGGCTCAAGATGCATCTGTACGCAGAATTAGTTCTGCGATATAACAATGAGGGTTCCACGGGAGGAGAACGCCATGACCACCCTGAAGAAGATCATCATATCCGCTGCCGCCTTCGGCGCAATGACTGCAATGTCGTTCGCACAGGACGTGACACTGCGGCTTCACCAGATGCTGCCGCCGCAGGCGACCATTCCGGCCAAGGCGCTGACGCCCTGGGCCGAAAAGGTTCAGGCCGAATCGAACGGCCGCATCAAGATCGACCTGTTCCACGCCATGTCGCTCGGCGGCAAGCCGCCGGAACTCTACGACCAGGCAAAGGACGGCGTGGTCGATCTGATCTGGACCGTCATCGGCTACACGCCGGGCCGCTTTCCGGCCACCGAAGCCTTCGAGTTGCCTTTCATGATGACGACTGGGGAGGCGACTTCGCGCGCCTTCCAGGAGTATTGTGAAAAGCATTGCATGGACGAGTTCGCCGGCGTGAAGGTCATCGCCTGGCACGCCCACGGCCCCGGACTGATCCACTCCAAGAACCCGGTCAACAAGCTCGAGGACATGAACGGCATCAAGATCCGCGGCGGCTCGCGCGTCATCAACCAGATGCTGGAGAAGCTGGGCGCAACGCCGGTCGGCATGCCGGTGCCGGCGGTTTCGGAAGCCCTGTCGAAGGGCGTCATCGACGCCACGACCATTCCCTGGGAGGTGACACCGGCGCTCAAGGTCAGCGAACTGGTTAAGAACCACACCGGCTTTTCGGGCAAGAACGGCCTTTACACGCTGACCTTCGTGTTCGCCATGAACCAGGATGCCTATGACAAGCTGCCCGACGACCTGAAGGCGGTGATCGATGCCAATTCCGGCATGGAGGCCGCGGCCATGCTCGGCCGGACCATGGATCAGGGCGACGAGATCGGGTTGTCGATCGCGCAAAAGCTCAACAACAACATCATTACCCTCGACGAAGCCGAAACCCAGCGCTGGAAAGATGCGGCGACGCCGCTGATCGAGGCCTGGCAGGCCGAGATGGACGCCAAGGGCCTCGACGGCAAGGCGCTGGTCGAGGAAGCGCGCGCGCTGGTCGAAAAGCACTCCGCCGGCATGTGACGCGATCAACAGGGCTCCCATGAAGCTTGACGGCCGCGGCCCCGCCGCGGCCGTTTTTTGCGACCGTGCGGGCCTTCCACGCGAGATTTCCGGCCGCTAATTTGGAGCCTCACGGGAGACGCGCCGGATGGCTTCGATGAAGCGCTCAACGGTCAACAACATCATCGCCGAAGCCGACGGCTTCATTCGCTCCTTTGGCTACAGGCTGCCGCCCTTCGCCTATTGGAGCCCGTCGGACATGAAAGCGCGCCGCGACGAGATCGGCGGTATCGTGGATGCCAGGCTCGGATGGGATATCACCGATTACGGCGAGGGCCGGTTCGATGAGCTCGGCCTGTTCCTGTTCACGGTGCGCAACGGCCGCGCCGCCGACCTCACCGCCGGGCGCGGCATGCTTTACGCCGAAAAGATCATGATCTCGCGGCGGGACCAGCTGTCGCCGATGCATCGCCACGTGGTGAAGGCGGAAGACATCATCAATCGCGGCGGCGGAACGCTGGCGCTGGAGCTTTTCGCCTCCGGGCCGGACGGCAGCATCGACCGCGCGGCACCCGTCGCGGTGCCGACCGACGGCGTCACGCGTCACCTTGCCGCCGGCGACGTCCTGAAGCTCGCCCCGGGCGAGAGCGTGACCTTGCATCCCGGCGTCTGGCACGCCTTCTGGGCCGAAGACGACGATGTGCTGATCGGCGAGGTGTCGACGGTGAACGACGACCTGACCGACAACGTATTCGCCGAGCCGCTCAGCCGCTTCTCCGGCATCGAGGAGGATGCTGAACCCCGCTACCTGCTTGTCTCCGACTACGAGGCGTGGCTCGGGGCGGCAGGCCGATGAGCGAGATCGCGCATCTGGCCGCGACGGTGTTCCGCCGCGCCGCGGGCCGCTCCCGCTTTGTCGTCGGCATCGCCGGACCGCCGGGGGCCGGCAAGTCAACCCTGGCGGAGGCGCTGCTGCCGCTGCTTCCCGACGGCTCCGCCGCGGTCGTGCCGATGGACGGCTTCCACTACGACAACGCAGTCCTCGACGAGCGCGGCCTGCGGGCCAGGAAGGGAGCCCCGGAAACCTTCGATTTCGACGGCTTGCATGTGCTCCTGAGCCGCCTTGCCGCCGGTGAGGCGGAAGTCGCGGTGCCGCTTTTCGACCGCGCCGCCGATCTGGCCCGCGCCGGCGCCGCCATTATCGCACCGGCGGTCCGCTTCATCCTCGTCGAAGGCAACTACCTGCTGCTCGACGAGGCCCCATGGACGCAGCTCGCGCCACTTCTGGACCATACGGTGTTTCTGGAGGTCGACGAAAGCGAACTCGAACGGCGGCTGGTGCAGCGCTGGCTCGACCACGGCCACGACGCCGAGGCGGCGCGGCAGCGCGCGCTTTCCAACGACATTCCGAACGCGCGCCGCGTCGCCGAAAGACGGCGCACGGCCGACCTCGTGCTCAGGCTCTGAGATCCGCGCCGGCCGCCGCTACCACTCCGCTTCCGCGCGGATATGCGGGTTGTCGCGGTCGTTGCCGGTCCACAGATCGGCGCCGCCCTCGCGGTTCAGCCCCTTGCAGATAATGTCGCCGCCGTCGATCAGCGGCCTCTGGCCACGGAACGAGAACCGCCGCGGCGGAACGCCGTCATGCATGCGCTGCGCAAGAACAAGTAGCAGTGCCGCCTGCAAGGGCCCGTGCACGACAAGCCCGGCATATCCTTCGATCCCGGTCGCATAGCTGCGATCGTAGTGGATGCGGTGGCCATTGAAGGTCAGCGCCGAATAGCGGAAGAGCAGCGTCGGCGTCGCCGCAACCTTGGTCACCGCATCCGCCGGCGTATCGGCGAAGGAACTATCCTCTGCGGTCGCCTGTGGGGCGCCGGCGGTTTCCGCGCGGTAGACGAGGTCCTGCTCCTCGCGAACCGCAAGTCCGCGCCCGGTCGAAATTTCGTGCTGCACGGTAACGAACCAGAGTTCGCCGCTGCGACCCCGCTTGTGCTCGATGTGGCGCACGGTGGAGATCCGCTCGACCGCGTCGCCGACCCGCAGGGCATCCAGAAACTCCAAGCGGCCGCCAGCCCACATGCGCCTTGGCAGAGGCACCGGCGGCAGAAAGCCACCGGTGGCCGGGTGGCCGTCGCGCCCGAGAGCGCCCATTGGCAGGCTCGGCGGACAGAGGCACCAATGGATACCTTGCGGCGCGGCGTCGCCTTCGATCGGCTCCTCGATTTGGTCGAGTACGGTCGCCGCATAAGATTGCGCCAGCCGCCCGGTCAGAACGTCCTTTTGCCGCTCGCAGCGGCCGATCCACGCGGTGAGGTCCGACATTCCGCCGTTCATGGAGCCTCGCCCGCTATTGCATCCGCAAACTCGCGCCTGACGGCATCCGTATGTTCGCCCAGCCGCGGAACCGGCCCGAAGGGGCCGCGAGCATAAGGAGGCGCCGGGTAGGCGATCGCGCCGCCGACCGTCCCAACCTCGATGCGTCTCAGATGCGGATGACGGGCAAGGTCGGCGAGCGTGCTGACGCGGGCGAACGCGATATCGGCCGCCGTCAGTTCCGACGCGAGTTCATCAGCGGTCAGGGTAGCGAACACGGCGGCGACCGCGGTATCGGTCTCCTCGCGAA
Source organism: Nitratireductor mangrovi (assembly GCF_007922615.2). Lineage (NCBI taxonomy): Bacteria > Pseudomonadati > Pseudomonadota > Alphaproteobacteria > Hyphomicrobiales > Phyllobacteriaceae > Nitratireductor > Nitratireductor mangrovi. The sequence continues at coordinate 3,940,389 of NZ_CP042301.2, read as the reverse complement.
CCGCGCAGCGCGCATCGTTGGTGGCAAAGCGCGGGTCGGTTCCGAGGTCGGCGCGGCCGAGCACACGTTCGGCCAACACCCGCCATTCACGGTCGCTCTGGATGGAGATCAGGAAGTCGCTGCCGTCGGCGGTACGAAACACGCCATAAGGCGCGATCGAGGGGTGCGCCAGGCCGACCCGACCGGGAGATTTGCCGCCCTCGTGCTGAAGCAGCGGCACCGTCATCCAGTCGGCCATGGTGTCGAACATCGAGATCCGGATATCGGCGCCCCGGCCGGTGCGCCCCCGCGCGATCAAGGCCTCAAGGATCGCCTCGTAGGCGGCAAGCCCGGCTGCGACATCGACCACCGAGACGCCGACGCGCGCCGGCCCGTCCCGCCCCCCGGTGATGCCGGCGAGCCCGCATTCAGCCTGGATCAACAGGTCGTAGGCCTTGCGCGTGGCGTAGGGGCCGCTGTCACCATAACCCGAGACCGAACAGATGATGAGGCCGGGATAGGCCGCGGCCAGCCGCTCGCGCGCGAAGCCAAGCTTTTCCAATGCTCCCGGCTTGAGGTTCTGGACAAAGATGTCGGCGCGGGAGAGCAGGGCCTCCAGCAGGGCACGATCACCTTGATCGGCGAGGTCGAGGCAGACAGATTGCTTGCCACGGTTCAACCACACGAAATAGGCGCTCTCGCCGCCGGCGAGGCGGTCGTAGTAGCGGGCGAAGTCGCCCTCCGGCCGCTCGACCTTGATCACCCGCGCCCCGGCGTCCGCCAGGCGGGCCGAGCACATCGGCGCGGCCACCGCCTGTTCGACCGAGACGACAAGCATCCCGGAAAGCGGCTTCGTGCTCAATGCGGGCCTCCCATCACCCCACCATCCGGTCCGTCAATACGCCGGAACACGCTCAGCCCGCATCCCCCTGCATCTCCGGCGCGGCGACCCTGAACGGCTCAAGGGCGTTGCAATTGTCGGCAATCGCCGTGATCGTCGGGAAATCGATGAGCGGGCATTCGAAGCGCCGCGCATTATAGACCTGAGGCACCAGGAACGCGTCGGCCAGGGTCGGGCTGTCGCCGAGCGTGAAAGCGCCGGTGCGGCCGGCCCCGACAAGCTGCGCCTCAAGACCGGCGAAGCCGACCGCGACCCAGTGGCGATACCAGGCAATCCTGGTGTCGTCCCCGAGTTGCAACGGTCCCGTCAGATGGTTGAGGACGCGCAGATTGTTGAGCGGATGGATGTCGCAGGCAACCGCCGACATCACCGAACGCACATATGCACGTTCGACCGCATCGGCCGGCAGCAGCGCGGGCTCGGGGTGCCGTTCCTCGAGATATTCGCAGATCGCCGTCGACTGCGTGAGCACGGCGTCGCCATCCTCAAGCGCGGGAACCAGCCCTTGCGGGTTGACGGCGCGATAGCTGCTGGACCGGTGCTCGCCGCCATTGTTGACCAGGTGGATGTATTCAGGTTGCCAGGCGAGTCCCTTGAGGCCGAGCACGATGCGAACGCGGTAGGCGGCCGAGGAACGGAAATAGGTATAGAGCTTCAAGACGATTGACCCCGGGCGTGCAGCAGGAAAGGGCGACGGGGTTTGCGTCCATCATTTCCGGGCGAAGGTCAAGCTCCGAGCCAGCACCAAGCCCCGCGCCTATGCGCATTCAGCCGGCTGCATGCGTTGCAATCGCGTCGATGATCGCTCCCCAGTCGTGCGGATGCAATTCGTGCCCGCCACCCTCGATACAGACCAGTCTCGATCCCGATACTTCAGCGGCGAGCGCCTCGCCATGATCGAGCGGAAAGATGGGGTCGCTGGTGCCATGGATGACGAGGAGCGGCGGCTCGAGTTTCGCCAGCGGCGTGGCCGGTCGCGCGCCGGCCCCGACCATGAAGTGGTTGGTGGCGCTGAGATAGCCGCCGGAGCGATCGCAATCACGCTCGATGAAGGCGCGGGCGGCCGCGCTATCGTGCGCGTGCGCTGTGCTCGCGATCTGGCGCGCATCTTCGGCGACATAGGCCACGGCCTGCGCGCGATCCGACCAGTCCACGGCCTCGCCCCTGGCCGCATGGGCCTGGTAGGCCGGCGTCATGCCCGGCAGGCGCGAGGCGTCGACGCCTATCGGCGAGGTGCTGATCGCGGTCAGCGTGCGCACCCGCTGCGGCCGCGACAACGCGGCGATCTGGGCAATCATGCCGCCCAGCGAGATGCCGACGAGATGCGCTGCATCGAGACCGTGCGCGTCGATGACGCGAAAGGCGTCATCAGCCATGTCGGCCATCGAATAGCCCGGTTCACCCACAGGGAACCGGCTCGACAGCCCGGTGTCGCGATTGTCATAGCGGATGACGAAGAACGCACGCGCGGCGAGACGCTGGCAGAAAGCGTCCGGCCACCACAGCATGGAAGCCATGGCACCCATGATGAGGAGCATGGCCGGGTCGCGCGGCGTACCGAACGCCTCGGTTGCGATCTCCAGATTGCCATCGCGCACGATCATGACGGTTACCTCCACTCGCTCGATCAAAGTGATTGCTTTTTGCAAGCGGTTATCGTATAGTTCGAGCAGTTCGGAAATGCAACCGGTTTTTCGAGGCGGGTGATGAACGAGACACACAGGTCGGGTTGTCCCATCAACCTGTCGCTGGAGGTTTTTGGCGACAAGTGGTCGCTCTTGATCCTTCGCGACATGATTTTCGGCGGGAAACGCCATTTTCGCGAGCTTTTGCGCTCCGAAGAAGGGATCTCGTCCAATATTCTCGCCGACCGTATGCGGATGCTGGTCGAAATCGGCATGCTGACCAAGGCCGGCGACCCGAGCCACAAGCAGAAGGCGATCTACAGCCTGACCGAAAAGGCGATCACCCTGGTTCCGATCATGGCCCATCTCGGCGCCTGGGGCCGGCACTGGCTCCCGGTCACCGAAGAGCTGAGCATCCGCGCTAGGCTGATGGAAGAAGGCGGCCCCGAACTCTGGGAGGAGTTCATGGATGATCTGCGGGAAGAGCATCTCGGCATCGTTTCGCCTACGAAAGGAAGCCGTCTCACAGTACGCGAAAGACTTCAGGAGGCCTATCTGGAAGTCGTGGCGCGAAACCGGGGAGACGTGCCGGCCTGATCCGCCTTGCCCGTCGAGCAACACACTTTGGCGTCGGTCAGGCGGCGTCGATCTCGGCCTGCAGGGCCTCGATGTGTTGCGCGGCGGCGCTGCCGGCCGCGCGCTCGATGGCCCGAAAGCGGCTGACCACGGCGAGCCCCGCCGGCGTCAGTTCGGCGCCGCCGCCACGCTTGCCACCGGTGCGCGCCGCCACCAGAGGCTTGCCGAAGATGCGGTTCATCTCTTCGACCAGATCCCAGGCGCGCTTGTAGGACATGCCCATGCCGCGAGCAGCCGCGGATATCGAACCGAAGGCGGCGATGTTCTCGAGCAGGTCGATCTTGCCCGGTCCGATGCGCCCTTCCGGGTCGAGATTGATGCGCAGGCTGAGAGCCGGCATGCCTTTCTCCTGTGCCTGCATCCTGTCCTAGGTCGAGAATGCGCAAATGGGAAGGCCCGGCCACCTACGCGGCAGGCGCCGGCCGCGCCGTGTTGTGGCTGTCGAAGCTGATCGTCTTGACCACGGCAAACACGGCGCCGCCGGGCACGAGGCCAAGGGTGGCCGCCGACTGCCGGGTGATGCGCGCGACCAGAATCTCGCCATTGCAGTCGATCGAGGCGTCGAGCGCCGCTCCCTCGCGTGGCTCCAGCGCCCGAAGCGTGCCGGGCACGACGTTGAGCGCACTGAGACCCTCCGGGCGCCGCGTTGCCACGAGAACGTCGCGCGCCCTGATCCGAACGCGCAAGGTACTGCCCTCGGAAGCCGCGATTCGGGGCAGCCGGAAAGTCCCGGCCCGGGTCCGGAGCTCGGTCACGTCGAAGTTGTCGTCATGGCCGATGACGGTGCCGTCGAGCACGGCGCCGCCTTCGGGCTGTTCCTCGGCGCTCAGCAGGTCGAGCCGCTGCATGATCGCGGCGGTCGGCCCGGAAGCCGAAACACGGCCGCCTGCCAGCACCACCATGTCGGTGGCTAGGCGGCCGACCTCGGCTATCGAGTGACTGACATAGACGATGGGAATGCCGGCCTCATCGCGCAGCCTTTCGACATAGGGCAGAATTTCACCCTTGCGGGCGTCGTCGAGCGCGGCGAGCGGCTCGTCCATCAGGAGCAGGCGCGGGCTGGCGAGCAACGCACGGCCGATCGCCACTCTCTGCTTTTCGCCGCCCGACAGACCGGCGGGATGACGGTCCTGCAGATGGCCGATGCCGAGCAGATCGACAACGTGGTCGAAGTCGGCGTAGCGCTCGCCGGCAGGCACATAATTGCGGCCGTAGCGCAGATTGGCCGCCACGCTCATATGCGGAAACAGCCGCGCATCCTGGAAGACGTAGCCGACGCGGCGCCGGTGCGGCGGCAGGAACAGGCCGCTACCGGTGTCGACCAGAGCGCGGCCGTCGATCGACACGACGCCGCGCCGGGGCCGCACGAGGCCGGCGATGATGTTGGCGAGTGTCGTCTTGCCCGAGCCCGATGGCCCGAACAGCGCCGTAAGCCGCCCCTCGCTGTCAAAACGGCAATCGAGCGTAAAGTCGCCCTGCCGATGGCTGACATCCACGGACAGCATCAATCGGCCCCCGCGCCGCGGCCGGCGCGTCGCGCCAGAACCTCGGAGACAAGCAGCGCGGCCATGGCGATGGCAACCGAGATCAGCGTAAGGCGCAATGCCCCGGCCTCCCCGCCCGGCACCTGAAGGAAGGTGTAGATGGCGGAAGGCAGGGTCTGCGTCTCGCCCGGGATGTTGGAGACGAAGGTGATGGTGGCGCCGAACTCGCCCATCGCCTTGGCGAAGCAGAGGATCATGCCGGCGATGATGCCGGGGGCGATCAGCGGCAGCGTCACCGTCGCGAAAACGCGCAAGGGATTGGCGCCCAGCGTGGACGCAGCCTGTTCAAGGCGCCGGTCGACGGCCTCGATCGAAAGCCGCATGGCCCGCACCATCAGCGGAAAACCCATCACGGCGGCGGCCAGCGCGGCCCCGGTCCAGCGGAAGGAAAACACGATGCCGAACCAGGCTTCGAAGAGGCCGCCGATCGGCCCCTGGCGACCGAAGCCGAGCAGCAGGACGTAGCCGGTGACCACCGGCGGCAGGATGAGCGGCAGATGCACGACACCGTTCAGCAGCGACTTGCCGCGGAAGCGCCCGCGCGCCAGCAGCATGGCCGTCGCAAGCCCGAACGGCAGGCTCGCGAACATCGCCCACAGCGCCACCTTCAGCGAGAGGCGAACCGCGGTCCACTCCTCCGCGCTAAGGGCAAGCCAGTCCATGCTCAGTTCGAGAGCACCGGCGCAAGCACGGAAAAGCCTTGCGCCTCGAAGAGGCCCCGCGCGCTGTCCGACTGCAGGAATTTCAGGAAGGTGGCGGCATCGGGATGGGCCGACCCACCCACAAGCGCGGCCGGGTAGACGATGGGCGGGTGCGTTTCCGGCGGAAACCTGCCGACCACACGAACGTCGGGATCGGCGGCGGTGTCGGTCTCGTAGACGATGCCGAGCGGAGCCTCGCCCGTGGAGACCAGCGCCAGCGCGGCGCGCACGTTTTCGGCCTGGGCGAGGCGGTCGCGTACGCTTTCCCAAACCCCGAGCGTTTCGAGGGCGGCCTTGCCGTAGCGCCCTGCCGGCACGGCGTCGGTGTTGGCCATGGCAAGACGGCCGTCGCCAATGAGACCGGCAAGGCCAAAGCCGGGTTCGATTTCAATGGTTGCGTTGGACGTCGCCGGCGCGACCAGCACGATGCGATTGCCAAGCAGTTTCACCACGCTCGTCTCTTGCACCAGGCCCTTCGCTGCAAGATGCGCCATCCACTCCAGATCGGCCGAAACGAAGATATCCGCCGGCGCGCCGCGCTCGATCTGCCGTGCCAGCGCGGAACTGCCCGCATAGGAGATCACGACCCTTTGTCCGGTTTCCCTCATCCAGGCGTCAGCGGCGGCGTCAAGGGCGTTCTTGAGGCTGGCGGCGGCGAATACCAGCGGCCCGTCCGCCGCGACGGCACGGGGGGTCGTTACAGCAAGACCGACGACGATGAACAGAAGTGCGGCGAGCCCTCTGGCGGCATGGGCAAAGCGCATTAAAGCAACACCCCGGCGAGTACGGTTCGGACGGCAAAGCGATATATACAGTCAAACATAACCGCAATGCGACCGCAAGCGCGCCCGTGTCGTGCGAGCAGGACTTCAGGCTACGGCTGCGTTACCCGGCGGCGGGCCTCGATGGCAGGGCGGGGCGTGGATTTTTGCCCCGGAACCGCGCCGGCAGCTGTCAGCGATGCTGCCGGGCGAGGTCTAGCGAAGCGCGGCCGCGATGTTGCCGCCATCGACGGTGGCAACGCCGCCGGTGGTGCGGTCGGCCAGCGCGAGGTCGAGGAAGGCTTTGGCGACGTCGCGCGCCGTCACCTCCTGCCCAAGCAGATTTCCGGACAGATAGTCCTTCTCGGATACCTTGCGTGCCCTGGCACGGCTGGTAATCATCTCGTCGGTCAGCAGACCCGATCGGATACGGTCGGCGTTGACGGCGTTGGAGCGAATGCCGATCGCGCCGTATTCGAGTGCATATTGCCGCGACAGGAACAGGGTCGCGGCCTTGGGCAGCCCATAGGCGCCGAAATTGGCCCCGGGGTTCACGGCCTGCTTGGAGGCGTTGAAGAGCAGCGCGCCGCCCGTCCGCTGCTGTTTCATGATCCTGACCGCCTGTTGCGCGACTGCCTGGTGAGCAAAGAAATTGAGCTCGAAGCTTGCCCGCAGATCCTTGTCGGCAATGGTGCCGATTTCTCCTTCCGTCGCCGCACCCGCGTTGGAAACAAGAACGTCGACGCCGCCGAAGCGCGCGACCGCGGTCTGGAAAAGAGAGGCGACGCTTGCGGCGTCCGTCACGTCGCAGGCGACGCCGATCGACTGGTTGCCGGCGTTGCGGGCCGCCGCCTCGGCCGCGGAACGATCGAGGTCCGCGACCACCACGTGGGCGCCGTTCTCGGCAAAGAGCCTTGCCGTCGCAGCGCCGATCGCGCCGCCACCCCCGGTGACCACCGCGACCTGGCCGGTGAGCGGCAGGTATTTGGCGCCGGCGAGCTTAGCCTGCTCGAGCGACCAGTATTCGAGCCGAAACAGCTCGTCTTCCGGCAGCGGCGTAAAGCGGCCGAGCTTTTCGGCGCCGGTGACGGCCTCAATCCAGATCTCGCCGACATCGGCCGAAATGCGCGCGTCCTTGGCGGTGCGGCCGAAACCGAACAGCCCCAGCCCGGGCACCAGCGCGACGCGCGGCATCGGATCGAGCATGGTCCGCTCAATGTCGTCGAGGGCGTCGCAGCGTGCGAAGTAGGCCGAATAATAGTCGACGAAATCGGCGACGGCGCGCCGGGCCCGATCCGCCCAGCCGTCCAGATCATTGCCGTCCGGCGCCGGCAGGATGACCGGCCGGTTCTTCATGCGAATGGTAAGGTCGGGCGTCGAGACGCCGCGCGTGCCGTAGTCGGCGAGGTCGGCGCCGTCGACGAACCGGCGCACTTCGTCGGAGGTGCGGAACTCAGCGACAAAGCGGGTGAAGCGGCCTTCGCCGAGCGCCTGCGCGACAGCACCGCGAAGGATCGGCGCGATCGCTTCTGCGGGCGCAATCCCGGCCGGAAGCTTTGCCGGCGAAAAGACCGCCTTGCCGTTGGCCGCAACATGCGCTTCGGCGAGGCTGACGTAATGGATCATGCGCTCATAGGCCTCGCGGGCATTGTCGCCGAAAGTGAAGATGCCGTGCTTGTCGAGGATCAGCCCTTCGACCGACGGGTCGGCTTCGTAGACTTCCGCGGCCACCTTTGCGAGCTTGAACCCAGGCATGATGTAAGGAACGAAGCCAAGTTTCCGGCCGAACACCGTCCGGCAGATCGCTTCGCTGTCTTCCTGATCGACCAGCGCCAGGATCGCGGTGGAATGGGTATGGTCGACGAATTTGTGCGGCAGGAATGCGTGCAGCAGCGTTTCAACGGAGGGGTTGGGCGACTTGGGATCGAGCAGATTGAGCCGCTGCAGCGCCACCATGTCCTCGTCGGCAAGCGCGTCGAGCGCACGGGCGCGCAGCAGCGGCGCGAGTTTCACCGCCGGCAGGCCGGCGGGTTCGATCACCGCCATGTCCCAGCCGCTGCCCTTCACACACAGCACGTCATGGGTATCGCCGATCAGGTCCGTGCTGCGGGTCTTGTAGGAAGTGTTGCCGCCGCCATGCAAAACCAGGCTCGGATCGCCGCCGAGAAGCCGCGTCGTGTAGACGCGGAGCGCCATGTCGGCCTCGACGCCCTTTTTCGCGTATTCGGCGACGATCTTTTCGGCTTCGGTGTCGTTCCAGCGGCTGTCCATGGATTCCTCGATTTGTGTGCGAGCTTGCGGCGGGTCACGGCCGGCACCGGCGCGCGCGCCTCAGTTCGTTTCGTTGCCTTCGTCTTCGAGATTCACGTAGCAGTCCGGCGTGAAACGCGGTGTGCAGACGCAATAAAACTCGAGCTCCTCGCTTCCGTCATTGGTAATACGCTGTGCGGCCCCGGCGGCGATCAACGCCTGATCCCCGGCCATCAGCGGCTGGCGGCGCCCGTCGACTTCGAGAACGCCACGCCCCCTGCGGACCACATAACGTTCCACCACGCCGGCAAGGCAGTGCAACTGCGTCGTCACCCCAGGTTCCACGCGGGCGATGGCCAGCGAAACCTCGGGCGAGGCCGACGTGTTCAGCAACTCCGTGATGAAGCAGCGCTCCGCGGTCCAGAACTCCGCCGCAGCCGCGCCCGGAACAAACCAATCCGGCACCATCTCGTGCTGTTTCTCCCGCATGGATAGCGAGTTCGTAACCCAGAGATTGACAATTGTCAAAGTCATTGCGTTTTGTCAGAAACGAATCTTCCCGTTGTTGCAGCCGGCCGTCCGACAGCGGCGTCGTGCCGTTTGCGCACTGCCTGCTGCCGTGGCGATCAAGCGTGAGGATGGCGGACCAGGCTGGTAGGCCGGCACGTCAAGCAATGAAAAAGCCCGCCCCGGGGAGGAGCGGGCTTCCCGTGCTGGCGAAGCTCGAGTGGCTCAGAAGTCCATGCCGCCGGGCATGGCCGGGGCCGGCGCGTCCTTCTTGGGCTTTTCGGCCACCATCGCCTCGGTAGTGACCAGCAAACCGGCAACCGAGGCGGCGTCCTGAAGCGCGGTGCGCACCACCTTCACCGGATCGATGACGCCCATCTTGTACAGATCGCCATATTCGCCGGTCTGGGCGTTCCAGCCATAGCCGAAATCGCTCTTCTCGCGCAGCTTGCCGACGATGATCGAGCCTTCCGCGCCGGCATTGTGCGCGATCTGGCGCACCGGGGCCTCAACAGCGCGGCGAACGATCTCGATGCCGAACTTCTGGTCCGGGTTCTCGCCCTTGACCTTGTCGAGCACGCTGATCGCGCGCAGCAGTGCCACGCCGCCGCCCGGCAGGATACCCTCCTCGACCGCCGCGCGGGTGGCATGCATGGCATCGTCAACGCGGTCCTTGCGTTCCTTGACCTCGACCTCGGTCGAGCCGCCGACGCGGATGACGGCGACGCCGCCGGCGAGCTTGGCCAGACGCTCCTGCAGCTTCTCGCGGTCGTAGTCGGAGCTGGTCTCTTCGATCTGCTGCCTGATCTGGGCAACGCGGCCCTCGATCTCGGCCTTCTTGCCGGCACCATCGACAACCGTGGTGTTCTCCTTCTCCACGATCACCTTCTTGGCGCGTCCGAGCATGTCGAGGCCGACGTTCTCGAGCTTGATGCCGAGATCCTCGGAGATCACCTGACCGCCGGTGAGGATGGCGATGTCCTCGAGCATGGCCTTGCGGCGGTCGCCGAAGCCGGGGGCCTTGACGGCCGCGACCTTCAGGCCGCCGCGCAGCTTGTTGACGACCAGCGTGGCCAGAGCCTCGCCCTCGACGTCCTCGGCGATGATCAGCAGTGGTTTCGACGACTGAACGACCGCTTCCAGAACCGGGAGCATGGCCTGCAGGTTGGAGAGCTTCTTTTCGTGCAGGAGGATGTAGGCATCCTCCAGTTCGACCCGCATGCGGTCCTGATTGGTCACGAAGTAAGGCGACAGATAGCCGCGGTCGAACTGCATGCCTTCGACAACCTCGAGCTCGGTCTCAGCAGTCTTGGCTTCCTCGACCGTGATGACGCCTTCGTTGCCGACCTTTTCCATCGCGCGGGCGAGGAAATTTCCGATCTCAGGGTCACCATTGGCGGAGATGGTGCCGACCTGGGCGATCTCGTCATTGTTGGAGATCTTGCGCGCCTTGCGCTTCAGTTCGCCGACCAGCGCCTCGGTGGCCTTGTCGATGCCGCGCTTCAGGTCCATCGGGTTCATGCCGGCGGCCACGGCCTTGGCGCCTTCCTGCACGATCGAATGTGCAAGCACGGTCGCGGTGGTGGTGCCGTCGCCAGCGATGTCGCTGGTCTTGGACGCGACCTCGCGCACCATCTGGGCGCCCATGTTCTCGAACTTGTCCTCGAGTTCGATCTCCTTGGCGACGGTGACGCCGTCCTTGGTCACCCGGGGGGCGCCGAACGACTTGTCGATGACGACGTTGCGGCCCTTGGGGCCGAGCGTCACCTTCACCGCATTGGCGAGGATGTCGACGCCGCGCAGCATGCGCTCGCGCGCGTCGCTATGAAATTTGACCTCTTTCGCTGCCATGTTTCCGTTCCTTCAACGCAATATAGATTGAACCTTTCGGCAGTCGCCAGCGATCAGGCGGCCTTGCGAAGGGCCGTGCCGTTGTCGATGATGCCCATCACGTCGCTTTCCTTCATGATGAGAAGGTCTTCGCCGTCGAGGCGGATCTCGGTGCCGGACCATTTGCCGAACAGGATGCGGTCGCCCACCGCGACGTCGAGCGGCTGGACCTGGCCGGCCTCGTTGCGGGCGCCCGGTCCGGCAGCGACGACTTCGCCTTCCATCGGCTTTTCCTTCGCGGTGTCTGGGATGATGATCCCGCCGGCGGACTTCTCCTCGGCCTCGACGCGACGGACGAGAATGCGGTCATGCAATGGACGAAATGTCATGGGTGTTCTCCTCTTGGGACAAACTGGTTCAAGAGCCCTCCGCCCCGGGAGACCGGTCTCTGCGGGGCGGTCGCGCGACCCGTTCTGCGGCATCGCGCGCGCGCCTGATCTGGTCGGCGGAAAATCCGGTTTCAAGAGCGCCGTCGCAAAATTTTAGCACTCTCCTGCCGAGAGTGCCAAGCGTGGCCGTCGATCCACCAGACTTCCGCCCGCACACGTCGCGGCGCGGTGGCCCAAGGGCTTGAAATTTTGGTCGCGACGCCTTTTCTCTAGCGGACCTCAATGGCGAGACACCGACTTCACAAACGACGATGACCAAAACCGACAAAACCTCCGAGAGCCATGTCTTCGAAGCCGATGTCGCCCGGCTGCTGCAGCTGATGGTGCACTCGGTCTATTCCGACCGGGACGTGTTCCTGCGCGAGCTGATCTCCAACGCCGCCGATGCCTGCGAGAAACTGCGCTACGAGGCACTGCAGACGCCGGAGTTGCTTGGCAAGCAGCCGGAGATGCGCATTGTCGTGACGGCCGATCCCGAAAAGCGGGTCCTGACAATCGCGGACAATGGCATAGGCATGTCGCGCGACGAACTTGTCGAGTCGCTCGGCACCATCGCTCGCTCCGGCACCAGGGCTTTCCTCGAGCGCGTCGAGGCCGCCGGCGGTGAGAAGTCGCCGAATGGCGACCGCCTGATCGGCCAGTTCGGCATCGGTTTCTACTCCGTCTTCATGGTCGCCGACAGCGTCGACGTCTTGTCACGCCGCGCCGGAAGTACGGATGCCTGGCGCTGGACGTCTACGGGCTCGGGGAGCTACGAGGTGGCGCCGCTTGCCGCCGCAGACGCGCCGGAGCGTGGCACCCATGTCGTCCTGCAGCTCAAGGAAGATGCCGGCCGCTACGCCGAGCGCGCCACGCTCGAGCGCATCATCAAGGCGCAGTCGGGCCATGTCGCGGTGCCGATCGCGATCGCCGACACCTCCGATGCGGAACCGGTGGAACTCAGCGACGGTTCGGCGCTATGGGCCAAGGCGAAGGCCGAAATCAGCGAGCAGGAATACACTGATTTTTATCGCGGCCTTTCGGGCCACTATGACGATCCGGCCCTGACCGTGCATTTCCGCGCCGAGGGCCGGCATGAATATTCGGCGCTTGCCTTCGTGCCCGGGTCGCGACCGTTCGACCTGTTTGATCCCGACCGCAAGGGGCGGATGAAGCTCTACGTCAAGCGCGTCTTCATCACCGACGATGCCGAACTCCTGCCGCGCTATCTGCGCTTCATGCGCGGCCTGGTCGACACGGCCGACCTGCCGCTCAACGTGTCGCGCGAGATGATCCAGGAAAGCCCGATCCTGACGAGCATTTCCCGCGGGCTGACCAGCCGCGTCTTGACCGCGCTGGAGAAGCTCGCCGACAGCGATGGCGACAAGTTCGAAGCGGTTTGGAACAATTTCGGCAGCGTCATCAAGGAAGGCATCTACGAGGATTTCGAGCGCCAGGAACAGTTGCTCGGGCTTGCCCGTTTCCGCAGCACCGCCGGCGAGGGCTGGCGGTCGCTGAAAGACTACGTCGCCGACATGCACGACAAGCAGGAGGCGATCTATTTCCTCGCCGGCGACAATCTCGAGCGGTTGCGGTCTTCGCCACAGCTCGAGGGTTTTCGCGCCCGGGGGCTGGAAGTGCTGTTGCTGTCCGACCCGGTCGACAGCTTCTGGGCCGCCACGGCGAAGCCTTTTGCCGACAGGCCGTTCAAGTCGGTCACACAAGGCGCGGCCGACCTCGCGGCGATTCCCCGACCGGGCGCGGACGCCGCTGATGAAACCGACAAGGGCAAGGCAAGCGATACCGAGCTTGCCACGCTGATGGCTTTCGCCAAGACGGTGCTGGAGGAGAAGGTTTCCGCCGTGCGCGCCTCAGACCGGCTGACCGACAGTGCGGTGTGTCTGGTGGCGCCCGAAGGCGGTCCGGACCGCGAACTGGAGCGCATCCTGCGCGGCGCCGGGCAGGCGTCCACGGCAACCAAGCCGGTGCTGGAGATCAATCCGTCGCACGCCCTCGTCAACGCCCTTGCAAAAAACGCCGGTGGCCAGAAGGCGCTGCGGGAGGACGCCGTGCGCCTGCTCTTCGACGAAGCGCTGGTCATGGAAGGCGAGCGCATCGACGACGCGCGCGGCTTTTCCGAACGGCTGGCGCGTGTGCTCGGCCACGCGTTGGCCGGCAAATAGACGCGCCACTACCAAACCGAAATGCAGGCGTCAGCCGCTTTCGAAGCCGGTCAGCACGCCGACCGCATTGATTCCGATCTCCTCGACCGCGTAGCCACCCTCCATGACGAACAGCGTCGGCAGACCTATTTTCGCCAGACGCGAGCCCATCTTCGGGTAGTCGTCCGATCTCAGGCGGAAATGGCTGATCGGATCGCGCTCGAACGTGTCGACGCCAAGCGAAACGATGACCACCTCCGGGGCAAAGCCCGACAACTGGCGCAGGGCATCCTCCAGCGCGGCGTTCCATGCGGCCCAATCGGTACCGGCCGGCAGCGGGTAGTTGTGGTTGAAGCCCTCGCCATCGCCGGTGCCGTGCTCGTCGGCATGGCCGAGGAAGTGCGGATATTCGGTCAGCGGATCACCGTGGAGGTTGATCACCTGCACGTCGCCGCGAGCATAGAATATCTCCTGCGTGCCGTTGCCGTGATGATAGTCGACGTCGAGGATGGTCACCCGTTGCGCGCCCTGGTCGCGGAACCATTGCGCGGCGACCGCGGCGTTGTTGATGTAGCAATAGCCACCCATCGAGGCGCTGCCGGCATGATGGCCGGGCGGGCGGCAGAGCGCGAAGGCGCTGCGTTCGCCTTCCTTGACCAGCGATGCCGCCGTCAGCGCCGTATCAAAGGAAGATTTGATCGCCTCCCAGGTGCCCTCGACGAAGGTCGCGCCGGCATCGAAGGAATAATAGCCGAGCAATGCTTCGATCGTATCAGGCGGCACGTCCGATCGCAGGCCCGGCGCCGGCCAGACGAAGGGCATGGCAGGAGTCGAATGACCAGCCACCCGCCACATCGGCCAGGCGTTGGGAAGAAAGTCGACATAGTCCGGCTTGTGCACGCGCTTGGCGAGCGCGATGTCGTGCGGACCCGGCTCGATCACCGGGCCGAGCCCGACCGCGTCGATGCGCTCGCGAATGAAGCGCGCCCGCGACGGGTTTTCGAAGCCGGGAACGATTTCGCCGCCGACAAGCTCCGTCTGCCCGGAATGCCCGGCGTGGCGAGGTGAAAAGACGGTCTTCATGAAACCTCCGGCGTGGCTGCAGGCTGCCCTGCAGGAGCCAGCCCTGCGTTCCGCATGACTGAAGTCAGCGCCATACTCAAGAGGCGCCCCTTGAGGGTTTGCGTCGCGCGCCGCTAGTTTTGGTGCATCTGCTCACCCGCAATCCAGACGGATTTGATGCCAAGGCCATCGTCGAGCTGCACGAAGTCGGCCCGCGTGCCCCTGCCAAGCTGGCCATGGTGGGCATCGAGCCCCATCGCCCGCGCCGGATAGAGCGACGCCATGCGCAAGGCCTCCTCGACCGGAAGGCCGATCGTTTCGTGCATGAACCGGACCGCCGAGATCATGTCGAGATCGGCGCCGGCCAGCGTGCCGTCCTCGAGTGTCAGCCGACCATCCTCGCGCCGGATGGTGCGGCCATTGAGCGTGAAGGCGGTCATCCCGGTGCCGATCGTCGCCATGGCGTCGGTGACCAGAAAGATGCGACCGGGAAGGCTCTTGGCCTTGAGCGCGGTGCGGATGTTGGCGGGATCGACATGAATGCCATCGGCGATCAAGCCGGCCGAAAGGCCGCCAAGATCGATCGCGGCGCCGACGAGGCCCGGCTCGCGGTTGGCGATCTGGCTCATGGCGTTAAAAAGATGAGTTACCATCGAGGCACCGGCGGCGGCGGCCTCCGCCGCCGTTTTGTAGCCGGCATCCGAATGGCCGAGGCTGACGACGATGCCGGCCGCCTTGAGCCGAGCGATGCGCTCGGGCGAGACCGACTCAGGCGCCACGGTGGTGAGCAGTGCCGGCAGGTTCCTGCGCGCGGAGATCAGGAAGGCTTCGTCGCCGTCCGTCATCGGCCGGATCAGCGCGGGGTCGTGCGCGCCCTTGCGCGCCAGCGAAAGATGCGGGCCTTCCAGATGCAGTCCGAGAAATCCCGTAACCTGCTCGCGCGCCGCCGCTTCGGCGGCGTCGACTGCTGCGCGCGTGACCTTCGGCGTGTCGGTGATCAGGGTCGGCAACAACGCGGTGGTGCCGAAGCGCGCATGCGCCGCGCAGATGGTGCGAACGGCATCAATGTCCTGGCGGTCGTTGAGCATGACGCCACCGCCGCCATTGACCTGCAGGTCGACGAAACCCGGCGCTATCAGGCCGTCGAGTTCGATCACCGCATCCACCGCCGGCATTCGGGACGTGTCGGTGATCGCGGTGACAACGCCGCCCCGTACGACGAGGGCCTTGTCGACATGCGTGGTCTCGCCGTCGAAGATGCGCGCGCCGCGAAATGCGGTAACCCTCGTCATAGCGTCTCGGTCACCTTGCGCAGGTTTGGCGGCGTGTCGGGGTCGAGCCCGCGGCCGCGCGCGAAAGCCTCCACGAAGGCATAGAAGGACGCGATCAGCGCCAGCGGATCGGCAAGGGGGTGGCCAGTCGCGGCGAAGGGCAGGCGATGGCTGGCTGCGACGCCGTCGGTGGTCGCAAAGACGGCAGCTCCACGCTCGGCCAGCGCGGCGGCTGCCTTGACCAGCGAAGGTTCGGCCGCGTCGCGGGCGGCAAGCAGCAAAACCGGAAAGCCGGGCTTCACCAGGGCCAGGGGACCGTGCATGACCTCCGCCGCCGAATAGGCCTCGGCATGAACACCGCTGGTTTCCTTGAACTTCAGCGCCGCCTCCTGGGCGATCGCCATCGACGGGCCACGCCCCAGGATGAACAGCGATTCGTGCCCGGCAAGCGCCTCGGCCAGACCCGACCAGTCACAGGAGATGGCGCTGCCGAGATCGTCCGGAAGCCTCGCCAGCGCCGCCGCGAGGCCGTCGTCGGACGTCCAGCGCGCGAGCAGCGACAGTCCTGCCAGCGCCGAGTTCACGAAGGTCTTGGTCGCCGCGACACTGCGCTCCGGCCCGGCCATGATGTCGGCGGCATGCCTGCATGCCTCGGCGAGCGGCGACGCAGCCGCGTTGGTGAGGCCGATGGTCAGCGCGCCACCCCTTGCGGCCATCTCGGTCATGGCGACAATGTCGGGGCTCTTGCCCGACTGCGAGATCGCAACCGTCGCGGCATGGTCGAGACGCAGGGTGACACCGTAGATCGAGGCGATCGACGGGCCGAGCGAGGCGACCGGTATCCTGGCTGTGATTTCGGTGGCGTATTTCAGGAACGACGCGGCATGGTCAGACGAGCCTCGCGCCACCGTGGCAAGCATCGCCGGCTCGAAAGCGCGCAGGGCTTCGCCAGCGGCCGCGAGAGCGTCGCTCCCAGTCACGATGAGCCGTGCCGCGGCCTCGGGGATCTCGCCGATCTCGCGCGCCATATGGGTGCGCCCGCTCATGCCGGCACCGCTCCCGGTGTTTGTGCCGGTTCGCTCAGCCGCAGCTCGGCGACGAAATCATAGGTGTCGCCGCGATAGACCGACCGCGTGAACTCGATCACCCGACCGGACGCGAGATAGGAGATACGCTCGATGCTGAGACCGGCGGCCCCGGGCGCCACACCGAGCAGTTCGGCGTCGCCCTCGCCAAGGTTGGTCGCCGAGATGCGCTGTACCGCCCGCACCGGGCGGTTGCCCGTCTTCTGCAACTCCGCATATAGCGAACTGTCGACTGTCTCAGGCCTTGGTAGGACGCTGGCGGAAAGCGACGCGCGCTCGATGGCGAGCGGGGTATCGTTGGCGAGACGCAACCGGGCCAGCCGTGCCACCATCTCCCGCGACGACAGGCCGAGCACCATCATCTCTTCGGGCGAAGGCGGGTAGACACCCTGGTCGAGCCAACGTGAGCGCGCCGTCATGCCGCGCCGCGCCATGTCTTCGGTAAACGATGTCAGTCGCGACAAGGACTGCTCGACGCGGTCGACCCGAGGCGCAACGAAAGTCCCCGATCCGCGCCGTTGCACCAGCAAGCCGCTACGGACGAGATCCTGCACGGCCTTGCGAACGGTGACGCGCGAAATGTCGGCCTGCGCAGCGAGATCGCGCTCTGATGGCAAAGCGTCGCCGGGCCGGATCACGCCGGCCTCGATCGCCTCCTCGATACTGCGTTTCAGGCGCAGATAAAGCGGTGTTCCCTGACCGGCGGCCTGGTCGAGCGCAAGGCGGATGCGGCTGGCAAGATCGCTCATCTGGCTACCGCCGTCTCACCGTACCGCTTCACGGCCAGCGCCACGGCGCCGCCCAGCGCGTCGGCCAATGGTTCGGCAAGGAAAGCCTTGAACGGCGCCGAAAGCCTGGGCGCGATCTGTTTTGCCAGCCCGCCCAGCAGGCAAAGCCGGTCACCGTCGCGCAGGCCGAGCGCCGCCAGCGCCTCCTCGATCTGGCGGACCGACCGGCTCAACAGCCGCTCGGCAGTCGGATCGCCTACGGGAGCGTGCTCAAAGACCAGCGGGGCGAACTGGCCGTAGTCTCGTGGCCGGGCGCCGGCCGCGAACCGCACGACCTTGCGCGGGTCGTTATCGAAACGTTCGAGCACCGCACGGGTCAGACCGGTGCCCGTGCGGATGCCGTCATGCGCCAGGAGCGATTCTTCCAGAAGTTCGCGGCCGAGGCGGGCGCCGCTGCCGAGGTCACTCAGCGCAAAACCCCAGCCGCCGATGGCGCGCGATTGCCCGTCATGCCTGACCATGAAAACCGAGCCGGTGCCGATGATGGCGATGGCGCCGTCATGTTCCCCCAATGCGCCATGCAAGGCGATCAGCGCGTCGCTCTCGCAAGCGCTTTCGCGGAAAGGCAGCATCGCGGTCAGCCGGTCGCCAAGATCGGCGACGTTGGCCCCGGCCAGGCCGAGAACGGCATCCGTCTCGGCGGCGCCGGCAAAATCCGCTCCCGCATCGGAGAAGGCATTGCGCGCCGCCTCGATGACGCTGTCGCGCGTCCCTTCGAGGTCTGTCATGATATTGGCCGGCCCGCCGGCGCCGCGGCCGATGACAACACCTGCCATCGTCGCAAGCGCGGCGCGACAATTGGTTCCTCCGCCATCGATGCCCAGGACCAGTCGCACGAACGCTCCTCCTTTCTGGATAATACCAATAAAATACCAATAGCCAAGCGTTAATTTCTCCCCGCGAGCCGGCATCGTCAATTTTCATCAATTTCAACTACTTAAGCTGCCGCGACAGCAGTCGTCAAACGAAAAACGTTAACGCCGCTGGACAAGTGGTATTTTTTTGGTATTTTCGCGGAAACAGGAGGAACGCATGGCCTTGCGCCGCACCGAGCAGCAGCATCCGGACGCCGGCGGCCTCGACCTCAAGGCCCCGCTCGAGGTGTCGCGTCTGCTCGCCGATGCACAGCTGGCGGCGGCCGGGGCCGTCCTCGGCGCAGTGGGGCCGCTTTCCGACGCCGCAGCAATCGTGGCCGACACGCTGCGCGGCGGTGGACGTCTTGCCTATGCCGCAGCGGGCAGCTCGGCGCTGATGGCGCTGGCGGACGCCCTGGAACTGCCCGGCACCTTCGGTATCGCGCCTGAGCGAGTGGTGGTGCTGATCGCGGGGGGGCAAGCGGCCCTTTCCCACCTCGCCGGCGGGCCGGAGGACGATCCCGACGAAGCGCGCCACGCGATCGGCAAGGCAGAGCTGGGCGCCGGTGACTGCCTGATCGCCATTTCCGCGAGCGGCTCCACGCCCTATGCGGTCGCAGCCCTCGCCGAGGCGCGGCGGCGCGGCATGCCCACGATCGCCATCGCCAACAACGCAGCGACGCCGCTCGTCGAGGGTGCCGACATCGGCATCGCGGTCGAGACACCACCGGAAATCATCGCGGGCTCGACCCGCATGGGAGCGGGTACCGCCCAGAAGATTGCACTCAATATGCTGTCGACCCTGGCGGCGATCCGCCTCGGTCACGTCCATGACGGCTACATGGTCAATCTGCGCGCCGACAATGCCAAACTGAGGGACCGCGCGGCGCGCATGGTGACGGCGATCGCCGGCTGTCCGCCCGAAGAGGCTGCCGCGCTGCTCGACCAGGCAGAGGGCTCGGTCAAGGTGGCGGTGCTTCTGGCGGCCGGCGCGCTCGACGGCGCTGCGGCGCGGGAACTGCTCGAAAGCGAAGGCGGCATGCTGCGCGCCGCGCTTTCGCGGCTGGAAAGCGGGAACGACGCCCGCAAACACGGAACCTGAGAGGGTAACAGGGAGAACGACAATGAAAAGCAGGACGCTTACCGCACTTCTCCTGGGAACGAGCATGCTCGGTTTTGCCGGGACGGCTTTTGCCCAGGACACCACGCTTACCATCGAGAGCTGGCGCAACGACGACCTTGCCATCTGGCAGGAAAAGCTGATCCCGGCCTTCGAGGCCAAGAACCCCGGAATCAAGGTGGTGTTCTCGCCGTCAGCGCCGACAGAATACAACGCCGCGCTCAACGCCAAGCTCGATGCCGGTTCGGCGGGCGATCTCATCACCTGCCGTCCCTTCGATGCCTCGCTGGAGCTCTACAACAAGGGCCATCTCGCCGACCTCTCCGGCCTTGCCGGTATGGAGAACTTCACCGACGTGGCGAAATCGGCCTGGTCGACCGATGACGGCAGCGCCACCTTCTGCGTGCCGATGGCCTCGGTGATCCACGGCTTCATCTACAACAAGGACGCATTCGCCGAGGTCGGCGTCGAGGTGCCGACGACGGAGGACGAGTTCTTCGCCGCCCTCGACAAGATCAAGGAAGATGGCACCTACATTCCGATGGCCATGGGCACCAAGGACCTCTGGGAAGCCGCCACCATGGGCTACCAGAACATAGGCCCCAACTACTGGAAGGGCGAGGAAGGCCGGCTGGCGCTGATCAAGGGCGACCAGAAGCTGACCGACGAGCAGTGGGTCGCTCCCTATGCGACGCTGGCCAAATGGAAGGATTATCTTGGCGACGGTTTCGAGGCACAATCCTATCCCGACAGCCAGAACCTGTTCACGCTGGGCCGCGCCGCGATCTATCCGGCCGGTTCCTGGGAAATCTCGCTGTTCAATTCCCAGGCCGATTTCGAGATGGGCGCCTTCGCCCCGCCTGTGAAGGCGGGCGGCGACACCTGCTACATCTCCGACCACAACGACATCGCGATCGGCCTCAACGCCAAGAGCGCCAATGCCGAGGCGGCGAAGACCTTCCTGTCGTGGGTGGCCTCGCCGGAATTCGCGACCATCTACGCCAACGCCCTGCCCGGCTTCTTCTCGCTGTCGTCGACCCCGGTCGAGATGGAAGACCCGCTGGCGCAGGAATTCGTCTCCTGGCGCGAGAGCTGCGAATCGACGATCCGTTCGACCTACCAGATCCTGTCGCGCGGAACGCCCAATCTCGAAAACGAGACCTGGGTGAAGTCGGCCAACGTCATCAACGGCACCGAGACGCCGGAAGCGGCCGCCGCCGAGCTCCAGAAGGGTCTCGCCAGCTGGTACGACCCTCAGAAATAGGCTGACGACAAGGATGCGCGGGCCGCCCATCGGCGGCCCGGCACGGGGGGAAACGGCGATGGCGACAGGCAAGTCGGAAAGAACGCCGATCCGCTGGCACATCGCCGTGTTCCTGGCGCCTGCGGTGTTGATCTACAGCGCGGTCATGATCGTGCCGCTGTTCGGCACGCTGCAGCTTTCGCTCTTCACCACCATCGACAACGAGCAGGTCTTCGCCGGCATCGACAACTTTCGGACCCTGTTCGGCGATGAGCGCTGGTCGGTGAGTTTCTGGAACGCGCTCTGGAACAACACCTGGTTCTTCATCATCCACATGCTGGTGCAAAACCCGGTCGGAATCCTGCTCGCCGCCCTGCTCAGCCACCCGCGGCTGCGCTTTTCGGCCTTCTATCGCACGGCGATCTTCATCCCGACGATCCTCTCCTTCGTCATCGTCGGCTTTACATGGAAGCTGATCCTGAGCCCGCTCTGGGGTGTGGCGCCAGACCTGCTCGACATGGTTGGGCTCAAGCACCTGTTCACGCCATGGCTCGGCAAGGAGGAGTATGCCCTCACCACACTCGGGCTGATCTCGGTGTGGCAATTCGTCGGCATCCCGATGATGCTGATCTATGCGGCGCTGCTGTCGATTCCGGACGAAATCCTCGAAGCGGCCGAATGCGACGGCATCACCGGCTTCTCGCAATTCTGGAAGATCCAGCTACCGCTGATCCTGCCGGCCATCGGCATCATCTCGGTGCTGACCTTTGTCGGCAATTTCAACGCCTTCGACCTGATCTATTCCGCGCAAGGGGCGCTGGCGGGCCC
The DNA here is from genome assembly GCF_007922615.2 of Nitratireductor mangrovi. NCBI lineage: Bacteria > Pseudomonadati > Pseudomonadota > Alphaproteobacteria > Hyphomicrobiales > Phyllobacteriaceae > Nitratireductor > Nitratireductor mangrovi. Next base: position 3,918,814 of record NZ_CP042301.2, on the reverse strand, counting down.
GAACTATTCGACCGACATTCTCGGCACGTTCCTCTACCGCACCTTCTTCGGCTTCCAGTTGCAGACCGGCGATCCGAACATGGGCGCCACCATCGCCTCGATCATGTTCTTCATCATCCTGACCGGCGTGTGCATCTACCTGTTCGCCATCCAGACGCGCCTCAGGCGCTACCAGTTCTGAGGGCGCGACGGTGAGCCAGGCCAGAACCTCCCCAGCGCGCACCTTCGCCGCCCACGCGATCCTGATCGTCTACACCGTGATCGCGCTGTTTCCGGTGCTGGTCGTGGTGATGAACTCGTTCAAGTCGCGCAAGGCGATTTTCCGCTCGCCGCTGTCGCCGCCGACGGGCGAGACGTTCGACATGATCGGTTACGAGACCGTGCTGTCGCAGGGCAACTTCCCGCTCTATTTCCAGAACAGCGTCATCGTCACGGTCGTCGCGCTGGCCATCGTGCTGATCTTCGGCGCAATGGCCGCCTTCGCGCTGGCCGAGTACCGCTTTCGCGGCAACACGCTGATGGGACTATACCTGGCGCTCGGCATCATGATTCCTATCCGGCTCGGCACCGTCGCGATCCTTGAGATGATGGTGGCGAGCGGGTTGGTCAACACGCTGACTGCCCTGATCCTGGTCTATTCGGCGCAGGGCCTGCCGCTGGCGATCTTCATCCTGACCGAGTTCACGCGCCAGATCTCCGACGACCTGAAGAATGCCGGGCGCATCGACGGGTTGTCGGAATACCGCATCTTCTTCCAGCTCGTGCTGCCGCTGCTGCGCCCGCCGATGGCGACCGTCGCCGTCTTCACCATGATCCCGATCTGGAACGATCTCTGGTTCCCGCTGATCCTGGCGCCGGCCGAGTCGACCAAGACCGTGACGCTCGGCGCGCAGCTCTTCCTCGGCCAGTTCGTCACCAACTGGAACGCGGTGCTGGCCGCGCTGTCGCTGGCCATCCTGCCGGTGCTCGTCCTTTACCTCATCTTCTCGCGGCAGCTGATCCGCGGCATCACATCCGGAGCCGTCAAGTGAACGCAACGAACCCGATCCGCGTCGTCGTGGCAGGTCTCGGCAATATGGGCCGCAGCCATGCGCTGGCCTATCACGACAATCCCGGCTTCGAGATCGTGGCGCTGGTCAACCGCTCGAAAGTCGAGCTGCCTGAAGGGCTTTCGGGTTACGGCATTCGCCCTTCGTTCGATGACACGCTGAAGGAACTGCGACCGGAGCTCGCCTCGATCAATACCTATTCCGACAGCCATGCCGACTATGCGGTCATGGCCTTGGAGGCGGGCGCCCATGTCTTTGTCGAAAAGCCGCTGGCGACCTCGGTCGCCGACGCCGAGCGCGTTGTGGCGGCGGCAAAGGCCAACGGTCGCAAGCTCATCATCGGCTATATCCTGCGCCATCACCCTTCATGGGTGCGGCTGATTTCCGAAGCGCGTGCGCTCGGCGGACCCTACGTCTTTCGCATGAACCTGAACCAGCAGTCGCGCGGACCGACCTGGGCGACGCACAAGCAACTCATGCAGACGACTTCCCCGATCGTCGATTGCGGCGTGCATTATCTCGACGTCATGTGCCAGATCACCGATGCGCGGCCGGTCGAGGTGCGCGGCATGGGGCTGAGGCTGACCGACGAGATCGCCCCTGACATGTACAATTACGGCCACCTGCAGGTGCTGTTCGAGGACGGTTCGGTCGGCTGGTACGAGGCGGGCTGGGGCCCGATGATCTCCGAGACCGCCTTTTTCGTGAAGGACGTGATCTCTCCCAACGGCTGCGTTTCGATCGTCATGGACGAGAATGCCAAGTCCGACGACATCGACACCCACACCAAGACAGCCGTGATCCGGATACACCGCGCCGAAACCGGCCCGGACGGCCGGTTTGCCTCCCCGGACGAGCATCTGTCGATGGAAGGCGAGCCCGGGCACCAGGCGCTGTGTGACCGCGAGCAGGCCTTCGTGCTTAACGCGATCCGCGAGGATATCGACCTGTCGCGCCATATGGACGATGCGGTCAAGTCGCTGCGGGTTTGCCTTGCCGCCGACGAAAGCGTGCGAACCGGCAAGGCAGTGCGGCTTTGAGAGCGCCGGAGGAGAGGGTGGGAGAGACGGCATGGACGCGCTGAAGCTCGAAGACATCCGCAAATCCTTCGGCCAGGTCGAGGTGCTGAAAGGTATCGACCTCGAGGTTGCCGACGGCGAATTCGTCGTCTTTGTAGGCCCGTCCGGCTGCGGCAAGTCGACCCTCCTGCGCGTCATCGCCGGCCTCGAGGACGCAAGTTCCGGCGATGTCATCATAGCCGGCGCGCGGGTCAACACGGTGCCGCCTGCCAAGCGCGGCATCGCCATGGTGTTCCAGACCTACGCGCTTTATCCGCATCTGACCGTGCGCAACAATATGGGGCTCGGGCTCAAGCAGTCCGGTGCGCCGGCGGCCGAGATCGCCAGGCGCACCGACGCCGCCTCGGCGATGCTGTCGCTCGAACCCTATCTGGAGCGCCGGCCGGCGGAGTTGTCGGGTGGCCAGCGTCAGCGCGTCGCGATCGGCCGCGCAGTGGTACGCGAGCCGAAACTGTTCCTGTTCGACGAGCCGCTGTCGAACCTCGATGCGGCGCTCAGGGTCAACACACGGCTCGAGATCGCCCAGTTGCACAGGCGTCTCAGGGCGACGATGATTTACGTCACCCACGACCAGGTCGAGGCGATGACGCTCGCCGACCGTATCGTCGTTTTGAACGAGGGCCGGATCGAGCAGGTCGGCCCGCCGATGGAGCTTTACAATAACCCGGCCAACGAATTCGTTGCCGGCTTCATCGGTTCACCCAAGATGAATTTCATCGATGGCGCGCGCCTCGGCGAAACAGTCAAGACGGTCGGCGTGCGGCCGGAACATCTCAGCGTCGATCGCGACAAGGGCGACTGGAAGGGCACGGTTGTTCACGCCGAGCACCTTGGCGCCGACACCAATCTCTATATCGAAACCGAGAGGGCGGGCCTTCTGACGGCGCGCATCTTTGGTGAATTCCGGGCCGAACCCGGCGAAACCATCTTCGCCACGCCCGATCCCGAGCGCACTTGCCGTTTCGACGCCGAAGGCCGTACCGTGCGCTGAACGAGAGCCGCGGCCCGGCCGCGCTCATCGGCTTGGGGGAGATTTCGATGAAGGTCGGCTTTTGCCTGTTTCTGTGGACGACGCACGTTACGGCAGCGCATGAGGCGTTGCTTCGCGACCTGAAGAAGACCGGCTATGACGGCGTCGAGATTCCGGTGTTCGAGGGTGAGCCCGACGACTACCGAAGGCTCGGCGCACTGCTCGACGAGATCGGACTGGAACGGACCGCGGTGTCGGCCATGGGCGACCCGGCAATGAACCTGATCTCGGCTGATGGTAGCGAGAGGGCAGCCGGCGCTTCGTACATGCAGTGGGCGATCGATTGCAGCGCAGCGCTGGGCGCCGACACGCTGTCGGGTCCGCTGCATTCGACGCTCGGCCATTTTTCCGGCGAAGGCCCGACGCGGGCCGAGTTCGAACGCTCGATCGCTGCGCAACGCACAATCGGCGATCATGCCGGCAAGCACGGCGTCACCGTCGGGCTCGAGGCGCTGAACCGCTTCGAATGTTACCTCGTCAACACGATGGACGACCTCTGCGCCCATCTCGACGAGATCGACCATCCGCATATCAAGGCGATGTATGACACGTTCCACGCCAATATCGAGGAGCAGGACCCGATCGGCGCCTTCGAGCGCAATCTGCGCCATATCGTGCATGTCCACATCTCGGAAAACGATCGCGGTGTACCCGGCCGCGGCAACATCCCCTGGGAAGAGACCTTTGCCGCTATCCGCGGCTCCGGCTACGACCGCTGGCTGACGATCGAATCCTTCGGCCGGGGACTGAAGGATCTCGCTGCCGCAACCAAGGTCTGGCGCGACTTTGCCGAAAGCCCGGAGGCTGTCTATCGCCAGGGTTTCGCTCATATCCGCGACGGCTGGGCCGCGGCCGGCCAGGCCAAGCGCTCCTGAGTACCGAGACCGTTCCAGCCAACGAAAAATCTCGCTGTCGGGGCGTACTCATTCGGCCGCAACACGGATAAGGTTCACGCGGCTGTCGGCAAACCGGGAATTTCGCAATCATGGAAAAGGCGGAGATCGGCCTCATCGGGCTTGGGGTCATGGGCGCCAACCTCGCCCTCAACATTGCCGAAAAGGGCCACCGGATAGCGGTCTGGAACCGGACGACGGAAACCACCCACGCCTTTGCCGCCGACGCCGGTCCGCTTGCCGAGCGCATCATTCCTTGCGAAACGCTGGCGGAGCTTGTGACCGCCATCCGCCCGCCGCGCCCGCTTATCCTGATGGTGCCGGCCGGGGCCGCGGTCGACCAGCAGATCAAGGCATTGAGGCCGCTGCTTTCGGTCGACGATATTCTGATCGATGCAGGCAATGCCAACTTCCGCGACACGATGCGGCGCTTCGAGGAACTGGAGGGCACCGGCCTTTCGTTCATCGGCATGGGTGTCTCCGGAGGCGAGGAAGGCGCACGCCATGGCCCCTCGATCATGGTCGGCGGCAGTGCGCAGTCATGGCTGCGGCTGAAGCACATTCTGGTGGCGATCGCGGCGCGCCACGACGACGAACCCTGCGTCGCCCATCTCGGGCCGAATGGCGCCGGCCATTTCGTCAAGACCATCCACAATGGCATCGAGTATGCCGACATGCAGATGATCGCCGAGATCTACGGCATCCTCCGCGACGGTGCAGGGCTGCAGACACCAGAAATGGCGCGGCTTTTCGAGACCTGGAACAAGGGCAGGCTCGAATCCTATCTGGTCGAGATCACGGCCAAGGTGCTCGCAGCGACCGACCCCGAAACCCAGGCGCCCGTTGTCGATATCATCCTCGACCGAGCCGGCCAGAAGGGCACCGGACGCTGGTCGGCAATCGAGGCCCAGCGCGCCGGCGTCGCCGCGACCGCGATCGAGGCGGCGGTGGCGGCGCGCAGCCTTTCGGCCCTGAAGCAGGAACGCGAAGCGGCCGAAGCGGCATACGGTTTGCCGGCGCCGGCCTTCGCCAAGGCGGACAAGCGCCGCATCGTCGACGATCTCGAACTGGCGCTGTTCGCCGGCAAGATTGCCGCCTATGCGCAGGGCTTCGCAGTCATGGAAGCCGCGTCGCGCGAATTTGCCTGGGGCACACCACTGGCGACGGTGGCGCGCATATGGCGTGCCGGCTGCATCATCCGCTCGCAGTTCCTCGGCGCCATCGCGGAGATCTATGACGAGGGTCCGGTCGCCAATCTTCTGGTCGCGCCGCGCTTCGTCGAGGCGATGACAGAGGCGCATCCTGCCTTGCGCCGCGCGGTGGCCCGCGCCGCCGAGGCCGGCATTCCGGTGCCGGCCCTCTCCTCTGCCCTTGCTTATTTCGACACCTATCGCACGGCGCGCGGCACGGCCAACCTGATCCAGGCCCAGCGCGATTTCTTTGGTGCGCATGGCTTCGAGCGCATCGACGCGGACGGCGCGCATCACGGGCCGTGGCAGGCCGTCTGAACCATACCGCTACCGAAACGAAGAGGGACGACATGGCTTGGCATCCTGCCGACGACCGTTACGACAAGATGAGCTACCGGCGCTGCGGCCGGTCCGGGCTGAAGCTTCCGGCGGTATCGCTTGGCCTTTGGCACAATTTCGGCGGAGACACGCCGCACGAGACCAAGCGCGCGATCTGCCGCAAGGCCTTCGATCTCGGCATCACCCATTTCGACCTTGCCAACAATTACGGCCCGCCGCCGGGCTCTGCCGAAACCGCTTTCGGCGAGATCCTGCGCACCGATTTCGCCGGCTTCCGCGACCAGCTGATTATCTCGACCAAGGCAGGCTACGACATGTGGCCTGGCCCTTACGGCGAATGGGGCAGCCGCAAATATCTGCTCGCCTCGCTCGACCAGAGCCTGAACCGGCTCGGCCTCGATTACGTCGACATCTTCTACTCGCACCGTTTCGACCCGGACACCCCGCTGGAAGAGACCATGATGGCGCTCGATCAGGCGGTCCGTTCGGGGCGGGCGCTTTACGCCGGCATTTCCTCCTACAATTCGCAACGTACTGCCGAGGCGGCCGCGATCCTGCGTGACCTCGGTACGCCCTGCCTGATCCACCAGCCGAGCTATTCGATGATCAACCGCTGGATCGAGGAGGACGGGCTGCTCGACACGCTCGACGATCTCGGCATCGGCTCGATCGTGTTCTCGCCGCTGGCCCAGGGCATGCTGACGGCGAAATATCTCGACGGCGTTCCCGAGGGTAGCCGCGCCACGCAGGGCAAGTCGCTGCGCCAGTCCTTCCTCAACGAAGGCACCCTCGCCAACATTCGCGCCCTCAACGAGATTGCCGAAAAACGCGGCCAGACCCTGGCCCAGATGGCGATCGCCTGGGTGCTGCGTGGCGGTCAAGTGACCTCGGCACTGATCGGCGCCAGCCGACCGGAGCAGGTCGAGAACTGCGTCGGAGCGCTGGCCGGGCTGGACTTCACCGACGCCGAACTGTCGGCGATCGACCGCCACGCGCATGACGCCAACGTCAATCTCTGGGCGGCGTCGGCCGAGCGCAAGGGGCCGCCGCGCAAGTAGGCATCAGAAGATGATGGCGGGCAGCCAGGTTGCGATGCCGGGCAGTAGCCAGATCACCGCAACGCCGACGATCTGCAAAAGGATGAAGGGCGCCACGCCGGCATAGATGTGGCCGGTGGTGATCTCCGGCGGTGCCGCCCCGCGCAGATAGAACAGCGAGAAACCGAAAGGCGGCGTCAGGAACGAGGTCTGGAGGTTGATGGCGAGCAGGATCGCCAGCCATACCGGGTCGTGTCCCATCAGGATCAGCACGGGCACGATCAGCGGCAGCAGGATCACGGTGATCTCGACGAAGTCGAGGAAGAAGCCGAGCACGAAGACCAGCGCCATGCAGAAGATCAGCGCTCCGGTCGGTCCGCCTGGCATCGCGGTCAGGATCTGCTCGATGCGTTCTTCGCCACCCAACCCGACGAAGACCAGCGAAAAGATGCTCGCGGTCAGGATGGTAGCGAAGATCATCGCCGTCACCGTCATGGTCGAGGTGAGCGCAGGTTTCAGCATCCCGGAGCGCGCAATGCGAAGGAGAGAAGCCAGGATGGCGGCGATGCCGAGGAGGGCGAGGCCGGCATAGGCGATGCCCTGGGCCCAGCCGAGCGCAGTGACATCGCTGCGCTGCAGCCTGACCGGCGCCGCACCGGCGGCGACCGCCAGCAACAAGAGCGCGCCGGCGCCGAGGAAGATCAGCCGCGGCGAAACGCCGTTGCGGTGCCCGGCCATCAGAACCGCACCGACCGCGCCGACCGAGGCCGCCTCGGAGGGGGTGGCAACGCCGCCGAGGATGGCGCCGAGAACGGCGACGATGAGCAGGACCGGCGGAACGATGGCGCCGGCGACCTCGCGCAGATTTGGGCGCGGCTCGGAGGTGTCGGAGGCCGGGGCGTCGTCCGGCACAAGCAGGGCACGGACCAGCACATAGGCGATGTAGATCGCCACCAGCGTCAACCCCGGCAGCAGCGCCGCGGCGAAGGTCTGACCCACCGAGATGGTCTCGACGGTAAACTTGCCCTGCTCGAACTGTGCCTGCTGGTAGGCGTTCGACATCACGTCGGAAAGGATGATGAGCAGCGTCGAGGGCGGGATGATCTGACCGAGCGTGCCGGCGGTGCAGACGACGCCGGAGGCGAGTCTTGGGTCGTAGCCGTTCCTGAGCATGGTCGGCAGCGCGATCATGCCCATGGCAATGACGGTGGCGCCGACGATGCCGGTCGAGGCGGCCAGCAGCGCGCCGACCAGGACGACCGAGACGCCGAGGCCGCCGCGCAGCCCGCCGAACAGGCGGCCCATCGTCTCCAGCAGTTCCTCGGCGACCCGGCTGCGTTCCAGCACCACGCCCATCAGCACGAAAAGCGGGATGGCGATCAGCACATCGTTGGTCAGGACGCCGAAGACGCGCTGGCCGAGCGCACCGAGCAGGGTGATGTCCATGACGCCGCTGAGCCAGCCGAGAAAGGCGAAGGCGGTCGCCACGCCGGCGATCGAAAACGACACCGGAAAGCCGATCAGGATGCAGCCGATCAGCGCCGCGAACATCAGGAGGTCGAGATAAAGGCTCACGCGCGGGCCTCGCGCAGGCGTACCACGTCGCGCAGCAGGCAAGCCACGGACTGGATGATGAGCAGCACGCAGAAGGCCGGTATCAGCGACTTCAGGAGGAACGAAGCCGGGATGCCGCCGACCGAGATCGGCCCTTCCAGAATTGCCCAGGAATTGCGCACCGAGGGCCATGACCACAGGAGCAGCACGGTCATCGACGGCAGCAGCAGGAAGAGATGTCCGAAAAGGTCGATCGCCGACTGCCGGCGCCGGCTCGCCTTGGCGTAGAAGATGTCGACCCTGACATGGCCGTCAACGAGCAAAGTATAGCCGGCGCCGAGCATGAACAGGGTCGCGTGCAGGTAAAGCACGCTTTCGTTGAGCGCGATGAAGCTGACGCCGAAGACGTAGCGCAAGACGACGATGCCGAACTGCACCAGCACCATCAGAATCGCGCACCAGCGCACGATGTCGCCGACCGCTCGGTTCACGCTGTCGAGCCGCTCGGCGAGCGTGTTCATTCCGTCCCCCGCGATGTGGGTGGCCGGCGCAGGGTTCCGCGCCGGCCGTCCCGGTCAGTAGTTATAGTCCATGGCGCGGGCGTTCATCTGCCCATTGTCGGCATAGACCATATAGCCGGCTACCGACTTACGGTAGGCGAGGAAGCTTTCGACGATGCGGCGTACCAGTTCGTCGTCGCTTTCGCGGAGTTCGGCCATGACCTCGCCGGCGGCGTTGCCGAGCGCGACAATGACGTCGTCCGGCAGCTTCTTCACCTGCACGCCCTCCTCGGCGACCAGCTTCTCCAGCGCGAGCGCATGCTTGGTGGTGTATTCGGTCCAGACCGGGTTGTAGAGGCTCTCGCAGGCGAGCGAGACCGCGGCCTTCAGGTCGTCCGGCAGCTCCTCATAGACCTTGGCGTTGACCGCGCATTCCTCGGCCGAGGAGGGCTCGCCGACGCCCGGCCAGTAGTAGTTCTTGGCGACCTGCTGGAAGCCCAGCGCGCTGTCGGTCCACGGGCCGATGAACTCGCCGGCGTCGAGGGCGCCCGACTGCAGGGCCTGGAACATGTCTCGGCCGCCCATCGCCTGTACGGCCATGCCGATCCTGGCGCACATCTCCGACGCCAGACCGGTGGTGCGGAAGCGCAGCCCCTTCAGGTCATCGACCGAATTGATCTCGCCGCGGAACCAGCCCTGCCATTGCGGACCGGAATTGCCGCACAGGAACGGCTTCAGGCCGAAGCGGGCATAGATCTCGTCGTACAGCGCCTGGCCGCCGCCATGGGCAAGCCAGCCGAACTGCTCGTCGGCGCGAAGCCCGAAGGGCTGCGAGCCGAACAGCAGGATGCCTTTCGACTTCGAGCCCCAGTAGGCCGGCACGGCATGGTAGAGTTCGGCCGTCCCTTCCGAGACGGCGTCGAAGACACCGTTGCCGGGCACCAGCTCGCCTGCGGCGTAGAGCTTGACCTCGATGCGGCCACCCGAAAGCGTGGTGATGCGGTCGGCCAGCATCTGCGCGGCAACGCCCGGTCCGGGAAGGTTCTTCGGCCACGCCGTCACCATCTTCCATTCGCGCTTGTCCTGGGCGATGGCCGGTGTCGCAAGTGCAGCGGTCGCGGCTCCGCCCAGTGCGGCATTTTTCAGAAAGTCCCTGCGCTTCATCGTGCTTTCTCCTGTCGAGGTTCCCTTGGTTGGAAGTATGAAGGTCAGTTGCCGAGGATTGCCGGCAATCTCAAACCCTTTTCGGTGGCGCATTCAATGGCAACGTCGTAGCCGGCATCGGCATGGCGCATGACACCGGTCGCCGGATCGTTCCAAAGCACCCGCTCGATGCGCCTGGCCGCGGCCTCGCTGCCGTCGGCGCAGATGACCATGCCGGCGTGCTGCGAAAAGCCCATGCCGACCCCGCCGCCATGATGCAGCGACACCCAGGTGGCGCCCGAGGCGCAATTGAGCAATGCGTTGAGCAGCGGCCAGTCGGAGACGGCGTCGGACCCGTCCCTCATCGCCTCGGTCTCGCGGTTCGGCGAGGCAACCGAACCTGAATCGAGATGGTCACGGCCGATCACGACGGGCGCCTTGAGTTCACCCTTTGCGACCATCTCGTTGAAGGCGAGGCCCAGCTTGTGCCGGTCGCCGAGCCCGACCCAGCAGATGCGCGCCGGCAGGCCCTGGAAGGCTATGCGGTCGCGAGCCATGTCGAGCCAGCGATGCAGGTGCTCATTGTCGGGAAGCAGCTCCTTCACCTTTTCGTCGGTGCGGTAGATGTCTTCAGGATCGCCGGAAAGTGCTGCCCAGCGGAAGGGCCCGATGCCGCGGCAGAACAGCGGCCGGATATAGGCCGGTACGAAGCCCGGGAAGGCGAAGGCGTTTTCGAAACCCTCCTCCTTGGCGACCTGGCGTATGTTGTTGCCATAGTCGAGCGTCGGCACGCCCATGTTCCAGTAGGCGACCATTGCCTCGACATGCTCGCGCATGGAGGCGCGCGCGGCCTTTTCCACCGCCTTGGGATCGCTTTCGCGCTTGTCGCGCCATTCGGCCAGCGACCAGCCCTTGGGCAAATAGCCGTTGACCGGGTCGTGGGCAGACGTCTGGTCGGTGACCATGTCGGGCCGCACGCCGCGGCGCACCAGTTCCGGCACGATGTCGGCGGCGTTGCCGAGCAGGCCGACCGATTTCGCCTCACCGGCCTTGGTCCAGCTCGCGATCATGGCCAGCGCCTCGTCGAGCGAGGTCGCCTTTTCGTCGACATAGCGGGTACGCTGGCGGAAATCGATGCGGGTCTCGTCGCATTCGATCGCCAGGCAACAGGCGCCGGCCATCACCGCGGCCAGCGGCTGTGCGCCACCCATGCCGCCGAGGCCCGCGGTCAGGATCCACTTGCCTTTCAGGTCGCCGTCATAGTGCTGCCGGCCGGCCTCAACGAAGGTTTCGTAGGTGCCCTGCACGATGCCCTGGGTGCCGATATAGATCCACGAGCCGGCCGTCATCTGGCCGTACATCATCAACCCCTTGCGGTCGAGTTCGTTGAAATGCGCCCAGGTCGCCCATTCCGGCACCAGGTTGGAGTTGGCGATCAGCACCCGCGGCGCGTCGGCATGGGTGCGGAAGACGCCGACCGGCTTGCCGGACTGGACCAGCAGCGTCTCTTCTTCCGTAAGCGTCCTCAGCGTCGCGGCGATGCGGTCGAAGTCGTCCCAGGTGCGCGCCGCCCGACCGATGCCGCCATAAACCACCAGCTCGTTCGGGTTCTCGGCCACATCGGGATCGAGGTTGTTCATCAGCATCCTGAGTGGCGCCTCGGTCATCCAGCTCTGTGCGCTGAGCTCGGAGCCGCGCGGACTGCGCACTTCGCGGATGTTGTGGCGGGGATTGCTCATGCCTGGCCTCCGGACATCATGGAAAACGCGATCGCCTCGATACGCGTGAGAATGCTTTTCAGGTGCACGCGAAGTCGCTCCGCCTTCTCCTCGTCGTAGGCGAAGGGCGGCTCCTCGCCGGCGAGATGCGTCGCCTGAGTGAGTTCCATCTGGATCGCATGCACCTTGTCGACCGGCCGCCCGTAGTGACGCGTTGTCCAGCCGCCACGAAAGCGGCCGTTGACGACGTGGTCGTAGCCTTCCGCCGCCGAACAGATGTCGGCGACCGCCAACTCGATCGCCGGCGCGCAGGTGGCGCCATTGTCGGTGCCGATGTTGAAGTCGGGCAGGCGGCCGTCGAACAGGAACGGACAGACCGAGCGGATCGAGTGGCAGTCGTAGAGAATTGCCATTCCGTGCTTCGCCGTCACCCGGGCGATCTCCGCCGCCAGTGCGGCGTGATAAGGCTGGTGGAAATTTTCAAGGCGGGCCGCGATGTCCGCGGCCGTCGGCCCGAGCCCTTCGCGCCAGATCGGACGCTGGTCGAAATCGATCACGGGTACCAGCCCGGTCGTATTCTGGCCCGGATAGAGGCTCTTGCCGCCCGGGTCGCGATTGGCGTCGATCACGTAGCGGTGGAAGGTGGCACGAACGGTCGTCACGCCGGGCAGCAGACCGTCATAGAGCCGGTCGACATGCCAGTCGGTGTCACGCAGCAATTCGCCCTCGCCGTTGAGCCGTTCCCGAATGTCGGCCGGCACGAAAGTGCCGGTATGCGGCAGACCGAGGATGACGGGCGAAGAGCCCTGGCGAACTTCGACGGGGTTCATGCATCCAGCTCCGGCAGTATCCCTTCGCTCACGCTCGCATTGAGCGCGCCGGAACGCACGAGTTCAGCCGCCGCCTCGAGGTCGCCTGCCATGAACCGATCATCGCCGAGCGTCGGAGATGCGGCGCGGATCGTTTCGAGCGCGCGCTGAAGTTCAGGGCCGGTCTTCAGAGGCGCGCGGAACTCGACCCCTTGCGCGGCGGTCAGCGCCTCGATGCCGACGATGCCGGCGAGATTGTCGGTCATGGCGAGCAGCCTCCGGGCGCCGTGGCAGGCCATCGAAACGTGATCTTCCTGGTTGGCGGAGGTCGGGGTCGAATCGACCGAGGCCGGATGCGCCATCTGCTTGTTCTCCGACATCAGCGCCGCCGAGGTCACCTCGGCGATCATCAGGCCGGAGTTAAGCCCCGGCTTCGGCGACAGGAAGGCAGGCAGCCCGAAGGAGAGCGCCGGATCGACCAGCAGCGCGATGCGTCGCTGCGCGATGGCTCCGATCTCGCACGCGGCCAGCGCGATCTGGTCGGCAGCGAACGCCACTGGTTCGGCATGGAAATTGCCGCCCGACACGACCCCGTCGGAAAGCACCAGCGGATTGTCGGTGACGGCGTTCGCTTCGATTGTCAGCGTGGTTGCGGCCATGCGCAAAAGGTCGAGACAGGCGCCATCGACCTGCGGCTGGCAGCGGATGCAATAGGGATCCTGGACGCGCTGGTCGCCTTCGCGGTGGCTTTCCCTGATTTCCGACCCGTCGAGCAGCGCGCGCAGGGCCGCCGCGGTGTCGATCTGACCGCGATGACCGCGCAGCGTATGGATCTCCGGGTGGAAAGGCGCGGTCGAGCCCATGGCGGCATCTGTCGAAAGCGCCCCGGTGATCAGCGCCGAACGCGCCGCCCGGTGGGCCCGGAACAGGCCGGCGAGCGCCAGCGCGGTCGAGACCTGGGTGCCGTTGATGAGCGCCAGCCCCTCCTTGGCGGCCAAGACGATTGGCGCCAGGCCGGCCCTGGCCAGCGCCTCGGCAGCGGGCATGCGCTCGCCGTCGAGGAAGGCCTCGCCCTCGCCGATCATGGCCGCCGTCATGTGGGCAAGGGGCGCGAGATCGCCGGAAGCGCCGACCGAACCCTTTTCGGGGATCACCGGAACGACACCGCGTTCCAGCATGGCCTCGATCAGCGCCACCGTCTCCGGGCGGATGCCGGACGCGCCGCGTCCAAGCGAGATCAGCTTCAGCGCCATGATCAGGCGCACGACATCGGCGGAAAATGGCGCGCCAACGCCGCAGCAGTGCGACAGGATCAGGTTTCGCTGCAACGTTGAGACGTCGTCCGGCGCGATGCGCACGCTGGCAAGCTTTCCGAAGCCCGTGTTGATGCCGTAAACCGCCTCGCCGCCGCCGGCGATTTCCGCGATACGCCCGGCCGCGGCGGCGATGCCGGGCCGGAAGCTGTCGTCGAGCCGCACCGGATCAGCACCGCGACAGACCTCTTCGAGCGTGGCGAGCGAGACGGAGCCGGGGTGGAGGACGATCGTCACGGCGCGGCCTCCACGATCCTGCGATGAAGCGGATTGTCGCCGATCCGATACGCAAGCTCGGCTGGCTCGGTTACGTCCCAGACGGCCAGCTCGGCGCGTTTGCCCGGCGCGATGGTGCCAATCTCGTCGGCAAGGCCCAGCGCGCGCGCGGCCTCGCGCGTGACGCCCGCCAGCGCCTCTTCAGGCGTGAGGCGGAAGAAGGTGCAAGCCATGTTCATCGCGAGCAGCAGCGACGTCATCGGCGATGAGCCAGGATTGCAGTCAGTCGCCACCGCGATCGGAACGCCGGCCGCGCGCAGCCCTTCGACCGGCGGCTTCCGGGTTTCGCGCAGGAAATAGAACGCGCCCGGCAGCAACACCGCGACGCTGCCCGAACCGGCCATTGCCGTGATGCCGTCGGCGCCAAGATACTCCAGATGATCGGCCGAAATGGCGCCGTAGGATGCCGCGAGCTTTGCTCCGCCGAGGTCGGAGAGCTGTTCGGCATGCAGCTTCACCGGCAGGCCAAACTGCTTCGCCTTATCGAACACGCGCGCCATCTGTTCCGGGGAAAACGCGATGCCTTCGCAGAAACCGTCGACGGCGTCGGCCAGGCCTTCCGCATGAGCGGCTTCCAGCCCCGGAATGGCGACCTCGTCGACATAGGCGTCGGCGCGACCCTTGTATTCGGGTGGCACGGCATGGGCGCCGAGATAGCTGGTCCTTATCCGCACCGACCGCAGCTTTTCGAGCCGATGGGCGGCGCGCAGCATCTTGAGCTCGTCGTTGATGGTGAGGCCGTAGCCGGACTTCACCTCGACAGTCGAGACGCCTTCGGCGATCAGCCGGTCGAGCCTGGGGAGTGCCGTTTCCACCAGTTCACGCTCGGAAACCGCCCGGGTCGCCGACACCGTCGAAACGATGCCGCCGCCGGCGCGTGCGATCTCCTCGTAGCTCGCCCCTTCCAGCCGCATTTCGAACTCACGGGCACGGTTGCCGCCGTGGACGATGTGCGTATGGCAATCGATGAGTGCGGGCGTCACCAGCCGGCCCTCGAATTGCTCCGCCTCGACGCTTTTCCAGTCCGACGGAATCGTGTCGACGGTCGCTACCCACGCCACGCGGCCGTCCTCGATGCCGATGGCGCCGTGCTCGACCATTCCATAAGGAACGTCGGCAGCTTGCATCGTCGCAATGCGCAGGTCGGAGAGGATTTTCCGCGGCATCGGGCGTGTCGATTTCCGGTTTTCAATTCTGCGATTAATGCTATTATGTCTAGACATAATGAGTCAATTGGGAAAGCACGGCATGGCGACGATTTTTGCCCGAAGAGCCCTGACGGGTAAGGTCTGGCAGGCGGATGTCGTTGTCGAAATCGCCGCGGACGGGCGCATTGCAGATGTCTCTTCGGGCGTGCATCCGGGCGCCGACAATGTGTCCGTGGATGTGCTTTTGCCCGCCCCCGCCAATCTCCACAGCCATACCTTTCAGCGCGCCATGGCCGGACTTTCCGAGGCGCGCGGTCCCTCGGTCCACGACAGCTTCTGGACCTGGCGCGAGATCATGTACCGCTTCCTCGACATCCTCTCGCCGGAGGAGATCGAGGCGATCGCGGCGCTGGCTTTCATGGAAATGCAGGAAGCCGGCTTCGCGGCGGCGGCCGAATTCCACTACCTGCATCATCGTCCGCGCGGGCTGCCCTATGACGACCTCGGCGAATTGTCCGCCCGAATTGCCGCGGCCGCCGGCGAAACCGGAATTGGCTTGACGCTGCTGCCGGTTCACTATGCCCAGGGCGGGGTCGACGGGCGGCCGCTCGGCGGCGGCCAGCTGCGCTTCGGCAATGATCTCGACCGCTACATGAAGCTTGCCGACCAGGCGGCCGGGCTGGCGGCGTCCCTGCCCGCCGACGCCGCGACCGGCCTTGCACCGCATTCACTGCGCGCGGTCGGCGCTTCCGACCTCAAGCATCTGGCCGAGCATCGCGGCACGCAACCATTCCACATGCATATTGCCGAGCAGGAAAAGGAGCTGGAGGAGACACTTGCGGCTTATGGTGCGCGACCGGTCGAATGGCTGCTCGACAATGTCGCCGTCGATCACCGCTGGTGTCTGATCCACTGTACCCACATGCAGCCTGCCGAGACCGAGGGTCTTGCCGCCTCGGGCGCCGTTGCCGGCCTGTGTCCGGTAACCGAGGCCAATCTCGGTGACGGCATCTTCGACGGCGCGCGCTTCCTGGCCGCCGGCGGTGCCTTCGGCATCGGCTCCGATTCCAACATCCGGATCACGGTTGCCGGCGAGTTGCGCCAGCTCGAATATTCGCAGCGCCTGCGCGACCGCCTGCGGGTGGTGCTGGCCGGCGCCGGCGAGTCGAGCGGGCGCAAGCTCTACGATACCGCGCTTGCCGGTGGCGCACGTGCACTCGGGCGCCAGGCCGGTGCGATCGCACCCGGCATGTGGGCCGATCTGGTCGCGCTCGACCTGTCGCGCTCGTCGCTCTTCGGGCTCGACGCTGACCGGTTCCTCGACGGCTGGCTGTTTGCCGGCGGCAATGACGCGGTCAGCGATGTGTGGTCGGCAGGCCGCCACATGGTCAGGGACGGCCGCCATGTCCGGCGCGACGCGATCACGGCCCGCTATCGTAAATGCATGAATGCCGTCATGGCGCGGCTATGAACGAGCGCCGCACTTCTTTTCGTGACATCAAATCGGAACTCGAGCGCCGCATCGCCCGCCGCGTCTGGCCGCCCGGCGCCATCATGCCGGGCGAAGAAGCCCTGGCCGCCGAGTTCGGCGCGGCGCGGGCCACCGTCAACCGCGCGCTACAGGAACTCGCCCGCTCCGGCCTGATCGAACGCAAGCGCAAGTCGGGCACCCGCGTCGCGCTCTATCCGGTGCGCGAGGCCAGGCTCGCCATCCCGCTGGTACGCAAGGAGATCGAAGCGAAGGGCGCGCGTTACGCCTATTCGCTGCTTGGCCGCGAAATCGTCGCCGCGCCCGACTTCCTGCGCGCCCGCCTCGACTTGCCCGAGACGGCAAGGGTTCTGCATCTGCGCTGCCTTCACCTCGCCGACCGCGCCCCGTTCCAGTACGAGGAGCGCTGGATCAGCCTCGATGCGGTGCCGGACGCGGCCGACGAGCCTTTCGACGAGACCGGCCCGAACGAATGGCTGGTGGCCAACGCGCCCTTCTCGCGCGCCGAATTCGTGTTCCGTGCCGCGCGAGCCGGTCGCGAGGAGGCCGCGTTGCTGCAACTCGTCGAGGGCGAAGCCGTCTTCATCGGCGAGCGCATGACCTGGCTTGCCGACAGGCCGATCACCTTCGTGCGCATGGTTCATCCGCCAAGCCACCGCATGGTGACGGAAATTTGATCGCCACCCTACCCTGACCATCGCGAACTCCGGGTTCTTGATCGCGTGTGCCTTACCGTCGCGCCGGCAGCGACATTTTGCGGCAGGTCAAGGCATTGGGTGCCCCGGTATGGCATGAGCGGCGCAACAGGGCGCGAATGCTCTGGACCTAATGCAATCAAATATGCAAATGTTTGCATGGAACTTTTTGCCGCGTCTCGCAGGGGAGACAAACCGGCAGCCAAAGGTTAGAACGGTTCCAAGGAGAATGCGCATGGACTTCGAAGCGTTTTTTGCCACGAAGCTGGACGGCCTTCGGGACGAGGGCCGCTATCGCGTTTTTGCGGAACTGGAGCGCCACGCCGGGGACTTTCCGCGCGCCACGCGCTTTGTCGGCAACGAGACGCGCGACGTCACCGTATGGTGCTCGAACGACTATCTCGGCATGGGCCAGAATCCGAAAGTGATCGCGGCCATGCACGAAGCGCTCGACCGCTGTGGCGCCGGCGCCGGCGGCACGCGCAATATCTCCGGCACCAACCACTATCACGTGCTTCTGGAGCGTGAACTCGCCGACCTGCACGGCAAGGAATCGGCACTGATCTTCACCTCCGGCTATGTCTCCAACTGGACCTCGCTTTCGACGCTCGGGGCCAACATTCCCGGCTGCGTGATCCTGTCGGACGAGGGCAACCATGCCTCGATGATCGAGGGCATTCGCCATTCGAAGGCCGAAAAGCGCATCTGGAAGCACAATGACGTGCGCGACCTCGACCGTCTCCTGTCCGAATACGGTCCCGACCGGCCCAAGATCGTTGCCTTCGAGAGCGTCTATTCCATGGATGGCGACATCGCGCCTATCCGTGAGATCCTCGATGTCGCCGAAAAGCACGGCGCCATGACCTATCTCGACGAGGTCCATGCCGTGGGCCTCTACGGACCGCGCGGCGGCGGCATCGCCGAGCGCGAAGGGCTCATGGACCGGGTGACCATCATCGAGGGTACGCTCGGCAAGGCCTTCGGCGTCGTCGGCGGCTATATCACCGGCTCGACGGCGCTTTGCGACTTCGTGCGCTCATTCGCCTCCGGCTTCATCTTCACCACAGCGCTGCCGCCGCATGTAGCGGCTGGCGCGCTCACCTCGATCCGGCACCTGAAGGAGAGCCAGATCGAGCGTGCCCGCCATCAGGAGCGCGTCGCCAAGGTGCGCGCGCGGCTGGAGGCGATCGGCATCCCGACACTGCCCAATCCGAGCCATATCGTTCCGGTGATGGTGGGCGACGCAGCCAAGTGCAAATGGATCTCGGACCTGCTGCTCGACAATTACGGCATCTACGTGCAGCCGATCAATTATCCGACGGTGCCGCGCAAGACCGAGCGCCTGCGCATCACCCCGTCGCCGCTGCACACCGACGCCGATATCGACCGGCTGGTTCGTGCGCTCTCGGACCTGTGGTCGCAATGCGCGCTGGCCCGCGCCGTCGCGTGAAGCGGACGAGACTTCGCAAGAAAAAGCCCCGGTTCGCGAGAACCGGGGCTTTCGTTTGTGCGGGTGCAGAGCCGGGGACGCGGCTCGGCTGGTCTCAGTTGCCGCCCGTCTTCTGGTTTACCCAGTCGGTAAATTGCGACAGGCGCGTATAGACGCCATAGGCGTTCTCGTGCCCGCAGGCGATGTTGGAATCGAGCGGGCCCTCGCCCCAGCTCACGATGCCGACCTGGACCGGACCACCGTCGCCGCTGGTGAACAGCGGACCGCCGCTGTCGCCATTGCAGGCGTCGCGCGCCCCGCTCGGCACGCCGGCGCAGATCATGTTGCCGGTCAGCGGGTCGGGCAGTGTTTCGGCGATCAGGTTCGCCGCCTTCTCGATCCCTTCCTCGGTCACCCGCATGCGCCGGCCATAGTCGCGCAGCACCAGCATGATGTCGCGCCGGTAGAGATCCTTGATGCCGGCGTTGCAGGCGTCGTTAGCGAACAGCTCGACATCGGCCTGCATCAGCGTGTCGGGGAAGCCGCCATCATCCATCTTCCCCCAGCCGATCACTGTCGCCGCTCCGGCTTCCGTGTCGCTCTCGGTCATCTTGATCGCAGCCTGCGTCGCCGGCTTGGCAAGGCGCAACAAGCCGACATCATTGTCGAAAGCACGAGGGTCGTAACCCTCATGCGCGATGATCTCGGCAACCTCGATGCGTTCGCCTTCGGTCAGATGCGTGGCGCCCACTAGCGCCGTGATGCTTTCCGGCTTGACCAGTTCGCCAAACTGGAACAGGCAGTGCGCCGCCGTCAGCACCCATTCCGGCGCGATCAGGCTGCCGCCGCAAAACTGGGCGTCGAGATGCGTCACCGGGTCTTCGTTGAGCAGGTCCGAGGTCAAGAGCGCCACTTGGAACGGCCACGCATCCTTTTGCGCCGCGGTGCCGCCGATGACCCGCTGGTCTTCGCCGCTCGCTCTTGCCGCCGCGCGCGCCGCCGGGACGCGGCTCATCGGCGCCGCTTCCGGTTTCACGCCGGCGCGGGTAGCGTCCTGCGCCCAGGCGAAGGTCGAGAAGGCGGCCAGCGTCATTGACGCCGCCGCGGCGATGGGAATCAGTCCGGAAATGCGCTTCAATGTTACCTCCTGAGACGATGCGGCCCTGATGTTGCAAGCTTGGCCGCGCGTTGCTGCCATCTAAAGCCCGGTAGCGGCAGAACGGAAGCCATTTCTTCCGGCCAATATGGGAGGAATTGCGGCGATGCGTCCCTCGGCGCGCACCCGCGCGGCCTACCGGAACCGCGCGGATGGCGGAAAACCGGTCACACGGACGTGATCACGATATGGACATTTTTTATCTGTTGTGTTCGTTATCTCAATGGGCTTGGGAGACTACCAATCATGTTTGGAAATAGAACTGCTATTATCGCCGCGTCTCTACTTGCGGCTGTAGCGCTGCCGACCACCACCCTGGCGCAAAGCGTCCCTGGTGGCGAAGGCAGCGGCGAAGCGGCTCGCGGCTCGCTCGAGGCGCCGGACTTCAAGAGCCGCAGCCTCGTCGACCTCACCCCGAAAGTCACCGACGAGGCAAGTCGCGACTTCTCCATGCCGACCGAAGAAGAGCTGCAGAAGGGCTTTTCGACCCGGTCGCGGTCGCGCGACGGCGAAGTGACGCCGCCGAGCGATGAGCTGAAGAAGATCATCGAGGAGATCGTCAGGGGCACCGCCGCCGAGGCGGTCGAAAAGCCGGGGCTCACCGAAGAGCCGCCGCTCGACGAAGCCTCGCGCCAGGTGATCGGCGATGACGACCGTGTTCAGGTCACGCAGACGCGTCAGTACCCGTTCAACGTGATCGGCCAGATCTGGTCGAAGACCAATGACGGCAAGTGGGGCATCTGCACCGGAACCCTGGTCGGCAAGCGCGCCGTGCTCACGGCAGCACATTGCCTCTACAATCACGATGCCGGCGGCTGGCTCGCCGACTACGAATTCTATCCCGGCCTGAACGGGCAGGACGACGCGCCCTACGGCAAGTTCGGCTTCGTCGACGCCTATATCCTCGAAGGCTACATCTCGAATTATCAGGGTGTCTACGGTTCCGTCGTTCCCTGGGATCTCGGCATCCTGATCCTCGACAAGCCGGCGGGCGATCAGGTCGGCTGGCTCGGCTACGCCACCTACGATCCGCCCTATCCGTTCACGGCCAACGTTGTCGGCTATCCCGGCGACAAGCCGACGAGCACCATGTGGCGGACGAGTTGCCCGGTCGATCCGGCAACGGCCACGCAGAACAACTTTACCTATCTCTGCGACACCTATCCCGGTTCGAGCGGCAGCGCCGTCTATGAATATCACGGCGACACCAAGGCGCGTTACGTGGTCGGCGTGAACATCGCCGAGACCGAGACCTTCAACATCGCCTTGCGCCTCAACGGCCCGTACTTCCAGTGGGTCCGCGGCATCGCGCAGGAATAGCGTCGAGACCACATGGCAAGACCTGAAAGGGCGGTCGCCGGCGCGGCCGCCCTTTTTGCTGCCGCGACCGGGCGGCGTGTCCGGAGTGGAGGTTCGACCAGAAGCGAACGCCCGGTACGCCCCTAATAGTCGGATTTGTCCCACTATGCCGTTGCGCATGGCCTGCCGACAGGTCTTAATTGTGGCGGGGCTCCGGCAGGGTGAATTGGGGGAACGCCATGAATATCCTTCGCGCCACTGGCATCGTTGCCATCGCGTTGTTTGCCATATCCGCGCTGCAACCAGCCATCGCCAACGAAGGCGCGTGGAACGAGCGCGTGCAGGTGTTCCTCGGCGAAGACGGCCGCTCGGTGCAGCGCCATGCGATCCGGGTCTGGGACGCATGGCCGGAGAAAAACCTCGATTTCATCTGGGAGCCGGCGAAAGGCAGCAAGCCGGCGATTGGCGCCGACGGCACCGTCGCCGGGCGCGGCAAGCTGGTCTGGAGGGTGCGCGGCTCGGCAAGTTACGACCCTGCCGCGGTCTATGCCGTCTATGAAGGGGAGATGCAGAATGGGCGGCCGCATGGCGACGGCCGGCTCGAATTCCGCAGCGGCGAGACCTTTGCCGGCCGCTGGCACGCGGGACACCTGAACGGACCTGGCTACCACGTCGATGCCCGTGGCAACCGCTACGAAGGGATCTTCGAGGATGGCGTGCTCGAGGGCCGTGGCCGCCTGCTCTCGGTCAATGGCGAGATCTACGAAGGCCCGTTTCGCGCCGGCCAGCGCCATGGCCGGGGCCGCACCATTCTGCCGGGCGGAACCAGCTACGCCTCCTCCTGGGAGCAGGGACGTGAAACCGGAGAACGTCCGGACATCGTCGCCGACGCCGATGCCGGTGGCCTGATCCGCATCCAGACCGGCAATGACGACGCGGCGAAGACCGAATTCTCCATCACGGTCGATGAACGCATGAACCAGCAATCGGAGGCGCGCTACACTCACCTGATGCGCGAGGAGGACATCGCCATCTATCCCGAGCTCAAGGAGATGAACGACGCCTGGAACGGCACCGGCGAGATCTGGGAGTACGGTTACGTCTTCACCGGTATCGACTGGGAAAATTCACCGGTCTTCGTCGAGGCCGAGCTTACGACCACCGACAATTCGCGGGTGAAGATCGACAGCATGGCGCTGGAGGTGGCCGATAGCCTTGCCTACCGCAAGCCGATGCTGGCGCTACAGGGCCACCGTGGCTGTGTCGGTTTCCGGCCGACCTTCTCGCTGGTCAATCATGGCTGGGGCAAGGTCGAGAACGCTCGCATTGCAGTGCGCTTCACCGAGGCGCGCAGCTATGAGGAAAACCCGCCGCCACAGAAGACGACGCGCGAATTCACCGGTGCAATCGACGATTTCGACGAGGGCACCGACATCTATCTGAAGGACGCGCTGGCCGAGGCGGGCGTCGACGTCGACGCGCTGGAGACGCAACGCTTCTCCTGCCCCTCGATCGACAGCCTGCCCGTTTGCCGCAGCCAGGTCTTCAACTCCGTCGGCTTCGGCGAGCTTGCCGACGTCGTCTGGGGCGACCGTTTCCTGATGACCCGCGCGGTCGGCACGCTGACCTACAACTGGTCCGACGATCGCGGCAACCGCCACGAATCAAGCGAACCGTTCTCCGTCGACATCAATCTGGCGGTGATCGAGATGGACGAAAGCACCGCTGAGTGCGGCGACGCCTTCGGCGGCTCGCCCGAGGCGTTGCGTTACATCGATATCAAGCTGCCGGTCGAGCAGCAGAACTATGCCATCGACCTGCCGATGCGCGGCAACCGCAACCTGCGCCAGTACACCGCGCGCATGAAGATGTCGGCGGAGATGTCCTCGCTGCACCATTTCCAGACCGTGGCGCGGTTCGCCGATGGCAGCGTGCGCCGCAGCAAGCCGGTGTCGCTGTTCTATTTCCGGCCGCGGTCCGTAAACTGGGTCCCTAAGGTCCAGGTGCCGGCGTGCTACCTGTCGCCGGACGATATCCCGACCTGCTGACCGGCCGCCTCTTGGGCGAGGTCGAACAGGTTCGGCAGCGGCATCAGCCGCCCGAAGAAAGTGCCCTGTTCGAAGATGCGCAACTCGACGATTGCGCCGGACGCCTTTTCCGCCGTCTGGTCAAAGAGGAAGTTGCCTAGCGAATAGAGATGCAGCGCATCTCCACCGGCGAGCGCCTGCATCTCGCTGCTGGCGACATGGGAATGGCCGCCAAAGATGCCGGAGACGGCGCGGCGCGCCAGCGCCTCGGCCAGGAACTTTTCTCGTGGCCCCGGCGTGTCCGCATACTCCCTCCCCCAATGCACCATGGCCACGAGCGGCCGGTCGCCGGCGCCATTGGCGATGCCGGCGAGGAGGTCAGCCGTGATCAGGTCGTTATCGTAGGAACCGTTGACGTTAAGGTCGGTCAGCGCGACAAGATCAACGCCTGCGACCCGGATCGTTTCACCTTGCCCGGCATGAATGATGCCCGCCTCATCGAGCGCACGCCGCGTTTCCGACAGGCCCTGCTCGCCGAGATCGAGCGCATGGTTGTTGGCGAGGCTGACGGCGGCAACGTTGAGCCGCTTCAGCCAGGCGATCGCGAGGTCCTGAGGCATGGCGAGCGTCATGTCGTCGATGCCGGCCGGCACGTTGGGCAGGATCACGCCTTCGAGATTGACCGCCAGCGGTCTGCCCCCGGTCCGCCGCAGGACCGCCTCGGCCACACGCTCGGCGGCCGGTTCCCGCAGCAAGGCGTCCTGCATGGCGCGCGCGAAACTGGTATCTCCGGCGAGATAGAGAAACCGCGTGCCCTCTGCATCTGGGGCCGGCACGTCGTCAGGGAAGCGGCCAAACTGAATGACGACATAGCTCGTCGTCTCCGCGACCGGCAGCGGGTCGTATTGCTGCTGGTTCTCGTTCGCCACCACCAGCGGCGTCGTGCCGGCGTGCCCGCGCTGGAGCTTGAGCTGAATGTAGAGCGCGCCAAGCGAGTCGACGTGATCCGGCTGGCGAAGGAGCGCGATCTGGTCGAAGGTGCCCGCCGCGATCAGGTTCAGCGTCTGCTGGTCGTGCCGGCGCGCTTCGTAATGCGGCAGATAGTGGGAAAAATCGGTCGATTGCACCACCAGCGTGTCGTCGTCGAGCAGCGGGGCAAGCGCGGCGGCTGCCGCCTCCCAGTCCTTGCGCTTGCTGCGGATCGAGATCGCCAGCGGCACGATGCGCGCATCCGGGAAATGGTGCCGGATGAAGGGCAGCATTGCCTGCAGTCCGTGGTCTTCGGCAAAAAGGCACGCCTCGGCACCCACAGCCGGCGCGCCGGCGACAGCGGCAAGCGCCTCGACCGCTTCTTCGTCGCTGTCGACCCGACCGAAGACCGTTTCAAAATCACGGCTGATGGTCGCGAACATGCCCCTGGTGGCGCGAAAATGATCGGGAAAGAGGACGATGACCCGGCGATATGTCGCGTCCGACGCCGCCTCGAAACCTCTCGCGATCAGATGCGCCGCAAGAAGGTGGTGCGGCACCGTGATGCCGGAAAGCTTTGTCGCAGCCGCCGGCGTGGTATCCGCCGCCTCGATGGCGTCGCGGAATGGCGTCTCGTTGGCATAGAGCGACGGGATCGGCCTTGCCGCATCCTCGCAGTCCCGCGCTATCGCCGGGCCAAAGGCGAGCAGGAGAAGGCTTGCCGTGAGGGCCAGGACGAGCCGCGCTCGCCCCGTCGACAGGTTGTGCTGGCAGCCTCGCGTCACGGCTTCGCGACCAGAAAATTGTCGATCTTGGAGATGTAATATTCCGGCACCTGCCGTGACGCGGTGAGCCGGCGTACCTCGCGGTCGACAAAATCGGCCAGCGCCAGCAGTCGGACCCCGTCACCGGTCGGATCGGCGCCGCCCTTGAGGCCGGCGAGCAGCGAATGGGTAAAGACGCCATGGCCGAGTTCCGGCAATTCGGCCGCAGTGTTGTTGGCCGCCGTCGCCGAGAACACGATGATGCGTGCGTCCTCGGCGTCCTTCTCCAACCGCGGATTGAAGGCGTTGGCTGCATGGCAGGTATCAAGCAGCATGAAGCGTCGGCCCTTGGCGCGCTCCACGGCGCGCTGGATCGTCTCCCAGTCGACAAGCGAGCTGCGCCGCCAGCGATCGTCGCGCTGGCGACCGTCGGTCGGGATGAAATAGTAGTCTTCATCGATATTGATGCCATGCCCGGCCACGAACACAATGGTGGTATCCTGCGGCCCGGCCTGATCGAGGAAATATTCGATCTCGTCGAGGATCAGGTCGGCCTCCGGCTCAAACATCTTGGTTTCGCCGGGCAAGGCTGCCAGCGCCGCGGCCAGCTCGGGATTTTCGTCCACTGCTTCTTCGTTGACGAAAACCTGACTGCGCATCTTCTCGTAAAGCGGCGCCGTTCTTTCGGCGACGAGACGGACAAACTCGACCGCGTCGTCGACCGGGTAGGCAAGATCGCAAGAGCGGCCGCCGCAAGCTTGCGGCAGGTGCGGATAGTCCTCAACGCCAATCGCAAGCACATGCAGCGTGCCGGCCCGCTCGTCCTTCGCCACGCTGCGGCCAATCGCCTTGACCGCGCGCTCGGTGAGGTAGCCGAATTCGTTCAGACCGGCGATGGAAATCTCGTTCTCGCCCTCCGTCACCGGCACCTCGATGATGATGCTGTCGCCGCCGCCGGAGGCAGAACGGGTCGCAAAGCTGTCGATGCGGCGATCATTGGCGGTGATCGCGAAGTCGGCAACGCTGGTTCCGGTTTCCTGCGCGCCGGTGATCTCGATCGAGACGAACCCTTCCCGGCCCTCCTCGTCCTGCTCGACAACGCGGATCTCGAATTCCGGCGGCTTGCGTTCGAGCAGCCGGGCGAGCTCGGTATCGGCGCCCCTGAGTTCGCGAACCGCCGCCGTCGCATCGCCGAGCACGATGGCGCGGCGCACGATCTCCGGACTGAACAGGTATTGCTTGAGCTGCCGCGCCTTGACGAAGCGGGCCTCGCTGTCGGCACCCTGGTTGACATGCCATCCGACCAGCGCGTCGCCGCCGGGCGAGGAATAATAGTAGCCCTGCGGTACCCAGATGATCCATTCGTCCTCGGCGAAGAACATGGAGACGATCACCTTGCGCGTGGTCAGGTTCCAAAGCCGCATGGTCTGGTCGGCACTGCCAGTCAGGAGCAGCCCCGCGTCTGGTGCTTCGGCAATGGCATGGATTTCGCCCGTATGCCCGTCGGGGAAGTCGCCGCGCCAGTTGCCGTCGCGCCGGTCATATTCGGTCAACGTACCGTCGGTCCCGCCGGTGACGAGGCCGGCGCCGTCAGCGAGCAACGTGAAGGCGGCATGCGCGAAGCCGCTCGTCGCATCGTTCTCGATCGTTGCCACCACCAAGCCGTCGCGTGCGATTTCGAGCGCCGCGTTCTCCAGCTCCGCCGAGCCGCCCTTTACCGCAGTCAGCGTCCAGCCGTCTCGCTCATGGACGGCGCGCGCGAAGCGGTCGCCTTCTTCGCGCAAAGGTACCGGACGCTCGAAAAAGCGATCCTTGGTCGGCAAAAGGAGCGTGCGGACGAGGTCACCCTGCACTTCCGGACAGGCGACACGCTCCGGGCAGGGATGTTCGTTGCCCCAGGCGATCTCGCCACCATCCACGGTGATGCCCGAGGCGGTCACCGGCCTGCCGTTGCCGACGAGCGTTGCACGCCGTTCCCCAGTAGCCGGGTTCCAGAGATGTATCTCGTGTCGCGTGCCGCCGGCGGTGGCCACGAGGCCACCGGACGGCGCCGTCGCCGAGGCGAACACGGTGCCGTCATGGCCGCGATATTCCAGCGCGTGGCTGTTGCCCGCAAGATCGATGACCGATTCCCTGTTTTGGTCGGCGCAACGGTAGCCGCAGGAGGCGACCAAGCGCTGGCCGTCCGGCGAGAACGCCAGCGCGGCGACAAGGAACGGCCGTGGCGGAAGCGTTTCGAGCAAGGTGCCGTCGGCAGCGCTCCATAGATGCAGTTGGCCGTCATCGGCACCGGTCGCGAAACGTTCGCCGTCGGGGGAGCTTGCCAGCGCACGCACCGGCACGTCCTGCAGGATATCGGCCGCCGGGAGTTCGATGGCCGCCACCTCGGCCAAGTCCCACAGCCTGATGCCGTAGTCGGTCGTGGTCGCGGCAAGACGGGTGCCGCCGAGCGCGAAGGCGACCTTCTCGATCCGATAGGAATCGGCGTCGAGGCGCGTTTCCGGCTGCAGGGCGCCCTGCCCGTCCCGCTTCCACAGATAGACAAAACCGTCCTGGCCTCCGGCGGCCAGCCGTTCGCCGTCGGGAGAGAACGCAAGATCGTAGACGGCGTATTCATGCCCAGACAGGACCTGCCTCAGCCGCCCGCTGCGAAGATCGAAGATGCGCACGTCGCCATAGGGCGGCTCGGTCCCGGAAGTCGGGCCGAACCAGCCGGCAGCGGCGATGCTGGCGCCATCGGGCGAAATGGCGATGGCGAAGACCTTGCCGTCATGGCCCGGGCCGATCTGGCCGCGGATTGTGCGCAGCGTTACGCCGGCCTGCCAGTCCCAGACGCGGATCGTCTTGTCGTCGGAGGCGCTGACCAGCAACTCGCCGTCAGGGGTGAAGGCCAGATCCTTGATGAAGGCGCGGTGGCCGCCCGTGTCGAGATCGAGGAAAAACTCGGGCGCCTGCGCGGAAGCCGCCGAGCATACGAAAAGGACGGCGAGCACGAGCGCTGGCAGGCGCCACCACGCGTCGTGGCGTGGCGCGGCCGCAAGTCGCCGCAGTTCGTATCTGCCCAGTCGCACCAGCCGCCACAACCTCCCTGTCAGACCGGTTGTGGCAATGGGTGCAGGAAACATTCACGATTTCAAGGGGTCAGCGCTCGACCGCGACGTACTCCTCGATCGCACTGGCGAAATTGACCGCTCCGCGTCGCCGTTCCTGCTGCACGAAGCCTGAGAAATAACCCCAGAACGATTTCGCGAAATCGAGGAAATAGGCATCGGCTACGGAGCGGTCGCAGAGATTGCCTTCAACGCAGAACCCCACCCTGCTGAGGAAATAGACGATGCGATCAAACTCGTCGCGGAAATCCGCCAGGGCCATGTCGCCGCCGCTTGCCTTCATCGCCTCGCTGCCGATCTGCTTGTAGTAGATGGTGAGGTCGCTTGCCTTGGGATCGGTGGGCAGAAGGTTCGCGAAGCGTTCGTTGAGCGCGCTCAAGCGCCGGTTCAGGGCCCTCTGCGCCGACTGGTATTCGCTACGCTCCCAGAGTTCCACCAGCTCCAATGTTCGCTCGACCCGTTTTTCCTGGCGCGATTGCAGATATTCGTAGACCGAGAACACGGTCACCAGCACCAGCACGATACGGAGGGCGAAACCGGTCCAGGCATAGCCGAGCATGCGCCAGTCCGGGTCGTTGAAAGGGTTCGCTTCTTCCTTGAGTTCGTGAGCGGGAACGTCGGGAAACGCGGTCACCGTCTCCGGCAACCGCTTGCGCCGGCGTCGCGTTTCCGGCTTGCGTTCGGTACGCTCGCCGCTCATTCGCAGGCACCCAGATCAATGCGGGTCAACGGATCGCGCACCAGCCCCGGCTTTTCGAGCTGGGTCTTGAGACAGTCGAGTTGGGCGCGCGACAGCATGAACTGCAGATCCGGCTCGTCTTCGGTCGACTGGCCGACGGATGGCAATGACGCAACGATGCCTCGGTCCCTTTCGCAATCGCTGAGGTCGACGGCGATGACGCCGTTGCCACGCGTGGCAAGCACGGCGTAGCGCTCGAGCAGGCAAGCGGCCAATGGCGGGTTGATGGCGACCTCGCGAGCGCAGAGCCCGCATGGTTCCACCGACAGGGCGGGGACGGCGGCGACGGTCAACACCATTGCCATCGCCGCTGACAGGAGTTGAGACCGGCGCTCCATCCTCGCTCCTCAGGGCTTGACCGTCCGGACAGGGAGAAGCTGCACCGAGCCGCGCGGGGTCGTTTTGGCCATCCCGCCGAGCGGCTTGACAGCACGTGTTGCGCCGGCATTGCCCATGACCCGGATCAGGTCGGCGATGCTCGCTGGACCGCCGCTGCGCATCACCTGGCGCAAACCATCCTGCGCCAAAATCCCGAGGTCCTCCGTGAGCGTGTTCGGCAGCGCCTCGGTAAAGACCGCAACCATGGTTTCGAGGCCGTAGCTGTCGGTGGTGAACTCCAGGATTTCGGCAGGCACACCCGAGCCCGGCAGGCTTGCGCCCGGCTGCAGCCGCTCCTTGGCCAGATGCGTGATCGAGTAGTCGCTGCCGATGTAGAGAACGTTCAAATCGACCAGCGTGCCGGTATTGTTGGTCGCCAGTAGCGACACGCGGTCGGGCGGCTGGGCAAACGGCATGTTCGTCGACGTGATCGTTTCGGTCGCACCCGAACCCGCCCGTTTCAGAACGAATTCGGCACTGACCTCGCCCGGAGCGAAATCGGACGCCTGGCCGATGCGGCCGAGATTGGTCGCCCGGTAGATACGCGCCAGGTATTGGCCGATCGTCGTGCCGATCGCATCGGCATCGTCGCTCTGCATCACGATCGAAGGCGGTTCGCGTCCGTCCTCCAGCGAAAGCGCCCCGGATTCCGGCAGGAACCACAGGACCGGATCGGGACTGGCGTCAAAACCCGCATCCGGCAGGTCCGCCTTCGCCATCACGGCAAGCCTCAACTCGGCCGCCGCGCCCGGCTCGACCAGTGCGATACGAAACGGCGCCGTCTCACTGGCAGCCAACCTGTCCAGCTGCTCATTCACCAGCGCGAGCTTTTCGGGATGGTTTTCGGAAGGCGCCGGCCGCGCAACGCGGAGCGTGAAGTCCAGATTGCTCGTGATCAGGCGCGCATAGGCGGTTGCCGGGATGTCGCCAGGCGACTTCACCTTGAGCGGGCTCGCGGCAGTTTTGGCCACTTGGCCAATGTCTTCGTTTGCGTCGTCCTTCGCGTCTTCCGGAACCTCGACTGTTACCCGGCTTATGAAATTCTGTGCCGATGTAACCTTGAGGTAGCCGATCGCCTCGTCATCGGTCGCGCCGGGCGTCTCGAGGATAGCCAGGCGGGCACCGGGGGTCACGCCATGCACTGCGCCGGCGGGCAGGGTCACGCCGGTATCGCTGACCGTGATCGGCCATTGCGGCACCACGTCATCGATCTCCGTTCCGAACACCGGCGCGTCGAGATCGCCTTCGAACAGGGGCGTGGTGTCCTTGCGGTTGATGCTCACATAATGCTGCAGAATGCCCTGAGCGAGCTGCCGGTAGCTGACATTCGGATTGGCGCCGATCTGCGAGAAGATCGTGTGCGTGAAAAGGCCGTATTTGGTCGCATCCTTGGCGCCGAGCGGCAGCGGCATCTCCGGCGTCGTCTCATTGGTCTGCGCAGCGAAGAAGGCGACCATTCCACCCTTCTCGCCAGTGCCGGAGCCGGTATCGCCGAACTCCACAGGGGCGTCCGGCTTCATCGGCGTACCGCCCGACAGATCGCGCGTCGCGGCGCCCTCGTAGAGCACCTCGCTCGGCATGCCGACCGCCTCCGGGCCGATCTTGCGTTCGACAACGTCGTCACCCGGTGCGGCGCGGGTCGCAGTGCCCGAATGGCAGGCGTCGAAGACCACCCAGACGAAAGCGCCCTTGCCGCGGATCTTTTCCAGCGCCTTGCCGATGTCGTCGTCGACGAGTGCATTGGGCATGCCCTTGCTGCGGTCGACCCAGCGACCAGTGTCCTTGGGCAGGAAGATTTCGTCGAGCCCGTCGGTCTCGGTCGAAGGGTCGGCAGCCGTCTGCTGGAAGCCATGCCCCGAAAACTGAAGATAGACGAAGTCGTCGCGCTCGACCTTGGCGGCGAGTTCGTCGAGCGACGACAGGATATGCGCCAGCGTCGGCTCGCGCGCGCCCTCGACATCATCGGCGAGCAAGAGCACGTTGGCCTCATCGAACGGCACGTGCGACTGGGTGGTCAGGAAGTCGCGCACGAAGATGGCGTCGTTGCGCGGCCCGATGAGCCAGTTGCTCTTGGAAAGGTTGGGATAGGCGGTAACGCCCACCACCATTGCGTAGTTGGTGCGCGCAAGCGCGGTGCCGCCCGCGGCGAGGACAACCGCAAGCGCGGTACCGCCGACCAGCCCGGCTGCACGCCGAACGAATTTCGTGAACGTCATCATTCACTCCCAAGCCCAGTTTGCCCCAGCGTCATATGGGTTCCCCAACAATGGGGCCGTTTTTTGGAGCGCCATTTAAGGCGCGCGGCGTGATCGAAGGCAAGAGCCCACCATCACCCGCGTGGCGGCGGCGGTTGACAATGCGCAGGGAGGGCGGCAAGCCGTTGGTGTTGCAAAAGGCAAGAGACGCTCGGCGATGACGATTGGAACCATTATTGCGCCATCGGTGCTCGCTTCCGACTTCTCGCGCCTCGGCGAGGAAGTGGAAGCCGTCGCCGCGGCCGGCGCCGACTGGATCCACCTCGACGTCATGGACGGCCACTTCGTGCCCAACATCACCTTCGGCCCATCGGTGATCAAGGCGATCCGGGATCGGACGGACAAGATCTTCGACTGCCACCTGATGATCGCGCCGGCGGATCCCTATCTGGCCGCGTTCGCCGACGCCGGCTGCGACACCATCACCGTGCATGCCGAGGCCGGGCCGCATCTCGACCGCTCGCTGCAGGCTATCCGCACGCTCGGCAAGAAGGCTGGCGTATCGCTCAACCCTTCCACGCCGGAAAGCGTCATCGAATATGTCCTCGACCGGCTCGACCTCATCCTCCTGATGACGGTCAATCCGGGTTTCGGCGGCCAGGCCTTCATCCCCGCGATCGTGGAGAAGACACGCCGCGTCAAGGCGATGATCGGGGCGCGTCCGATCGACATCGAGATCGACGGCGGCATCACGCCGGAGACCGCCCCGCTGGTTGCCGCCGCGGGCGCCAATGTTCTGGTCGCCGGCTCGGCGGTGTTCAAGGGCGGTTCGGAAGCAGCCTACCGCCGGAATATCGGGGCGATCCGGGCCGCGGCGGACGCGGCGCGCGCCGAGGCCGCGTGATGGGCGCATCCCAAGAACGGAGGTAAGAAATGGCCGCCACACCCCCTGTCTGCGAATTCGGCTGGCCGGCGGTCGACGCCATCCTGCCCGGCACGGACGGCAACCAGCATCAGATCTCCGATCTTTGCGGGCCCGGCGGTCTGGTCGTCGCGTTCATCTGCAACCACTGCCCTTACGTGAAGGCGGTGATCTCGCGCATCGTTCGCGACGCCAACGACTTGCAGGAGCACGGCGTCGGTTTCGTTGCCATCAGCGCGAACGACGCCGTCGCCTATCCCGAGGATTCCTTCGACAACATGAAGCTGTTCGCCGAGCGGCATCGCTTCCCTTTCCCCTATCTCTACGACGAGGACCAGCGTATCGCCCGTGCCTATGGCGCTGCCTGCACGCCGGATTTTTATGGGTTCAATGCCGACCTGAAGCTCCAGTATCGCGGCCGCCTCGACGCCTCGCGGCGCGAGGAGGGCCCCGCCGATCTCAGGCGTGACCTTTACGAGGCCATGCTCCAGGTCTCGCGCAGTGGCGAGGGTCCGAAAGACCAGATCGCCTCGATCGGCTGCTCGATCAAGTGGAAGGACGCCGCTTGAGCCGGACCGCAATAGGGTTGCCGGTGCGCGCGGTGCTTTTCGACCTCGACGGCACGCTGGTCGATTCGGTGGCGGACCTGGCTGCAGCCGTCAACGCGGTGCTGGCCGGGCATCGCGAAGCACCGCTGCCGGTCGGCGCGGTGCGCGGCATGGTAGGCAACGGCATTGCCAAGCTAGTCGAGCGAGCCTTTGCCGCTTCAGGCAAGCCCCTGGAGGGGCAGACGCTCGACGAGGCGGTCGCGGAGATGATGGACGCCTATCAAGGCTGTTTGACCGAGCGCACGGTGCTGATGCCGGGCGCGGTCGATGCGGTGGAGTCGCTGCGGGAAGCCGGCTTGCTGCTCGGTCTCGTCACCAACAAGCCGCAGGACGCGACGGGCGCCATCATGGACCATTTCGGCCTTGCCGCCCGGTTCGGCGTGATTGTCGGCGGGCGCGCCGATCTTGCCAGAAAGCCGGCGCCGGACATGCTGCTCGCCGCGCTCGCGCAGTTGTCGGTTGATCCCGAGAATGCGGTCATGGTCGGCGACAGCGCCATTGATGTCGAGGCAGCGCGCAACGCCTGCGTGCGATCAGTGCTGGTGCGCGGCGGCTATGCCGAAGCCGATCCCGATACGCTCGGAGCGGACATCGTCATCGACAATCTGACAGCGCTTGCGGAAGCGTTATTGGCACCACGCGACGTAACCAACGCGATTGCCTGAGAAGCGGCGTCAGGGCTTGTAGCCGATCCGGAAGCCGCCCCAGTGGCGGTTCTTAACGTAGATCGGCGCGGATACGTCCTTCATCAGCACGAAATTTCCGCCACCCATGTCGCGCCGATAGGTCTGCAGCAGGAAGGGTCGCGTGTTGCGGCCGGCGCCGAGCCCGGTGCGGTCCTTGAATATCCGGTGATTGCGGCAGTTTGCGGCGTTCCACACCGGGTCGTCGCCCTGCGGCTTGGAATAGACGAGATTGTGCGTCGGCAGGTAGCCGTTGCGATCGACGGCGGCGCAGAACGCAACGCGTTCGCTGAATTTCAGGATCGGCTCCTGGATTGCCGGCAGCACGCGGTCGGTGAAGGTCGTGAACCGGGTCAACACCTGTTGCGGGTCGGTGCCCGGTACCGGCTCGTAGTTTTCGTCGAAAAGGTCCGAGATGCCGACCTCGCCGGCCTCGACCGCCTGCTCGAAAAGGGCCGCAATCTCGGCGGCGGTGTCGCGGGCCAGCCTGATGAAAGGCGTGTCCGGGGTTTCGATGCCGCTTTCGGCAATGAAGAGGATGAAATTCTCGGAGATGTCGAGGATCGCCTCGGAACGGTCGCCGGCAGCGTCCAGCTTTTCCTGGCAGGCGCGAGCGAGCGTCGCCAGTTTTTGAAGGTCCTCGCGCACCTTCGAGCTCGACACGATGTTGCGCTGCACCGGGTCCGACATGCCGACGATCTTGTCGGTCAGCCCTTCGACGATGGCGACCAGCGACTGGATCGTTCGCGTCGACTCGGCTGCCTGCCCGGAGGATTCGATCGCCGCTTCGGCCGTCGAGGCGCTTTCGCGGCTGTGCTCGAACAGTTCGTCGAGTATTCCTTTCAGCGAGGTGAGGCTCACCTCGTTCTGCTTGGCAAAGGAGCTGATCTGGTCGGCGAGCGTCTTGACCGCGCCGCCTATGACCGCGAAGCCCTTGCCGGCGTCGCCGAGGCGCGCAGCCTCGATGCTGGCGTTGAGCGCGACAAGTTGGGTCTCGCGCGCGATCTCGTTGATGGAGGCGCTGGCGTCGCTGACCTTCTTGATGGTTTCGGCGACCTTGTCGAGCGACGTCGTAAAGCCAAGGACCCGGTTGCTCAGGCCCTGCAGATGGTCGACGGCGCTTCCGATCGTGTCGGCGACCTGGTCGGCACTGGTGCTGAGCACCGTACGCGTTTCCTCGGCCGAGGTCCGCGCCTCCGCCATGGAGGAGGCGAGCAATTCGTTGGTCTTGGCTGTCTCGCGCGCCGAGGTGACGACGGCGCGTACTGATTCCTGCTGATTCTGGCCAATCTTCTGCAGATCTTCGACGATGCCTGCAATATCCGCGATCTCGATTCCGAGCCGGCTGGCGCGGGGGCCGATATCGGAGATGTCGTTGCCCTCGGCGGCGGGCGCAGTCTCATCTGGCTCGATACGAAACTGGGCGATGTTCATGGCACGTCCGGGCTTGCTCAGGTTTAGATCAAATAATCCCATTGCGCTTTACGAATGGTTAAGCCTGTTTGCCTTGGGAGCAACGGCCGCCGGCGCCCATCTCCAGCCTCCGTGCGCTTGCGCCCGCGGCCCGGCTGGCGCACAAAGGCCGCAGTAGAGACAATTTTTCCGGCCATTGTGTGCCAACGATGAGCATGACCGACCAGACCATTGCAGCCAGGGCAAGCCTGACCCGCAACCAGTTGCTGGTGCTCGAAAAGCTTGAGGATGCGGCCGGCCCGCTGAGCGCTTACGCACTGCTCGACCTTTTGCGTGAGCACGGCTTCCGTGCGCCGCTGCAGGTCTATCGGGCGCTCGACCGCCTGATGAAGGACGGCCTTGTCCACCGCCTCGAAAGCCTCAACTCCTTCGTCGCCTGCACCGGAGAGCATTCCCACCTGCACGGCATCACCGCCTTTGCCATTTGCGAGACATGCGGCCAGGTGGCCGAGTTCGCCGACCCGGTCGTCGGCAAACGCCTGGAGAGCTGGGTCAGCGAAAGCGGCTTCCGGCCCAACAAGGCGGTCATAGAGTTTCGTGGGCTGTGCGCGCCCTGTGCGGCCGCCGAGCGCGACCATCGCGCCCGCTGAGGGATCGCCCTACTGCGCGGTCGAGAAGCCGAACCAGATGGCGACCGCGGCCAAAAGCAGCGAGAGCCCGCGGCGCGCCATCTTTTCACGCCTTGGATCGTTCAGCGTCGGTTCCAGCGTGCCCGCGAGAACAACGATGACCGCGTGCACCACCGTCGCCACACCCACAAAAACAGCGGTCAGCGCCAAGGTCTGTTCCGCAACCGGGCGGGAAGCATCGACAAAGGTCGGCAGAACCGTGACGTAGAACAAGGCTGCCTTCGGATTGAGCAGGTTCGTGATGAGCCCGCGGTAGAAGTACCGGCTTTGATGGCCATCCGCCGACGCCACGACGTCTCCCGTACCGCGCCACCCTTCCCAGGCGAGATAGAGCAGAAATGCGATACCAGCCCAGCGCAGCCCCTCATAGAGAAGCGGCGAGGCCTGGATGAGTTCGGCAACGCCGAAAGCCGCGATCGTGCCGACAACCGCCAGGCCGAGAGCGATGCCGGCGACCGTGGCGAAGCCGGCGCGTCGTCCTTCTCCGGCCGAAACGATGGCCAGATAGGTCATGTTGGGACCGGGCGTAAGCTCCATCAGCAGCGATGCCAAGGCAAACGACAGCAGGGCGGACAGGCTTGGGCCGAGGGCTTCCAATCAGTGTGCCTCGTCCCAGTTGTCGGCGGCGCGGGCATCGACCTGCAGCGGCACAGCCATCGAGATCGCGGGCATCGCCGCGTTCTCCATGACCTCTCGGATCACCGGAATCGCCTTGTCGACGTCCGCCTCGCGCGCTTCGAAGATCAACTCGTCATGCACCTGCAGCAGCATCCGCACCTCGGCTAGGCCCGCATCGGCGAGTGCCCCATCCATGCGCACCATGGCACGGCGGATGATGTCGGCCGCCGAGCCCTGGATCGGTGCGTTGATGGCGGCACGCTCGTTGAAAGCGCGATGATGCGGGTTGGACGAACGGATTTCGGGGTAGTGCGCCCGCCGGCCGAAGATGGTCTCGACATAACCTTTTTCGCGCGCGTGTTCCTTGGTCCGGTCCATGTAGTCGCGGATACCGGGGAAGCGCTCGAAGTATTTCTTGATGTAGGCGCTCGCCTCCTCGCGCGGGATCGAAAGCTGGTTCGCAAGTCCGAACGCCGAGATGCCGTAGATGATGCCGAAATTGATCGCCTTGGCCCGCCGCCTGACGTCTGGCGGCATGTCCTCGACCGGCATGTTGAACATCTCCGAGGCGGTCATGGCATGGATGTCGACGCCATCGGCGAAGGCCTGCCTGAGCTGCGGAATATCGGCGATGTGCGCCAGCACCCGCAACTCGATCTGGCTGTAGTCGGCGGAGATCAGCCTGTTGCCTGGCTCGGCGATGAAGGCGGTGCGGATCTTCCGCCCTTCGACCGTCCGGATCGGGATGTTCTGCAGGTTCGGCTCCGATGACGAAAGGCGTCCGGTCGAGGTCGAGGCAAGCGCATAGGACGTGTGCACCCGTTTGGTTTCCGGGTTGATGTAGCCGGGCAGCGCGTCGGTATAAGTGGATTTCAGCTTGGTCACCTGGCGCCAGTCGACGATCTTGCGCGGCAGTTCGTGGCCCTCGGCGGCGAGATCCTCCAAAATTTGCGCCGAGGTCGACCATTGCCCGGTCGCCGTCTTGCGTGCACCGGAAAGGCCCATCTTGCCGAAAAGGATGTCGCCGAGTTGTTTCGGGGAGCCGATATTAAAGCGCTCGCCGGCGGTCTCGTAGATCTCCTCCTCGATAGCCGCCGCCGTCTGCGAGAAGTCACCGGAAAGCCGCGAGAGTATCTGGCGGTCGACGGCGATCCCGCGCTGCTCCATGCGGCCGATCACCTCGACGAGCGGACGCTCGAGACGCTCATAAACACTGACCAGACCGTCCGCGGCCAGCCGCGGCTTCAACACCTGCCAGAGCCTCAGCGCGACGTCGGCTCCTTCGCCCGCATAGGGCGTGGCGTCGGCTATCTCGACGGTTTCGAACCGAAGCTGGTTGCGGCCGGAGCCGGTGATTTCCTTGAGCGGCATGGGTGCGTGTCCGAGCCAGCGTTCCGACAGCGCTTCAAGGCCCTGCGCCCCGAGGCCGGCATCCAGTACGTAGGAGATCAGCATGGTGTCGTCGACCGGCGTCACGGCGACCCCGTGCTGAAGCAGAAGCAGCCAGTCATGCTTGATGTTCTGGCCGACCTTGAGCACCCCTGGGTCGGAGAACAGCGGCGCCAGCGCATCCAGGGCGGCGCGCAGAGAGACCTGCCCCTCGACAAGGCCGCCGCCGAGAAGATCGCCGTCGCGCGACTTGTGGCCGAGCGGCAGATAAGCGGCGCGGCCCGGCGCAACGGCGAGCGAGATGCCGGTCAGATCCGCCTGCATCGGGTCGATCGAGGTCGATTCGGTGTCGATGGCCACGACGCCGGCTTCTCGCGCTTCGGCAATCCACGCGTCCAGCGTCTTGATATCGACGATCGTTTCGTAGCCAGAACGGTCGAAAGGTATCGCGCCGGCCATCTCGGCGCGTTTCCCGGCAAGCTCGGCGGGCGTCGCATAAACATTGCCCGTGTCCGGTCTGGTCGGTCCGCCGAGAGCCTTGGCGGCGGCCTTGCCGGCCCCGACGTCCGGCCCGTGAGCGGCCGCGCCGGCCTCGATCTCCAGTGCCGTCGCCGCTATGCCGCTCGGATCGGCGCCGGTCGCCTCCGCCACCCGTCGCGTCAGGCTCGAAAATTCCATGGCCTTGCAGAAGGCGATCAGCTTCGGCCCGTCGGGCGGCCTCAGTACGAAGTCGGCAAGGCCCTCGACCACCGGCGCGTCGTCCTTGAGCCGGACCAGTTCACGCGAGATGCGCGCCTTGTCGGCATTCTCGATGATGTTTTCGCGCCGCTTGTTCTGCTTGATCTCGCCAGCACGCGCCAGAAGGGTGTCGAGATCGCCGAACTCCTCGAGCAGTTGCGCCGCCGTCTTCGGGCCGATACCAGGTATGCCGGGTACGTTGTCGACCGAATCGCCGGTCAAGGCCTGCAGATCGATCATCTTTTCCGGCGGCACGCCCCATTTCTCGATCACTTCCGGCACCCGGATCTCACGATCCTTCATCGGGTCGTACATCGACACGGCATCGCCCACGAGCTGCATCAGGTCCTTGTCGGACGACACGATGGTGGCGTCGCCGCCTGCCTCGCGGGCCAGCCGCGCATAGGTGGCGATCAGGTCGTCGGCCTCGTAACCTTCCAGCTCGATGCAGGGCAGGTCGAAGGCGCGCGTCGCCTCGCGGATCAGTCCGAACTGCGGCACCAGATCTTCAGGCGGCTCCGAGCGGTTGGCCTTGTATTCGGGGAAGATCTCGCTGCGAAACGTCTTCGAGGAATAATCGAAGATGACGGCGAAATGGGTCGGCGTAACGCCGACGTCCGTGTTGCGGGCGTCCTGAAGCAGCTTCCACAGCATGTTGCAGAAGCCGGAGACCGCGCCGACCGGCAGGCCGTCCGACTTGCGCGTCAGTGGCGGCAGCGCGTGATAGGCGCGAAAGATGTAGCCGGAGCCGTCGACGAGGAAGAGATGATCGCCTTTTTTCATGGCGAGAAGGGATAGCGTGCCGGGTCTGTGAAATCCATGCGAAACGACGCCGGAACCCCGCCCTCCTGCCAGATGGCCGGCGCCGCGTTATTCACGGGTTTGTTACACAGTTGTAATGTTGGCGCCCTTGAATCGCCATTTTCAAAAACCATCTTCCAAGGCATCGGCAGTTTTTGCCGAGTTCGGTCAAAGGCCCGTCCCCCGCCTCGCCGGACAACAGCGGCAGCCGCATCCCCCCTCTCCGGGCTGCCGCACATAGTAAGGCCACCGTGGTTCCCCCCTCCACCACGGTGGCCATTTTCTTTTCCGGGCCACTGTTTCGGCCCCCTCGCGAAGCGCGACATCGTCGGTTGGTTTAACGGAAAGATTGGCAATTCGACGCATCCTGCGTTCGTTGGGCCCCGTGGCCGATCAGCATGCCAAGAATACAGGGCGCCATGACCGAAAGCCTTCGTTTCGTCCAGAAAAGAGCCGCGGTTGCTGACCTGCCCGCGGGAATCGCGGTGCGCTATGAGGTGTGCCCGGAGCAGGACGGCGACATGCAGGAGCCTCGTTTCGTTTTCGATCTGCCAAAGGCACATCTTGGCAACGGCGCGCATTGCCGGCGCGCCGACGGCGCTGCGTTCGAGGTCACCTGGTCGGCACGCGAACCTGGCACCTGGCGGCTCAAGGAGTCTTCCGGCGATCTCGTTGCCGTCGCCTCGCGGCGCGGTGCGCTCAAATCCGGCATCCGCCTGACCGGGGCTCGTGGCGATACGCTGGCCGAGTTCGTGGACCCTGCCGGCCTGTCCGAACAAATCCTCCGCTCAGCCCTCAGCAGCGGCAACGACACTTACGTCTGTCTTGCCGGCGGCAAGCCCGTCGCCCGACTGGCGCGCTTGCCGCGCGGCGGCGAGAGGCCGTCCGGCATGCTGGGTCGGCTGAAAGGCCTGCTTGCGACCTTCGACTGGGTGCTCGTCCCACAGGATGGCGCTACGGCCTGCCTCCGGGAAGAGGTGGAGCCGTTGCCCCTGTGCTTTGCCGCATTGGTAGCGATCGTAGATCTGGAATTCGCCGGCGCCTGAAATCTCGGGGTGGTCATCTCGACGCCTTTCCTTTCCCCGCCGGACGGGGATAGGATCGCGCCCGTTTCCAGAACTCCCGCCGATCGAGGAACTTCATGCCCGCACTTGCCTCCGTCCTGTCCCGGATCGACACCGATCTCGACGCCAGCCTCGAACGCCTTTTCGCGCTGTTGCGCATCCCCTCGATCTCCACCGATCCGGCATACCGCAAAAACTGCCGCGAAGCGGCCGAATGGCTGGTCAAGGACCTCGAATCGATGGGTTTCTCGGCGTCGGTGCGCGATACGAAAGGCCATCCAATGGTCGTCGCGCATCACGACGGTGCCACGCCGGACGCGCCGCACGTGCTCTTTTACGGGCATTACGACGTGCAGCCCGTCGACCCGCTCGATCTTTGGCAAGACGATCCGTTCGCGCCTGCGGTCAAGAACGGCGCCGGCCGCAAGATCATTACCGGACGCGGCGCGGCGGACGACAAGGGTCAGCTGATGACCTTCGTCGAGGCGTGCCGGGCATGGAAGGCCGAGACCGGCAGCCTGCCGGTAAAGGTTACCATCCTGTTCGAGGGCGAGGAGGAATCGGGCTCGCCGTCGCTTAAACCCTTCCTCGAGGCCAACGCCGACGAGTTGAAGGCCGATTTCGCCATGGTCTGCGACACCGGCATGTGGGATGCCGAGACGCCGGCCATCTCCACCGCCCTGCGCGGGCTGGTCGGCGACGAGATCAAGGTGAAGGCTGCCAATCGCGACCTGCATTCCGGGCTCTACGGAGGTGCCGCCGCCAATCCCATCCACATTCTCGCCAGAGTGCTGGCCGACATCCACGACGAAACCGGCCGCGTCACCATCCCGGGCTTCTACGACGGCGTCGAGGAAACACCGGCGGACGTGCTCGCGACCTGGGAAAAGCTCGGCCGCGGCGCCGACACTTTCCTCTCCGATATCGGACTGTCAATACCGGCCGGCGAGAAGGGGCGCTCGGTGCTGGAACTCACCTGGGCGCGTCCGACAGCCGAGGTCAATGGCATTTCCGGCGGTTACGAGGGCGAAGGCTTCAAGACCGTCATCGCCTCGGAAGCCTCGGCCAAGGTCTCGTTCCGGCTCGTGCACCGGCAGGATCCGGTCAAGATACGCGCCGCCTTCCGCGAGTTCGTAAAGGCGCGCATCCCTGCCGACTGCTCCGTGTCCTTCACCGAACATGGCTCTTCACCCGCGATCCACCTTCCTTTCGATTCGCCGCTGCTGCAGAAGGCCAAGGCCGCACTTTCGGACGAGTGGCCGAACGAGGCGGTGATGATCGCCATGGGCGGCTCGATCCCGATCGTCGGCGATTTCCAGAAGATGCTCGGCATGGACTCGCTGCTCGTCGGCTTCGGCCTGCCCGACGACCGCGTCCATTCGCCCAACGAGAAATACGAGATGTCGTCCTTCCACGGCGGTCAGCGCTCCTGGGCGCGCATTCTCGACGCCATCGCCCGCTGAGCCGCCGGAGCCGCACAATGACCATACGCTTTCACCGCAACGATCTGCCCGACCTTGCCCGGTACGATGTCGAGGCGATCGCCATAGACACCGAGACGCTGGGGCTGAACCCTCATCGCGACCGGCTTTGCGTCGTCCAGCTATCGCCCGGCGATGGCTCCGCCGACGTCGTCCAGATCGACCGCGGCCAGAAGAAGGCGCCCCATCTCGTCAGCCTGCTGCGAAACCGCAAGGTCACCAAGATCTTCCACTATGCCCGCTTCGACCTGGCGGTG
Source organism: Nitratireductor mangrovi (assembly GCF_007922615.2). Taxonomy (NCBI): domain Bacteria; kingdom Pseudomonadati; phylum Pseudomonadota; class Alphaproteobacteria; order Hyphomicrobiales; family Phyllobacteriaceae; genus Nitratireductor; species Nitratireductor mangrovi. The sequence goes on along the minus strand of NZ_CP042301.2, from coordinate 3,876,823 downwards.
CTGTCGAACGCCTTCGGGGCGATGCCGCAGCCGGTTTTCTGCACCAAGATCGCCTCCCGGCTCACCCGCACCTATACGGACCGCCACGGTCTCAAAGACATCTGCGCCGAGTTGCTGGGCGTACCGCTGTCGAAGGCGCAGCAGTCATCCGACTGGGCGGCCGAGATCCTTTCAGCGGAGCAGCTCGAATATGCCGCCTCTGACGTGCTCCATCTCCATGCCTTGCGCGAAGCGCTGGTCGGGCGGCTGGCGCGGGAAGGCCGCACGGCCGAGGCCGAGGCCTGTTTCCGCTTCCTGCCGACCCGCGCGCGGCTGGACCTGATGGGCTGGGGAGAAGAAGACATCTTCGCCCATAGCTGAGGCTTGGCCCGAAGGCCGCACGCCTCGATCTAGTCTGCCCCGGCTCCGGCAACGTGTCGACGCGGTGCGACCGGCCGGTCAATCACAGCCCAGCCCGGACGCTCGAACAGGAAGCCGCCGTAGCCGGTGAGCCTGACCAGCGCGTAAAGCACCACCGGCCCGGTGACGCCGGCCAGCGTCGTGAGCGCGCTGATCGTGCCGACGTCGGTGATGATGCCTGTCTTCAGCAATACCAGGCGGGTCGTCGCCATCGGCAGGAAGAAGGCGAGATAGACGACGATCGAGTGCGCACCCAGCCAGCGCAGCCATCTCACCCAGGGAGCGCTCGCCAGCAGGGCGGCGACCGCAACCACAACGAGGGTGCCGACCGTGCCCAGGACGATCGACACGAACGGCAGTTCGGCAATGCCGCCGGTGCTGCCTGAATCGCCGATGTCAAGCTGCAGGAACGGGGCCAGCGCCTCCGGCGCCGGGGTGAAGACCAGAGCCGCATTGACAGGCGCCCAGAGTGCTATGGCGATGAGCGTCAGCGCAGGATTGCGCCTGGCCCTTTCCGCAAAGGCGAAGATGAGCGGCGCGAAGGCATAACCAACGAAGAAATAGAAGAAGCGGCCCGCGAATTCGTCATAGGTGATCGATCCGGTACGTACCGGCAGGATCTCCATCACCGCCGCCCAGCACAGCATCAGCCAGAGCGGCAGGCTTGCTGTCAGCCGGGTAAAGACGAAGAAGATCGGCAACAGGTAGATGAACCAGAGCGTGCCGAACGGCTGCACGAAGGCAAAGAGATAGGCTTCAAGAGGTGCGCTCCACCCGCCGTCCACTACCATGCCCGGCGCCTTGAAGACGAACTGGATCGTCAGCCACAGTACGTAGAAATAGACGAAATGCACGACCTTACGGTCGAGATAGCGCCGCCACGGCCGGTCGATGACCAGACCCAGGAACAGACCCGAAATCAGGAAGAAGTCCGGCATGCGGAACGGCCGCGCGAAAGCGACGGCGTAGTGCATCCAGCCATCCTCGCCGGCGGCGACCTCGACCCCGAGCGTGGCGTGAACCATCACCACCAGGATGATGCAGAACCCCTTGGCGAGGTCGACCCAGTCGACCCGATCGCCGTAATGTCCGCTTGCGCGCAGCATGAGCCCTCTCCGATAAGGCGGAATCTAGCCGCAAGCGGCGACGAAAGGCTTAAGCCGACCCCGCCGAAGACGTTGGGCTTCGCCCTTCGGGCAACATGGTTAGGCGGAGGTTAGCACTGCGCGCGGGCTTGGAGGCGCGGCGGCGGCAAGTTGTCTCTTTGCGTTCCTGGGAGACGGAACGAGCCTCGCCAGCCGCCAACCGCCGCTTAACCCGCCCTTAAACCCCCGAACCTACTGTCCAATTCGCGTCCGGAACGGGGATGGCGGACAGTTCATGACGAGGCGAAAGCCAACAGCGCGGATCGAGCCGACCTTCGAGGGATCGAGGGCAAAAAGGCGCGCGCCCGCCGGTGGCGCGGCCCGGCCGAAATCCTCCAAGGCGGCGACTGGGAAGTCCGGCGGCAACCGCAAGACGCCGGTTCGGGGCGGCGGCGCCCGCCGCAAGACGACCCGGCGCGCACGTGGCGCGATCTGGTCGCTCATCCGCGGAGCGTCCTACTGGGGGCTGGTCTTTGCCATCTGGGCCGGTATCGCGGGCGCGGCGCTGGTCGCCTTCTACGGCGCGCGCATGCCCAGCGCGACCACATGGTCGGTGCCGGACCGGCCGCCCAACGTCAAGATTCTTGCGGTCGATGGCGACCTAATCGCCAATCGCGGCATGACAGGCGGCGAGGCGGTCGGCCTGCACGAGATGTCGCCCTACATCCCGCAGGCCGTCATCGCCATCGAGGACCGGCGCTTCTATTCGCATTTCGGCGTCGACCCGCTCGGGCTGGCCCGCGCCATGTTCGCCAACATCGTGGAGGGGCGTCTGGTCCAGGGCGGCTCTACCCTCACCCAGCAGCTTGCCAAGAACCTGTTTCTTGAGCCCGACCGCACCATCGAGCGCAAGGTGCAGGAGGTGCTTCTGGCGCTGTGGCTGGAGCACAGGCATACCAAGGCCCAGATCCTGGAAATGTATCTGAACCGGGTCTATTTCGGCTCCGGTTCCTATGGTGTCGAAGCGGCGTCGAGGCGCTATTTCAACAAGTCGGCGCGCGAAGTCTCGCTGCCGGAGGCAGCCCTTCTCGCAGGGCTCCTGAAGGCACCGTCGCGGCTGTCGCCGGCCCGCGATCCGAAGGCCGCCGAGGCGCGCGCGCAGCTGGTGCTCGCCGCCATGAACGACCAGGGCCTGATCAACGGCCGCGAGCTGACGACCGCCATGAGTGCACCGGCAACGCGCGCAGCGGCCTACTGGACGGGTTCGGAGCACTATGTCGCCGACCGCATCATGGAGGAACTGCCGGGGCTGATTGGCGATGTACGTGCCGACGTCGTCGTCGAGACGACGGTCGACCTCACCTTGCAGAAGCTCGCAGAACGGTCGATCCGCCGCCTGATCGGCGAAAACGGCGACAAGCGCCGGGTCAGCCAGGGCGCCCTGGTCTCCATAGACGGAACCGGCGCCGTGCGCGCCATGGTCGGCGGCTACGATTATGCCAACAGCCAGTTCGACCGCGCCTCGGAGGCGCGCCGCCAGCCGGGCTCGGCATTCAAGCCGTTCGTGTTTCTGGCCGCACTCGAAGCCGGCCGCACCCCGGAAAGCATGCGCAACGACGCACCGGTACGGATCGGCAAATGGACGCCCGACAATTACAACGGCAAATATTACGGACGCGTCACGCTGGCCACCGCGCTCGCCAAATCGCTCAATTCGGTCTCGGCCCAGCTCGCCATGGAGGTCGGCCCGCGCGCGGTCGTGGATACCGCGCGCCGGCTCGGCATCGAATCGAAACTTGCCGCCAACACGTCGATCGCTCTCGGCACCTCGGAAGTAACGCCGCTCGAAATCACCGCGGCCTATGTGCCCTTTGCCAATGGCGGCTATCGTCCCTCGGTGCATTTCGTAAGACGGGTAAAGACGTTGACCGGCAAGCTGCTCTACGAGCACAAGCCGGCCTCGATTCCGCGCGTGATCAGCGCCGAGCACGTCGCCATGATGAACCAGATGATGGCCGAGACCGTGCGCTCGGGCACCGCGCGAAACGCAGCCTTTGGCTGGCCGGCGGCCGGCAAGACCGGCACCAGCCAGAATTCGCGCGACGCCTGGTTCATCGGCTACACGGCAAACCTCACTACCGGCGTCTGGTTCGGCAATGACGACGGCACGCCGACGAAGAACGTTACCGGCGGCTCGCTCCCGGCTCTGGCCTGGCACGAATTCATGGTTGCCGCCCACAAGGGCGTCGCAGTGAAAGTGCTGCCCGGCGCCGGCTGGCGTGGCCCGGTGACCGCCGAGACACGGGAAGCCGCCCCGCGTCCGGTAAAGCCGGTCGGTACCACCTCGGTCGGCGAAAGGGATGCGGACGGCTTTGCACCACCGGTCGAACGCTCGACCACCGCCTCGATCCCGCGCCCGAAGGCCGAGGTCGGCGGCGAACGCCGCTCGACCGGCTCCATCATGGATATCATTCTCGGAAACTGAATAAAGCCAACGCCGCCTTGGCGGCACGTACCCGGCTTGAACATGCCCGGCCCTACTACCAACGAGACCGGATCAGGCTGTGCGTTCTCCGGTCGAACTCCGACATATTGCGGCCCGACGGGTTGATCGTGGCTCGCCGCAGAATGTATACACGGCGACGGAATTTCGATTACCGACGTGACGACCGCAGACCGCTTCCCCGACGCGCGACGTGTTCTCAACGCCGGGTCAGGGAGACATCATGCCAGCCACCACCGCCACACCGCCCTATCGCGCAGACCATGTCGGCAGCCTGTTGCGGCCCGCCGCCGTCAAGGAGGCGCGCAAGCGCTTTTACGAAGACAAAGCTATTGACGCTGAGGAACTGAAAGCGGTCGAGGACGAGGCGATCCGCGACGCGGTGAAAATGCAGGAAAATGCCGGGCTGCTCGCGGTAACGGACGGCGAGTACCGGCGCTCGTTCTGGCACTACGACTTCATGGGTGGCCTCAGCGGCTTCGATCTCGAAGAACGCGACGAGGGCGTGCAGTTCCACGGCGTCAAGCTGAGGCCGATCTTTCCGACGATCAAGGACAAGCTCGATTTCCCCGACGACCACCCGATGCTGGACCATTTCAGCTACGTTGCGTCGGTCACCGGGGTGACGCCGAAAATCTCGATCCCTGGCCCGTCCTGCTGCCATTTCCGCACCGCCAAGGCCGACATCCATCCGAAAGAATATGCCGACGACGAGGTGCTGTTCGCGGATATCGCCAAGACCTATGCCAAGGCAGTGAAGGCCTTTTACGACGCCGGCTGCCGCTACCTGCAGATGGACGACATCTTTTTTGCCTATCTGTGCGACCCCAAGCACCGCGCCGACAAGCAGGCCGTGGGCGAAGATCCCGACTGGCTGATCGACCGCTATGCCTGGATGATGCACGAAGCGATCAAGGACCGGCCCGATGACATGCTGATCGGCATGCATATGTGCCGCGGCAATTTTGTCTCCACCTACGCCGCCGAGGGCGCCTACGACCCGGCTGCCGACGCGATCTTCAACAAGACCGGCGTCGACATCTACTTCATGGAATACGACACCGAACGCGCCGGCGGACTGGAGCCGCTCAGGCTGCTGCCGAAAGGCAGCAAGCGCGTGCTGCCGGGCTTCATCACAACCAAGGTCGGTGAACTGGAGAAGCTCGACGAACTCAAGCGGAAGTTCGACGAGGCCGGCAAGCATGCCGATATCGGCCAGCTCGGTATTGCCCCGCAATGCGGCTTCGCCTCGACCGAGGAGGGCAACAAGGTCACCGAGGACGACCAGAAGCGCAAACTCGACCTGGTGGTGAAGACGGCCGAGGCGATCTGGGGCGGCGTCGACAAATAGGGGTTCCGGCGGGGGCCGGGTTCCGCCGGGCGGGTCGCCGAGATTCGAGACCGCCCGGCGGAAGCTCCACGGTCTTCCATTTGTCGCAGGCAAATGCAAAGTTTTCGAGCTGCAACATCAAGTGGAGGCCTGGTGCCATGGGAATCTTCGACTTCGTCAAATCTGTGGGAAAGAAAATCGGCATCGGCGGTGACGACGAAGCGCCGGACGCCGACGCCGTCAAGAAGGAGCTCGATTCCTACAAGCTCGGCACCGACAAGGTCGACGTGGCCGTCGAAGGCGACAAGGTGGTTCTGAAGGGCGTGGTTTCCGACCAGTCGGTGTTCGAGAAGGCCGTCGTCGCGGTCGGCAACACGCTCGGCATCTCCAAGGTCGAGGCAGGCGAACTCAAGGTCGTGGCGCCAGAATCCGGACTGAAGCTCGACAGCGTCGACATGACCGAGCTGGTGGCGGCGGCAACGCCGGCCAAGGCGCCGGTCTTCCATACGGTAGAGAAGGGCGACAATCTCTGGAAGATCGCCGAGAAGGCCTATGGCAAAGGCAAAGGTAACAAATACACGGTCATTTTCGAGGCCAACCGGCCGATGCTGTCCGACCCGGACAAGATCTATCCAGGGCAGGTGCTGCGTATCCCCGAGCTTGCCGACGCATAGACTTCGGCGACGCCAGCCCGTTTTCGGGTTGTCATCGACAAAACGGCGGGACAGGGTCTCGCCGTTTTTCATGGGATAGGCCCGAAGGAGCGGCCGATGGTGGTCCTGCCGCACGGCGTGCGCCACATGCCCGGGCATCTTTCGCCAGCGGAACAGCAGGCGCTGGTGGACGACGTCCGTGCCGTGGTGGCGGAGGCGCCGCTCTACACGCCGGAAATGCCGAAGACCGGCAAGCAGATGAGCGTGCGAATGACCAATTGCGGGGCGCTCGGCTGGCTGACCGACCGCGAGCGCGGCTACCGCTACCAGGCAACGCATCCGGTCACCGGCGAGCCATGGCCGGCCGTCCCGGAACGTCTCCTGGCGCTTTGGGACGAGGTCGCAGATTACCCTCACCCGCCCGAGGCCTGCCTGATCAACTTCTATGGCCCGGAAGCGAAAATGGGACTGCACCAGGATCGCGACGAGGACAATTTCGACGCTCCCGTGGTCTCGGTGTCCTTGGGTGACGCCTGCCTGTTCCGCGTCGGGGGAACGACGCGCGGCGGACGAACCGTCTCGTTCCGGCTGGACAGCGGCGATGTCGTCATCCTCGGCGGCAAGGGGCGGCTTTGCTACCACGGCGTCGACCGCATCTATCCGTCGACCTCGGATCTGCTGAAACGTGGTGGCAGGATCAACCTGACCCTGAGGAGGGTGACAACGCCGGACCATGCCTGAGTGACGCGGGGGCGAAGCCGCCCGAGGCTAGCCGTCCTTGTAATAGGAGGCGTAGCCATTGATCGCCGGGGCGCCGCCAAGATGCGCATAGAGCACCTTCGCGCCGTCCGGG